>JACZJC010000044.1 GCA_014860745.1 Anaerolineales bacterium
TGTCGGCTCATCGCATCCTGGGGCTGGACAAGGTCCCAAGGGTCGGGCTGTTCGCCCGTTAAAGCGGTACGCGAGCTGGGTTCAGACCGTCGTGAGACAGGTCGGTCTCTATCCGCTGTGGGCGTAAGGGATTTGAAGGGATCTGCTCCTAGTACGAGAGGACCGGAGTGGACAGACCTCTAGTGTGCCAGTTGTTCCGCCAGGAGCATCGCTGGGTAGCCATGTCTGGCAAAGATAACCGCTGAAAGCATCTAAGTGGGAAACTTGCCCTAAGATTAGATCCCTGTGACCCGTAAGGGTGTAAGACCCCAGATAGACTATCTGGTTAATAGGCAGCATGTGTAAGCGCAGTAATGTGTTAAGCTAAGCTGTACTAATGGTCGAGGGCTTCCTTCCGTGATGCGGAGAACTTGGTACTTTTCAAACATACATCAATCTGCTATTTAGTGACAATTTTGTGAAATTGTCCCTTGGTGATTTGAGCGACGTGGGTACACCCGGTCCCATACCGAACCCGGTAGTTAAGCACGTCAGCGCCGATGGTACTTGGAGGGCGACCTCCTGGGAGAGTAGGTCATTGCCAAGGGGCTTTTCTTTTTTAACATCTCACGCTCAGAATCTTTTCATCTGTACGTGAATCGTGTATAATTGCAACAACAGATTTGGCTGTGGAGTTTTCCACGGGTAAACGTCAAGGAGAGATGAAGCGTAGTTTTTGATCGCATGGTCATAGAGTTCGTTTCAGTTTTTGATGAATGCCATCGGCTGGGTCTGTGTGACGGCCGATTTTTTATTTCCAAACGGAAAGGAGGTGAATACAGTGGCAGTTGTAAATTTACGAAATGGTGAGTCGCAGGACTCCCTGCTCAAGCGCTTTCGCAAGAAGGTCGTTAAGAGCGGTGTGTTAAGCACTGTTCGCCGCAAACGCTGGTTCGTCTCGAAGAGCGAAACCCGCCGTATGGAAAAGAAGAAGGCAATCCGCCGCATCAAACGGCGCTCCTTCAAGGATACTGAATAGTACAAGAGGCGTGTATGACAAAAGAAGAAGGCAAAATCAAAGTGGATGGCCTGGTGATCGAAGCATTGCCGGGCACCCAGTTCCGTGTCAAGTTGGATAACGGCCACGAGGTCTTGGCGTACCTCTCTGGCAAAATGCGCAAGCACTACATTCGCATTCTGCTTGGCGACCGTGTTGCACTTGAAATGTCTCCTTATGATATGGCGCGTGGACGCATCACCTTCCGTCAACGCAAGCAAGCCGCCGCCGCTCCCGTTCAGGAATAATCATCCAGGTATCGATTTCTTGTAAACAAAAAGGCTTCCATTATTGGAAGCCTTTTTTGATTCGGTTCATGGGTTAAGGCAGATCGCGCCACGACCCCAGCACCTTCATGTAATTTGCCCGTTCAAAGGCGGCCGGTTCGCGGACATTCTTCTGGCTCATGCTTCCCTGCATCTGCTGGATGGATTCGTATTCCCGCTCCTTCATCCACGCTTCCAAATCGCTCAAGATCAGACCGACTGCCTGCTCGCCATGATGGAGCAGATTCGAGGCTGTCATCGTCACCTTGGCCCCGGCCATCATGGACTTGATAACATCCTTTGCGGAGTGCACACCGCTCGTGAGTGCGAAATCCGCATTGACTTTGCCGTACAGGATCGAGATCCAGCGCAACGGCAGACGCAAATCTGCCGAAGTGCTCAGGTCAAGGTTGTGAACGATGTCGAGTTCATCCAGGTCGAAGTCAGGCTGATAGAAGCGGTTGAAGAGGACGAGTCCGTCCGCCCCTGCCTCCACGATGCGCCTGACGAAATTGGGCAGAGAAGTGACATAGGGACTGAGCTTCACCGCCAAGGGAATCTTAATTGCGGATTTCACTTCGGATACCAATTCCACCTGTGCGTTTTCTATTTCACCGCTTGTGAGGTCCGGGTCGGTGACGAGATAGTACAAATTCAGTTCCAATGCATCCGCGCCTGCATCCTGAATCCGTTTGGCGTAACCCGTCCAACCGCCTTTGGAGACTCCGTTCAAACTGCCGATCACAGGAATGTTCAGCGCCTTCTTAAGTCCAGCCACCTGGTTGAGATATTTCTCCGGGCTGACCCCGTACATTCCGCCGTCTGGTAGATAGGTGAGGGCTTCGGCAAATGATTCAGAACCGCGCGACAGGTAATGGTCAAGCTCGAGCGATTCGTGGATGATCTGCTCCTCGAAGAGGGAATACATCACGATGGCTGAAATCCCCGCCTCCTCCAGCTTCCGCGCTCTCTCGATCTTTTTCGAGAGCGGAGATGCCGAGGCGACGAGCGGATTCTTTAATTTCAGGCCAAGATAGGTCGTGGAAAGATCCGTCATGATTTTTTCTCCTCGTTGTTGTCGTTCCCGTTCCCGTAATGCATGGTCGCCATCTGCTGGTACAACGTCCAGCGCGCTTTTGCATCATGCTGTGCTTCCTGCATCAATTTTTCGGCGCGTTCTTCATCCATTTGAGTGAGCATTTTGTAGCGGGTTTCATTGTACGCATATTGCGAGATCGGAATGCTCGGCTCCTTGGACTCGATGATGAGCGGGTTCTGTCCCTGCAATGCCAGACGCGGATCGTACCGGTACATGGGCCAGTGACCGGATTGCACCGCCAGTTTCGCCTGTTCGAGACTCCTTGCCATGTCGTAGCCATGCGCGATGCACGGACTGTACGCGATGACGAGGGAAGGCCCGTCGTAGGTTTCGGCTTCAAGCATGGCCTTTAGTGTTTGCTGGTCATTTGCGCCCATTGCAATGCGGGCGACGTACACATACCCGTAAGACATGGCGATGAGACCGAGGTCTTTCTTGGGCAAGCCCTTGCCGCTCATGGCGAATTTTGCAACTGCCGCGCGCGGCGTGGCCTTGCTTGCCTGGCCGCCCGTATTTGAATACACCTCGGTATCCAGTACAAGGATATTTACATTACGCCCGCTGGCAAGTACGTGGTCCAGACCGCCGTAGCCGATATCGTATGCCCAGCCGTCGCCGCCGATGATCCAGACCGATTTCTTAACGAGATTATCCGCCAGGCTGATCAAATCCTTGGCCTGGCTGTTGCTGGATTTGCCGAGTTTATTTTTCAACAAGGCAATGCGTTCGCGCTGAGCGTCAATTCCTGCATCATCCGTCTGATCCGCATTCAAAATGGTTTCCACCAACTCCGTGCTTAATTCCTGCTCGAACGATTTCAACAATTCACGCGCATGTTCATTCTGCTTGTCGATTGTCAGGCGCATGCCCAAACCGAACTCGGCATTGTCTTCGAATAACGAGTTCGACCAGGCAGGCCCGCGGCCGTTGGCATCCTTTGCCCACGGGGTGGTGGGGAGGTTGCCGCCATAAATGGACGAACAACCAGTCGCATTCGCAATCACGGCGCGGTCGCCAAACAACTGTGAAACCAGCTTCACATACGGAGTTTCGCCGCATCCCGCGCACGCGCCGCTGAACTCAAACAGTGGGCGCAGCAGCTGCGAATTCTTGATCGTGGAAGGGTTGATCAACTTGCGATCCAAATCGGGAATGCTCATGAAGTAATCCCAATTCTTCGCCTCGGCTTCCCGCAGGGGCGGCTGGGGTTCCATGTTGATGGCCTTGCGTCCGACGGCGCGTTTGTCTTTCACCGGGCAAACTTCCACGCAAAGCGTACAACCCGTACAATCTTCCGGCGCGACCTGCACCGTGTAGGCCATGCCATCGGAAAATTCCTTGAACTTGGACGGCATGTGCTTGAAGGTTTCAGGCGCGTTCGCCAGCAATTTCTCGTCATATACTTTATGGCGGATAACCGCGTGCGGGCATACCATCACACACTTGCCGCATTGGATACAAATATCCGCATCCCACACGGGGATTTCAAGCGCGAGGTTGCGTTTCTCCCATTGTGTTGTTCCGGTCGGGAATGTTCCATCCACGGGGAAGGCTGAAACGGGGATGTTATCGCCGTCAGAGTCGATGATCTGCCCAAGTACATTCCTGACGAAATCAGGCGCTTCTTTCGGGACTGGAAGCCTGCGTGTCGTCTTTGAGGTTACTTTCGCTGGGACTTTGACCTCATGAAGACTCGCGATGGTTGCATCCACCGCCTCGAAGTTCTGCTTCACTACAGCTTCACCACGTTTGCCATAGCTCTTTTCGATGGCGTGTTTGATCTCGGCGACCGCTGCTTCCTTCGGAAGGATCCCGCTGATGGCAAAGAAGGCCGTCTGCATGATGGTGTTCATGCGCCCGCCCATACCCGTCTTTTCGGCGACATCGTAGCCGTTGATGACGTAGAATTTGAGCTTCTTCTTGATGATATCCTGCTGCACTTCCAGTTGTAAATGATCCCAAATTTCATCGGGACCGTACATGCTGTTGAGCAGGAAGATCGCGCCTTCCTTTGCATACTTGAGCATGTCAACACGCTCAAGGAAGGAATACTGGTGGCAGGCCACAAAGTTTGCCTGATTCGCCTCCACCAAATATGGCGCGCGGATTTCCTTCGGACCAAAGCGCAGGTGCGACATGGTCACCGTGCCCGATTTCTTCGAGTCGTAATAGAAATAGCCCTGGGCGAAGTTTTCCGTCTCTTCGCCGATGATCTTGATGGAGTTCTTGTTGGCACCGACGGTTCCATCCGAGCCGAGGCCGAAGAACACGCAGCTCACCATGCCTTCTGATTCGATGGAGAAGGACGAGTCTACGGCGAGGCTGGTGTGAGAGACATCATCGTTGATTCCGACGGTGAAGTGATTCTTGGGTTCGGGCCGGGTCAATTCATCGAGCACGGCTTTCGCCATGGCGGGGGTGAATTCCTTCGAGGAAAGTCCATAGCGCCCGCCAATGACGTTGATTTCTGACCTTTTGCCTTCCGATAGCGCATTCACAATATCCATGTAAAGCGGTTCGCCCATCGAACCAGGTTCTTTGGTGCGGTCGAGCACCGCGATGGATTTCACGCTCTTCGGCAGAGTCCTGATGAAATGTTCCACTGAGAATGGGCGGTATAAACGCACCCGCAAACACCCAACTTTTTCGCCTTTTCTTGCGAGGTAGGCAACGGTTTCATCCACCACTTCGCCGCCGGAGCCCATGATAATGGCCACGCGTTCGGCTTCGGGGTGTCCGCTGTAATCGAAGAGGTTGTATTGGCGGCCGCTGATTTTGGCGAATTTATCCATCATCTCCTGCGTGATGGCGGGGGTGGCGGCATAGAAGGGGTTGACGGCTTCGCGCATTTGGAAGTAGACATCCGGGTTTTGTGCGGTTCCACGCAGGACAGGATTCTCCGGGTTGAGTCCCCGTGCCCGGTGCGCGCGAATCAGGTCATCGTCGAGCATGAGGCGGAGTTCTTCATCCGATAATTGAACGATCTTGCTCACTTCGTGCGAGGTCCTGAATCCATCAAAGAAATGCAGAAACGGGATGCGCGACTCGAGGGTTGCAGCCTGGGCGATGGCGGCGAAATCTTGCGTTTCCTGCACGGAACCAGAGGAGAGCAAAGCCCAGCCCGTCTGACGGACAGCCATCACGTCCTGATGATCGCCGTAAATGGAAAGGGCATGGGCAGCGATGGCGCGCGCAGCCACGTGGAAGACCGTGCTGGTGAGTTCGCCCGCGATCTTGTACATGTTCGGGATCATCAACAATAAGCCCTGCGACGCGGTAAAGGTGGTGGTCAGCGCGCCGGTTTGGAGCGCGCCATGCACAGTTCCCGCAGCGCCGCCTTCGGACTGCATTTCGATGACGAGTGGGATGGTACCCCAAAGATTCTTTTTGCCTTTGGCGGACCATTCGTCTGAGAATTCACCCATGGCGGAGGAGGGGGTGATCGGGTAAATGGCGATCACTTCGTTGGAACGGTGGGCAACACTGGCGGTTGCCTCATTCCCGTCGATCATGATGACTGGTCGTTTCATTCAAACTCCTTTGAGAAAGGCACGAATGCCTGTATTAATAACGTGTGATAACGATTACAAGTGTATCCCCCGGCGACGAATTACGTTAGTTATATATGACTTAAATCCCCCTGCGGGTTGTCACATATTGGACAGGATTTGTGGGAATAAAATCGGCGGCTCACCCCCGACTTATGCTCTTGTCGTTCAGACCTGGGGAATTTCATCCAACGAGTGAAAGATTCGCCCACCATTTTGCTTCGCAGTGTTAACCATCATATCCGCACCAGCGGATGCGCCTCCCACTCGCAGGACCGCATCGCATTTATCCAGCAGTTTGACCGCAATCGGATGAAATATTTCGTTAAACGGTTCGTCGCCAGTTTGTTTTGAGCCGGCCAGCGAAAGGAGCGGGAGCGCGAACCACTCGCCCAACACAGGGATATGTCCCTTGCGGAAGATGGGCAGGGCAAATGATTCCATGAAACGAACATTGGCCTTGATTTTTTCAGGATCATCGTTTGTTCCAGAGCGGTACGGACCTGCGATGAGGATCATGAAAGGTTTGTTTGCCATTATTCTTCCTTTCGGGGTTTCCTAAAAATGTTTTTTTGGGCGGGCAAATAACGCCACAATTGCACGATCAGAGTCCCTATTGCAAAAAAACAAAGGCCGATGGCTTGTTTTAATCCAAGCGGTTCATCGAGGAAGATCCATGCGAGAATTGCGATTTGTGGAAGCATTGCCCCATTGACGATGCTGGATTCCACTGCGGTGAGAATTTGCAGGGATTTATTCCAGAGGGTGAATGCAAGGGCGGTGTTGACAAGCGCGAGCCAGCCAATGATCGCCCATTGCGAAGATTCCAGTGTGCCGGCACCTTGCGTAAAAACGCCGATGGCAAGCATTAAGATTCCACCCATGCCCATGCTGACCGTGGTTATGATCAGGGGATTTAATCGGCTTTGCGAATTGATATATCTTCCGAATACGGAGGAACCTGAATTTGCAAGCAGGGCGATGCATCCTGCAAGCAAGCCGGGGATTTGCCCAGCCTCGACGGAAAGGGGCAGGAAATAAATAAACGCCCCTGTGATGGAAAGAAAAATCCCACCCCATTGCGCAATTGAGGTGGATTCATGTTTGCTCGAAATGCCGTACAGCGCAATCAGGATGGGGGAGAAGTTCAAAAGCAAGTTAAGGGTGGCAGCGGGTAAATGGGCAAGGCTGACAAATATCGCCCCTTGTGTCAGTGTATAAAACATAACCCCAAGAATGACCAGCTCGACCCAATTTCTCGCGGAAAACCTGCGGATGGCATGGATGTGCTTCCGATTTATTAATACCAGTGGAAGAAGGCATAAAAATGCAAGGGTGTACCTTAATCCGGCAAAGGTAATCGGGGGCAGATCCGCTTTGATGCCGATCTTAATCAACACCCATGAGGTAGACCACAAGAAGGTTACAAATAAGGCTTGTAAAACTGAATTTAAATGGCGTTTGTTTGATTCTGCCACCCGCATTAGAGTCCGTTGTTGATTTGATATTCTTCCAGATATAGCCTTGCCAGAAATAACGCCGCCAGGGATTTGGCGTCCGGCATCTCGCCTCTTTCCGCCTTTTGAATTGCTTCACGGATTGGAATCTTCTCCACTGATAAAAACTCATCGTCATCGGCTTCGAGCGGATTGTGTTTCAAGTCGGTGGCCAGGAAGACACCCATGTATTCGGTGGAGTAACCAGGCGCAAGGTAGAAAGAGCCGAGGTGCTGTAACTTCCCAGCCTCCATCCCAGTCTCTTCACGGATCTCGCGTGCGGCACACACTTCAAACGGCTCATCGCTATCGCGGGTGCCGGCAGGCAGTTCAAGCATGTCCATACCGGCGGCGTGGCGGTATTGGCGCACAAAAAGTAAATTCCCGTTTTGGTCCACCGGGAGAATGACAACCGACCCGCCATGTTCCACGATGTCGTATTTCGTCTCGCGGCCGTCGGGCGTTTTGAGATAATCGCGGCGGATCTTGAAAGCGCGTCCCTGCAAAAGGGTTTCGGATCGAAGCAATTCAAATGGCATGGCGGTTTTCCTGTGAAAAAGAAAAAGCCCAGGTTGATTGCCTGGGCTTTGGGTTTGAAGTTTACGGTATCTTTATCTGTTGCCCAACGGTCAATTTTGCTGAGACTGAGATGCCGTTCGCGGAAGCAATCGCATCGGGGGAGACATCCCCAAATTTACAGGATATGCCGTAGATTGAGTCACCCGCAGTGACAGTGTATGTGGTCGGGTGTGCCATCAAATTGCGGGGTCCGGGGAAGGAGCCGCTCTGAGGGATGATTAACTTCAGGCCCACATAATAAATATCCGGGCTGGTGAGTCCGCTTGCGCGGAGCAGGGCATCCGGGTCCACGTCGAAGCGACGGGCAATGCAATAAGGCCATTCGCCGGGTTGCAAAATCCATTCATTTGGCCGTGACCCAGCCGGAACGGCCGTCCCTGCGGGCGAAACATTTGCATTTGCATTGGTGGGAGTGCTGATGACAACCTGCGTCGAGGTGGGCGTGCTGATTACATCCGATTGCGGGGTGATAACCGTCCCGGTTGTGACGGCCTGCGGTGTGCCGGGTGTACCAGGCGTGCCGCCACCGGCTACAGTGGTTTGCGCCGCAGCCGTTTGCTTCGCAAATTCCTCGATCATTGCCATTGGGTTTTCAACGGAGGGAAATGGTGAAACGAACAATCCATCCGGGATCAAGGTCGGCGTAGCCACAGGCGGGGAAGACAAGGACTGCGTGCATGCGGATACGAGCATGATGGGTAGAATGAAAATGAAGGCCACCAGCAATCCGCGTTGTTTTTTACTCATAGATTCTCCTCAATCAACATAATCAACAAGCGATGGTAGCACATCACCTTTAAAGCGTCAAGCCGATGACCCCAAAAAAACATTGCGATGATATTTCAAAGCACAGCAAAGATCTTGATGGCTTGATTCTTCCCCTTGAAATTGACAACCCCCAGATCCTTCACTTTGATGTCGTCGGATAATCCCTCGCGGGTGTAGTTGTCGATGAGGAGGGGATGCAAAGCCTCCTTGGTATATACCTCGATTCGGGATGCAAGGTTGACCGTGTCGCCGACGCATGTGTATGTGGCGCGATGTTGAGTGCCTGTGAAGCCGGCGACCACCTGACCCGATGCTATTCCGATCCCGATCTTAATCTGCGGTTTATCCTGGGCGGCCCGGTTCTGGTTGAGGCCGTCGAGCAGTTCGAGCATTTCGAGCGCGGCATTCACAGCGCGCCTGCAATGATCCTCATAATGGACCGGTGCGCCGAAGATGGCCATCAGCCCATCTCCGATCATCTGGTTGACCGAGCCGCCGTTGCCGGTGATGGCATCGAACATGAGCGCATAATAATCGTTCAACATATCGATGATCTCGGCGGGTGACCGCGACTCGGTGATCGTTGTGAATGAACGGATATCCGCGAACATGACGGAGGCGTTCACGAATTTGCCGCCAAGCGAGAAGCCGGTTTTCAACAATTCGTCGGCCACTTCTTTTGTGGCGAAGGTGCGGATGAATTTGCGCTGTTCATCACGCAGACGTTTCTTCTCCAGGCTGGCATTCACACGCGCCCGTAATAAAATTGGGTTGACAGGTTTGTTGAGATAATCTTCTGCGCCAAGTTCCACGCATTTGACGACGCTATCAATCTCATCCAATGAAGAGGTCATAATAATGGGGATGTTTCGCAATTCGTTATCTTGTAAACACGCTTCCAGGACCTGGTAGCCGTTCAACTCGGGCATTTCAATATCCAGCAACACAAGGTCGTAAGCGCCGCGCTTCAACATCTCTAAGGCCTGCCGGCCGTTTTCGGCAGTCTCAACACTGTGACCATCGTGTTCGACGCCGCGCGATAACAGGATGCGATTAACCTTGTTATCGTCAACAATCAATAGCCGGCCCGTGGTTTTCATGCGCGCATCCCTTTTAGTTCTTCCGCCACCTTTTGATAGGCATCCTTTAACAGTTCCAGGCGGTTGCCGATATTCAGGTTATTTTCCCTGCCCATTTGCTCCAACTCTTTGGCAAGCGCGCCGAGTTCGGTGGCTCCAAATGTGTTTGCATTGGATTTTAACGAATGCGCATTCCGCCGGAAGGATTCTACATCTTGATTATCCAGTGCCAATTGCATGTTGGTGAACATGGCGGGAGCGTCGTCCAGAAAGGCATCGATAATTTCGTTGATAAAGTCTTCACCAGACATCTGTTTGAGTTCTTCAAAAGTCGTTTTGTCTATTACGGACATGTGGTCTCCTGGGATTATGTCATTGCGAGGGCGAAAACCCGAAGCACTCTCCTCTACAGAGAGGGATCGCTTCGTCGGGCTAAAGCCCTCCTCGCAATGACATCAACATATTATTTTCTTTCCGTTTTCATTAATGCTTCCACCAATTCGTTGACGCGGATCGGCTTGCTGACATAGTCGTTCATGCCCGCGGCGAGACACATTTCCCGGTCGCCTTCCATGGCGTTGGCGGTCATGGCAATGATGTGAGGTTGTGTGACCTGTGTCAACTTGCGGATGTTCCTCGTCGCGTCAAGACCATCCATTTCGGGCATTTGCACGTCCATGAGGATCACATCATACGTTTGGCGTTCAATCGATTCTACTGCCTCAATGCCGTTCGATGCAATATCGGCGCGGTAGCCCAATTGCTCAAGGATCCGGAGCGCGAGTTTCTGGTTGACCTGGTTATCCTCCGCGAGCAGAATGCGCAGAGGATGATTCTTGGCCATCTCCTTGTCCATGCTGGCTTTGACCGGTTCAGGTTTCGGGGAGATAAGGTTCCTCGCAAAGATGCCAGCCAGGGCGTCGTAAAGAGCCGAGGGTTTGAGGGGTTTGGTCAAATAGGCGGAGAAGTTCAATTCGTCGGCGCCGAGTTCACGCCTGCCTAATGAAGTCAACAGAATCATGGGCAATGCCTTTTCATCCTGTAGTTTGCGGATCTCGCGCGTGAACATGAGACCGTCGAGCTCCGGCATGTGCATATCGGTGATGACGAGATCGAAGCGTTCGCCGCTTTGGATCCATTGAATGGCTTCGCGGGGATGTTCCGTTTCCTGGGAGGTCATGCCCCATTTTTCCGTTTGCAATTTTAGGATGCGGCGATTGGTGGCGTTATCGTCCACGATGAGCACGCGCTTATTTTGCAGGGAGGGTTGTATGCCTTTGATGTCGCGGGCGGTCTTGCGTTCAGCCACCTTGGCGGATTCGGCTGTGATTGTGAAGACGAAGGTTGCGCCGGTTCCAACGCCTGCGCTTTCGGCATGCATTTCGCCGCCCATCATTTCTGCAAGACGTTTGCTGATGGCGAGACCCAGCCCCGTGCCGCCAAATTTGCGCGTGGTGGATGAATCGGCTTGCGAGAAGGATTGGAACAGGCGGTTCATGCCTTCTTCGGATAAGCCGATACCGGTATCGCGGACGGCGAAGAGCAATTCATTTTTGCCCTTTCCATTTTTAACTGTCAGCACCACTTCACCCTTCTCAGTGAATTTGACGGCATTGCTGAGCAGGTTGATGAGGATTTGGCGCAATCGTGTGACATCGCTTTTGATGCCAGCGGGCACATCGTCATCCATGATGTAGGCGATGTCGAGTCCTTTTTCGATGGCGCGGCCCGCCGTCAGGTCCAGCGCGGATTCGAGACATTCGCGCAGGTCGAAGGGTTGGAATTCCACATCCATCTTGCCAGCTTCGATCTTGCTGAAGTCAAGAATGTCGTTGATGATGGCGAGCAGGGCATCGCCCGAGTTGCGGATGGTCTCGGCGTAATCGCGTTGTTCCTTGTTGAGCTCGGTATCCATCAAGAGACCGCTCATACCGATGACAGCGTTCATCGGTGTGCGGATCTCATGACTCATTGTGGCAAGGAAGGAGCTCTTGGCTTCGTTGGCTTGCTCGGCTGAGGCTTTGGCAGTTTGGGCTTCGTCGAACAACCGTGAATTCTCGATTGCGATCGCCGCCTGGCGTCCCAGACCGATGAGAAAATCCAGGTCCACTTTTGAGAAAATCCCTGCGCTGCGATCTTTGTACACCGAGAGCACACCAATGGTGCGGTTGCTTGCGATCAACGGCGCCACCATCATCGTCTCAGGTTTTTCCTCCTGATCGGGTGTGCCCGCCACATGCACGCCGCGCGGATCGAGTTCCACATTATCGATCACCTCAGCGATCCCCGATTGAGCAATACTGCCGGTGATGCCTTCGCCGAGCGTGAGCGGGTCGGCTGAATTCTCTTCGGCATACAGACCCAGCGCGAGGGCGGTCTGAAGCGTTTTTCCATCCGGTTCCACAAGCCGCAAGATGGTATCGCGGGCTGCGAAAAGCGTGTGCACGTTTTCAACGACGGTCTTTGTGACCAGATTCAGATTTAGCGTGGCGGAAAGTTCGCGCCCCACACTTGCAATGGTCGCCATTTGGAAGGCGTTGCGTTGCGTCTCCAGATACAATCTGGCGCTTTCAATGGCAATGGCGGTCTGACGCGCCACGCTGATAAGGAAGTCGAGATCGGGTTGACTGAAGAGTCCGTCCTTGTGTGGACGCCAGACCGTCAGACCGCCGATGGTCTGTCCGCGTGAAGTGAGCGGCGCTACCATCATTGCCTCGCTATCATCATCTTCAACAGGTGTGCCAGGCACATGGATCACACGCGGGTCTTTGCCGGGATGGTTCACATATTCGGGGATGCCAGTTTTCAGAATATTCCCTGAAAGCCCAATGCCTAATTGAACAGGGCTGGCTTTAACTTCCTCGGTATAGGTTCCCAATGCCACAGGTGCGCGGAAGGTATCGCTATCAGACTCACGCAGGTAGATGGCGATATCGCGCACGCGCAGAATTTGCTTGGCATGCGCCGCGATCTTTTCGAGCACGGGTTCCAGTTCACGCGTGGCGGCGATGTCGTTACCGATCTCTGCCAGGGTCGCCATTTCCTGCGCACGGCGCTGAGTCTCGGCGTGCAGCTGCGCAGTGTGGATGGCGGACCCGGCATTCGCCGCGATGGTTGTCAGCAGGCGCAGGTCGTCGTTATCGAACACGCCCTCTTCGGTGGTGCTCTGCACGCTCAACACGCCGATGGTCCCTTTGCCCGATTGGATCGGCACGCCCAAATACGAAAGTGCCTCGCGTCCCACCCGCGGTACGCCGATCTCTTCATGACGTTTTTCCAGGTCTTTGTTGATCAATAACGGTTCGCCGCTCTGGATGATCTTGCTGGCGAGTCCTTCGCCCAGTTTGAGCGTGGTGAAATCCTCGCCATGCTGATACGGGAAGCGGATGAGATCCGTCTGCGGGTCGAGCAATGCCACGTAGGCGATATCGGCATGGAAGGTCTCGCGCGTCTGACTCCCGATCAGCTGGATCATTGCTTCGAGATCCGTTTCTGCCACGAGAGCCTGACTGATTGTGCTGATCGCCGCCAGTTCCCCGGCGCGTTGCTGCTCGGCGTTGAACAGACGCGCGTTCTCGAGCGCGATACCCATACTGCCTGCCAGCGTTTGCAATAATCGCACATCCGATTCAATGAAGGCGTTCTCGCGGTCAAAGTTTTGCAGGCTGAAATAACCGTTGACCTGCGCCCCCGTCCCAAATGGGACATAGATCAGGGATTTTGGAGTCTGTGTGCCTTCAATGGTTTTCAATCCATATCGTTTTGATTCTTCTCTGGCATTCTCATTGATCACAATAGTCTGGCGAGATGAGATAAGAAGATCATTCATCGGGCTGAACGGCAATAGTTCATCATCAAAGACACGTTGACCTTCTTCAAAAGCGTAATCTAGCCGCGATAACTTCTTCTCATGGTCGAACGTGGAAATGATGACCGACTGCGCGTTGAACATGCTTTGGATCTTATCGCCGACCAGATCAAAGATGGCTTGCATATCCAGCTTTGATGCCAGCCCCTCCTGCACGCTATTGATGATGGCAAGTTCAGCGGCGCGTTGTTCGGTCTCTTTGAGCAGGCGCTGGGTCTCATCGAAGAGGCGCGCGTTCTCGAGGGCGACGCTCATGGAGTTAGCGAGGGTGGTTAACAAGCGAAGATCATTTTGATCGAAGGCGTATTGTTTATATTTCTGTACACTGACGACGCCTATGGCTTTTCCATTTCTGAAAATAGGCACTCCCAAAAAGGATTCATTTAAGTCTTCACTGGAATCAGGCGATGCAATATTAAATGAACCAGCTTCATTTTGTTCCTTGGATGTATGCAGCAGAAGTGGTTTACCTGACTCGATGACGACCTCAAATAGTCCCTTTCCGTAGGGGCGGCTGAAGATCAAATTTTGAGCGTCTTTATCGGTGTAGTAGGGTGCAATTACCTTGTTGTTTTCTATATCATAAAAAGCGATAAAGGTTGTTTCGGCTTTGAAAATTTCGCGGATTTTGTCACCGACAGCATCGTAAATAGCTTGCATTTCCAACTTGGCAGCGAGGGCAGCTTGCACGCTGTTGATAACCGCCAGTTCGGCATTGCGTTCCTCGGTCTCTTTGAGCAGGCGCTGGGTCTCATCAAAGAGGCGGGCGTTTTCGAGCGCGACGCTCATGCTGTTGGCGAGCGTCTGCAGCAAACGCACATCCGATTCGCTGAAGGCGTGCTCTTCAAAACTTGCCAGATTGATCAAACCGCGCACTTGGTCGCCTGCAACGAGCGGAACAAAGACAACCGATTTCTCCGATTCGGTTCCCGGCAGGGTGAAACTATCGTATTTCTTTTCTTCTTCAATTAAGTTTTCATTAATAACCACCGTTTCGCGGGTGCGGAATACGTGCGCGCTGAAGCCCTTGTCGCTCAGCCGTGTCGAGAAGACATCAAGCCGTTTTCCGTTTTCATACATATATGGGTAAAGCACCGTGTTCGTCTGCGGGTCAATGATGCGGATGTTCATATCCGTATTATTGAAGATCTCGCGGATCTTATCGCCTACTGCATCATAGATGCCTTGAATATTGAGTTCCGCGGCGAGCGCAGCTTGCACGCTGTTGATGATGGCTAGCTCGGCATTGCGTTGCTGGGTCTCTTCAAAAAGACGCGCGTTCTCGAGGGCTACACTCATACTGTTGGCGACGGTCGAGAGCAAACGAACATCTGAATTGCTAAAGGCGTTCTCAACATCCAGATTCTGCAAGCTGATGATGCCTGTCACTTCATTGCCAACGATCATTGGCACAAAGAGCAGAGACTTGGGTTCTTCACCCTCCAGAACAGTTGCTTCTCCAATTTCAGTGGCTACTTGTATGTAATTTTGATTGATCAACCATGACTGGCGGGTATCGACCACCCGCTGGCGGAACTTATCAATAAGGCTGGGTTTTTTGAATTCAATTCTCTCACCGCGCTCATATAAATAACGATGATGAATTTCGCTTGTCGCAGGGTCATAGAGTGATATCAAGGTGACTTGCGCGTTAAAGATCTCCGAGGTCTTGTCACCGACCAGATCAATAATGGACTGGAACTCAAGCTTGGAAGCCAGCCCCTGCTGCACGCTGTTGATGATCGCCAGTTCGGCGTTGCGTTGTTGGGTCTCGTTGAAGAGGCGGGCATTCTCCAGCGCCACACCCATGCTGGATGCAACCGTTGTCAACAGGCGAATATCGGCTTCGGTGTAGGCGTTTTCTTGCTCGTAATTTTCGATGACGATGTTCCCGAGTACGCGGTCGCTGCCCACGATGGGAACATACGCTCCGGATTTGCTTGTGTCAGTTCCTGGAACTGTAACCACCCCTAATTCGAGCATTTCTGCCAGCGTGTTAAGGATGACAGGCTTCCGCGTAAGTACGAGTTTTTCCCATGTTTTTGATATTGGTGTGGCGCTGGGAATCGTGATACGTTCGCCGTGCTCATACTCATAAAGATAATGCATAAGGTTTGCTTCGGCGTCGTACCAGCGGATTCCGATCTCGCCTGTGTTGAGCACCTCTCGTAATTTATCCCCAACCAGATCAATGATCGTCTGGAAATCCAATTCAGCCGCCAACCCTTGTTGAATGCTGTTGATGACCGCCATTTCCGCGGCGCGGTCTTCCGTGATCTTGAGCAGGCGTTGAGTCTCGTCAAAGAGACGCGCATTTTCGAGGGCGACACCCATGCTGGATGCAAGAGTAGTGAGAAGGCGAATGTCCGAATCATTGAATGCGTTTTGCTGGTAGCTTTGCACGCTGACCACGCCAGCGACGAAGCCTCCGATGATGATTGGTATACCCAGATATGTGTTGGCGCGTTCGTCGGCTTCGAGGATCGCTCCAAGTGCAATCTGTTCTTCGAATGTACCCACGAGGAGCGGCTGGCGATCCAGTATCACTTTGGACGTCATGCCCTCTCCCATGGTAAGCGGCGCTGCCTTAAGAATATTTCCACGATCCACGTAGTATGGAAAGTCAATCTGGTTGTGGTCTTCGGGGTTTCGGATGGCTATGTAAACCACCTCAACTTGAAAGATATCGCGGATCTTATTGCCAACCAGCTCGTAAATTGCCTGCATTTCCAGTTTGGAAGCCAGCCCCTCCTGCACGCTGTTGATGATGGCCAGTTCGGCGTTACGTTCCTGCTCGGCTTTGAAGGATTGCGCATTTTGCAATGCCACGCTCATACTGTTGGTTAGTGTTTCAAGCAAGCGCACGTCCGATTCAGGGAAGATGTGCCTGCGTTCATACGATTGCAGAGAGACAGCACCCAACACATTTTCACCCGCGATGATCGGTACGTACACCATTGATTGGGGTTCTTCGTCTCCAGCCATGTTATAGGAATTGACCTCTGCGCTGCGACGCTGAATATCTTCATTTATAACAATCGTTTGCCGCCTGCGAATCGCTTCGCCTGTGAACCCGCCGAGATCAGTGTCGGGCAAGTCATTCATTTTTGTTCCGCGACCAATCGCATAAGGGTATGAAACCATATTTTTTTCGGTGTGATAAATGGCAATAAAGAGGATATCGGGCTTGAAGATCTCATGCAGTTTATCGCCGACAAGGTCGTAGATCCCCTGAATATCCAGCTTGGAGGCCAGCCCTTCCTGCACGCTGTTGATGACCGCCAACTCGGCGATGCGCTCCTGCTCGGCTTCAAAGAGCCGAGCGTTTTGGATGGCAACACCCATATTGGCGGAGAGGGTTTGCAGGAGGCGCAGGTCATTTTCATTGAAGGCGTGTTGTTTGTAACTACCGAGACCAACAACACCCAAAACTTTTTCACTCACAATAATGGGCACCATCATCGAAGATTGAGTAATTACATCGTTCGCATCGTTTTCGATCTGTTCAGGCGTTAGGTAAGCGCCATGTACTTGTTGTTCGTCCAACGTGCCCAAACGAAGCGGTTGGCGTGATTGAATGACTTTGCTGGTCATTCCTTTACCGAGAGGGAAAGGCTCAATGTAATCAACGTATCCGCCTTCGCCTTCGTCATACTCATAATGCGTATGGATCATGTTGGTCTGCGCGTTCAGAAGCATGATCGAAACGGCTTCTGCATGGAAAATATCGCGGACTTTATCGCCGACGATCTTCGTTACCGTTTTGACATCCAGCGTCTTTGCCATGGCTTCGCCCACGCTGTTAAGGATGGCGAGTTCGTCTTCCCGTTGGGAAAGTTGTTGCTCAACGGACTGCGCTTGATTCGGCTTTCCCTTCATATTTTTGGATGGTGGCTTTACAGCCTTAACGCCTATCGCGCCTTTTCCTTTGCTCTTCCCCGCTGGTTTTTTAATAGCCTTGCTTACGGCTGATGACTTTTTTGTCATACCCGTTGCTCCTCATATCCTCTGGTTTGTCAAATGAGTTTACTTTTCAGTATGGCTTAAGTCAATGGAATTTCGTTACGGCATCATCGCTTTTATATTCTGGATGGGCGTGGACGGGACCAGGTCGCACCCGGGCCAGACTGCATCCACGCCCGCCTCTTTCGCCCTTTGAATTGCTTCGGCGATTTGGACAGAATCTCCCCGCCACATCGTCCCAACGGGATCGATATTCCCGAACAGCAAGGTATCCCTCAGCGCCGTTCGCGCTGCTTCCAGATCGGTCATCTGGTCGACCGAGATCGCGCCCGCCCCGGTTTGATCCAGCAAATGAAGTGACCTGGTCACATCCCCGCATATTGACAGTACACAAGGCTTCGGCAGGGAATCGATCAATTGCTTTTCTGCCGGCAGAACGAATTGCTCGAATTTGGCAGGCCCGATAAATCCCGGCGACCCGCCCATATCGTGGATGGTGATGAAATCTGCGCCGGCATTGCGGTAGGCATTGCCAATTTTAGAAAGGAAAGAAGAAAGATGAAGGAGCGCATCCATCACAATCTGCTGCTCCTTCTTCATCTCTTTAAACAAATTCGTCGGATTGCACAAATACAACAACAAAGTATAAGGACCAGGTATCAACCCCGAAAGAACAACATCCTTCCCGATGTCATCTTTTAATAAACCAATTGCCTCACACACAGTATCGATTCTCCCTAGCTTCCAATCCCCAATCTCTAATTCTCTAATCCCTCTCGTGCTCTCAACTAACGCCTCCCTCACCTGCGGAAATTGCATCTCCCCGCCTTCATAAAAATTCAACTCCGCGCCTAATGCCTCGGCAGGTGCGCACAAATCCAGCGGCAATGTCGCGGACGGCATCCCTGTCAACCTGAATGTGCTGGCCGCCGCCTTTGCCATCTTACCCGCATCCTTGTGGGCTTCGTGCAAGGTCAACCCCTCATGCTTTAGTCCCTCGGCCGTGACGTGAATCAACCCACTGAACGCGGGCTGGAAATCGATTTTTTTGCCAGAGAGGAGATTCAAAATTTCTTCGCGCATGACAAAGTCCTTTACGAGTTACGGGTTACAAGTTACGTGCCTCGTAACTCGTAACCCGTATCCAATTACCAATCTCCGATTACCGCCTGCCAATTACTTCACAGCCTTCGCAATCGCCGCGATGTGCTCTGGCGTATTCCCACAACATCCACCGACGACCCTTGCTCCCAATTCAACATATTTTTTTGCGTATATCGCCATGTCATCGGGACCCATGTCGTACACACCTTGCTCGGTTTCTATGTCCATGTGCGGGACACCCGCATTCGGTTTGACCCAAAGTGGGATATTCGGCAGGATCGCTGCATATTCCTTCACCACAGATTCCATGTTATCCAGCGTCGTCCCACAGTTCGCGCCAATCAGGGCGGCGCCCATTTCGGAATATCGCTTGATCACATCCTTCGGCTTGACTCCCATCATCGTGCGGGTGCCTCTGTCGTAGCTGAATGATACGACAATGGGAAGGTCAGTGACGGAACGCGCGCCATCAAACGCGGCAGTTGCCTCTTCAAACGAAAACATGGTTTCGATCAACAGCAAATCCACGCCGCCATCGGCAAGGGCTTTGGCTTGTTCTGCAAAGGTCGCTTTAACCTCCTCCGCTTCAAGCGGACCGTACGGCTTGATCAAAGCGCCGACCGGGCCCATCGAACCAGCAACCAGCCCTCCGTTACGCAATGAAGCGGCTTTGCGCGCAATCTCCGCCGCGCGCATGTTCACCTCCGGAGTGCGATCCTGATATTTTGAATCCTTCATCTGCATCCGCGTGCCGCCGAAAGTGCAGGTGAGGATAATATCCGAGCCTGCCTCGGCAAATGAACTTGCAAGTTTCAAAATGGTGTCGGGGTCGTCAATGATGAGGTCTTCGGGCGGCTTGCCTGGCTTCAACCCCATCTTTTGCAGATTCGAACCCGTTGCCCCATCCGCAACGAGAATTTCCCCGCCGTTCAAACGCTCCAAAAATTTATTCATTGTTCTCCTTATACACCCCTCTCCATTTTGGGAGAGGGGCAGATGTGAGGGTTATTTCATAAAATTCTTCGCCATCGGATCCGCGACTCGATTTGGGATCAAGTGCGCGATGTGCGGGAACGGCTCGCTCATATGCGGGAAGCTCGTTGCCAGCATGAACTGGTTTTGGAATTCAGGATCGGTGGGCAGTTCAAACCGCTCGATCCTGCGCGTCACCGAATCGATCTCATTCCTCTTTTCGATGTTCAGCAATGCGATCCGCGCGCCGTCGCCTGCGGCATTTCCGACCGCGTACACCTTGTCCAACTCGCAATCGGGGATCAAACCGATCAACATCGCTTTTTCTTTGTCGATGTAACTTCCAAATCCGCCGGCCAAAATAATTTTATCAGGAGATTCCAAACCGCTGCGTTTCAACAAGGTGCGTGCCGCGGTAAAGAGCGCGGCCTTCGCGAGTTGAATCTGCCTCACATCCTGCTGGGTCATGGGGATGTCGCGCCCGATGGAAGTTTCCTCCGCCCAGGCAATGACATACTCCCAGCCGCTTTCTCCCTTTCGAATCCGCTTCGAACTTAACCCTTGCTTGAACCTGCCGCGAGAATCCACGATCCCGGCCCGGAATAATTCCGCCACCGAATCGATGATCGCGGAACCGCAGATCCCTTTTGCCTTGCCGGTATTCCATTCATCCTCCCCGACGATCTTATATCTTGGTTCGAGAGTCTTTTCATCGATGTGGACGCGCTCGATCGCGCCGGGCGCGGCGCGCATTCCATACTCCACGTGCGCGCCTTCGAGGGCAGGTCCCGTCGGCGTGGATGTGCAAACCAATCGCTTGCGGTTTCCGAGAATTAATTCGGCATTCGTGCCGACATCGATCAACAGCCAGTTTTCATCCTGATTGTGCGGCTCCTCGGCGACGATCATGGCGCTGGTATCCGCGCCCACGAACGAAGCGATGGTCGGCAGCACGTGGATATTGCCGGAGGGATTAATGTGCAGTCCCAACTCCCGCGCTTTGATATCCACTGATTTGTGAATCGCAGGTACAAAGGGAGCCAGTCCCAAATCTTTGGGGTGGAGATTCAAAAGGATATGGTGCATGGTGGAATTTCCAACCAGGACCATTTCGAGGACTTCTTCCGTTTTAATATGCGCAGACTTCGCGGCTTGTTTCAGTAATTTATTCAGGGTGGCGACGATCGCCTTGTGTAATTTTTCCAGGCCATCTTCATGCTCGATCGCATATTGAATGCGGGACATCACATCCTCGCCATACACGATCTGCGGATTCATTTCGGATTCCGCCGCGAGCATTTCGCCGGTACGGAGGTTGCACAGGTAGAGCGCCACCGTTGTGGAGCCGATATCGACTGCCGCGCCGTAACTATCTTCCACATACCCAGCCTGGACTTCGATGACTTCCTGATCCTGCCATACGGAGACCGTCACCTGCCATTTTGCTTCGCGCAGGGTTTTCGATAACGTTCGCAGGCATTGATAGTCGATGGTCAACTCATGCCAGCGCGGAAGTTTTGCATCCGTGCCGCGCACAAGCCCCATTGATGTTTCGAGTCCCTTTGCGAGGCGTTCCCAATCCGCAATTGGACGTTCAAGATTTGGAGGCGTCATCGAAACATAATATTTGCGGACGGATGGCTTGATCTCGATTGCCCGTTCCCGCGCCGTTTTGCGGATGATCTGCTTGTTCCCGCGGCTTTCTTCAGGGACATTGACAAGCACATCCCCCCGTACCTTGCATTGACAGGACAGCCGCACCTGTCCCACTTCCCAGCCTTTATCTTTTAATAGCTTGGGCCTGCGGGCAAAGTAAGCGGCTTCCTCGGTGGAGACGGGGGAGAGATTCTCGCGCTTTGATTCGATGTTGTACTTCTCGAAGCGGCCCTCTTCAATTAAAACCATGCACTTCCCGCAAGTTGCATTCTCCGCGCAAATGGACTCGATTTCCACGCCCAGGTCGCGCGCGGCGGAACGAATGGATATGCCTTCCTCCACTTGTCCACGGCTGCCGGATGGCTGCAGAATGATGTTGTGTTTTTTTGTCATCTTGGTTTGGCAGGTGGGGGTTACCCAGCGCCTACGGCGTCGCGGCGGGGAATTTCAATTCGGGCAGCTTCCGTTTCCAGTTCAGAAAGAAGCGCTTCCGCGATTTCCTCGGGTGAGCCATCGCGTTCGATCCATTCGCCGCGTTTGTATTCCTTTGCGTAATCGGTTGTGGAGGTGGCGCCGACTGCCATTGCGTAGGCATCGATCTTATTTTGTATTTTTTGTGAGAGCTGCTTTTTCACAGTTCGTCCCTCGCCTTCCACCGTGAAGGATTGGGGGAGGTCTCGCCAGTACATGACTCGGTATTTTGCCATTGCGTGTATCCTTGTAAAATTATATATAATTTTGTGTGGAGATTTTACGGGATGATAGCCGGGCGGTCAATGGAAAAATTACTTGATTGCACTTCCCGCCAGCCAGCCGGTCGTCCATGAGGATTGGAAATTGAAACCGCCCGTGAGGCCGTCAATATCCAAAACCTCCCCGGCGAAATATAAATTCTCCACGATGCGGCTTTGCATGGTTTTAAAATCCACTTCGTTTAATTTCACACCGCCGCAGGTGACGAACTCTTCCTTGAATTGCCCCTTGCCCTGGATCCTGTACTCGCCGCCCGCCAACTCCCCGGCAAGTTTTCGCAATTCCGCTTTGGAAACATCCGCCCAATTTTTATCGCCGATGAAATCCGTCAACTGTTTCCACAAGCGGATCGGAATTTGGGAGAACGCGGTGTTCGTTGCAATTTTCTTGCGCGCATTTTCGTGCCAGTCCCTGTTGCGTTGCAAAACTTCCAGCGCGGCATCCGGCGAATAGTCGCCGAGCCAATTCACGGTTAAGGGCGAAGCGTATTTTTTGTCGAATAAAATGCGCGCCCCCCAGGCCGAACATTTCAACACAGCAGGACCGCTCATTCCCCAATGGGTGATGAGCAGCGGGCCGCGGGTTGTCACTGATTCCATTTTGAGAGTCACGTCCTCCACAGAAACGCCGGCCAGCCCTTCAATGCGTTTATCTTTTATGTTGAAGGTAAACAGGGAAGGCACGGGTTCTTCGATGGAATGCCCGAGCGATTTAACGATCTCGCGCGTTTTGGAATCGCCGCCGGTGGCGATGAGCAAACTCTTTGTTTGAAGAGGAAGGACTTCCGCGTCGTTTCGACCAGGCTCAACGCTCGCTTTCCTGACCTCGAGCTTGAATCCACCTTTCGGATTTTTTTCCACCTTCAGCAGTGCCGCGCCAATGTGGACCTTTACCCCGGCATTCTTCGCCTCGAAAAGCAGAATGTCTGCAATGGTCTTGGCCGAATCCGTAACCGGGAACATGCGCCCGTCGGATTCGGTTTTCAATTTTACGCCGCGTTTTTCGAACCATGCGACGGTATCCGCGGGCTGAAAGCGTGTGAACGCGCCGCGCAGTTCATTCCCTCCGCGCGGATAATAGGTGATGAGTTTGGCGGGTTCGAAGCAGGCGTGCGTCACGTTGCAGCGCCCGCCGCCCGAGATCAACACTTTGCCGAGTGTCTGGCTGGCTTTTTCAAGAATCAGGATGCGCAGGCCGGGATTTAATTCCGCGCAGCGGATGGCGGCAAAGAAACCCGCAGGCCCTCCGCCCGCGACAACGACATCCCATTTGGTGGTGATGAAATTAGACATATTGGAATTGATTGTATCTTACGGTCTGTAAAAATATAAGCTTTGGTCGCCCTTCCCCTCAATGTTCCTGCAATTATTTTAATTCGATTTTTATTACCAAAACTGTTTATAATTTAATTGCCTAACATCGTTGTCAACCCGTATTCAGGCGGGCTTTATAAAGGACCATCATGGCGACCAGAAATATAATCCCCTCCCGTGGGACAATAAAAATCGTTGGTTTATATCTATTGCTCGGTTTTTTGTGGATTCTCTTTTCCGATAAACTGCTGGCAATGCTTGTGCGGGATCCGGAAGTTTTTCTCAGGATCAGCACCTACAAGGGCTGGGGGTATGTGCTTGTGACCGGCGCCTTGCTATATATCCTGATCAAACGCCATACCGATCGCCTGATGGAGGGTGAGAACTGGCTGAGCATTGCCTACGAGGCGGCGGAAATGGGAACCTGGCGGCATGACATGACCACAGGGATGATCCGTTTCGATGAACGGGCACGGGGGCATTACGGTTTTGATTCAATGGAAGTGCCGTATGAAGAAGTGACCGCCCGCACCCATGCCGAGGATCTCTCCCGTTTGGAGGCGGAGATCGCCCGCACGGCGGAGTCTTCCAGCGGAGGGAGGTACTCCATTGCCTATCGTGTCACCCATCCAGATGGAAACATTCACTGGCTGGGGGTGGAGGGCCGGGTCAGCTATAAAAATATACGGGGAAAACGTCGGCCAATTTTCAGTGTGGGCACGAGCCGCGAGGTTACTGAAAATATGCAGGCGGAACTTCGAATCCGATATTTTGCGCGGCTGTATGCCACGCTCAGTCAGGTCAACCAGACGATTGTTCGCAGCCGGGACCGGCAGGAATTATTCGATTCGATTTGCAAGGTGGCCGTGGAGTTTGGGGAATTCAAGCTGGCGTGGATCGGCCTTTTGGATTCCGAAACAGGTCTCCTGACTGTGCAGGCGGAATATGGTTCTCAGAAGAACAAACTTCCTTTTAAGGAAATAAACGTTAGGGAGGAACCGTATCGGGATGGCCTGATCGGTCTGGCGTTGAAATTTGAACAGGTGGAAACCAGCAATGATATTTGGGTCGATCCGCGCATGAGTCATTGGCGGGAGACCGCGCTCCAGGGCAATTATCATTCGGCCGCAGCCATACCCATCCGCCAGAATGGGAAGGTGACTGGTTTATTAAATTTATTCGCGTCTGATATCGACTTTTTTATGGCGAAGGAAGAGCAAAAATTACTGGAGGAAATGAGCATGGATATTTCCTTCGCACTGGACACGATGCAGTTGGAGGCGGAGAGGAAACAAGCGGAACGGGAACTGGTTGAAAGCGAGAGGCGCTATCACCAGGTACTGGACAATATGATGGAAGGCTGTCAGATCATCGACCATGAATGGCGGTATGTTTACATAAATGATGCCCTCGAAAAGCACAGCCGCGCAAAACGAAGCGACCTGCTTGGGCGTACCATGATGGAAGCCTACCCCGGCATCGAGAACACCGACTTTTTCGTCGTCTTGCGGCAATGCATGGAACGGCGGATTTCCACCCGGGTGGATAACAAATTCATCTTCCCGGATGGCAGCGTCGGCTGGTTCGAGCTTAGCATCCAGCCGTTCGAAGACGGCGTTTTCATCCTTTCGACGGAAATCACCGAACGCAAACGGGCGGAGACAAGATTACTGGAAAGCGAAGAGCGCTTCCACCAATTGGCGGATAATATCGAGGAGACCTTCTGGATTTATGATCCCATCGAAAAGAAGGAGGATTTCATCAGCCCGGCTGTGGAGAAAATTTGGATGCTTCCAGCCCAGGCTTTTTTCGAGACCCCCAGCCTGTTTACCGATACTATCGTTCCCGCAGACCGTCCGTTTGTTTTGGAAGCCATGGAAAGACAGGCCCTTGGCGAAAAGACCGACCTGCAATACCGCATCTCCTGCCCGGATGGCTCCATCCGCTGGGTGTGGGACCGCGCTTTTCCCGTTTTCGATAATCATGGAAAGGTAATGCGGGTGGCGGGCATCGTTGCAGATATTACAGAGATCAAAAATACCGAGATGGAACTGCTCGAATTGAACCAGAATTTGGAGCAGCGCGTGCGGGATCGCACCGCCGAACTTCATGCCGCCAACATCGCACTCGAGAAAGCCTCGAAACTCAAGGATGAATTCCTTGCCAACATGAGCCATGAATTGCGCACTCCGTTGAACGGAGTCATCAGCTTGAGCGAATCGCTGCACGAGGGCACCTACGGAGAGCTTTCCGCCCGCCAGAAAGAGATCCTCGATGTGGTCGGAGAAAGCGGCCAGCACCTGCTCGAATTGATCAACGACATCCTCGACCTTTCCAAGATCGAAGCGGGCAAGTTGACCCTTCAATACGATATCCTCGAAATAAAGGGATTGTGTGAATCCTCCATTCGGATGGTGAGGGAGCCGGCCCAGCAAAAGGAACTTCGCCTCTCGGCCTCCGTTACAGATGAAGTGCAAACCATTTATGCCGACAGCCGCCGCCTGAAACAAATGCTGGTCAACCTGCTGAGCAATGCCGTCAAGTTCACGCCGCAGGGGGGCAGCGTCAGCCTGGAGGTCCAAAAGGAGAACGAGCACGCCATCCGCTTCAGTGTGCGGGATACCGGCATCGGCATCACCCCTGAGCATCTCCAAAAACTGTTCAACCCGTTCACGCAACTGGATAGTTCCTACACCAGAAAATATGAAGGCACGGGCCTGGGCCTTGCGCTCGTCCGTCAGTTGGCGGAAATTCACGGCGGCGGTGTGGGTGTGGAAAGCGAGCCGGGCATGGGCAGCTGTTTTTACTTCACCGTCCCCATCAAAGGCGAATATGCGCTGGAAAAACAAAACCAGCTGGAAGATTTCGATACGCCTAAAATACACACCCCCGCCCGGCAGGCACCTGCCACCATCCTGCTCGCGGAAGATAACCCCACGAACATGATGGTCACCTTTGATTATTTGACCTCAAACGGATTCACCGTGATCACCGCCGTGAACGGCATCGAAGCCTTGGAACAGGCGCAGACGCATCGCCCCGACATCATCCTTATGGATATCCAAATGCCCGGCGTGGATGGACTCGAAGCTATTCGCCGCCTCCGCGCCGCGCCCGAGTTTGATCCGGTTCCGATCATTGCCCTCACTGCTTTGGCCATGCCCGGTGACCGCGAACTCTGCCTGCAGGCCGGTGCCAACGAATATCTGGCAAAACCCGTCAGCTTGAAGAACCTTGCCGAGACGATCTCCGATTTGTTGAAATAGACAGGAGAAGCGACCCGCTCAGCGGACACAAGTCAATTCGGCGATCATGCACAGGTCGCCCCTTTTTATTAGTGAAGAAAGTTCCCTGCTCGTAGTATCCCTACCACTCCTACCAAAATCCAAAAAATATTAAGCAGGGAATATGCCTGATCTTTTTTGAGGATGGCACACCATGAAAGCAGAATTGCGTCGATGGTATTGAAAATCCACACAAATAAAAACGGACTGGCTGGACCCAACCAACTCACGAGACTAAAACTGAAAATCCGCATCACGACGCCGACCATTTCAAATACGCGGATGTGTTGCAGGATGAAAGCATTTATCTTTGTCATTTTGTTCCTCGGGGAAAATTTTTGGCAAAGTATAACCCCCCAGACCTGACTGGTCTTTGCCAAATAGGTAAAGGCGACCCGACCAGCGGACACAAGTCATCTTGGCTATCATTGGTCACATAGCATATTTAAAAAATAGATATACATAATCTGGCTTTCAAGCATATAATGAAAGAGCTAATGAGTTCGGCAGGACAGTGGAGTTGAAGGTCGTAATCGTTATCGGGAAAGGCAGGACGATATGGATATTCAGTTTCGTGAGACAAAAGCATTATGGGAGGGGAAGCTCGAACAGCCAGCGCTGGCATATACCCGCGGCGCGGATGAAATTTCTGCCAGTATTGGAGAGCCTTTCCAATGGGCGGACGGGGAAATGTTGGGTGGCAATTGGAAACCGCCTGTAGGCGGCAATCGTTTTTATCTTTTACAAATGGCGTTCACTCTCAAGCCGAGCGGAAATATCAAAGCGACCTCAGCCGATTTTTGCCTGACCCTCGGCAAACAGGGAGATAAAAAAGCAGTGGTCTTTGACGCGTTCCCGCGCGAGCAAACCATCGCAACCGATAATTCAGTCACGCTTGGCATTGGTCCCGATTTCAAGTTTGGAACAACAGATGCCTCACTTGCCAAAGCGGAGGCGAAGTTCGATCTGGGTCGCGTGATTCCCGTTGTGCATGTGGAAGGCTTGCAAGAGCCAAAACTTTGCTGGCGATATTCAGAACATGCGAAATATCCGCTGACGGGAAGCCGCCGCATGGTGGCGATTGTGTCCCTGCCCAATGGGATGAAGACCGTGCTGGCGACATTGGAATTGAAGGTGAGCGCAGAGGGCAGGTTTGGTCCGATACGAGTCTCGACGCCAGAGATGGAACAGGAACGGCTGAGATGGGTTGTGGGCGAGAAATAAATTCCAACTATCCATCGTTGGTTGAGTAGCCCCGTGCTCGTCGGGGCGTACACTGGCACCGTACGCCAGTGCGGTGTCGAAACCAACACGCAATAGAGAATATTTCATTTACTGGTGGTCTCGACTGCTTGCGCTCGACCACCGAGTTTTGCTCGAATAAAATATTTCCACACATAAGCGTTCGGAGGTTGAAACATGTCTTTGTTGCGATTGACACAGCACGTGGAAAAAGAAGACGACTATCGCATCGAAATATCTTTCGAGGATGACGGCACGCGCGAGACTCCCGAAGCGCGGTTTGAGTTCAAGATGACCGACAGTGACCGCGCAGATTTGCGCTGGTATCTGGAAGATTATCTGCAATATCCGCTGGACCCCGCGCCGCAGATCGCGGAACGGATCGAGGGGCGCATTCGGGATTTGGGAATCGAACTGTTCAAGAAAATTTTTCAATCCAATGACGATACGCGCGACCTGTGGGCGACATTGCGCGACAGATTAGCTGATACGCGCGTGGAAGTGGCGACGGACGTCAAAGGTGCGACGGCGTTGCCGTGGGAATTATTGCGCGACCCGAAGACAGACGAAGCGCTGGCATTACGTGCGAAGACGTTTGTCCGCAGTTTTAACAAGCCTGCACAAAAAGTTCACAAGCCCCAGCCCGCGGACAAGGTGCGGATTCTGCTGGTGATCTGTCGACCAGGCGGAGGCGATGATGTACCGTTCCGTTCGGTGTCGGGCTATATGCTCAAAGGTCTTACCGATGCGGCGCGCGAGCGTTTCGAACTGGATGTGCTGCGCCCGCCGACCTTCGAGCAGTTGAGCAAAACGTTGCGCAACGCCAAAGCGGACGGCAAGCCGTATCACATCGTCCACTTCGACGGGCACGGCGGATATCTCAATACCGATACCAGCAAGCCATCCGAGTGGCTGCGTTCCCTGTCTTCCATCATGTTGGGCGGATTGCGCGATGGCTCGCATGGCTACCTGTTCTTTGAACATCCCAAGCCTGACGCGAACAATGAAAACTCGCAACTGGTGGACGGTCCCACGTTGGGCAAATTGCTGGCGGAGACCGATACGCCTGTGTTGATCCTGAACGCGTGTCGTTCGGCGCATGCGGAGTTTCAAGCGCAGCCCGACGTCGCCAAGGATGTGGACGAATCGCAGTCGCAGGTTCGCGCGTTCGGTTCGTTGGCGCAGGAGGTGATGAACGAGGGCGTGGCAGGCGTGGTCGCCATGCGCTACAACGTGTACGTGGTGACCGCCGCGCAATTCGTGGCGGATTTGTATGCCGCGCTCGCAAGTGGGCAGGGACTCGGCGAAGCCGTCAGCATGGGACGCAAGCAACTCGCCGCCCAGCCGCTGCGCGAGATCGCCTTCGACCCCATCGCCTTGCAGGATTGGTCGGTGCCTGTGGCGTATGAAGCCGCGCCGATTCAATTGTTCACCAAACCATCGGGCGCGGGGACCGCGCCCCTACGGATTGATCTGTCGAAAAACACCAGCGCGGAAGATAACCTCCCGCGCCCCGACGTCGGATTCTTCGGGCGCGACGAAACCATCCTTGCCCTTGACCGCGCTTTTGATACGCAATCTGTTGTTTTGTTAAATGCCTACGCGGGCAGCGGCAAGACGATGACCGCCGCCGAGTTCGCGCGCTGGTATGCGCAGACGGGCGGGTTGCACGGTCCCATCCTGTTCACATCCTTCGAACAATACAAACCGTTCACGCAGATCCTTTCGGCGGTGGAAGAAACGTATCGTCCCGTGCTGGAACAGAACAACATCCAGTGGCTGGCGCTGAGCGACGATGACCGCCTGAACCTGACGCTGCAAATCTTCCAGCAGATTCCGCCGCTGTGGATCTGGGATAACGTCGAGCCTGTCAACGGCTTCCCCGCGGGCGCGGATTCGGCGTGGAGTTTGAGCGAACAGCGCGAGTTGCGTACCTTCCTGCAGATCGTGACCGCGCAAAGCAAGACCAAATTCCTGCTGACCTCGCGCCGCGACGAACGCGAATGGCTGGGCGACATCCCCAAGCGCGTGACCCTGCCGCCCATGCCCATGCAGGAACGCGTGCGCCTGACCCGCGCGCTGGCTGACAAGCAGGGCAAGCGGATCGCCGACGTGAAGGATTGGCTGCCCCTGCTGCGCTTCACGCAGGGCAACCCGTTGACCATCACCGTGATGGTCGGACAGGCGCTGCGCGATGGACTGGAGACAAGCGCGCAAGTTAACGCGTACTTGGAGAAACTGCATAACGGCGAGACCGCCTTTGACGATGAAGCCAGCGAAGGACGCTCGAAATCGCTGGGCGCTTCGTTGAGTTACGGCTTCGAGCAAGCCTTCAACGTAGACGAACGCAAAGTCCTCGCGCTCCTGCATTTCTTTCAGGGGTTTGTGGATGTAGACGCTGTGAGATTAATGATTACAGATGAAGATTGGGGCGTTGGTTCAAAAGACTTTACCAACGAAACAGGCATTGCCATTTTAGACAAGGCTGCCGACATCGGCTTGCTGACCTCGCACGGCGGCGGATACTACACCATCCATCCCGCCCTGCCGTGGTTCTTCCGCTCGCTGTTTGAGCGCTGCTATTCGCAGACGGAGGACAGTGGACGGATGACCGATGAAGGCGAATCACCGTCTACCGTCCTCGGTCCTCCGTCCATGCGAGCAACGCGAGCATACGTCGAATCCATGGGCGCACTCGGAGACTACTATCACAACCAATACGGAGACGGCAACCGCGACGTGATCGCGTCCCTGCGCAGAGAGGAACCCAATCTCCTGCACGCGCGCTCCTTGGCACGCCAGCATGGATGGTGGGATGCGCTTATCAGCGCCATGCAGGGACTGAATCAACTCTATGACCACACGGGACGTCGTGCCGAGTGGAAACGGCTGGTGGAAGAGATCGTGCCAGACTTTGTGGGTGCGAATGATTTGTCCTTGTCAGGGCGCGAAGAACAGTGGGATATTATTACACACTACCGCGTACTCCTTGCAAAAGAAGCACGCAACTTGGCAGAAGCCGAGCGACTCCAACTCGTGCGCGTGGATTGGAATCGCCGCCGAGCCGCCTCCCTGCTCATCCGTTCAGCAGAATTGATTAATGCTGGGGAGAAAAATAGTTTACGGTCATTGGGCGCTTCATTGCATGAACTCGGACAAATTCAACGAGAAATAGATCAACCTGATTGCGTAAAGAATTATCGAGAGACATTTGAAATTGCGCAACGCATTGACGACAATGCTGTTGCCGCCTCTGCCGCCTTCAATCTCGGACATGCCTACAAAAACCTGCCCGCCCTGAGAAATCTGGAAGAAGCCGAGCGCTGGTATCGTCGCAGTTTGGAATTATTCGCAGCAGGGGATAGGTTGGGGCGTGGAAAATGCCACAATATGCTTGGCGTTACTGCCTACGAGCGCTTCGAAGAGGTAAAGAAAGAAGGGAAAGCAAAAGAAGAGTTGTTGAATCATCTTAACGCCGCTGCGGATTACTACCAGCAAGCCCTTGATCTTTACCCGCCTTACGCTGTGAACGATTTGGCAATGACATATAGAAATCTCGGCAACATTTATGCAGAAACAGGAGATATAGAAAACTCCCTAAAGAATTCTAACCAGAGTATTCATTACTCAGAAACAGAAGGTGACTTATATCAAGCAGGACAGACTCGCCGCAATGTTGCCATCATGCTTTCCCAAAACGGACGTCTCTCCGATGCGCTGCTCTACGCCCGCGCCGCGCTGCGCAATTTCGAGTCATACGGGGGGCAGGCGAAGGATGATGAAGATAAGACGAAAGGGTTGATTGCGGAGATTGAAGAGGCGATGAAGAAGTAACCGTCCACGAATGGGGTCACGAATACTCGAATGCAGATGGGCGAGATGTCCATTCGGGAATTCGTGATAGGTTTTATTCGTGGATGGTTTTTGCCTTTTTCCCTTGACTCTTTCCCATCTCAGACGTAAAATCCCGCCCACATAAAGTAAAAACGCTGACGAGGACGAGTACACTTCAAAGCGATTACCAGAGAGCCGAGCCGTTGGTCGAGTAGGAACGTATCGAGACCAACGCGGTGCAAGCAAGGCAAAAGCGCAGAAGCCGAATGGCCCTCCGAGTTGTGAAGAGAAAGCCCAATGGGCGAGTACCAGAGACGGGAACTGCACCCGTTACCCCGCAGAGTTTCTTAGAAGGATAGCAACTACAGAACCACCCAGCTATCCAACTAGCAAACTACAAGAGTGACGCTGGCTTTGATTTCCTGTGTGCATCACGCAGGATTTTTTTGTTAATAGCGTTTAACTTGGGTGGCACCACGAGATTCCCCTCTCGTCCCAATCGGACGGAGGGGATTTTAATTTAATCATTTGTAGGGGCGAGTCATCTCGCCCGACATTGGGCGGGGAAACCCCGCCCCTACGGAAAAAGGAGACATATGCTACTCGAAGCCAATACAACTCAAACTGTTATCCGCGAGATCTCCGCGGACCTCGAAACGCCCATCAGCGTGTTTATGAAACTGCGCGGAGAGACGTCGTCGTTCCTGCTCGAATCCGTGGAAGGCGGTGAGCGCATCGCACGCTACTCCTTTATTGGAATCAAGCCCAGGGCACAATACATCATCCGCGGGAATGAAATCGAAGTTATTGAATCCGATTCGTCACGTGTTATCACGCTCGATGAGAACAGCGATCCCACCTATTTTCTTCAGCAGGAAATGAGCCGCTTCACTTTCAAGGCGCAGGCGGGGGTGCCTCGTTTCATCGGCGGGTTGGTGGGCTATCTCGGGTACGAGTCCGTTCGTTATTTTGAACCAACTCTCAGGCCTGGCATGAAGCGCGGCGCGATACCCGATGGAATTTATTTGCTGGCGGATACCGTCATCGCGTTCGATCATGCGCGTCGCAGCCTATCCCTGATCGCGAATGTCCTCGATGGCGATGTCGAATCCGCGAATCGCAAACTCGATGAAATTGAAGCGCGCATCCATCAATCCCTGCCGCCTGCTGAAAAGCGTAATTTGCAAACATCAAAGACGCGTTCAAACATGATGCAAGGACGTTTTGAAGACATGGTGCGCGATGCCAGGGAACACATTGCGGCGGGCGACATTTTTCAGGTGGTGCTTTCGCAGCGCTTCACGCGCGAAACGAACGTCGAGCCGTTCGATGTCTATCGCGCAGTGCGGCGGTTGAACCCATCGCCGTATATGTTCTTTTTTGATTTCGGGATCGTGGATGATGAACCGCTCTTCATTGTTGGATCGTCGCCTGAGATGTTTGTGCGCTTGGAAGGACGAACCGCTTCACTCCGACCGATCGCCGGGACACGTCCACGAGGAGCTGATTCCAACGCTGACGCCGCGCTCGCTGAAGAGCTGCTCGCCGACCCGAAGGAACGTGCCGAGCATGTGATGTTGGTTGACCTGGGTCGCAATGACCTGGGACGTGTGTGTGAATATGGCACAGTGAAAGTCTCCGACTTCTTCACGGTTGAAAAGTATTCACATGTCATGCACATCGTTTCGCATGTGGAAGGTAAACTCAAAGCTGACTTGACCGCCTTCGATCTGGTGCGTGCCGCCTTCCCCGCAGGGACGGTCAGCGGTGCGCCGAAAGTCCGTGCGTTGGAGATCATCTCCGAACTCGAACCTGACCCACGCGGAGCCTACGCAGGCATGGTCGGTTACTTCGGCTTCGACGGCAACATGGACACCTGTCTCGCCATCCGCACAATGGTTGGGCGCGGCAACACTTTCAGCGTGCAGGCAGGTGCAGGCATCGTCGCTGATTCGAATCCGACAACGGAATTTCAGGAGACCGTCAATAAAGCCTCCGCGATGTTGAAAGCGATAGATGTGGCGGAGACGAATAGTTAACATGTCGTTGCGAGCCCGAAGGGCGAAGCAATCTCCCAATAACAATACAAATCTTGTTTCGAGGAGATTGCTTCGTCGGGAAGAACACCCTTCTCGCAACGACATATGAAATGTAACGAAAGGATATAACCATGACAACCAAACCCCGCCTCCTCACCGGTGACCGTCCCACAGGACGACTGCATCTCGGTCACTACGTCGGCTCACTGGAAAATCGCGTGCGACTGCAGCATCAATACGAATCCTTTTTCATCATCGCAGACTTGCACACGCTCACCACCAAGCCCGAGCCGCAATATATCAAGGAGATTCCAGCCTACATCAAAGAGACCGTGTTGGATTACCTTGCTGTTGGCATCGACCCCGGTGTCAGCACGATCTTTGTCCAATCGGCAATTCCTGAAACTTATCAGTTGAATCTGCTCTTTGAAATGCTGGTCACCGTGCCGCGCCTCGAACGGATGCCCACGCTCAAAGACATGGCACGCGACGCCAACATGGACTCGATGCCGTTTGGATTGCTTGGCTATCCTGTTTTGCAAGCCGTGGACATTTTGCTTCCCCGTGCGCAGGTTGTCCCTGTTGGACGCGACAATCAGTCCCATGTGGAACTCGCCCGCGAAATGGCACGCCGTTTCAACAACCTCTATGGCGAAGTCTTCCCCGAACCCGAGTCCATCATCGGCGATGTCCCGCTCCTCGTCGGCACGGACGGACAAAGCAAAATGAGCAAGTCCGTAGGCAATGCCATCTATCTCTCCGATGACGCGGAAACGGTCAAGCAAAAAGTGATGAACATGTACACCGACCCGAAACGTCTCCGCGCCACCGACCCCGGAACAGTCGAAGGCAATCCCGTCTTCATTTATCACGACGCATTCAATCCCTCCAAAGCGGAAGTGGACGATTTGAAGGAACGTTATCGGCAGGGCAAAGTCGGTGACGTGGAAGTCAAGCAGAAACTCGCGGTTGCCATTAACAACTTCCTTGAACCGATCCGCGAGAAGCGTGCCTATTTCCTTGCACATCCTTTAATCCCAAGCGATGTGCTTGCGCATGGCATCGGCCGCATGCAAACCGAAGCCAAAGCGACGATGGAACTTGTCCGCGAGAAGACAGGCTTGTCCTATTCACTGGATTTGTTTGTGGATACTGTTGATATTTTCGGAAACGAAGATTAAGAGTCAAAAGTCAAAGGTCACAAGTCGTTCCGACCTTCGACCTTTGACCTTCGACTTGAAAGGATTTCAACATGTTGGTTTTAATTGATAACTACGATTCTTTTACTTATAACTTGGTACAGTATTTTGGCGAACTCGGCGCGGATATCAAAGTCTTCCGCAATGACCAGGTGACGATGAATCAACTTATTGCGCTCAATCCGTCACATCTCGTCATCTCCCCAGGTCCAGGTGAGCCGCTCAAAGACGACGGCATCTCATCTGACGCCATCAAACACTTCGACGGCAAGATTCCCGTGCTCGGCGTTTGTCTCGGGCATCAAGCCCTCGGCGCAGTCTTCGGCGGCAGAGTGGACCGCGCCCAGCGTCTCATGCACGGCAAGACCTCCAAAGTGACTCACAATGGGCAGGGTATCTTCAAAGGCATCCCCTCGCCGTTCGAAGCCATGCGCTATCACTCGCTGGTGGTCTATGACCCGATCCCCGCCGAACTCGAAGTGACCGCCATCACCCCCGAAGAAGAGATCATGGGACTCAAACATCGTGAGCATCAAACCTACGGGGTACAGTTCCATCCCGAGTCCATCCTTACCGAACACGGTAAGCAGCTGCTCAAAAACTTTTTAGATCTGAATCCTACTCCCACCGCGAAAGGAGAGCCCGCCATGCTAAAGCCCTTTATCGCCAAAACCATCAACCGCACCGACCTTACTGCTGATGAAGCCGAACAAGCGATGAACATCATCATGACAGGTCAAGCCACGCAGGCGCAGATCGGCGCGTATCTTGTTGCCCTTCGCATGAAAGGCGAGACCATCCCTGAGATCACAGGCTCCGTCCGTGCGATGCGAAGTGTTTCCGTCAAGGTCAAGCTCAACACAACGGAACCCATCTATGACATCGTCGGCACAGGCGGCGACGGCGCGCACACGTTCAATATCTCCACTGCTGCGGCGTTTGTCCTCGCGGGCACAGGACGCAAGGTTGCCAAGCACGGCAACCGTGCCGCGTCCTCGCAGTGCGGAAGCGCCGACGTTCTTTCTGCCCTCGGAGTCAATCTTGACCTCACCGCCGACCAGGTCGCAAAAGCTATCGAGCAAATTGGCATTGGCTTTATGTTTGCGCCCAAGTTTCACCCCGCCATGAAGCATGCCATTGGTCCACGCAAGGAGATCGGTCAACGCACCATTTTCAACATTCTTGGTCCGCTCACCAACCCCGCGGGCGCGAATATCCAGCTTACAGGCGTCTACGATGCCAAGCTCACCGAACCGCTCGCGCATGTCCTCAACGAACTTGGCTCCAAAGCCGCGCTTGTCATTCACGGCGCGAACGGTCTCGACGAACTCAACACCACGGGTGCCAATCGCGTCAGCCATCTCAAGAACGGCAACGTCGAAACCTACGACCTCAATCCTGCCGACCTTGGTCTCCCGCAATCCACCGTTCAAGATTTGCGCGGCGGCACGCCCGACGAATCCGCTCAAATGATGCGCGACCTCCTCTCAAATAAACTGAACGGCGCACGCCGCGACGCGGTCCTTCTCAACGCTGCCGCTGCCCTTGCCGCCGAGTCGGGTGATTTCAAGTCCGCGCTCGAAGAAGCGAAAGAAGCACTCGATAGTGGCAAAGCCCTTGCGAAACTCAACGCCCTCGTGGAATTTTCGCAAAGTCTACAACCTGCCCAATGAACATTCTCGAAAAAATCATCGAACACAAAAAGCTGGAGATTGCGGCGCTCGACGCCCCAGCCTTACGCCTCGCCGCGGACTCTTCTCCCACGCCTCGAGATTTTCTCTCCGCCATCAAGCGCCGCCGCTTCGGATATGATCCCAGCATGGGACTCCGCCCGAGCCTGATCGCTGAACTCAAACGTGCCTCTCCCTCCAAAGGGATTCTCGCCCCGCACCTAGACCTCTTCCAAGTGGCGGACATCTACGCCCAAAACGGCGCATCTGCCATCAGCGTGTTGACCGATGAAAAGTTCTTCATGGGAAGTCTCGACACACTCCGCCAATTACAAATTACCAATCACCAATTACCTCTCTTACGAAAAGACTTCATCATTCACGAAACCCAACTCTACGAGTCCCGCGCCAATGGAGCGGACGCCATCCTCCTCATCGCCGCGGCGTTGATAGATGATGCCCTCTTCGCTGATTTACATGCCTGTGCTTTGAGTTTGGGATTGACCGCCTTGGTTGAAGTCCACGACGAAACCGAGACCGAACGAGCCTTGAAGCTGAAAGATGTGAACTTGATCGGGATTAATAATCGTAATCTTGCCACATTCGATGTCACCCTCGAAACGACAGAAAAACTCCGCCCGATGATTCCCTCTGAGATTATGGTCGTTGCTGAAAGTGGAATTTTCACAGCCAGCGATGTTGAACGCTTATCCAAAGCCAATGTAGATGCAATCCTTGTCGGTGAGGCATTGGTGACATCGAAAGATATCCCTACCAAAGTTCGCGAACTCGTAGGGACAGGGCTTGCCCCTGTCCGCACTGCGGATTCTGAAAATCAGGGCGACCCTCGCGGTCGCCCCTACAAATCATGACAATCGTAAAAATCTGCGGCATCAAAACATTGAATGACTCCCGCGCTGCCATCGAAGCAGGTGCAGATTATTTGGGATTCAACTTCTATCCCAAAAGTGTACGCTTTATTGAAAAACAAGCCTGCATGGAAATCACATCTGTTTTGAAAAAAGAATTTCTGCATATCAAACTGGTTGGTGTGTTTGTCAATTTATCCGTTGTAGAGGTGAAAGACATTCTGCAAACCTGTTCATTGGATTTAGCGCAGTTGCATGGTGATGAGACGCCAGAGATGATCGCAGCATTCAATGGCAAAGCCTTCAAAGCTTTTCGTGGAATTCCCGAAAGTGTAGATGGATTTGCTAGAAATGATTCGCCTGCAATTTTGGTGGATGCTTCGGTGAAAGGTGTTTACGGCGGAAGCGGCATCACTGCCGATTGGGATGGTGCAGCGGAACTGGCGAAGAAGTATCCGTTGCTACTGGCGGGCGGACTCACTTCAGAGAATGTCGCGGAGGCGGTGAGCAGAGTCAAGCCGTGGGGTGTGGATGTGGCTTCGGGGGTGGAGTCAGCCCCGGGTGAGAAAGATGCGGGGAAGATGTCCGCATTTGTAAAGGCAGTCAAGGGACTTGAGAATGAGACTAATTCAGTCTCCAGCCTCTAATCTCCAATTTTTACTTGAGGAATTATGAAAACATTATTACCAGCAAAATTCGGTCCGTATGGCGGACAGTTCGTGCCAGAGACATTGATGCCCGCGTTGATCGAGTTGGAAGAGGCATTCGTATCGGCGAAAGCTGACGCCGCGTTTCAAGCGGAGTTCAACAAATTGATGGCGTCGTTCGTGGGGCGACCGACACCGTTGACATACGCAAAACGTCTCTCGGAAAAATTGGGCGGCGCGCAGATCTATTTGAAGCGCGAAGACTTGGCGCACACGGGCGCGCATAAAATCAACAATGCGTTGGGGCAAGCTCTTCTCGTGAAGCGGATGGGGAAGCGGCGCATCGTGGCAGAGACGGGTGCGGGGCAGCATGGAGTTGCGTCGGCAACGGTGGCGGCGTTATTGGGACTCGAATGTGTTGTGTACATGGGCGTAGTGGATATAGCGCGGCAGGAGCCGAATGTGTTCCGCATGAAGTTGCTTGGCGCGGAGGTGCGACCTGTGACGTCGGGCACGCAGACGTTGAAGGATGCCATCAATGAAGCGATCCGTGATTGGGTAACAAATGTGCGCGATACACATTATCTGCTTGGCTCGGCGCTGGGACCGCATCCGTACCCGACGATCGTGCGTGAGTTTCAATCTGTGATCGGGACGGAAGCGCGCGAACAGATGCTGCTGGAAGTGGGACGCTTGCCTGATACGGTCATTGCCTGTGTGGGCGGCGGGTCGAATGCGATCGGAGTCTTTAGCGGATTTGTGAACGATGAACATGTGGAATTGATCGGCGTCGAAGCGGGCGGAAGCGGAATCGAAACGGGTAAACACGCGGCGAGATTTGGTGAACCCGCGAGAGGACGAGTTGGTGTGATTCATGGAACAAGAACTTATGTTTTGCAGGATGAAGATGGTCAGATCGCAGAGACGCATTCCGTTTCGGCGGGATTGGATTATGCGGCGGTCGGTCCTGAACATGCGTTGCTGCGCGATACCGAGCGGGCGTTTTACACCTCCGCAACGGATGATGAAGCATTGAGCGCGTTCCATACGTTGTGCCACACTGAAGGGATTATCCCCGCGTTGGAGTCTTCTCATGCAGTGGCGGAGGTCATCAAGCGCGCACCGAAGATGAGGAAGGATCAGGTGATCCTGGTTAATCTTTCGGGAAGAGGGGATAAGGATTTGAATACTGTCATTAAAGAGATTGGAGACTAGGATTGGATGTTGGTGTGATTCTCCGAAGGCGTGACGGTTTTTCGACGAAGTTATCTTGAGGGGTGGCGAGCGAAAACCACAAGCCTGTGAAGTCTCCAGTCCCTAATCTCCAGTTATGAGGAAACCATGCATCGAATCGAATCTGCTTTTTCGAACAAACCCATCTTCATGCCCTATTTTCCTTTGGGTTATCCTGACCTGCCTACGTCCATCGACGTGATCGAAGCACTCGCCCAAAATGGCGCGGACTTGATCGAAGTGGGGCTGTCGTTCTCCGATCCGCTCGCGGATGGACCTGTGATTCAGCATGCGACACAAATCGCCTTGGAGAAGGGAATCACGGTCAAGAAGTCGCTTGAAGCTGTGCAGGAATTGCGCAAACGCGGCGTGGACATCCCGTTGATCCTGATGGGTTACTACAATCCCATGCTGGCGTATGGATTGGAGAAATTTATCCGTGATGCGAAAGAGGCGGGCGTGGATGGATTCATCGTCCCTGATCTGCCAGCAGAGGAGTCGAAAGAATTTGAAGATGTGGCGGGTAATATGCCGTTAATCCGCATGTTGGCGCCGACCTCGCCTGATGAACGTATGGAATCCATTGCGCGAACTGCGAAGGGATTTATTTATCTGGTCTCTGTCACAGGTGTGACAGGTGCGCTTACTGCCATATCAGATGGACTTGGCGATTTGATTCAGCGTGTGCGAGATCACACGTCCGTGCCTGTGTGCGTGGGATTCGGAATCGGCACGCCCGAGCAGGCCAAACAAGTTGGTGCGTTGGCGGATGGAGTCATTGTCGGCTCGGCATGTGTGAAAATGATTGGGGGGAGTCAAAAGCCTGTTGAAACGGCGAAACAGTTTGCGGCGGAGTTCCGAGACGCGTTATTGGAATTGAGAAAATAAAATCAGGCGGTCAGTTCTCCGCGTAGATCGGTTTGCATCAGCCCTTGCTCTCATCTACAGGATTTGACTGATAGTTTGCCGTTATTCCAACCACTCAATTCCATACTTTTGAGAGATTTCCCAGTGCTTCGCGTCGTCCATCGTGCCCAGTTGCAAGGCGGATTCGAGTTCGTCAAAGAATAGCTCCATGCCGCCCGGGATTGCCAGCGCCAAAATTCTGAGGGGCACTTTCAGCGGATTGTAGAGCGCATGCGGAATCCATTTGGGCAGATGCGCAACACCGCCCGCACTGGCTTCCAGTTTGTCATTGCCCAGCCTGATCTGGATCGTTCCTTGAATGACGTATACGATTTCATCCTCATACGAATGTACATGCAGGCGATTTCCGCTTTCGGGGTCGAATTCTGATTCAAAAAGGTAATAATCGCTCCCAGTTTGTTGACTTGTCAATTTATGGGTAACGCCGACCAGTTTCAAAAACCTGCCTGAGCCTGGCGGTATTAAGATCGGTTTTGGGATGACAGGTTCCATACTTCCTCGATTAATATTTACTTGTCTGCCCAACAAAGTATTGGGCAGACAAGGGTGCTGGTCGTTTTTCAGCTATGGACGAATTCTTTCATTTGTGGGCTTGTTCCACATAGTCGCGCAAGCGGGCGAGACCTCGGTCAATTATTTTTGCTGTCATGAAAATGTCCATCAACCTTACCACCCCTACCTGTAATAAAGATCGCATCATCTTGCTTGAAATTTCATCAGGAACAAATCCGCGGCTAATGGTCACACGCGTGCCCTCTGGCACCTTTTCAAGCCGATAAGTAAAGGTCATGCCTGCTTTTCCCATCGCCGAATGCTGGCTAACGGAGTGGAACTGGAACAGGTGTGGACGCTCCAACGCCATGATGGTGCATTCGTCGTGCATGACATCCTTGTCCATAACGCCGACCGAACGCCAGCGACTGCCAACCTTCACAGGACCTTCGAATAAAAGCTCCAGCTCGGACATCTCTCCCCACTTCTTATGGGATGCTACGTCGAGCAGGTTGTCGTAGACCTGCTCCGGCGTTGCATGAATAACGATACTTCGTTCAAAACTGTAAGCCATGTTAGTCTCCTTTTTTGATGTTCCAACTATACACCTGCCTGAACTTCAAAACTTGACATTTTTCTCCAAAAATTCTCGAAGAAGTCTTAATTCGGCTATACTTTCCCTTTCATTAGTATTTTGGCTTGCTCTTGGAGTAAATTTATTTTGAGTCCCACAGCCGTTACCCCCGATCAATTTTTCACTTTTGGTGATCTGGTTAAACACCTTCGCCGACAGGCGCATCTGACTCAGATGGAGCTCGCCATGGCAGTCGGATATAGCGATGCGCAGATCAGCCGTATTGAAAAGAATCAACGGACACCAGACGCGGCAACGATTACGGCTTTGTTTGTTCCTGCCTTGGGACTCGAAAATGATTCAAAGTGGGTGACACGTTTGCTCGAACTCGCAAAAGACAAGCATCAAAGCCCTTCAGATAATTCCCAAACAAATAGCACGCCGCATAATCTCCCTCATCAATTGACCAGTTTTATCGGGCGTGAAAAGGAAATCTCTGAAGTCACAGACCTGTTAAAAGCTCATCATCTCGTCACCCTCACTGGTCCGGGCGGCACAGGCAAAACTCGCCTCTCGCTTCAGGTCGTGTCCGATCTACTTACCATCTATCCTGATGGAGTCTGGTTGGTTGAGTTTGCCTCCATCAGCGAGCCCGCCTTGGTCGCATTTGAAGTTGCAAATTGGGTCGGGTTGAAAGAGTCGAGCAAATCAGCGCCTTCTGTCATCGAAGTACTGGTCGGATATTTTCGCTCTCGCAAGGCGCTGCTTATTTTTGATAATTGCGAACATCTCATCGAACCCATCGCGCATCTGGCGGATCTGCTCACGCAGGCATGCAGGGATGTGGTCATTCTCGCCACCAGCCGCGAAACGCTTGGGGTTAAGGGCGAGATCGCCTACGCTGTGCCTCCGCTCAATATTCCAGATTCCAAATCAGATCTTTCCACTTTAATGGATTCCGAATCTGGACGCCTCTTCGTGGAACGCGCCTCGACTGCCTCTACGAGTTTTTCCCTGACCCAGGCAAACGCTTCAACCATCGCCCAAATCTGCCTCCGTTTAGACGGCATTCCCCTCGCCCTCGAGTTGGCGGCGGCGCGTGTCAAAATGATGACGGTGGATGAAATTTCAAAACGTCTCGATGACCGCTTCCGCCTGCTGAAAGGCGGCGCACGGACAACAATCCCGCGCCAACAAACCTTACGCTCCATGATCGACTGGAGCTACAACCTGCTCTCGGAACAGGAAAAAATTCTATTCCGCAGGCTGTCTGTCTTCGTCGGCGGCTGGACGCTTGAAGCCGCAGAATCAGTTTGCGGCGGCGAAGGAAGCGGAAGTCTCGAATCCAACCAGATCCTCGACCTGCTGTCGCAACTGGTCAACAAATCGTTGGTGCTTGTCGAAACCAGACGAGCCGAAAGCCACTATCACTTTTTGGAAACGATCCGTCAGTATGCCCTTGAACAATTGTCTGAAGCCGAAGAAGCATCTTCGATGCGGGCGAATCATCTGGCTTATTTTATGAAGCTGGCGGAAGAAGCCGAACCAGAGTTGTATCGTTCAGATCAAATATTCTGGATGAACAAATTAGACGATGAGCTGGATAACCTGCGCCTGGCTTTGGAATGGGCGATTGCTGCTGATGCGAAACTTGGTATGCGTTTATTGGTTTCTCTGGCTTTGTATTGGGATGCTCGCATCAATCCACAGGAGTGTGAAGCCTGGCTAACTCGCTTATTGGAACAGGTTCACGATGCGGATTCTCTGCGCGCTCGGGCGCTGGCATATCATGGTTTGACCCTGACGAATCAAGGCAAATTTAACGAGGCGCGTACGAGCGCCAATCAAGGTCTGGATTTATCGCGCAGTATTTCAGATCAGTCTGCTGAAGCGTATAGCCTCTATATTTTGGGGGTGAGTTTTTGGCAGCAAGGGGCTTTCGAACATGGGGTTTCAATCATCAAACAGAGTCTGGCATTGTATGAGGCAGTGGGAGATAAACTGGGACAGGCAAACACCTTGATGCGGCTAGTAGGAGCCTCTGCTCAACATGACTCTGAAGCTTCGAAAGCCTATTTGGTTGAAGGTATACGTCTTCAACGTGAGTTGGGCAATCTTTCAGGGCTTGCCTTTTCCCTATACTTTCTTTCCATGTTTTTGACCTTGCAGGGCGATCTTTCCTCGCCGTTTCCCATGGCGGAAGAGGCTCATTCAATTTTTCAACGGCTTGAAGATCTCACAGGTGAGTCAAAAGTTTTTGCGATTTATGGGTATCTTGCATTTTTCAAAAATGAGTATCAGGATTCCATCGCATACTTCAAGAAGGCGATCGAATTAAACGAAAAAAGTGGCAATTTCATGGGATTTCTTTGGAATCGCAGAGAGTTGGCGATGGCGCACCTTCATCACGGCGACATGGAGGAAGCCAAAGAACTGCTTCATGATTGCGTCCTACAGTTCCAAAAGATAAATGCTTTAGATGGATTGGCGAAAACTACCGAAACTGTGGCAAGCCTGTTCGTGAGACAAGAAGACCCCGTCCGCGCAGCGTTGCTGATCGCCTGGGCAGGCGACTTACGCCAAAAGAGTCGGTCCATTGCCTGGCCCATGCAGAGGAAATTTATTGATAAGATTCTTGCAAAAATCCGCACCATGATCGATGAAACGAAATTTGCCGAGCTGTCCGCTCAAGGGCGCGCCATGACGATGGAGGCAGCAATCGCCTTGGCACTGGAAGGGATATCTGAATCATCACTTGCAAACAATGAAATCCCTGCCGGAAAGACAGAATTAGACCTCTTGCATAAGTGTGTCATAATAGGCACATGAACTACGAAACAATCGAATATCTAAAAGATAGTGATTTCAAACGACTAACGGGTGTCCAGCGTGAAACCTTCGGCCAGATGCTCGCAGTCATCGAGAAAGGG
>JACZJC010000045.1 GCA_014860745.1 Anaerolineales bacterium
AAAAAGCTACGGACAGGAATTTGCGATCTGTTCTTCCAGCGTCGCCGCGTAGACGTGATATCCCGACCCGTCACATGCAGCACGGAAATAATAATAGGAGGATGGCTGGGGATAGGCCACGGCAGTTAAAGCCTCGATGCCGGGATTGGAAATCGGTGCGGGCGGCAGGCCTGGATAAAGATAAGTATTGTAGGAAGAGTCAAATTTCAAATCATCGAGGCTGAGCGGATTTGTCCACCAGGTTTGTTCAATGGGGTCATAGCCGAGGGCGTATTGGACTGTCGGGTCAGCATCCAGCTTCATGCCGATGGCGAGGCGGTTGAGATACACCGAAGCGATCTGTGGGGCTTCTTCGATATGCACGGCTTCACGCTCGACAATAGAGGCAACAATTACAGCCTGAAGGATCGTCAGGTTTTGGTTGGCGTAGGCAGCCTGCATATCGGTAGTGAGATGAGCGATGAAGTTACGGGCGATTGCATCGACCAATTGATCCACGGTGGTTTCGCGCGGAAGGGTATAGGAATCGGGATAGAAGAATCCTTCCATCGTTGTGGGGGATGCAAAATCGAGGACTTGGGATGGAGCCTGTGCGGCGGCGAGAAATGCTTTGGGTGTGATGCCCAACCCCGAGGTCGGCAATGATGCGGCGATCTCCTCCATCCGCCAGCCGGGCAGGATCACAAGAGTCGCATCGGTTGGGGAAAATTTTTGCAGGGTCTGGGCAATATCAATGATGGATTGGGCCGGGCTGAGGATGAAGTCGCCTGATTGGATGGTGAGGTCGATGCCTGTGTAAACGGCGTAATCGTAGAAGGCTTGCGCGCTGGAAATTATGCCAAAGCCTTCGAGACGGTTCGCGATGGAGTTTACCGATTCGCCGGGACCGACCTCAAAGGGTTGTTCCACACCATTCATATTAAAAGGTGTGGTGAGTTCATCGCCGTAAGATAGCAGGCGTGTGGAATACTCGATGCGATTCGTGATGGAAAGATGGCTTGCGGGCGGGCCGTATAAAAGCGAAGCGCGCGCGGGAAGATAATAGAGAAAAGCAAATCCGCAGCCAAGGACTGCGATGACAAAGAAGGCGAGGATGAAGTGGAGTTGATATCGGCGGAAATTCATTTTGATTTATGATACTTCGACCAGCTCAGTACAAGTTTTGAATTTGCGATTTACGATGGATGGTGGTCGAGTAGTCCCGAACGAAAGTAGGGAACATATCGAGACCACGCTTTACGCATCAAGCGTTCCGTCTGGCTTCAAGATACGATTGCAAAATAACCACCGCTGCGAATTCATCCTGATGGCCTGCGCGTTTTCTGCGGGAAACACCGAGCTCGATGCGGGCGGCGCGAGCGGTTTGGGTGCTGAAGGATTCATCCCACATTTCAATGGCGATGGTCGTTTGATTTCTGAGTTCATCGGCAAAGCGGGAAGCGCGGCGGCCTGCGGGGTTGGGATTGCCGTCTTCGTCAAAGGATTGGCCGATGACGATCAAACCGACTTCATTTTGCATGGCAATCTCAGCAACCTGCGCCGCATCCACAAGACGTGAAACATGTTGAACGACTTTCAACGGACTGGCAATGGTGGCGGTGGGATCGCTGAGCGCGAGGCCGATCCGCTTTTCGCCGTGGTCAACAGCAAGGATTCTCATAACAAATAGTGCAGACCCGCAAGAAATATCGTAACCTCTTGCAAATATTGAAGGGTTGCCCTTATTTAACCTCCACAGAAATGTTGAAGGGAATCAAGGGCAGCCAGGGCCACCACGAAGGGCTGAGGGCGATCTCCGGTTTTTCACGCAAGGCGAGGGCGTCAACCAATTCCGATTCAGCGCGCGCCGGGCTATGCCCGCGAATGATGGAAAAAACACCCGCTTCGCCAACATCCCGCAGGGCGACTTGTGTGGCTTCCAAATCAAAGTGAGTGACGCCGGAAGAATCTGCCAGTGGTTCGGTGAGCGGATTGAATTCCACCCCGCCGAAGGCGGAAAACCCCTGCGGTATCGACGCGTTCAAGGTCGAAGCTGTCAATTGATTCAAATCTTCATATAAAATGTAATTCGCTGAATACTCAACCTGCATTTTCAAAACAAGCGGTGTGCCCGCCTCTCCTAGCGGCGGGAAAAAATCCTCCAGCAAAGTTTCGGTGATCTCGAAGGTATTCAACAGCAAAATATCATTCGAGCCGATCTGCGCGCGCATTTGCGATTCAGCGGAGCGGCGTAAAATTTCCAGCACTGCCTCGCGCAGTTTGGCGCGGTCTTCATCGGATGCGCCGATCATTCTCACATCCTTGCCGCCAGAAATTGGTTCCGGGTTCGTCACAGCCACGGAAAGCCCCAGCAATCCCTCCACGACAATGATCTTTTCCGCATCGATGTTTCCCTGCGAGCCGGCTTCCAGCGCTTCGATCTGCACTTCCACAATTTCATCGACACCGGCAGGCAGGCGCACATCGTTCAACGTCGCGAAGCGGATCAATCCGGCGGTGGAAACAACCGTACCGGCCGGGATTTCCACCTCATCCTGACTCAAATTCGTAAACCGCGCAATACCCTTCGCTTTCGATTGCGGCAGCGCGATCACACCCGTCAATGCCAGCGATTGTTCCGCATCCACAACGACGGATAATGTCTTTGCTGGAATATTGCCCGTCAAAGTAATGGATTCGAATGACGGACTCGCATTGACCGGAATCACGATGGATTGAATCTGCGATTCGGGATACAAGGTCACCGCCGCATGCGGGACGAATAGGCCTGCCACTGTTAAAACAGCCATTACCCCCGCTGTGAAAGTGAGCACCCGCCCAAGAAAAGATGTGCGCCAGACTGGTTCTTTTTCGTAAATGGAATCCCGCATCTGGCGCAGGTCACGGCGGGGCGGCTTGGGAATGCGCCGAGTCCTCGGAGCAGAATCAGGCCACAGTTCCTTTTGAGCCGCAGCCGTGGATTGAAAGACCGGAATGCCAAGCGACTCTGCATCCTTGCGCACATTCATGCGGCGGGTCACCAATCCCAAATGCGCACCCAGCGAATCCGCATGACGCTGCAGGACTTTCAAATCCAACAGGCGCAGGGTGACTTTCTCGTATTTCGGCCAGACCAGCAAAATGCGCGGCGTTTTTGCCCACGATAATTTATCGCGGACAGAAATGAGGTCATCGTGGGATTCGAGGGTGATGATTTTGGTTTTCAAGATTAAGTAGAAAGGTTAGCTGTGGAGCTTTCTTGCTTTCTCCACCAGGGCAGGCAAGGCATTCAAGAAAGAATCAATTTGTTCAGGTGTAGAGTCCACGCCCAAAGTAATCCGCAGGGAGCCCAAAGCCCAATCGCGCGAATAGCCCAGGGAAGTAACCACTTCACTGGGTTCCGGGTTGCCCGTTTTACAAGCGGAACCGGACGAGCAGGCAAAGCCAGCGGAATCGAGCAATTGCAAAAGCAGGTTGCCATCCACATCCTTGAAAACAAAAGAAGCGTGGTTCGGCAAACGGGTTTGTGGATGACCTGTTAATCTCGAATCGGGGATCGTTTCGAGCACATTTCCAATAATGCGATCACGCAAAGGCTGGACATGCCCCGTGCGATCCTCGCGTTCTTCTGCTGCGAGACGTAACGCCTCTGCAAAGCCGACGATCAACGGAACGTTATGCGTCCCCGCCCGGAGATTGTTTTCCTGCGCCCCGCCTGTCATGTGCGGGACAAGCTTTGTCCCTTTGCGAATGTACAACGCTCCGACACCCTTCGGCCCGTAAAATTTGTGTCCGCCAAGTGACATCAAATCGACGCCGAGGGTTTCCACATTCACGTCCAAGTACGCAGCCGCCTGAACAGCATCTGTGTGGAAGAGGATGTTATTCTCTTTTGCGATCTTTGCCAGATCCGCTATCGGGTTGATCGTGCCGATTTCGTTATTAGCAAGCATCAGCGAGGCAAGAGCCGTATTGCTGCAAATCGCTTTGCTTAACGATTCAGGCGTAACTGCTCCATATTCATTAATATCCAACCATTCGAGCTGGAATCCATATTCCTTTTCAAGTTGCTCGGCAGTTTTACTGACAGCGTGGTGTTCTGTTTTGGCGGTCAAAATCCACGTCTCGTTTGAAGCTTTGTGTCTTGCCATCATCGCCCCGCGCAGGGCGAGGTTATCCGCCTCGGAACCGCAGGAGGTGAAAACGATCTCGTCTGGCTGGCAATGCAAAACAGCGGCCACTTTTTCACGGGCTGCATCTATCGCAGTCTCGGCTTTTTGTCCCAGCCGGTGGATGGACGAGGGGTTTCCAAAATTCTCACGAAAATACGGCATCATCGCGTCCAAAACGCGCTGATCAAGTGGTGTTGTGGCGGCATAATCAAGGTAGATCATGGCTGGGATTATACTGCCTAAGACCCGGCGCAATATAAAATGCAAGCAAATCCAACCGAATGATAAAATCCTGTCGGCTTCATTATGTATTCAAATTCAGGATTGCTGGATAAAATTAGGCAATGAGCAGAAACTGGCTAAAAATAGCGGGCGGAACCCTCGGGGTGGGCATTCTGTTAATAATGCTTTTTGCAAATCAATTGGGACTGGACAACAACCCCGTCTGGGGCGTAAAACGGTACCTCATTTTCTTCGTCGGCCTTCTGATCCTGGCTGTTTCTGTGTTCCACCGCGAGGAAAATTTCATCGGTCAGGCATTCAACACTCACACCGGCCAGCTTTATCTGGCTTCCGGGCTCCTCGGCGCCTTCATCCTCCTTATCTATATCTGGTTTACCTCGATCGGGTTGTGGACAGTCTGGCCCAACGAGACCAGTTACTACGATCTGCTTGCCAGCGCCTTCCGTAACGGCGACCTTGCGCTGGGCGTAAAACCCGACCCTGCCCTTTTGACACTTGAAAATCTTTACGAGCCAGGCAGCCGTGAAGGCATTCCGATGCTATGGGATGCGACTCTATACAAAGGCAAATACTACCTGTACTGGGGACCTGCGCCGGCCCTGTTCCTTGCCATCATCAAGTTATTTTACGAAGAGCCGATTGGCGATAAAGTCATCACCTTTGCCTTTGCCGCGGGCACTCTCTTATTCACTTTTCTTCTGATCCTCGAAATTTGGAAAAGGTATTTTACCGAAATTCCCCGCTGGGCGGTGCTGGCAGGGATGGCCTTTGCGGGATTGGTCAACCCAATTCTCTTCATCCTGATCGAAGGCCGCATCTACGAAGCCGCCATTATCGCCGGACAATTCTTCCTGATCGGCGGTTTGTATTGGCTGGTCACTGGCTTCATCCGTCCATCATCCCCGCGCATCTTTATGGCTGGATTATTTTTCGCGCTGGCGGTTGGGTCGCGCACCACGTTAACCCCGGCCGTCGCAGTCCTTTCGCTCGTCCTTTTCCTTTGGGCCGTCAAATCACAGCGCGGAAAAGCCCTTCCTTTCATCACCACCTTTGCACTTCCATTGATTCTCGGCGCGGTCTGCTATGCCTGGTACAACTATGCGCGTTTTGATTCATTCACCGAATTCGGATATCGCTACCAGCTCACAAGTTACAATCTTTATGAATCTTTGGATGAAACCTTTTCGCTGTCTTACATCCCGCCCAATGTGTACAAGACCCTATTCAACCCGCTCGAGCGGCGTGTCACCTTTCCTTATTTCTTTCCCACTCGCTGGGTGGGACCCGACTGGCTGGCAAATGGGAATTATCCAAAATTCTATCTGCTGCTTGCCGAGGGTATTACGGGCATATTTATCGCCAGCCCATTCATGTTCTTCGCATTTCTTGCAGCGCTCAATAAAAACAAGGATTTTCGCTGGATAGCGATCTCCCTGGCAGGTTCGGCCTTTTCGATATTTTTCATGCTGCAAATATTTTTCTTCACCACCATGCGCTACATGCTGGACCTGATCCCAACCCTGTCCCTCCTGGCAGTTGCCGGTTTCTGGCAGGGTCTCATCCGATTTAAAGATCGTCCCATCGTTCGGCGGATTTTGATAATGGCGGGACTTGTGCTCCTGTTGTATTCAATTGCCATCAGCTTGTTGCTGCCTGTTTCGGGCCATCTCGAATCATTCCGAGTTTTTAACCCTGAGCTGCTTAAGAATATGACATGGATAATTAACAACATCATTCCAAAGTAACGCATAGCTTACTAAAACGGGATTATGATTTTTCCAGCAATTTCAAAAAAATATGCAATTCATAAGACAAGCAATAAATGAGCAGAAAATCCATCCTCAACCATAATTTGCGCTGGTTCCTTGCGGGTATGATCTTCGCCAACATTGCGGGGCAAATGGCATACAGCATGTTATCCCTTTACATGCTCAACCTCGGCGCAAGCGTGGCACAGGTCGGCCTGGCTTTCACATTGGCTTCGCTTGTGCCGATGGTCTTGCAGATTTTCGGCGGCTGGCTTTCAGACACCATCGGACGTTTGCGTGTGATCGCAATCGGAAGTTCCATCGCGGTCTTTGGTTATCTCATCTTTGCATTCGCGCCCAACTGGCAGTGGGTGCTCATCGGCCTCAGCGTGGAATATGTATCCAACTCCGTTGTAGGGCCGAGTTTTGGCGCATATATTTCCGAGCAATCCTCCGAAGAATTCCGCGGACGGGTCTTCGGCATCACCTCGGGCATTTATCAAACCGTCACCGTTATCGGTCCCGCGCTGGCGGGTTTCCTCGCCTATCAATATGGCTTTCATTTGATGATGCGCGTGGCCTTTGGTTTTTACCTCACCGCCACCATCCTGCGTGTGTGGATGGCAACCAACGAACGCTTCGCTCCGAACAAGGATGCAGCCAAGCCCACCTTCAGCGGATTCAAAACCCAACTCGCCGCCATTTCCACCCTGCTCCTTGCAGGCGGCATCCTCACCTGGATCTGGGTCACAGACGCGGTTGGCGACACATCCTATAACCTCATCAGCCAGCTCTTCCCCATTTATCTTTCCGACATCGGAAAATTAAATGTGCAACAGATCGGCATCGTCAACGCAGCGATTGGCGTCACAGCCATCATCGCCGCGCCGCTGGCCGGCTCCCTTGTCGATAAATTCAGCGAGCGCGCAGCCATCATGATGGGTTTTGCCTTGAACGGCCTGGGCCTGGCCACATTATTAAACTCGAATAGCTACTCAGGCTTCATCCTCGCGATGTGTTTCTTCGGCCTCGGTTCCGGCAGCCTTATGCCCGCCTACGAATCGCTCATCTCCAAAGTCGTACCAGAATCAAAACGCGGCATGGCCTTCGGATTCTTCGGTACCACGCTCGGCATCCTCTCCCTGCCCATGCCATGGATCGGAGCACAACTCTGGGAACGGATTTCACCGCGAACCCCATTCTGGTTTGCGGTCGTCGCAAACTTGATCTCGATTGTCATCGCCCGTTTCAAATTTAAACTTCGGGATTCCCAACCCGAAAAAATTCCCAGCGGCCGAATCGCGCCTCCATCTTAATCTGACAGTTGATCCAGTTCCATGACCAGATTCGCATGCCCGGGCTTTTGTTGTACAATGACACCATAGGAGACATCATGAGCGACTTCCTCACATTTCTCAACACCGCCGACACAGCCACCCTGACCCAAACCCAGGGTATCACTCCTGTTCTTGCAGAGAGTATCATCGCCGCACGTCCGTTCAACTCTGTGGATGATTGCCTGAAAGTAAAAGGAATGGGCAAGACTTTATTGGCCCGTTTGCAGTCCGCAGCCGAGGCGCAGGGAAATGAATCAGAAAACAGAGCCATGATCCCCGTAGATGTTGAGGCGCCGCCTGCTTTCATCGAGAAGAGTCATCCTGCACAGGAAAATGCGAAGAAGGAGGATTCCTTTTTGTCGCGTCTTGGGCGGGCGTTCGTCAATTTCCTCCGTGCATTGGTTCGATTGATTCTTCTCGTGTTGTTGATCGGCGGCGTCGGCGCAGGCTTTTATTACGGCCTGCCCTACCTTCAAAGGACATTCATTGCGCCCGTGGAACAGAACACCTCGCAGATTGGCAGACTCGAGTCAGAAATTTTCGTTTTGCAGACTCAGTTGAATGAAATGAACACCCGCGTGGATACGTTGGAAAAATCCATTGAAGCGCACACCCTTTCGATTAAAAAGCTGGAAGAGATGCAGGCCGCGCTCGAAACGGAAATGCGGGCCAGCAACGATCAGATTTTGGTCGACCTGAAACATGAAGTGATGATGACCCGCGCATTGGATATGCTCGCCCGCGCGCGGTTGTATCTTGCACAAAGTAATTTCGGCCTGGCAAAAGCGGATGTGCAATCGGCGCGCGATTTGCTGGCTCGATTGCAGGCGGAAACAAACGACGAGTTGCTCATGCAGGTGATTGGCCGTTTGGACCTGGCGCTCGGCAACCTGCCAGATTTCCCCGTGGTGGCTTCGGGTGATCTGGAAATCGCGTGGCAGGTGATGATCTCCGGCGAAAACCCCATAACCGCAACGCCTACTTTTATTTCAACTTCAACTCCTGCCGGGGCGGAGACATTCACTCCCACACCGCTCCCGCCGCCAACCATTGAGCCGACCGCAACACCGTAAATTTTAATTTCAACATTGCATGGATTTCGAACCACGGTTTGCTTCACCAGGAAAAACGGCATTGAAGATACTCTTTTTTATTTTTGGAATACTACTTATCCTCGCTGCGGTATTTGCCAAACAAATCGGCATCGATAACGACTCAGGTTGGGGAGCGGGAAGGGTATTAATTTTGGAGGCAGGGGGTCTTCTTGTTTCTGTTGGGGTTGTGATCCATTTTTTTGGAGGCTGGGCATCGCGCGTTGCAGGCAACTTCACCGCATTGATCCACGACACAATCAGCCGCCCGGTCCGCATTGCAATTGCCTCGCTGATGGCGGCGGTACTTGTACTCACTTCCTATGTATGGTTTATTCAGCTTAACCAGAGAAGTGCCGCCCAGGAATATGATTACTACATCGAACTGGCCAAAGGCTTCAAGGACGGAAACTTATACCTGGCAGATACGCCATCAGCGGCGCTGCTGGCGCTCAACAACCCGTACGACTATTTCCAGCGAAGGGAAATGAACGTCGACGATTTTCCCTGGGATGTGTCACTTTACAAAAACAGGTTCTACATTTATTGGGGTCCTGTTCCCGCGCTCCTTGTTTCGATCCTCAGCAGGGATCAGCTTTCCCGCACAGGAGACTTTCATCTGGCGCTCGTGTTTGCCTGCGGATTATTCATTTATTCGGCATTGTTGATCGCTAATTTCTGGCATCGATCACTTCAAAATACACCTGCCTGGCTGCTTGGCTTGCTGCTAACCGTTGTTGGAATATCCACGCCGTTGACGATCATGCTAAAGGGCGCCAAAGTATACGAAGCCGCGATCTTCGGCTGTCAATTTTTCCTCGTCGGTGGATGCTTTTGGGCATATTCATCCTTCCACGGCGACAAGCCGGTGATATGGAAACTCGCGCTCGCCTCCGCGCACTGGGCGCTGGCCGCTGGCACCAGGATCATAGTTCTACCGGCCGTCCTTTTTTGCGCTTTCTTCACGGTGGTTTACATCATCAAGGTTTTCAAAATCGATGCCGCCAATATGCACCTGGCTTTGTTTGCCGCAGGGACAGTGCCTCTGGCGTTGGCCGGTCTCGGCCTGGCCTGGTACAACTGGGCGCGGTATGACTCCATATTCGAATTCGGGTTGACCTACCAACTGGCAAACATTGACTACACAAATTTCCAGAACGTGTTCACGCTTCAGAGGATTCCGCAGAACCTGTCTTTGTATTTTTTTCATCCATTAAAAGTGGCTTCAAGGTTTCCGTATTTAACCCGCATCGAATATTTGCCATCGAACGACAGGCTCGCAGGTTTAATCTACATAGCGCCATATGTATTCCTCCTGCCATTGATCTCCCTGTTTCGATGGATTAATCATCTTTGGTTGTCAAAAGGGGTTTTTACGAAAGACGCGGGCGAACTCCCCTCCGAAACCTGGTTGTTTTTCACTTTGACCGGTTCCGGGCTGCTTTCCTTGGCTATCATCCTTTCTTATTATTTTGTGGCGATGCGGTTCATGGCGGATTTCATGCCCCTGCTTATGATCCTGACAACGATCCTTATTGGCAGGGAATCTGATCGATTGAAAAATAAACCAGCGCTGACGAAAATCCTGATGATTACGGCGGCGTCACTGGCCATTGTTACCATCACAGCCAATATTCTGCTGGCTATTCCCGGCAGCGGCACCAGTTTCATGGTCAATCAACTCAATACGCTCAGCAAGTTCTTGGGGTTAAAGTAAGAACAGTGATTCGAAGCGGACTGGTCAATTTTCGGATGATATAATTTCGTCAGATATTTTATTAGGAGAAGCTTCCATGACACAAAAAATAAAATTCGGCACCGACGGCTGGCGGGGAGTCATTGCAGAGGATTACACATTCGATAATGTGCGCCGTGCCGCGCAGGGGTTTGCATCCTACATGCTTTCGATCGGTAAAAAGGGACAGTGGATCGTCGTCGGTCACGATATGCGCTTCAGCAGTGAACACTTCGCCGCCGCTGTTGCGGAAGTGCTGGCAGGCAACGGATTAAAGGTTTATCTCACCGACGGTGCGAGCCCCACACCCGTCATTGCTTATGCAGTGGTCGATAAAAAGGCTGCAGGCGCGGTGAATATTACTGCCAGCCACAACCCGCCCACAGACAATGGCTTCAAGGTCCGCAATGAGACAGGCGGTGCCATCGACCCCGAAGGTTTGAAACAGATCGAGGGCGGAATCCCTGATGATATCGGTACAGTTAAGCGCAAAGATTACAAGGAAGCAGTCGCTGCGGGCGAGATCGTCAAATTCGATGCAGCCACTCCCTACATCGAACATCTCACTCGTGATGGATTAATCGACCTGCAACCGATTAAAGATGCCGGCCTGACCGTGATGGTAGACACCATGTGGGGCAACGGCATGGGCTGGTTTCCGCGCTTGCTTGCGGGCGGCAAGACCCGCGTGATCGAAATTCACAACCACCGCAATCCATCCTTCCCTGAGATGAAGCGGCCGGAACCGATCCAACCGAACATTGACATTGGTTTGAAGGCAACTGTAGATAACAAAGCCGACGTGCTGCTCATCACGGATGGCGACGCGGATCGCTGCGGCATCGGCGATGAGAATGGCGAATTCATCAATCAATTACGTGTATTCGGACTATTAGCCTACTACCTGCTCGAAATCCGCGGAGAACGCGGCGATATTGTAAAAACCCTCTCCACAACCAATATGCTGAACAAACTTGGTGAAATTTACGGCGTCCCAGTCCATGAGACGGGCGTGGGATTCAAATACGTTGCCCCAAAGATGACCGAAACCAACGCCCTCATCGGCGGCGAGGAATCGGGCGGCTATGCCTTCCGTGGAAACGTCCCCGAACGCGATGGGATTCTGGCTGGCTTGTACATGCTCGACTTCATGGTGAAGACCGGCAAAAAGCCTACTGAATTGCTCAAAGATTTGTTCGCCAAAGTGGGCGGTGAATATTTCTACGACCGCGTGGATAGTCCCTTTAGCGGCGATCCTGATGCCCGCAAAAAGATCATCATGGATAATAATCCCAAGACCCTAGGCGGTTTGAAAGTGACCGAGCTTGTCACCGTGGACGGTTTCCAATTCAAACTCGAAGACGGCGGCTGGATGTTGATCCGCTTCTCCGGTACGGAACCGATTCTGCGTGTTTACACAGAGACCCGCCACAAGGACAAGGTGAGAGGGATTTTGGAAGATGGTTTGAAGGTGGCGGGGATTAAGTAAAGAGTTATGAGGAAAAAGTAAAAAGGTGACGGGCTTTAAATGGCTGTCACCTTTTTTGTTAATTTCTGTTCTTCAAAACCAACGCAATACCAAATAAAGCAGGTAACAAATACGCGCTTCCGCATAGAGGATTAGGCGCAGAAACGGGCTCGGGAGTATTTACACCCATTGAATATGTTGGTGATGGGGATGTCACAGTTGGCGCAAAAGTTGGGGTTGCCTCCACAACCCAGGGCGTAGGCGGAGGCGGAGTAGCAGTCAGGCCCAAAAACACAAAGTTGTCCCCATCCAATAAAACCGTTTCTGGAACTGAATAACTGATCTCAGTCAATAAATCTTTGGCTTGCTGGTTGTTTGGGTCAAGCACAAGGGCTGTTTGAAGTTTCATCAAAATGACCGGCAATATTCCCTGCGAGTCCCCTTTACCACTCATGTAAATATCAAAATAATAATGCGACCACAGCAGGTCGGCATAGCCGTATTGCCAGAGTGAATCTTTAGGCAAAAGAGCTAGGCATCTTTCATAAGCGCTCCTGCTCAACTCGAACAATTCGCGCCCGGCAGGGTCGTCGCGCAAATATCCCTTCGACATGCGCGCGATCTCCTTGTACGCCTTCGCAAGCCGGCCCCAGGCTTCGCCATCCTCTGGGTTTGTTGTGACCGCATTCGTCTCCTTCAAAACGGATTCCCACAACGAAGGCGTGACAACCATTACCTGAATGTTATTTTCCGCAGTGGGTTCCAGATCCTCAAAACGCCAGCGGATTTCTTTCCCGTTCAAGCCTCCGCCTGCAGTTGTTGTACCGTACCCGGATTCGCCGCTGATCCAAATATTTTGTTCGCCCGCCTCGTACGGCAGGCGAACAATGATTTCTGCAGAACCGATGGTTCCCTTCCAACCTGCGCCCGTTTCAAGGATGTATTTGAAGACCTCGTACGGATAATATCCAAACCCATTAACAGTGTAAGCGACCTCGATCTTCACATCCTGCGAAGATGGAAAACCCACATCAAACACTGCCCACGGAATCTCGTCCCGCTCCTGATAGGAAAATTCAGTGTTGAAGAAGGGCTGGTTCTCTCGTTTCGTCTGGATAGTTTTTCCATCTACTTTCACCATAATGGATGCGATTTCGGGAAAATTACCAAATCCGTCTGAATTACCGTTGAAGAACGAGAGCGGGAATCGCACCTGCATTTTCTCTTCATCGGCCCCAAGGTTTCGCATCGTGAAAACAGCCTCGGTTTTTGCCATGGCTTCGCGTGGATTGGCCGGGTCTTTGAAGATGGTCATGGTCACCGTCTCTGCCAGCATGCGGACCTGGGTGGATTCATTCCCGGGGATCAGGCTCGTGCCCGGAGGCGCTTCCGGCGGGGCAACATCCGCGTGGACGGTTTTTGGCGGAAAAGCGGAAATAAGTATCAAAGCAAACACACAAAAAATGATGGGTTTTCTAAGCATATTAACCTCATAGTATTTTTTATTTACTATACAAGCATATAAATCATATGTCAATTCGCGCAATAGTACCAACCAAAAGCGGTATAATTTGGTGATGGACTTTGGAAATGAAATAATTTACAAGTTTGAATGGGATGAGAATAAAGCAAGCATCAACCTGACAAAGCACGAAGTCAGTTTTGATGAAGGTAAAACCATATTTACCGATCCATTTCTTGTTACCTTTCCCGATGAAGAACATTCAGAGAAAGAAGAGCGCTTTATTGGCATAGGCACATCAAAAAATAAAAAGATTCTATTAGTCGTCCATTTGGAAAAGCAATTAACAACAAACAATATCTTAAATTCGTATTATCAGTTGCCGAAAAGCGACACTATCGGAAAGAAAATTATATGAAAAAGGCGAATAATATCAACCCAGAAGAATACGACGACGGCATGCTTCCTGAATATGATTTCAAGGGAAAGAAGGGCGTGCGTGGAAAGTATTATCGAAGCCTACAAAAAGGATACACGGTTCACATTCACAACGAAGACGGGACGACCACTATTCAACATTTTGGCCCTACGATCACATTGGACACTGACGTAGCTGCCTACTTTCCCGACTCCGAAAGCGTCAACAAAGCTTTGCGGACTTTGATCCTGCTTGTTCCTGATAAGAAAGTCGGTGAAAAGAAAGCAAAATACAAAGTCAGCAAAAAGCCTGCAAAGAAAATCGCCGCCAAAAAATAGGCGGCGTTTTCATCCTTTATCCTTCATAATTCATCACTTCGACAAGCTCAGCACAAGCCTTTCCCCATGCATCTCACCGACACCCACTGCCACCTCGATTACAACAAATTCGACTCCGACCGCGCGGAGGTGATTCAACGTGCGAATGATGCAGGGTTGGTTCGGCTGCTCGTGCCGGGACTCCACCACAGGTCCAGTAAAGAGGCGGTACGGTTGGCAGAGTCAAATCCGAGTGTTTATGCGGCGGTTGGGTTCCATCCAACCGATTTGGAGGAATTCTCCGAAAACACTTTTCAAGAAGTAAAAGAATTGGCGAGTCATCCAAAGGTAGTTGCCATCGGCGAGATCGGCATTGATTATTACTGGGTGAAGGAAAGCGGCAAGCGCGCTTTTCAACGGGATGCTTTGAAACAGCAGCTCGCCTTCGCAAAGGAAATCGACAAACCGGTTGTGATTCACATGCGCGAGGAAAATGACGCCTGGTTCGGCGAGGCGTCCGTTGACCTTATGAAAATTCTGGAAGAATGGCAAAGCAGTTTACAGGGGCAGCTCGCTGAAAAACCCGGTGTATTGCATTCCTTCAATGGGAATCTTGAAACCGCACAAAAGGCGCTGGCGATCAATTTTTACATCGGCGTGACCGGCCCCGTAACCTATAAAAATGCGGAGGATAAGCGCGAAATAATAAGACAGTTGCCACTTGACAAAATCCTGATCGAAACAGACTCTCCGTTTCTTGCTCCCGTGCCGTTTCGTGGCAAAAGAAACGAACCTGCCTTTGTTCATCATATTGCTGATAAAATAGCAGAAATCCATTCCAAAAGCCCTGCGGAGATCGCTGCTATTACAACCGCCAACGCGGCGCAGCTCTTTGCATGGGGAGACTGATTTGAGCGCGGTAACTTTCCTTTCACCAGTAACAGAAGAAATCAAACTCGTTGAAGAACGAATGCGGGCCCAGGCGGACGAATCTCATCCCGACCTGCGCGCTGCTCTGGAGCATTTGCTTGCGGCGGGAGGAAAACGCATCCGTCCAACCCTCGGCCTGCTCGTTGGAAATATTCTGGGCGCGCCGCTGGAAAAACTCGTCACCCTCGGTGCAGCTGTGGAACTGCTTCACACGGCCACTCTGGTGCATGATGACTTGATCGACGGCGCGCTGCTTCGCCGCGGCATGGCCACTCTCAATGCGCGCTGGTCGCCGCCTGCCACTGTGTTGACAGGCGATTATCTTTTTGCGCGAGCCGCAAAACTCGCCGCTGAAACCGACCACCTGCCGCTGATGAAATTATTTTCTGAAACACTGGCGGTCATCGTCAACGGCGAACTGACTCAGATGTTCACCTCACGCGGCCTCATCAGCCGCGACAATTATTACAAACGCATCTATGCCAAAACCGCTTCCCTGTTTGAAATGACTTCGCGCGCCGCGGCCATGGTCAGCCCTGCCAGCGAAGAAACAATCGAATCTATGCGCGATTTTGGATATCAGATCGGCGTGGCCTTCCAGATCGTGGATGACATCCTTGACTTTACCGGGGACCAAAACGCTGTGGGCAAACCGCTCGGCTCGGACCTGTTGAATGGTCTGGTGACCCTGCCGGCGATTTACTACGCGGAGGCCAATCCGAACGACGCCGACATACTGTCATTACCCAACGGCGGCTGGACCAATAACGACAACATGACCCGCCTCGTGGATAATATCCGCGCGAGCAACGCCGCCCAGCAAGCCATGCTCGAAGCCGAACAAAATGTAGACCGCGCCCTCAGCAGACTCGACGCGATGGAACCCTGTGCCGAACGCGAAGCGCTGGAAAACCTCGCCAAATATATTGTCGATAGAAAGGTTTAGTTTTGTAGTTCGATAGTTTGTAGTTTCCGAATTGCCCTTCTTCCTCATTCATCCTTCCAAATCCATACTTCGACAAGCTCAGTACAAGCCTTTCCCTATGCCCAGTCCTAAAAAACCATTCCGCTTTAACGTCGGCTTCATCATCCATGAAGAAGTCGGCTATAACCACGACTTTCCCTTCGCGTTCGACGACATCAAACTCGAAGACCTTGAACTTCGCTACCTGGAAGGGATTGCCAATGTCGGCAAAACCCCGCAGGGATTGATCCTGCAGGGAGATTTCTCCGCCGAGACCACCCTCAACTGTGTGCGCTGCCTGACGGATTTCGACCACGAACTCGATTGGTCCTTCACCGAACTATATGCCTTCGACCAACGCTCTGAAACCGAGGAAGGTCTGCTTATTCCCGATGACGCGCATCTTGATATTGCGGAAATGCTGCGCGAATACGCCTTACTTGAGGTACCCATCAGCCCAGTCTGCAAACCTAATTGCAAGGGACTATGCCCCGAGTGCGGCCAGAACCTGAACGAGAAAGACTGCGGTCATCGGCCCGAACAATCTGATTCCCCTTTTGCAAAACTCAAAGACCTGTTGAAATAAGAAGGCTCTTGGGTTTGGTGGATAAACCCTTTTTGGACACGGATTAGACGGACAACACAGAGAACCACGGAATTTTTCTAGGTTTTTTCCGTGAAAATCAGTCAATCCGTGTTATCCGTGTACTGCCCCATTACTTCTTTCTCTGCTGAAAGCGTTTGTAAACCCGCTTCCACATCTCCGAATCTCCGACGGATTTTCGGGTTTTGTCATTTGATTCATCGGCTCGTCATCTATAACAAGAACGCGTGCCATGGGGACCTCCACGGTCAGGCGTGCTGGGTCAGGTATTCCTGTACTCGAACAGCCTCAATATCGATTTGAGCGATAAATGGCTGTGCGTCCAGGATCTTTTCGCGCTTGCAGATCTCCTCTACATGAGAGGCAAGCTCAGCAAGGAAGGTCGCATCGAAGTTGAGCGATACTCCTTTGAGCGTGTGAGCATGGCGGGCCAGTCGGTTTATATCTCCGTCCGTGAAAGCCGATTTAATCTCCTGGACCCTTTCCGGCAGATGATCGCGAAAGTCCCTGCACATTTCAAGCATGAAATCGCGGTCTCCATCGAAGCGCACCAGGGCGGCGGTCAAGTCTACGGGAAGCTTGGGGGGAGTGAATGTTGGGGCGGGTGGAGCAGGCCTATCGGTCAGGGATGAAGCGGGCGCAGCCTCTTCCCCAAATAATCCATCATCCATATCCAAAGCAAAATTTTGCGAGTCAAACAAGACGGCCTGGGGCTTGCCTGGCGTTTCCTTGCTTTGATCCTCCGCAGTCTCCAGCCAGCGGTCCAAAACATTGTAGAGGATGCGGGATTCGATGGGCTTGGTGATGTAATCGTCCATGCCGGCGTCCAGGCATTTTTCGCGGTCACCTTTCATGGCGTGAGCCGTCATGGCGATGATGGGAATATGGGTGTTGTGGGCAATCTCCCAATCGCGGATCTTTCGGGTGGCTTCATACCCGTCAAGCTCCGGCATTTGCACATCCATCAGCACAGCGCTGTAACCGCCGGAAGAAATCTTTTCAAAAGCAAGTTGTCCGTTTTCGACCACATCCACAGAATAGCCCGCCTTTTGCAGAATGACAACGGCAAGTTTTTGGTTGATGGGATTATCCTCCGCAAGCAGAATACGTTTTCCGCCGGCACGTTTTTCAGCGATGAGGTGGCGTGTAACAAGACCCGCATCTGTTTCAGGTACGCGGCTAAGCACGGCTTGCAAAGCCTCGAACAACATGAGTTGTTTGACGGGTTTGAGCAAATATCCGGAGCACCCCAGCGCCTCAAGACGGATGGCATCGCCGCGTTTTCCCATGGAGGTGAGGATGACGATCTTTACATCTCTTACAAGCGAGTCGCTCTTTATCGTGCGGGCGGTTTGTTCGCCATCCATGCCCGGCATTTGCATATCGAGCAGGACAACATCATACGGGTCGTCCTCACGGGCAGCCTTGTGAAGCATTTCGATTCCCTTCGCGCCACTGGCTGCCATGTCGATGCGGCAGCCAAAGCCTTCCACCATTTTGGAGAGAACGAGGCGGTTTGTCTGGTTGTCGTCCACACCCAGGATGCGCGCCTTGCTCATATCGGTTTCAAGGGCTGATGGCTGTATATCCGTTTGAGGCGCTGATTCGACCTTCTCGAAGGCGATGTCGAACCAAAATTCGCTGCCGACCCCTGGATCGCTCTTTAATCCGATCGTGCCTTGCATGGCTTCGACCAGTTGCCGTGAAATGGTAAGCCCGAGGCCGGAGCCGCCATATTTGCGGGTGGTGGAACCATCCGCCTGGGTGAAACGCTCGAAGATGGCAGCCTGCCGCTCATGGGGGATTCCGATGCCGGTATCCTGCACCGAAAAATGGATATGGGTATGGGTCGGTGTTTCTTTGATGGCCTCGGCGCGGATTACGATCTCTCCCTGATGGGTGAACTTGATCGCATTTCCAACCAGGTTGGTTAAAATCTGACGCAGGCGTCCTGCATCTCCGCGAAGGGTGTGGGCAATGTCCGGATGCACAAGGCAAACAAGTTCGAGGCCTTTGTCCTGTGCGCGTTTGGCCAGAGTGTAGCCCACATCTTCGATGGCATTGCGCAGGCTGAAGTTGATGGCTTCGAGATCGAGCTTGCCCGCTTCTATCTTCGAGAAATCCAGAATATCGTTCAAGAGGGAAAGCAATGCTTCCGCGCTCTTTAGGGAGGTCTGGAGATAATCCTGCTGTTCGGAGGTAAGCGGCGTATCGAGAGCGAGTTCCAACATGCCGATAACCCCGTTCATGGGGGTGCGGATCTCATGGCTCATGTTGGCGAGGAATTCGCTCTTGGAACGATTGGCCTGCTCCGCCTCTTTTTGGGCGCGGACGATTTCGGAAATGTCGTGGTACAGCGCAAACGCGCCCAACCTCTCCCCTGCAACGATGACCGGCACGCCAAAGATCTCCACATCCACCAAAGACCCATCCTTACGGCGGCGTTTCGAGAAGGCATGGATGGAAGTTGTCATCACCTGCTGGGTGTAGCTGGCCGCTTCCTGGAGGCTTTCCTTCGTTGTAATCAAGGTGTCGAGGTTTACCCCAACAACCTCGGCGCTCTTATATCCATAAAGATGTTCAAAGGCCGGGTTGATCGAAACGATCTTTTCCTCATTATCCAAAACGACAACTGCCACCGGGCTGTTGCTGACCAGAGATTCGAAATATTGTTTCTGACGGGTCGTTTCCATTTCGATCCGTTTGCGCTCGGTGATGTCGCGTGCGACCCAAACCACCCTATCCTCCTGCATCGGCGAGATCGTACCTGAAAACCACACCAACTGGCCGGCAATCTCCAGCGAATATTCCACTTGTGCTATTTTTTGAGTATCAAGAACCGTTTGGATGTTCCCCAATAATGTCCCAGCCTCCTCTTTGGGGAAGACATCCCCCAAGGTTTTTCCGATCAGGTCTTCGGGAGGCCGGATCAACAAATCCGAGCGGGTCGGCGCCACGCTGACGTATCTTCCATTGCGGTCATAGACGATGACGACATCGCTCATCCCGGCAAAGAGTGCGCGCATTTGGACCTCGGAGGCGCTGAGGGCTTCCAACGTTTTTTTTCTTTCAGTACTATCGTGCAGGATGATCAAATTTTGCGTCTCGACCCCCTTCACCTGAAGGGCATGGAAGGACAAATCATAATTTCGTTTGAGCCAGGTAAATTCGGTCTTCCCGGATTTTTGAATTTCCAGAAAATCCTCCCCCAAAACCGAGGCAAGCGGACTACCGATCAAATTGGAGAATCTAATGTTCAGCCGGTCGGCAACGGCATAATTACAGCGAAGGATTTTATTGTCCTCGTCCACAACAAGAATCAGGTCGGAAAACGAATCGAAGATCACCTCCCATTCCTTCTTGGACCGATCGATGGCTGTGCTCAAACTGCGCTGCACCCCGATCAGCCCGGCCATGAGACCCATCACAATGGGGGCCAGGTCCAGAACATAAACGACGGGCGTCGTCCTGTGCAGGTAGGAAAATGACCAGAGAGTAAAAGGCAGGTTTTGCCTTTCGAATTCAAGCCAGGTACCCAAAGCCAAAAATAGGAACCCCCCAAGCACCCCAACGAGACCGAATAGATATGGTGCGCGGCTTTTATACCAGTTCATGGATACCTCCGAGGTATGAAAGGATCGGCTGCCAGGTCAAATCCTGATTTTCAGTATATCATCAGCAAAATTGACAGTATCTTACAATTTAATAACGTATTGATGGTGGGGTTCCCCGCATTGACAGACGTCTGCCCTAGTGACTCGCAGCAAGCCCACCTTGCCATCCGCCCGAGGACATAGTAAACTAGCGCCCATGAACTTCAAACCTGCCTTTCCAATGGTGACAATGACCATGGCCATGCGAATGTGGATGTTAAACTACCCAGTTTTGCGACAAGAAACCAATAAACATTTCAAATAGGCACCGATGTCTGAGTCTTCTGAAGGTCCAGTATTTCTTCTTGGTGCAGGCGCCTCAAAGGATGCGTTCTTCCCTTTGGTTAAAGACATTACAGATATTGAATATCTGCGCTTTCTTGAAAATGGCATCAAATACGTTGACAAGCACAGAGACAATATAGTTAGTTCTGCTGTCATAGAAATGTGTCAATCTTTCACTAATAACGACAGATCCTTTGAACTGGCTCTATATGAATCCTTTAGGGATCAAGACAAAACAACCTACAACAGACTCCTCGAATATTATGAGTTCGTTCTTTTTACAGCAGAAACGTACTCGGGGATGGTTCCTACTTACGGTGCTCCAACTGGTTCTATTATGGATTATGGCGTGGGGCATTATTTTCTTTTCTCAGAATTTCTCAAATCATTACCTAGCGCCACTGTCATATCTTTCAATCACGATCTCTCCCTTGAACATGGCTCAGAATGGAAAGGATTCACTTACGGAGGTATTCATTCTCATCTTCATGCAATTAATGGGGATAGTATCAAATTTGGAAATACTTTTACATATCTCAAGCTACATGGCAGTTTTAATTTTATATATTGCGAAAAATGTGAGACGATCACCTACAGTAGCGATTATCTCTGGTCAATAAAATTTCCTTGCCCGAATTGTGGGGCAAATACTCATCCATGGTATGTGCCACCTTTGAAAAAAAAAGATTACAAGCCTTTTGCTACTTTGTGGAAAGATGCGGCTACTGCATTGAAACAAACAAACCTGATAATGATAATAGGCTACTCGTTTCCGGACTATGATGAAGAGGCACGAAGGCTGCTTACAGAAAACTTAAACCCAGACGCCTGGATTGTTTTGATAGACACAAATCCCTTAGCTATATGTAAGAAATTAGCATCACTGCCAAATCCCAGAAAACATTATTTCGAGGTTGGTTTTCGTGATTTCATGGTCGGATTAGAAACGAATCTTGATGCACTCGATTACTTGGGAAATACCTTCTAATCGGAGCATACATTGACAACTCATTCCCTCAGATGTAAACTAATATTCATGAACACAAAATCTTCATCGATAATGCAAATATCCATTCAAATGGAAATGTTCTGCCGCGCCGAGTGGAAAGCACGTTAGGTTTACACACCTGAAAGAAAACGGGCTGTCCATTTCGCGGACGGCCTTTTTGTTTGCAAGAGCCGAAACTCGATATTCGGGAATCGAGAATCGGAAATCGGTTGTAGGTTTCAAAAGTCCTCCAATCATTAAGCCGAATTGCGAATATCGAATAACGATTCCCGATTTCCTTTTCACAAGTTCCGAAAAACGGAGTTCATAATGAACGAGAATATCCTTATTGCCATCGCCTGGCCATACTCAAACGCCGAGATCCATGTCGGGAATATCACGGGCTCCCATTTGCCCGGTGACATTGTTGCGCGCTACCATCGCCTGAAAGGGAATAAAGTCCTCGTGGTATCGGGGACGGATTCACATGGCACGCCCGTTGTCATCGCTGCGGACAAGGAAGGCAAACCTGTAGAGGAAGTCTACAAAAAATATCACGATTCCTTTATCGAAGTCTTCAAAGGCTACGGCATCACCTACGATATGTTCACGACCACGCACAGCGAGAACCACTTCAAGGTCTCGCAAGCCATGTTCCTTGCCTTGCAAAAGAACGGATTTCTTTTCAAGCAGTTCAGCAAACAATGGTACTCCCCCAGCGCGGACAAGTTCCTGCCTGACCGCTATGTGGAAGGGACTTGCTACATCTGTGGTTTCGAGTATGCGCGTTCTGATCAATGTGATAACTGCGGCAACGTGCTCGAACCCGAAAAGTTGATCAATCCGCGCGCCAAGACTGGCGACGGTGCGCTCGAATTGCGTGACACCGAACATTTTTATCTCGATCTTTCCAAGCTTGAGCCTGATGTGAAAAACTTTTTGCAGGAACGCGCCCCGCACATGCGCGACACCGTCATCGGCGAGTCGCTGCGCAAGATTGAAAGCGAAGGTCTCAAAGCCCGCTCCATCACACGCGACCTTGATTGGGGCATTCCCGTTCCCGTCGAAGGCTGGACGGAAGCAGGCAAGCGCATTTACGTTTGGTTCGAAGCAGTCATCGGCTACCTCTCCGCCCCAATTGAGTGGAGTCAGGTATCAGGTCAGAAAGATGCGTGGCGCGATTGGTGGACGAATCCCAAAGCGAAGCAATTCCACTTCATCGGCAAGGACAACATCTTCTTCCACACATCGCAATGGCCCGCTGAATTGATGGGCGCGGGAAGCGCGTTCATGGAAATCTTCGAACCCGCCCTCTCCCCCGACCCCTCTCCCAGTGGGAGAGGGGAGACAGGGGTTAAATTGACCCTGCCGTATGATGTGCCCGCCAATCAGTTCATGAACCTCGAAGGCAAAAAGATCAGCGGCTCGGGTAATTGGGGCGTGTGGGGACTCGACGCTTTGACGCGCTTCGACCCCGATGCCCTGCGTTATTACCTGACCGTCAACATGCCTGAAGCAAAGGACAGCGATTGGGATTGGGCCGAGTTCGTGGCGCGCAACAACAACGAACTGGTGGCCACATGGGGTAACCTTGCGAATCGCGTGCTGGCATTTTGTTACAAGAATTGGGATGGGCATGTGCCATCATTGGAAGATATGGGTAGGGGCGGGGTCATCCCGCCCGAGGGTGCAAATGGAGAAAAGGGCACGGAGACCGCGCCCCTAAGGCCTGCCGATCTTGAATTGTTGAAGACCATCGAAAATGGATTCAACACTGTGGGCGCGGAACTCGAAGCCGTGCGCCTGCGCTCTGCACTAAGCGAAACGATGAAACTCGCCACCGTGGTCAATCAATATCTAGATGTCAACGCGCCGTGGTCCGCCATCAAAGTGGATAAAGACGGTGCATCGAAGACAGTCTACACCGCGCTCAAAGCCATCGACTCGCTCAAGATCATGTTCGCCCCCTTCCTGCCCTTCACCTGCGAAAAACTGCACGGCTTCTTCAACTACGAGACTCCGCTCTTCGGGGAGCAATACACCGAGACGGTGAAAGACTCGCTCGGTGAGCATACGGTGTTGAGATATCGTGATGTCAGTAGGGGCGAATCAATGACTCGCCCCTACATTGCCTGGAAACCCAGCGAGTTGCAGCCTGGGAAGAAGTTGAATCAGCCAGCGCCATTATTCAAGAAACTAGACGAAAGCGTTATTGAAGAAGAGAGGGCGAGATTGGGGAAGTAGGGAAAAGGAATGAATGTTCTATTGACATAGTAATCCTACAATGCTAAACTATATAGCATATATACTATAAAAGAGGTTTATGGGGTCGCTAAAATGGGTTGTTGAATTTTATAAGAAAGCCAACGGGAGATGCCCAATGGAGGAGTTTCTTGATGACCTTGAGAATGAAGAGAAAGTATTCATTAGAAGGTCTATTCAACGACTCGAAGAATATGGCTATGAACTCAAACGACCTCACGCTGCCCCACTGCGTGATCATATTATGGAATTGAGAAAAAAGACTCATCAAGGAAGTATTCGCTTGCTTTATTTCTTCTTCGATGGAGAAAAATTTATAATAACTCATGGTTTCAAGAAAAAATCAGATAAAGTGCCTGACAGCGAAATCGATAAAGCAATTGAATTTAGAAAAGACTACCTTGAGAGAATCAAGAGGAAATCATGAACTACAAAGATTATTTTAAGAAACTCGAAGAAAATCCTGAGTATCAGGAAGCCGAACAAAAGTTCAAATTAATTCTTGACTTAGCAGATGACATCCTAAGACTACGAATGGAAAAAGGCTGGTCTCAAGCCGAACTTGCTGAACGCGCAGGCACAAAACAAGCAAACATATCTCGTCTCGAAAGTGGCTTGAGCAATCCTTCAGTTAATTTCCTGCAGAAGGTAGCAAAAGCTCTGGACACTGAAATATCCATTCGATTCCAAGAACCACTCTTTTTCGCTATTAATAATTCCATCCAAGCAGATTTTCATGAGCAGAAATCAATACAAATACTCAACTGGCCGAAACCTGAAAACATTTCAAGCAATAGTGCTGCAAATAAAATTGTATTAGGATCATTTTAGTGCGAAGGAATTAAATATGATTGATCATGTGTGGACTGTACTTTGCTCCCGATCTGTAATTGACATTGAAACCAACAATGTCAGTATTCAAGATGTAATTGAACAGCTTAATATTCCAGGCGACCCTAAACCAGATGGCTTGTTGGCGATTCCTTTTGAAATCATTTCGTTATGGGCAAGGTCAGAGTCTAAGATGCCTAAGCAAGGTTTAGAGAGAATTACTTTTATCACGCCATCAGAAAAATCAACAATTGTCGCAGAATCGCCTATTGATTTATCCACAGCAGAACGGCAGAGAAACAGAATCAAGTTTCCTGGCTTGCCAATTGCCGAAGAAGGTCGACATTACTTTCAGATAGAATATAAACAAGACGATGATAGTGAATGGATAAAAGCAACCGCTCTTCCCATTTCTATTCAGTTTGATCACAAACATACTCCAATGCCGTGAAATAAAAAAATCAAAACTGGACCACTAAACGGTCCAGTTTTGATTTAGATAAGTTTTTCTTCATCCAGCAAGGGATCAATCCAGCCTTCGGCGTTAAGTCGCTGGTAGAGTTCGCGAAGATGATAGCGCAAAATTATTAGCAACTCGATTTACATCTTTGCAAATCCCAACTTTTGCTTAAGATTTTCTCTGACCTGTTCGTGAACTCTTCGAGTATTTTCCAATTCACTAGATAATTCTCCCATAATTCTAATTGCTTCATCGGCAGCAGTCGACATAATGGGTGTTCCATTTTCCCAACTATTTAGATCATTCTTTGATTTTTTAATAATTTCCTCCCTGGTCTTCATTAGTGGAAGACCTTTCTCAATAGTATTTACGACCCAAAGAATAATAACTGCGTTCGCGGCGTCAACGGGCCAATCTTCTATTGCAGGCAAAATTGACTGATAATATGCACTAGTAGATTTAGACAGAAGTGAAATTTGCTTTTCAAGCTTTATTGTCAGACTTCTGAGTTCATTACCTGTTTTGTCTAAGATAGATAATCCTCTTTTTATATTCGAAGATTTCGGTTTACCTAGCGATTTCAATTTCAAATAGTTTTTCTTTGCGAGCTCATAAAACTCATCATGAGTAGTGTAAACATTGATCATAATATCTGCCAGTAATTCTAAATTGGTTGTTGCAATATTGAAGAATTCATTCACCTTTGGGTTTTCTATCTTATCCATATTATTCTTAATGTTTTCTTGACCCAAATCATCTACATCGAACGAACTTAAAGATTTACTTTTTAATTGTAAGCTTTCTAACAAACGAGCATAACCACTATTTCTCTTTATTTTAGGAAAAAAATCAATGTAGTGAAAATTTCTCAAAGACCGTGGCAATATGCAATCGTCGGCTCGCAACGGGATAATAAAGATTGTCCCTTCTGGCTTTTCCCCAGCGATATTTAGAACAAATCGCAATTCTTTCTGAACATATCCTTCTTTTGTTAATGAACCTTTTGACAAACACACGATCACCACATCAGCGGCTTCCACAGCTTTCTCAATTTCCATATTCCAATCCTGCCCGGGGAGAAGTTTTTTTTCGTCCAGCCAGGGATCAATCCAGCCCTCGGCGTTGAGTCGCTGGTAGAGTTCGCGGACAACAGCTTTGTCTTGCGAGGCATAGCAGAGGAAAACACTGAGTTTGCGATCAGTGGTGGGCATGCGTACTTTCAAATCATAAATCCATTACCATCAACACAATTGTAATTACGCTTATGATGGCGATAGGACCGGCAGAGTAGAAAGAAGGGTAAATATCAAAGGCATTCAAAGTCGCTTTGACGCCAAGGATCAAAAGAAACAAAGCCAGGGATATGGACGAATAAAAAACCGGCCTTTTAGGAGCGCGAGCCGTCACAATCGCCGATCCGCAGGATATCAATGCAACAATTCCCTCAAAAATCTCGCTAGCAGGACTGTCGGATATGTTATTTAAAGCATGAACACCCACAAACAGGATCGTTGAAATCTTGAATATAGAACCAGGCGGTATCTGCTTTCGGATGACGAGAAATATCCCTGCCAATATTGAGAATATCCCCATCATTAATTGGTTGGTTGAATCGGAAGAGGTTAGGACATACAGTGCCGCCAATGAAAAATAAAGGATCAGGGGAATCGTTCCAGCGGTGTCCACTGTGCCTGTTCCCTTAGCCGAAACCAAATCAACCAGCCTTGCGTACATGCTTTTCGCCGGTGGTTTTATTTTCTCCCTTGTTTCTTGAGCAGCTTCCGTTTGAGGATACAACTGTTGAAAACGAATATTCAAAGATTGCCGCAAGCGCTGATAAACCTGTTCGCGGCGTTCCACCGGGAAATAATCAACGTACTGTCTGGCGCGCAAGCGGCGGGGAATTTCACAATCTTCCAGCCGCAATGGAATGACAAAGATCGTTTCCTCGGGTTTTTCAAGAGCAATATCCAATACCTTGCGTAATTCCTTCTGGATATATCCCTCTTTTGTCATTGAGCCATTCGAAAGGGAAACGATTACCGCGTCAGCAGCTTCCACGGCTTTCTCGATCTCCAAATCCCAATCCTGACCTGGAAGGAGTTTCTCTTCGTCCAGCCAGGGATCAATCCAGCCCTCGGCGTTGAGTCGCTGGTATAGTTCGCGGACAATGGGCTTGTCCTGCGAGGAGTGGCAGAGGAAAACGCGGATTTTGCGGGTTTCGGTCATTGGGGTGTCCCTATTTCCTTGTGAAGGTCAAATTATAAAGCAAATGAGGGTGAAGAGGGTGCGTCGCATATCATCCCCGCATGGGGGCCAGACTTAATGAGATTCTGCCTGCCCGTAGATTCTTCTCCTTGATCAGGAAAATCCAGCCCGTCTGGTGCGACGCACTCCGGGCGCAGCATCAATCCAGCCTTCGGCGTTGAGTCGCTGGTAGAGTTCGCGGACAACAGCTTTGTCTTGCGAGGAATGACAGAGAAAGACATGGATTTTGTGGGTTTCGGTCATTGGGGATAGCCCCAGTTCCTTGTGATGGTCAAATTATAAGGCAGAATTTCTCCATGACCGCGATTCCGGCTTCACTATTCAGGGAGAATCTTCTATAATCCAACTCTGGCAGAATCATGAAAAATACATCAGCCTGGCAATATGCAAAAATCTTGCTCGGGGTCTTTCTAACAGCCATTATGACATCCTCCACCCCTTTGTTTAAATCAGAACCAGATTGCAGCGCATCTGATGGACAGACGGTTGTGAAATGGAAGGATCTCTACTATATTCCCTGCAAACGTTCCTGGGTCGGATTCTGTCTCTGGCCGATCCGCCGCAAACATTACACGTACAAAGTAACCATCACCGCGGGTATTCCTGTGCGTGATGAAAGGGGAAAAGTAGTTTTAATTGCCAGTGGGAAAAGAAAGAATTGGGAAGTCTACGACTCAACAGCCTGGAATGCCCTTGAAAATATCCCCCGAAAAAAGAATCGGTTTTTAGGATATGAGCCAATTGCAGACAACGAATATGTCGTCATCGTTGAAACGCGATACGTATTATTCAATGATGTCGAATCATCGCTGCGAATTTGCACACAAATGCATTGACCTTGAGGGAATTTCGGTCATGGGCAGCAACCTTTAATCCAATAATGAGCAAATTTTACGGCAGAAATTAATTCGATTTATTTCCCTACTCTGGTAGGGTGTGTTTTTCCAAAACGTCCTTTATAAAGAAGATAACCTACAACTTACAAGGAGCTTCAAATGACCACTGTGAAAGCCGAAATCCTAGTCCATGCCCCTTTGAAATTTGCCTACCGCGCCTTCACCAATTCCACTTCGATGCGGGAGTGGCTATGCGATGTAGCCACGGTGGAACCGCACCCAAATGGACGGATGTATATGTGGTGGCGCGGAGATTTCTACTCCAGTGGGCATTTCCTTGAATTGGAAGAGAATAAACGAGTGAAATTCCGCTGGTTCTCGAATATCGATCCCGCCCCCACGGAAGTGACGCTGTCGTTCACAGAGAAAGGCAACAGCGCAGGCATCCTGCTCGAGCACGAGGTGCCAGCTGACGGGTCGTGGAAAGAGGCGGCGGAAAGTTTCCGTCAAAACTGGGTGGAGAGTCTTGAGAATCTAAAATCCGTTTTGGAGACGGGCATCGATCTGCGAATCGCGAACCGCCCGATGCTCGGGATTGTGCCTGGCGATTTCACAGAAGAACAGGCTGTCATGCTGGGCGTGCCCGTTCGTGAAGGTCTGCGGATCGACGGAACGGTGGAAGGTATGGGCGCGCACGAAGCGGGGATTCAAAAAAATGATGTGCTGGTGGGAATGGCGGGCAAACCGATTACCAGTGATTTCAACAGTCTGCCGACCGCCATCGAAGGTAAAAAAGGCGGCGACAAGATCGAAGTTGTTTTCTATCGCGGTGCGGAAAAGAAAACCGTCACAATGGAATTGAGCAAACGTCCAATGCCCGAAGTGCCGTTCGACCCTGCTGAACTGGCTGGGCGCGCCCGCGAAATGTTCGCTCCTGCCATGGTGGAATTGGAAAAATGTTTCGAGGGATACAGTGACGAGCAGGCCATGCAGCGTCCCGAACCGCATGAGTGGAGCGCGCTGGAGGTTGTAGCGCATCTTGTTCACGGAGAACGAGGCAATATGAGCTTGCTCACCAGCCTGATCGATGGCTACGAACTCACCACGGATGGATTCGGAACAAATGTCACTGCGCAAGTGGAGGCGACAGTGAAAGTCAATCCATCCATCAAACAGATGTTCGCTGAACTTCACCGCGCTGTAAATGAACTGCTTGCCTACACCGCCTTGATCCCCGCCGAATTTACCGCCAACAAAGGCAGCTTTTACCGATTCGGATTCAACCTATTGCAGCCTAATTTCCATATCACATCCCACCTGCCTCAGATCCGCCACGCGCTCGAAGCGGCAAAGAAGTAATACCAAAACGGACAGTCCTGAGGCTGTCCGTTTTTTGTACAGGGCTTTATAAATTAACCTTGCTCAACCAATCCGGCAATTGATGGAATAATTTGCGCATCACAACTTTGGTTCGGTCATGGAACAGTTCGAGGTTGCCATAAGCTTCTCCCCCATCGCCGCCCACAAGGTCTGAGACGGCTCGCAGGATGAGTAGGCGGGTTTTATTTTTATTTGCCACCCAGGCAATTGCGCCCGATTCCCAGTCCGCGGCGACTGCGTTATATTTTTCGATCAGCATGGGGATATCTTCCACGACGATATCCCGGTCGGCAGAGACGAGGAGTCCGCGCGAGATGGGATGAGGCAGATTATTCGGCAGCCAGCTCAGGTCGAGGGAGGAGGCGTAATGCTGAATAGCTTCAGCTCCATCTCCCATCTGCTCGACGATGTCATAGACAAGGGTTTGTTCCACGAGGATGACGGTCCCTGTTTCAATGCGTCCGTCAAATCCGCCGCAGGTGCCAAGGTTGATGAGCAGGTCGGGGTTGAAATGGTCGATGACATATTGTGCGGTGGCCGCGGCGGAAATCTTCCCCCAGCCGCCAAGAAAGACCGTCAAGGGCCACACATCCAATTTTAGGTTTGCAAATTCACCATAGGGTGAATGTTGGATTTCAAGGTTCGGGTAAAGTTCCTTCACTACGCGCCACTCCGCATTGGCGGAAATAATCACAACGATCTTCATGAAAGTTTTTCCTCCAGATAGTCGATGATAAATTGCAGCGCGGCCTCGGACGAATATTGCTTGTTCTGCTCGCGATCACCATCCCACAGGAAGTGTCGAGCCCATTCGCCGCTCGAAGTGGAAAGCCCAATCCAGGTGGTGCCGACTGGTTTCTCCGGGGTGCCGCCTGCGGGTCCCGCAATGCCGCTGACTGAAAGGGCAATATCTGCATCGAATAGTTTCCGCGCGCCGCGCGCCATTTCCAGCACTGTTTCCCGGCTGACGGCTCCGTGCGAGTTCAACGTCTCCCACAATACGCCGAGCAACGCGGCTTTGGCTTCGTAGGAATAGGCGATCACTCCACCGGTAAAATACGCGGACGACCCAGCCATGTTTGTGATGCGGTGTGAAACCAGCCCGCCTGTGCAGGATTCGGCTGTGGAAAGTTTCAAGCCCCGTTTTTCTAAATACCCATGCAGTTTGTTTTCAAGTTCAGTGGACATTAATTTCTCCTCGCAATTCGGTGAATTATACTATCGGGTATAATCTGCCAATGCCATTATGGACCGGTAAGACCATCAATCATGTAAAAATCGGAGAGATGATCGCTCGCGGCGGCATGGCCGAAGTATATGTGGGTGAGCACATCTCTCTTAATCGCAAAGTAGCGGTAAAAATCATGCGCGACCACGTGGATGGGGACCCTGAAACACGGATGCGCTTCGAACGCGAAGCGCGCGTGGTGGCAAGCCTGCGGCACCCCAACATCATTCAAATGTATGATTACGACCTGGTGGAAGGTCAGCCCTGCCTCATCATGGAATTGGTGGAAGGCGCCTCTCTTGGGGGCTATCTCAAAGCGCTGCACAAAAGAGGGGAAAAGCTTCCAATGAGCACGATTGCGGGCCTTCTCTCGGCGCTCGCCTCCGCCATCGATTACGCCCACACTCAAAACATCATCCACCGGGATATCAAACCTGCAAACGTGCTGCTTCGTTCGACAGTAGGGCAAGTGGATATCGAGAAGCCCCTTGCCGGGGATGTAGAACCGGTTCTTACCGACTTTGGGCTGGTTCGCCTGCTCGATACATCCATCCAAACCTCGACAGGCACCGTCTCCGGTACGCCCGCCTACATGAGTCCCGAACAGGCGCGCGGCGACAGAGTGGACCGGAAAACCGATATCTACTCGCTTGGCGTACTGCTTTATGAAATGCTCGCTGGCGCAGTTCCCTTCGAAGCCGAGTCCTCCTTCGGCATTTTGATGAAGCACCTGAATGAACCCCCTCCCCCCATTGCTGGAATCTCAGCCGGCCTCCAAAACGTCATCAACCGCGCGCTCTCCAAAGACCCATCGCTGCGTTACGAAACCGCCAGGGAACTTGCGGATGAATTCAACGCGGTCTTCAACGGCCAGACCATCTCGATAGCCACGATGGATTCATTGAAAAAATTGGAGGAGCAAAAGGCGGAAGCAAAACCAAGGCCATCTTTTCCCTTCGCTTGGGTCGGCGCCGGCATACTGGTCATCCTGCTTGGAATTTCTTATTTAATTTTTCGTCTGCCTGCATTGACCTCGATTGGCGAAAATCAACCGGTTGGGCGTATCTCCTATTTGGACTTTAATGCTGTGATGGACAAAGCCACCATCAACCTTTCGGGGCTGCCCACACCGGATCCGGGCACGCATTATGAGGGGTGGTTTCTTGCGGAAGGCGGAGAGGTGCGCCGGAATGTGGGTGCAATTTCCATGCGAGATGGCGGAGAAGGACAGCTGATTTTTATCAATCCGGCCAAGGGAAATATCCTTTCGTCGTTCGACCAGTTCGAGGTCACGCTTGAATCGGATAACGATCCCAGCCCGCAGGAGCCTTCCGGAGAAGTCATCGCTTCTTCTGTTTTTCCCCCGCTTGCTCTTGTCCATGTGCGGCATGTGCTTGTATCCTTCCACGGCGCTCCGAAGGGGGAGGCATTGATTCAAGGATTATGGTATTCCGCGGACGGCATTGATAATTCCGTAATTGCGTTGAATCAGGCATTGAAGGACAATGACGAGGAAAAATTTCGATTGAAAAACGAGGAGATCATCAATCAACTCGTTGGGAGCGCGAATACGGAGAGATACCGGGATTGGAATGAGAACGGTATTATCGACGATACAGGAGATGGATACGGCCTGCTGGGGAACGGCCCGGACGGCGGGCTGGGTTATATTCCAACAGCAATAAGCCACGCGCAATTTGCAGCGGAATCCGCGGATGCAACGGACAACATTCAATTACACAGCGAGCATGTCGTCCTCAGCATCGAGAATATGCGCGGCTGGTCGGAGCAACTTCTTGAAAAGGCATTGCAATTGGAAGAGATGCCCTTCGGCAGTGAGATGGAGCCGCTGGCGCTCGAAATGCAAACGCTCTCGAACCAGATCCTCTTCGGCGTGGATACCAACGGCAATGAGCTGATCGAGCCAATCGTCGGGGAGGGCGGCGGCGACACGGCCTACGAACATGCGTATTACATGGCCGAGATGCCGCTGCTGACGGGCGGGCACCGCATCCCGCCACCTGCCGTAAACAAATAAAAATGCCTCCCGAAATCGGGAGGCATTTTTCTGAAACAAATACAATCTATGGGGCAAGCTGCAAATCCTGGAAAACGCTGTTGATCGCAGGACCTAAAATGGACATGCCCGCGAAAACAATGCAACAACAGAAGATAAAGATCACAAGCCCGGGGATGAACACCGAACCGATCGCGGGACCCCATCCAAACCGATTCACTCCCTTCACCGCCATTACCTGAAGCACGACTGCATAGATGCTCAAGCCCAATGAAACAATTCCAAAACATGCGCCGACGTAGGGAATCGCAGTCAGCAGCGCCAGCACCGATGAAACCAGGGTGAACGGGACAGTAATCGCTGCGGTTGCGTAGGCGAGTTTATCGAAGGTCCCTATACCGCCGAACATCTTGGCGATCCATTGGACGATGGCCGTACCGAGCGCAAAGAAAAGCACAGAGACCAGGCCAGCCACAGGTGAAAGGCAAATGCTTGTAATTAAGGATACTCCAGCAGAAGCCACATCCCCGCTGCCGCCGGCAGGCATATACTGCTCCAAACCGGGGATCGTCAATTGGGGCGAGGTTCCTGTCGCCGCATAGATGGCCTGTAAGATCGCCTGGAAGATTCCAGAAACAGTCCCTGCAATAAAGACCCAAATGAAAGCGGTCTTCGATACTGCCTGCGGACCTTCGGTGAGTTCAACGAAGGTCTGTTCATTGGGCTTGGTGACAGCCTTCATCCAAACTTGCATCCAGCCCGCGGGGCCAGGCTTGGATTCCATCATGGGCGCGTTCGAGGGCATTTGTTCCATTTCACATTCTCCTTTTGATAAATGGTTTACTCAATTGTACATCGTCACTTCAAAAAGTCCAACACTGTTATTTTTTCGCAACCTTGTCCGTAATCTCCAGCGCCTTATCCAAAATATCCATGCCTTCCTGTAACTGCTCCTCCGTGATGATCAACGGCGGGATGATCAACACCGTATGCCAGTGCGTGTACAAAAACAAGCCGTTATCCAGGCAGTATTTTCGCAGAGCAATCATCTCCGCCGACGACCCATTCCACAGCGCCATCGGTTCCTTCGTTTTTCGATCCTTGACCAGTTCGATGATGCCGAACAAACCGATATTGCGGACTTCGCCAATGGAGGGATGCGCCTCACCAAGATCAGTCAACATTCGCCTCAAGACTCCGCCCATGTCTGCCGCGTGCTCGACGATTTTATCCTCCCTCATAGCATGGATATTCGCCACAGCCGCCGCCAAAGAAATGGGATGCGAGGTATACGTCAACCCGCTTTCAAAGGCATGTTCATCGAAAGCCGCCGCGATTTCAGGTTTCATCGCCACCGCCCCCAACGGCGCATACGCGGAGGTGAGACCTTTGGCCATCGTGATGATATCTGGAATCACATCCCAATGTTCAATGGCAAACATTTTTCCCGTACGGCCGAATCCGCTCATCACTTCGTCACAGATCATGACGATGCCGTATTTGTCACACAAGGCGCGCACGCCCTGCATGTATCCCTGCGGCGGGATGAGAATGCCGTTCGTCCCTGTAACAGTTTCCAGCAGGACGGCGGCGATGGATTCAGGTCCTTCGTAAAGAATGATCTCCTCGAGGTGATTTAAATAATCGCGCGCGAACTCCTGTTCCGAAATATCAGGATTCGTACGATGAAAAGTTGAACGATACCGATACGGGTCGAGGAAATGGACCACGCCTGTCATCAAGTTCGGTTCCCACGCCACACGGCGCGGATCGCCCGTCGCTGCCATGGCTCCAGCGGACGCGCCGTGATAAGAGCGATAGCGTGACAATATTTTGTGCCGCTTTGTATATCCGCGCGCCAGCTTGATGGCGTTTTCGTTCGCGTCCGCGCCGCCGAGGGTGAAGAGTACTTTACTCAACGCGCCTTTGGGTGTGACCTCTGCCACAGTTTTGCTTGCAATCGCGCGGATTTTCGTAGTCATGCCTGGCGCGGCGTAAGGCAGTTCCGCCGCCTGATCCTGCATGGCTTTGATCACGCGCTCGTCGCCGTGACCGATATTCACGCACATTGTCATGGAGTTGAAGTCGAGATAGCGTTTATCGTCCACATCCCAGAAGTACACGCCTTTGGCGTGTTTGACAGCGATGGGGTTTACTTTGGCTTGCGCAGACCAGGTCCAAAAGACATGTTCTTTGGAAAGCGGGAGAATTTCATCATCAGGGAGATCAAACATGGGGCCTCATTTACGATTTTGGATTTACGATTTCAGATTGACAAATTATACTCCTCGAAATATGAACCGATTTCCATATAAAAGAATCGTCGTTATTGGCACGACCTCATCGGGCAAGTCCACTTTGGCAAAAGGAATTTCGGAAAAATTCAACCTGGATTTTATTGAACTGGATGCATTGCATTGGGAGCCAAATTGGAGGGAAGCAGATATCGAGGTGTTTCGAAAGCGCGTCGAAACAGCGCTCCGTTCAACAGGATGGGTGGTGGCGGGGAATTATCATGTCGTGCGGGACCTGGTCTGGCCACAGGCGCAGGCTGTCATCTGGCTGGACTATCCCCTCCCCATCGTCTTCTGGCGGATGCTTACCCGCACCATCCGCCGCGCAGTGATGCGGGAGGAATTATGGAATGGCAACCGTGAATCATTTTGGATACACCTGAAATTATGGTCACAGGATTCGTTATTCAACTGGTTGTTCAAAACCTATTGGCGGCGCAAACGTGAAACCCCATCTCTTCTCAATCTCCCAGAACATAGGCATTTGGCATTAATTCAATTCAAACATCCTCGCGAAGCGGAGGAATGGTTAAACTCAACTGCCCCGAAAGGGAAAGCGTGATCTATTTTCTAAACCATGCAATGATTTGCGTTAATCCAAGTAAAGTTACACCCAACAGAAAATTTCCCCACTCTGAAGTCCATTGCCTCCACCAGAGAATAAACATGGATGCAACCAGCAGTCCGCCCAACGCCAGCAGACTGACGCGGGCAAGATGGCGGCGTTCCATTCCTTTTGCATCCTCCCTCGCGGCCAGGAAGTGCATTTTTGACCGCAGCTCTGTCATGTCCCAGGCGAATAATGCAAAGATCGCACCGCTGAACATCCAACCGATCGGAAAACTTAACCACAAACCAATTATCGCAAACAAGAGGGAAAGGAATAAAGCCACTGGCGATACCCACCTCCAGCCCCGCCACGGAGAAATGAGCCATAACGCACCAAATGCGATCATCCAGCGCGGAATGACGACGAGCCCCATGCCTGCATATCCCCAGGCCAGCGAACCGATACTGATGATTATGCTCGATACAAGTGCCAATCCAGTCAATGCCACCTCCGCAACCTTCGCCAAATTCTACCATTGGAGAATAAGCCGCATGATATACTGCCGAATGAAAAGAATGAAGGACAAAGGATGAATGCTTCACATGAATGTATGGGCGCTTTGCACCCACAAGCCATCGAGGGCATGAAATTGTTCAACGAGAGAAAATTCTTCGAGGCGCATGAAGAGCTGGAAACGGCATGGAAGCATGAAACGGGCACCGTGCGCGAGTTATATCGCGGAATTTTGCAAATCGCAGTCACCTATCTGCACATCACGCGTGGAAATTATGACGGGGCGGTCAAGGTGTATGGACGAAGTTTGAAATGGCTGAAAGATTGGCCCGATGTTTGCAGGGGAATTCAAGTAAAGAAATTTCGCGACGACGCAAATTTGGTGATGATTGAATTGGAGGGATTGGGGAAGGAAAATATCGGCACGTTCGACATCTCATTGTTCAAGCCGATCCAGTGGAGTGAAAAAAAGACCTGGATCTGTGACCGCTGCGGCGGCAATATGAATGAAACGAACTGTAAAGTCACCTGTCCAAATTGCGGGAACCGCTTCGATTGCTCGGATCTGAATATTTATTTTGATTGAAATAAACCATCACCCTAACCCCTTAATCTCAGAGGATGGGTCACTCATGGCTTCGCAGACGATAGACCAGCGCGCTGATTCCCCAAACCCCTAAAAGGGCCAGAACTGCGGCTGAACCAAATGTCAGGGTGACGTGTATGCGGGCCGCAGCAAAATACCCCAATAAACTCAAGCCCACCACAAGGGCAAGGCGCATAAAATGCGCGCGTTCCGCTTTGCCGGCATCCTGTGTGCTGTTCGTCATTTGAAGACGTTGAAAAAAGCGGGTCAAATCCCAGGCGAGCAGGGAAAAGATCACCCCTGCCAGGGTCAACACAGGCGAAACTCCGGCCCAAAGGCAGGCAAGGGAAATAACATTGAAGACCGCAAATAATAATCCGCTGTACCGAAACAACCTCCGTGCAAAGAGGACGATCCATACAAGACCCGCGAGCAAAACGGTCACCGCTGAAGAGACATGCATCGCGGCAACCAGACCGAAGGCCAGCGCGCCAGCGCCGGCAATGATCGAAGTATAAATAAGATATCGAGTCATTTTCGCCCCACTCCGCGTCCACGCTGGATGGCGTGCAAAAATGCAGCCGGGCGGCTCAACGAGGCGCGCACTGCCTGCTCGAAAGGCTTTGACACATCCCAATTAACGACCTGCACACCCCTATGGCGAAGGTCCCGCAGCAGCACTTCGCGTTGAAGCCTGGCGATGCGGGCCGCCAGTTTCACCGATGGATTTTCGCCAAGTCCACGAGCTTCGAAAGAGACCGGGTCTGGGCTGATGACCAGCAGTTGATATCCACGGGCATGCAATTTGGAAAGCAGTTCCATTTCCCCTCCGCCGAGCGGACTGATAAGGATGATCTGTGAGTTTGGGGGAAATAACCTGCGTGGAACGATCAAGGTTTTGAAATTATGGGTTTCGCCCGTTTCCGCCAGGGCGAGGTCCTGCATGATTCGTTCGCGTTGATATTTGCCGTAACCGGGGGAAGTCCACTTATTGCGTTTGCCATAGATGAATAAACCGACCCGATTCCCTTCCGCCAATAAAGAAGACGCAACTGCGACTGCGGCAAGAACAGAATCTTCAAAGATCGAGCGTCCGCCGCTGAAATCATTTACGCGCCGCCTGCCGTCCAGCACGATGCCAACGTCCGCAACCCGCTCCTGCTCATATTCGTTCGAGAAAAGCACCTCGCCCTGTCTGGCGGAAACACGCCAGTTGATATGATGCGGTGAATCCCCTGCGTGATATTCACGCAGGCCGAAAAACTCAATGCCCGTTCCGCCCTGATGTGCAGGAATCACTCCGGAGTAAACGCGAGTCTCACGGGGTTGAATGGCAATGTGTCGGATGCGGGAAACCGGGGGCAGGATGAGCAACTGTCCGCGTGTGGGAAGAGCCGCGCGCTTCACTATCAATCCCAAACGATCCTCGGCAATCACTTGGATTTCGTCAAAGTAATGACTCCCCCGTCTCCCTCGCACGGTGTAAGACCACGAAATGCTTTCGCTGGCAGGGATACTGACCAACCGACTCGATGCGCCTTCGATAGTTTTTAGAAATGCAGGCAGCGGATCGTGAAGCAAAACCTGCTCCAGGGAATTGCCATGATTTATGACCTTTATCTCCACCATGACCGTTTCGCCGGGCGCGATTCTTTCCGCGCTGATGGTTCGCTCGGCGGTCAGACGGAGTTCCTCCGGCCCGCGCCATAAACCTGCAAGCAAATACAAAACCAAAGGCAGCGCCAATGCCACCATCGCCCCGTTCAACGTGGCAAGACCAGCGAGAACGATGAGATAGATGAGCGCAGCCAGCAACGCAATGCGGCTCATTACGCTCCTGCAACCACCGGCACGGCAACTTTTCGGAAAACGTCGTTGATGACTTCGCCGGTAATATCCCGCGCCACCCAATATTCCGGCAGGAGGATGATGCGGTGCGAAAGGATTGGAGTCGAAAATCGCTTGATGTCGTCGGGCAAGATAAAATCACGGCCATTCAACGCCGCATGAGCCCGCGCCATTTTCAGGAAGGCCAGCGATGCGCGCGGACTTGCACCCACTGCCACGCGGCGGTCGTTGCGGGTTTCATGCACGAGGCAGGCAATGTATTCTTCGAGGTCGGAATCCACATGCACAGCCTCAACCAATGCGCGCATCTTCAACAGCTTTGCAGCAGAAGTGACTGGCTTCAATTCCACTTCATCCTGCCGACGTGTGTGGCGGCGGTTCAATATTTCCTTTTCTTCCGACACATCGGGGTAACCGATCGAAAGCTTCAGCATGAAACGATCAAGTTGTGCTTCGGGCAAAGGAAACGTACCTTCATATTCGATCGGGTTTTGAGTTGCCATCACCAAAAAAGGATCAGGCAATACCATGCTCTCGCCTTCAAGAGTCACTTGTCCTTCCTGCATGGCTTCGAGCAAAGCCGATTGGGTCTTCGGCGAAGCGCGGTTGATTTCATCCGCGAGCACGATGTTGGAAAAGATCGGTCCCCGCCGAAGTTGAAAACGATTATGTGCGCGGTCCAAAACATAACTGCCGGTTATATCGCCAGGCAAAAGGTCCGGCGTGAATTGAATACGCTTGAAATCGAGTCCCAGTACGGCGGCGAAGGAACGCGCGATCAGGGTCTTTCCCAGCCCGGGATAATCTTCCAACAGCACATGGCCGCCCGCCAGCACCGCAGACATGATCAACTCCAGCACACCGCGTTTGCCAACCACTGCGCGCTCCACTTCGTCCATCACTTTTTTTGCGGTTACTGCAACATCGTTTACTTTACCGGTCATGTCTGATCTCCATTTGCTCTTCAAGATAATCCACTACTTGCTCCAACTCGATGTCAAGCGGCGTGTCCGCCTTCTTTAGCAGCAACCCATCCGGCGCGTAATCTGCATAGGATGTATTGATTCCCGCATCTAAAAAAGCCTGGACCCTGTCCGATGGCGGCGGGATTCGGTTCGAGGTCCCGCGTGAAGCGGTTTGCAAAATCGTCTGCTGGACTTTGCCAAGCAGGTTCGCGATCTGCCATTTGAAATAGATTCCGCGATGCCGCTCCTCGATCCATTCCGCCATCGCCTCCACCGGACCGATCACCGGGTCGGCCATCTCCGGGCTTGATTCCTCCCGAAAGCGTTTCCCGTAAAAACTTCCCACGGCAATGTATAAAATCAGGAGCACCAAAAACAACCACAGCACCTGTTGAGGAATTGTCCTGCCCATAAGATTCAACGTCCACACCATGTATGCAGCAGCACGGATGATTACGCCCGATATCACATGGCGCGCGGGATACACCAAAACCGCGATAAGTATTAATAACAACCCGGAAAGAAGCGGCTTCCAGAATTTTACGGTTTCGATTCGCATGCTGTCAGAATGCTGGTCAGGCAATTCTTCGCCTCCTTGATTTCATCGGCGCTGACGTTTTCGCCCCCATAGCGGACGCGTTCGAAAACCCGCGTCAACCCGTGCACGGCATCACCCGGCAGCCCCGCACGTTCGAGCCTTTCAGCAAATTCAGCAGGAGTCATTGCCGCATCACGGACAAGTCCGCGATGCTCATTCACCGCCGCGTTCATCCTCGAATAACAACGGATAATGGCATTTCTAGATTCCTTGTTTTTTGAAAGGTCGCTCAATGTGGAACGGGCTATTTCGGCAAGCTCCCCCAAACCGGCTTTTGGCTGAAACCATTTGTCCACAAAGCGGTTGAACAGGATAATGGCAACCGCGGCAACCGCAATGACAATCACGAACGTGATCAACAATTCCCATTGCGAGGTGACCTGCGGCTGAGTGAATTGAGGCAGTTCTGCATTCGATCCGGGCGCAGGAGTTAGCGAGTCATCCCCTTCGAACAAGGTCGGGTTATTTCGGGCAAGCTGGTTGACAACCAGCATGACGATAAATGTGAAGGCGAAAAAGCGCAGGATCATCGGAAGCAATCCTTTGCTGGTCTGCGGGCGGACGGGACCGAGCATGGCCAGGAACAAAAGAATGAACATGCCGATCACAAAATAACGGAACCACGAAAACTGAGGCGTATTCCCCGGGTTGGCTGAATCTGAAAGCCGAAATAAGTTATCGAACCTGACCATGTTTGGCTGGTCAAATTCCATACCGCTTAGCCCCGCCGCCAGGACAACCAGAACGACCAAGGAAACGAACGCCAGCAGGATGATCCAAACTTTTCCGTTCGAGATTAATTTCATAAGTTATCTGAGTTATTTTACCAAGAACCCGTTTGGAAGCTGACCGCCTGTAGGAGGGTTTTTCCCACAGACACTCTGGTATACTGCCAATCAAAAATCAGGAAAAGAATCCCATGTCCACTTTTATCAACAAAATTGCCCTCGTTACGGGTTCGGGACGGGGCATCGGCAAGGCGATTGCCATGCATTTCGCGAGACATGGCGCGGATGTGGTGGTTAATTTCTTCCGCAACCGCGCTCCTGCCGAAGAGACGGCACATGAAATTGAAAAACTCGGGCGCCGCGCCTTGCTTGTCAAAGCGGACATGGGTGACCTCGACGACCTTAACCGTCTCTTCGATGAAGCAGAAAAGGAGTTCGGCGGGTTGGATATTCTCGTTCATAATGCGGCTTCGGGCTACAACCGCCCCGCGATGGAACAAAAACCCAAGGGCTGGGATTGGACGATGAACATCAATGCCCGCGCCTTGCTTTTCTTGTCACAGCGTGCTGCGACTCTCATGGAAAAACGCGGCGGCGGGAAAATTGTCAGCATTTCGAGCGCGGGGTCCGTCCGTGTGCTGCCGGATTATGTCGTGGTTGGCGCGAGCAAGGCGGCATTGGAGTCCCTCACGCGCTACCTGGGTGTGGAGTTAATTTCGAAGGGAATCAATGTCAATGCCGTGTCACCAGGCGTGGTGGAGACGGATGCGCTTCATCATTTCGCCTCGATGGGCAACCAGGATGTCATCCTGCAAAAGTTCATCGCGCAGGTTCCAGCGGGTCGGCTCATCACACCTGAGGAAGTTGCAGAGGTGGTCGCATTTTTATGTTCCCCGCCCGCATCCATGATCGTGGGTCAAACGATTGTGGTGGATGGCGGTTATACTTTGCCCATCTCATAGCAAGCGTGCCCCTTCAGGATTATTGTGGTTTCTTTTCTTATTGGGCGGGTTGCTCCTACTTATATGAAATAAATTTAGTCAGGTGAATATGTCTCTCTTTCAAATTCCTCCCCCCACTCGTTTCGACCTGCGCTTTTCCATCGTAGGGATCCCTGTGCGCGTCCATCCACTTTTTTGGTTGATCGCCGTTTTATTTGGAGCCTCCTCCAACAGCATTCCCGGTCTGCTGATTTGGGTGATCGCCATCTTCATTTCCATCCTTATCCACGAATTGGGGCACGCGCTCGCCATGCGCCGCCATGGACAGGGCTCGCAGATCATTCTGCATTTTGCGGGCGGGCTGACCATCCCCGAGTCCATGGCCTGGGGCGGCGGATATGCAAGTGTGGCGATCACGGCGAATCAGCAAATTTTCATTTCACTGGCTGGACCGTTTGCAGGGTTTCTACTTGCGACATTGCTCCTTGTGGTTTCTGCCTTGCTGGGCGGGACGATCATCCCTAACTTTGTACTTGGCATCATTCCCTTTCCCATCGTTTTCCTGCCGATCGGCGAACTTGCAACAACCTTTGTTATGAGCATGCTCTGGGTGAATATTTTTTGGGGCATCGTCAACCTCATGCCTGTCAACCCATTGGATGGCGGCACCGTGGCCCGCAATATTTTGATTCAATATGACCCTTGGAATGGCGTGCGAACCTCTCTCTGGCTTTCCGTCATTACAGGTGCACTTATCGCTATCGCAGGCTTCGTCTTCCTCCGCAGCACTTACATGGCCTTCCTTTTTGGGCTGCTGGCGTTTCAAAGTTATCAAGCCTTGCAGGCAGGGTCAGGAAGAGGATAATAGTTTTCTGCTGCATAAACGGCGAACAAAAATTCACCCAAGCGAGTGAATTTTTGTTAACCCTATTACGGAACCGGTCAATACGAGAATGAAATTGCCTGGCTGAAAAAACCCTGCAGCGTATTCGAAAACTTCCCGCGATGGAAATGCCAAAGGCATAAAATTAAATTGCTCCGTGCTGGCAGGACGGAGCAATTTTCGTAAATTATTTTCTGGGTTCTTTTTCGGTTTGCAGGATTTCCTTTAGTTCCCGAATCTTCGCCTGATATTCCTCGGCATTGATCATGTTGTTCATTTCAAAAGGGTCAATGGAAAGGTCGTAAAATTCGGAAAGGTCATCTTCGGTTTCGATATAAATATATTGCCCGGTATGGATCGCGGACCAGTAGCCGCGGTCAGGCCAGGCTTCAAGCAGGAGGCAGGTGCGCCAATCTGCCGTTCCCTTGAGCAAAGAGAGGAGCGAAAGCCCATCCACAGAATCTGGCATTTTTGTTTCGGAAAGTTCATAAAGTGTAGGCGCAATATCGATATTGGCCACGAGGCGGTCTTCGGTGTACGGCTCGGGAATCAACGGTGGATATCGAATCGCAAATGGGACTTTTACCGATTCTTCGTAGGCCGTGCTCTTCGAATCCATGCGGTGTTCGCCCCAATGTTTACCGTTATCGGAAATAAATATGACGACGGTATTATCCATCTCGCCTGTGGCTTCCAATTTATCGATGACCTCTTTGATGGAACGATCCAGCGAAGTGAGGGTTAAAATTTGCCTGCGGCGGATGTTGTCAATGGTGACCATGTCTTCCTCTGTGAGGAGCGGCTTATTTGCAATAGACAGAGGTTTATCTGAAATATCGGCTTCATTGTAATTTTCGGGGCGATGGGGAGGCAGGTCCTGGTAAAGTCCTTTGTCTTCCTCAGCAGGGGTAAACGGAGCATGCGGCGCATTTGGCGAAAAGATCAAAAGAAAAGGTTTTCTTTGGCTGGCGGCTTGATCCAGGAATTCGTTGGCATAGTCCTTAAGTAAATAAGTGATATAGCCGCTATGTTTGGACCAGTCCCCATTTATGTTCAGGTCCGGGTCGTAATAGGACGGGATGGTACCGCCCCAAAAAGAGACCCAGTAATCGTATTCCGGTCTTTCGCTTCCATCCCAGGAATTCAGGTACTTGCCCACCAGGCCGGTGTAGTATCCGTTTTTATGCATATCCTCCACGACAGTTTTGTAATTTAGTTTATCTTCATTTACGTAGACCTCATGGTTGTGGGCGTACATCCCTGTGAGGATGCTGGCACGGCTTGGACAGCAAAAAGGGGTTGTTATATATCCATGGGAAAATGTAACCCCCTCGTCAAAAATCATCTGCTGGGTGTTCGGCATGTATTGCATTGTGTCGAAGCGTTGATCGTCTGTGATAATGATGAGAAAGTTGGGGCGCTGGTCGTTGATGCGCGGCAGTGCTTGGCAGGATTGCAGCACGAAAGACACTAGTGCAGCAAGGAAAATTATGCGTTTACTTATCCGCATTGATCACTCCTTTTTGTGGGAATTGAATTTTATTGTACCCCAGGGAATTAAATCGAAAGCCGCCGTCATAAAATTGACGGCGGCTCATTATCATAAAAATCTATGCCACCTTGCGGGTACCGGGTTTCCTTTTCGGTTTTGGAGACTCGACCTCCGCGGGGGCGGGAAGTTCATCCACGGGCTGATCGACTGGTTGCGGAAGAACAGGCGCGGGAGAGGGGGCGGGAACGGGCTGTCCATTCAAGCGGGCGAAATATTCCTTTACGCTCAAGTCATTGTAAAAGATCAGGGACAGGATGCCAACAACCATCGAAAAAAGGTTGCCCATCATGAAGGTTAAAATCTCAAATATGGCAATCGACGGGGAAGGCTGAACAGGCTGTGGCTGCGCACTTAAAAGTTTCGCCGCGTAAACGATCTCGAATACACCTAGGATGGTGGGAAGGATCGTGATCGGCAGGCAGACCACACCGATGATGGTGCCCAACGCAGTGGCAGAGGCGACAAATCCCCAAAATAGATTTATGATGCCACTGGTAAGAATCATCACGGCGATGGCGGTTACCAGGCCGGGTTTTTGTTGAAAATTGGGTGCGTTCATTCGATACTCCTTATTTTTTTCTTCAAGATATAACGAACGAAGGCGGATTTGGTTGCAGAGGCTAGGGTTGTTGAAATGTAAGCAGCAAACTGCCGGGATAATTTACACCATTAGGGTCGGTGCAGGTGGGAGCGATGATGTTAGGAACGGAGGTCCCGCCTTCCACAACGCGGATGCTGTAAATGGTACCGGGTTGCATGGCAAAGTCTGCGTATCCATCCCCAAGCTCAGGCTTGAATCCGGTAAAGAAGCGATCCTCACCCTGACTCCATGTGACGATGATCTCGATGCCTGCAATTTGATTGCGGCGTGAATCCATCAACACAAATTGCAACAAAGCGGATTTCGAGCCGGGTGTGCAAACCGTATCCTGCCCAACGAGGGCAAACGAGGCGCTGGGGCCGAAGGTGGGCGTAAAGGTCGGGCGGGGAGCAATCGTCTCTATTGCGGCCGGGGTGATGGGGGTTTGTTCGAAAAGGATTGTTGGAAAAGGAGTCGGAGTTGCTTCGATGTTTCCTGTATCGTTTGTTTGTGTCTGTGTCAACAGAGCTGTGGGAAGGTCTTGCGGGGTATTGAGAATTGTAAATCCTGTGGGAGTCGGCAGAGTGGCAAAGCCTTGATTCAAGTCTGTTGCAAGCTGTGCAAGGGGGCGGACTTTTTCGAAGGGTTCGCCGGAGGCAAGCATCCGCTGGGCTTGAGCGCTAAGTTCACCAACCGGGTTTCCGTCCCCAAGCAAGTTGAGGCGGGCACGGGCGCGGGCCAGATCATGGGTGGATTCGTAGGAGGCGGCAATGACAACACGGTATTGATCCTTGAAGTCTGCGCGCAGGATGGCGGGGTTTGCATCCACGTAGGTAACAGGGGAAAGAAACCAGGAGTAAACAAGACCAAGTCCAAGTCCGATGAGAAGCGCGAGGATTATCTGCAAAGTCTGGCTGCGGAAGTCGGGTCGGCTCATGGGCTGTTGATCCCCTGCGGCTGGTAGGTCTGCATGGCAGTTAATAGGTTTTGCAGGGCCTGGATCTCATTGGGTGTAAATTCATTATTGCTGGCATATTCCAGCATTGAAGTGGTAATGAGCGCCGGGGATTCACTCCCGATCACGGCAAGCCGGCGGGCGGCTGTTTCGGCATCCACATCCTTTTGGTAGGCTTCCGCCACCATCAGCACATAGTCGGCACGATAATCCTCCCTCAAAATATTCGGCGGAACATCCGTATATTCAATCGGGTCGATGACCCAGCCGTATACGAGTCCCAACACAATCCCGAGGATAAGTGCAATGGCGGGTTTTATTAAGTTCGAAGATTTCATGCTGAAATTATAAACAAAAAGAGGGTTCCCTCTTTAAAAATATCCGGGCAGGCGACCGGCGGCACCCAAAGACTCTTCCTTACCGTTGCTATCTTTCGATCCTGGCGGGGTTCGAAAGGCTTTGCCGCGCCGGGCCTGCCCGGACGGATGCTAGGATACTCTAATTGAAGGGCAGTGTCAAATCATGACGAAAAATGATCATGGGGATTCTTTTTCCACCACCGAAAGGAATACATCGACAAGTTTGGGGTCGAAGAGTTTCCCCGCGTTTTCACGGAGATATAAAATAACATCCTCACGGGGTAATTTTTTCCGATAGGGACGGTCAGTGCTGAGTGCGTCCCACACATCCACGACCGCGAACAACCGCGCAATCAGGGGAATATCTTCGCCTTTCAAACCGTGCGGATATCCGCTTCCGTCCCACCGTTCGTGATGATAAAACGGGATCTCAAGTGCGCGGTGCAGGTACGAAATCGGGGAGAGCATGTCGTAGGCGTACATGGGATGCTTGCGCATTTTTTCCCATTCGCCTTCATCGAGGGGGCCGGGTTTTTGTAAAATTTCATCGGGAATCGCCATCTTACCCATGTCATGCAGCAATGCGCCGCGCCGAATATGGGAAAGTTCCTCTTCACTAAACCCAAGTGTCGATGCCACTTTAAGGGTTAATTCCGTCACCCGCTGGGTATGGCCTTCCGTTTCACGGTCCCGCAGGTCAAGAGCGCGCACCCAGCCTTCGATGGTTTTTTCGTATGCTTCCCTGAGGTGATCATGGGCATCCTGGAGGGCTTTCTCAGCTTTTTTTCGTTCGGTGATATCACGCGATGCGGTTTGTATTTCGAGAACCGTGCCAGTCTTGCGGTCCAGCACGGCGCGGGCTGATGTTTCCAGCCAGATGTAATTTCCATCCTTGTGCAGGGCACGGTAGGCGATTGTATACGTAACGTCAAGCGATTTTCCGTTGAATAACCCACTTACCTGCGGGCGGTCTGTTTCGTGAACAATGTCAAAAATGATGGTTCCAGTCAGTTCTTCCAGGGTGTAGCCAAGAATGGTTTCACAGGCCGGAGAAACATATAAAACCCGGCCATCGGTTGCGAGACGGGAGATCATGTCGCTGGCGTTTTCAGCCAGCAGGCGGAATTGCGCTTCGCTCTCGAGCAGGGCTTTTTGCATGCGGATGCGTTCTGCCCGGGCCGCCCAATGTTCGATCGCGCGCTCGGCAAGGTGGGGCATATCCAACATGGATTCCGGGGATTTAACAACGTAATCCAACGCACCGGATTTCAAGGCTTCCACAGCGATGCGTTCATTGCCGTAACTTGTCATTAGAATGATCGGGGTGGCAAGAGGGTCGTGATGGTCCGGGAGTAATTCCATGCTTTCGCCGTCGGGCAGGCGCCAGTCCGCGATAATGAGCGCCGGTTCCTCAACAAGCATTTGCGCGCGAGCCTCGGTCAGTGACTTGACACGCTTAATTTGTACGTGGGAATTCTGGTCTTCAAAAGCACGTTGGATCAATTCCGCATGGGGGTCTTCATCTTCAATCAGTAATATTTTGATCGTCTCGTTTGACATTTCACTTAAACACGGGGGTGTGTATTCCAGCCAAGCCAGTAAAAACCGAGGTCATTCATGAGTTTGCTGAATTCTTCAAACCCGACAGGTTTTACGAGATAGCTGTTGACGTGGTTTCCATAAGCCTGTGCCACATCCTTTTCCGCTTCAGAGGTGGTGAGGATGATCACAGGGATTTGCTTCAGTTGCTCTTCTTCCTTTATGATGCGGAGGACTTCAAGGCCGTCCACGCGGGGCAGACGCAGATCGAGCAGGATCATATGAGGGCGGGGGCTCGAGGCGGGATCTTCATGTCCGTTCCGTCGGAACAGGTAATCCAGGGCAGCCTGCCCGTCCCGAAAGTGCTGGATTCTGTTGGCAATGCGATGATCCTCCAAGGTGCGTATCACCAATTCGGCGTGATCGGCATTATCTTCGACGAGCATAACAAGCACAGGTTCACCCATCATTGCGTTCTCCTTTTGCCAATCGGTGTATTGTAAACGATTTAGTCGGCCAAGTATAACATTTCAACATAGGTTCCCTGATGCCCTGAGGATGGACTGCAAATACATCAAATCGCTTGAGGGAATCGCCTGTGGGAACGTGATATAATCCCGCCATTAGCAAGAAAATCCATCATGTTTGTGAAGGAGAGATTATGGAAATCACCACCCAGGTATTCAAACATTGTGATTTGTTCAAAGTCAAGGGACGGGTTGACAGCGCCACCGCTCCCGATTTTTCAAAAGCGCTGGAAAAAGCCAATAATGATGGAAAATTCAAGATCGTGGTGGATATGAGCGAACTGGAATACATGTCCAGCGCAGGGTTTCGCGCCCTGCTTGCCACCCAGAGGAATTGTAAACGTTACAACCGCGGCGAACTGGTGTTGGTGGGCGTACCCGTACGCATCCACGAAGCGCTGGAACTGGCCGGTTTCACCGAACTCTTCAAAACCTTCGATGATCCCATCGAAGCCGTCGGAAGTTTTTAAGGACCCCCCAGGCGCGTCCTTGGAAAATGAAATATGACATGCCGCTTCTTCTTTTTTAAGATGGAAGCGGCATAAAGTTTTTATTTATGACACATACAACGTTCCCAGCCAGGTTTGAATTTTTGGATGAGATTCGCGACCTTGTCGCGGCTGTCGCCCGCGAGGGCGGCTTTTCAGACAAGGACATCTACTCCCTGCAGCTTGCGGCAGACGAGGCCGCATCCAACATCATCGAACATGCCTACGCAGGCGTTTCCGACGCCTCCCTCGATGTCACCTGCGACCTGCTGGCGGACAAACTGGTCATCACCATGCGCGATACCGGCGTACCTTTCGACCCTTCCCTGGTTAAACAACCCAACTTAAAAGCAGACCTGTCAGAACGCCAGATCGGGGGGCTTGGCTTATACCTCATGCGAAAGCTTATGGACGACGTCCGCTACGAATCAAATTCGAAAACGGGCAACCTTCTCACAATGATCAAGCGCAGGGGATAACACCCATGAACACCGCAAATCGAGAAGCATGGGACTGGCGGCAACTTGCCAGCATGGGGGAAAATCTGCTTAACAAAAATTCACTTGGCGCACAACAGGACGGAATTATTACCATGGCCAACCGCCTGATCGAAGGCAAGGTGGACGTATGGCTGAACGAAAAGGTATTCCGCCTGCCGGATTGGAAGGATGGATTCACCTTCCCTTCCCAGCCCATATTGGAAGGGATGAAGCAGGCGGTCAAGACAAAAAAATCGTACATCAAACAGGAGAAGACAAAAAACGCCTCCCCCGCAACCCTGGCTGCGGTTCCGCTCGAAGACCATGGGATTACGCTGGGAGCGCTCCAGGTCACCCGCCCCAAAGGCCCATCCTTTACTGCCGAAGAACTGAACCAGCTTGAAGGTCTCGCACAGATCGTGGCCGTCGGCCTGATCGCATCGCATCGTTCCGAAGTGGAACAGTTCCGCCTGCGGCAACTCAACCTTGTGCGCGAAGTAAGCACCCAGATTGCGAATGTCCTCGATATGGATGAGCTATCCGCCCGTGTGACGAAGTTAATTCAAAAAACCTTCAATTATTATTATGTCGCCATCTTTACATTAAAGCCGAATTCCAATGCTCTTCGTTTCCGCTCCAGCGCAGTTGCCCCCCGCAAGGAAAAAAAGAAAGCCTCGATCGCCCTGGAAGTGGAAATCGGTCAGGGATTGATCGGGGAAGCCGCACAACATGGGGAGCAAATCGTCTGCGACGACGTTCAAGCCGATCCCCGTTACCGCTTCATCGACAGTCTGCCCGAGACAAAATCCGAAGTTGTCATCCCGCTCAAAATCGAAGACCGTGTGCTCGGCGTGCTGGATGTGCAAAGCAACCAGAAGAGCGCCTTCCACCCGAATGACCTGCTCATCCTTCACGCGCTGGCGGATAATATTGCCCGCGCTGCGGAAAGTGCACGACTGTACAGCGGTTTACGCCGCCGTGCCGACCAGCTTACCCTCGTCTCTGAAGTCAGCAAAAGCGTCACTTCCACCCTCGACCTTTCGCAATTGATGCGCGATGCTGCTTCGTTGATCCATGAAAAGTTTGGGTATCCCCATGTTTCATTGTTTACCGTCCATCCAAACCGTCGATTGATCGTTTATGAAGCTGGCAGCGGGAAACGCAGCAAAAAATTGGAAGGCTTTTCAATTTCATTGGATGATCAAAAAGGCATTATGCCCTGGGTGGCAAGGAATGGAAGGACTTTGCTGGCGAATGATGTTTTAAAAGACGAGCGTTATATCCACTCGCCATTGCCTCCCAAAAATACCCAATCCGAATTGTGTGTGCCGCTCATCTATAACGAGAACGTAATCGGCCTGCTGGATATTCAATCGGATAAACTCAATGCCTTCAAAGAAGACGACCAGATCATGTTCGAAGCCGTGGCCGATACGATGGCAGCCGCCATCCGCAATGCGGATTTGTACCGTTCAGAGCAATGGCGCAGGCAAGTCGCTGACAGCCTGCGGGAGGTGGCAGGCCTGATTTCAGATAATGTCGGTGTGGATGAAGTCCTCGAAACCATTCTTTCCGAGCTGGATCGGAACCTGCCAATCGATGTTTCCGCGATCTGGCTGCTGCAGGACGGCGAGCTTTGCCTTTCTGCGGTGCATGGCATCGATGCGGGTCAATTGGAGAATGTTTGCATCACCAACCCGGATGCAACCTATGCCATGGCAGAAGCCCTTGTTTCTGAAAATCCAATCATCCGCCGCGCGGATGAACCGAGCTGGCCTGCTGGATTGGCGGCGGGATATGACAACAACTATTCATCGATAGCAGCGCCCTTGCGTGTGGGAGACCGTGCCTTGGGAGTGCTGACACTCGCTCATCACACCTCAGGACGGTACGGTCACGAAGCGCAGGACATCACCACAACATTTGCAAGCTATGCCGCCGTGGCCATTGAAAATGCGCGCCTGTATGATTCCGCACAGGAACAGGCGTACGCCTCCGCGGCTTTGTTGCAGGTGGCGCAGGCCGTCGTCAGCTTGAGTGACCTCGATGAAATATTAAGTTCCATCACGCGCATTATGCCGATCCTGGTCGGAGTAAAACGCGTCGCGTTATACCGCTGGGACTCGGAACGCATGTCATTCACCGCTTCTCACGAATACGGTTTCTCTGAAAATGAAGAAGCGATCATGACAGAAAAGGAATTTCCGGAGGGCGTGTTCCCCTTGCTTGAGTTTGCGAAGGAACAGAACCGTCTGGTGACACATGCGCTCAAGCCAAACGCGGCACCCAATTCCTGGCTGAGAATCAGGCCGCAGGTCCAGCATGAAACGGATTTGATGAATGCAGACCGCCTCTTGATGGCGGTGCCCCTTTCCATCAAAAGTGATACATTCGGCATCATGTTGATCGAAGAGACGGAGAATGGCCGCCGCTTCCGCTCGCGCCGCATCGAAATCATCAACGGGATTGCGCAGCAGGCCGCGCTTGCAATTCAGAATGATCTCCTGCAACAGGAAATGGTGGTGCGCGAACGCCTCCAAACCGAAGTTCAACTGGCGCGCCAGATCCAACAGACTTTCATCCCGCAATTTTTACCGCAACACCCTGCCTGGCAGTTTGCCGCCCGCTGGCGCACGGCGCGTCAGGTTGGCGGTGATTTTTACGATGTGATCGAACTTCCAAATAAAAAGCTGGGCATCTTTATTGCGGATGTAGCGGATAAAGGCATGCCTGCCGCCCTGTTCATGGCGCTCACGCGGACGTTGATCCGCGCAGCTGTGATCGAAACTGCCTCTCCTGTTGAGGCTCTACGCCGTGTGAATGATTTGCTGCTGCCCGATACGCAGCAAGGCATGTTCGTTACGGCAGTGTATGGCGAATTGGATACAGAACATGGACAGTTCACTTATGTGAATGCGGGGCATAATCCGCCGTTCTGGGTGAAGACAAATGGTGAAGTCGAAAAACTTTCGCGCACTGCCATTGCGCTTGGTGTGATGGAACAGCCCAACATGCAGGAGCATTCCATATCCCTGGGAATGGGCGATACGCTGCTGCTTTACACGGACGGGTTGACCGAGGCCTTTTCCATTGACGGAAGACTCTTTGGAGAGGGGCGATTAATGGAAGCGTTGAAGTCTGCGCCCGCTCATACGGCAGATGAAGTGTTGATTGCGGTGGAAGAACATCTAAATGAATTTATCGACACTGTTCCATTGGGGGACGATCTCACCATGCTGGCGGTCAGGATGCTCTAAGGGTTTTCTGGAGTTCGGAAGTTCATAGGACAGTCTACTTCCGAAACGCAAAAGTAGAACTTTTGCACTCCAAGTATTTTGGCAATGTCACATTTCAAAAAATGATGGCATGGAAGCCGCAAGTTCCCTGGACAGGCTACTTGCGGGTACCACGTTACGATCCAGAAGTAGAACTTCTGGACTCCAAAGCGCGCAGGATGACATAAAAAAGCGAGGTGAGCGAAAAAGTCTGGTAATTTTTCTTGGAATTGCATGGGAACTTTTTTATTACCTTGGGCGTCAGAATTTCTCATGATTGTCATAATCCACACACCCATGACCAAGGTACCTTCCACATTACGAACATATGAAGTATCCTTGCGAAAATTTTCAACCAGAGGAGAAAAGGAGAATAATCTAATGAAATCACAATATCGAATGCTATTTGCTTTTGCGGCCTTATTAATGAGCGTCAGCCTGGCCTGTGCGGCTTTGTCACCAGCTGAACCTACCGCTGTTCCGACAATTCCGCCTCCCCCAACCAACGTGCCGTTGCCAACATCAGATGCAGCATTGCCAGTTCCTGGCGGACCTTCCAACCCGGCCGGCGGACCTGCTGGCAATCCCCAGACCAGCGGCAGCAGTTCGGAAATGGTCACCTTTGTGGATGAGAACGACCTGCTCGCCTTCGAACTGCCCGGTGACTGGTTTTATGAGCATAATACGGGCGACTATCTCTATGTAGATACATTCACATCTCCGGATGAAACCTCCGCGAAGATCGAAAGTCTGGTCTACAATGATGGAACGCCATTTGTCAAAAGTCAAAATGGTCAGTTCGCCTTGTACCTGCTGAATACTTATTACAGTTACACCGGCAAAGTCGGCGACATTCGCGTGCTTGGCGACCAGATCATGAACGACGGCTCGGAACGTCTTGAATGGACTTCCAAAGGCGGCGGCTACTCAGGCTACTCCTATTTTGAAATTCGCGGCGACGACCGCAAGACCTTCCTCATGTTCACGGTCTGGTACATCAACGATGTGGACCAGGATACACTGGATGTTGTCAACAACGCAGTCAATACCTACTACATCCCGTAATCGGGCGCTCAACTCCATCACGCGGCTTCTCTTCGGGAGGCCGCGTTTTTGATTCCATTGGTTAATCTTAATCCAAGTCTCGCATTATATCCTTTGTTATAATCCCCCCAACCAAAACTCAGGAGAGAGTAGATGCCCAAAAAGAAGGGTACGATTGCGCTTCCCCTTGAAAAAGACGAGATCATAAAGGATTACCGCCTCGCCTATCAAAGCAGGCAGGCTTCGCTTATCGGTAGAAGAGAAGTCCTCAGCGGCAAGGCAAAGTTCGGAATCTTCGGCGATGGCAAGGAGATTGCCCAGCTTGCCATTGCGCGCGCGTTTCGCAAAGGCGACTGGCGCTCCGGATATTATCGCGACCAAACCTGGATGTTCATGCTCGGCGTGATGAGCATCCAGGAATTTTTTGCGCAATTGTACGCCCATGCCGATATCACATACGACCCCGCCAGCGGCGGACGCCAAATGAACGCGCACTTTGCAACAAGGCATTTATATCCCAATGGCACGTGGCGTCCGCAAACACAGTTGTATAACACCGCCTCGGATGTTTCGCCTACGGGGGCGCAAATGCCGCGCGCGGTGGGGCTTGCCTATGCTTCGGTCTTATATCGCAAAGTGAAGGAGCTTCAAGACCAGAAAGATTTTTCGATCAATGGCGATGAAGTAACCTTTGCAACCATCGGCAATGCCTCCACAGCGGAGGGATTGTTTTGGGAATCGGTAAATGCCATCGGTGTGCTCAAAGCCCCCGCCATCATTACCATATATGATGACGGGTACGGCATTTCCGTCCCCAATCAATTTCAAATGGTCAAGGAAAACATCGGCACGTTGCTCAAAGGCTTCGAGCGTGACTTGGAAGCGCCGCCTGAAACCATTGAGCGCGGCTTCGACCACTACACCGTCCGCGGCTGGGATTACCCCGCCCTGCTTGAAACCTATCTCAGCGCCACCGAGATCGCCCGCGAATATCACATCCCAGCATTGGTGCATGTTATCGATGTGACCCAGCCGCAGGGTCATTCCACATCTGGCAGTCACGAACGATACAAAACCCCAGAGCGGCTCAAATGGGAGGAGGAATTCGACGGCATCAAAAAAATGCGCACCTGGATGATAGACAACCGCATCATTTCCGCGCCCGAGCTTGATGCTCTCGAAAAGGCAGACTACAAAGCTGTGGAGGGATTCCGCAAAACCGCATGGGACACGTACCTCTCCCCCATCACCGAAGAGCGCAGCCAGGTGATGGACGTGCTCGAAGAGATCGCCAGTTCATCAAACCATGCATCAGAGTTGAGATTGCTAAAAGACCGGCTGGCAAGCCTCCCTTCGTATACGAGGCGTGACATCCACACGATCGCGCATGAAGCGTTGCGAATCCTCAGAGATGAATCGAATCCCACGAAACAAGTCCTGATCCAATGGAAACACGAAAACGATCAATTGAACGTGGAACGATACGGCTCGCATTTGTATTCGGGCACGGCAATGAAAGTGGATGAAGTTAAGCCCGTGTATGCAGACTCCTCCCCGACGATGTTTGGCTTCGAGGTTGTTAATGCCGCGTTCGATGCTGCGCTTGCCCGTGAGCCAAGGCTGATAGCATTTGGCGAGGACGTTGGCAAACTCGGTGATGTGAACCAGGGCTTCAAAGGGATGCAGGAAAAATATGGCGCGATGCGCGTGACAGATACGGGCATTCGCGAAGCGACGATTTTGGGGCAGGCAATCGGCCTTGCCATGCGCGGGCTGAGACCCATCGCTGAAATCCAGTATCTTGATTATGTTTTATATGCCTTGCAAACCATGAGCGATGATCTGGCGACCCTGCACTGGCGCACCGCAGGCGGACAAAAAGCGCCTGTCATTGTTCGCACGCGCGGACATCGACTCGAAGGCATATGGCACGCAGGTTCGCCCATGTCCGGAATCTTGAATTTGGTACGCGGGGTCTATGTTTTAGTTCCGCGAGACATGACCCGTGCCGCGGGCTTTTACAACACCTTGTTGAAAGCAGACGAACCCGCGATTGTTGTTGAGGTGTTGAATGGTTATCGCGTGAAAGAACGCCTGCCTGAAAACATCGGCGAAATCACATTGCCGCTTGGCGTGCCGGAGACTATTCGTGAAGGGAAGGACGTGACCATCGTCACCTATGGCGCATGCTGCCGTGTGGTGATGGATGCCGCCGAAAAGTTAGTCAAAGCGGGGATCGATGTGGAAGTCATCGATGTCCAATCCCTGATGCCGTTCGATATTCACGGAAAGATCGTTGAATCGCTTAAGAAAACGAACAGAATTCTATTTGTTGATGAAGATGTTCCCGGCGGCGCGACCGCTTATATGATGCAGGAAGTTATCGAGAAGCAGGGCGGTTATTTCCATTTGGACTCTCCCGCCCGCACATTATCCGCCAAGGCGCATCGCCCTGCTTATGGCTCGGATGGAGATTATTGGTCAAAGCCCAATCCTGAAACGGTGTTTGATGCGGTGTATGAGATGATGAATGAAGTAGACCCTGCGGCGTATCCTTTATTTAGTTGATAGTTGGCGGTTGGTAGTTGACAGCAGTGAGGTTTTATGGAAAAAGAAAAGGTTTCGGCAAAGAATTATCGAGAGTTGATTGTTTGGCAGGATGCGATCAAAATAGCAAAGGCGGTTTATCAATTGACGGGTAAATTTCCGAAACAAGAGACCTATGCGCTCGGAGACCAACTTCGCCGTGCCGCTGTTTCAGTTTCATCCAATATAGCAGAAGGCCAGGCAAGAAAATCCCCTGGTGATTTCCGCAGGTTTTTGCATATTTCACTCGGTTCATTGGCAGAAGTGGATACACAATTGGTTTTGGCTCAAGAATTTGGATATCTAAGCAAGGAAGATGTCGACCCAATGGATGAACAGATTCGAAATTTACGCAAAAAACTTTACGCGCTCATTAACACTTTGCCACCAACCACCAACCGTTAACCACCAACTGGAGATATTATGGCGACAAAAGTATTTGTTCCGAGATTAGGCGAAGGCGTGGATGAAGTCACCGTTACAAAATGGCTCAAGCAGGAGGGCGACTCGATTAAAGAGTTGGAACCTTTGCTCGAAGTCAACACCGATAAAGTGGATACTGAAATCCCTGCCCCTGCGACGGGAACGGTTTTGAAAATCATCACACAAGAAGGGATTGCCGCGAAGGTGGGGGAATTGCTCGCAATCATAGGTCAGCCTGGTGAATCGATTGACAGTGGACAGTTGGCGGTTGGCAGCAGTGCATCATCGCAAAAGGCTACTACAACACCCGCTGTTCAAGCACTGCCTCAAACCACCAACCACCAACCGCCCGCCACCAACCGAGACCTTGGCTTCATCTCTCCCGTCGTGGCAAAGATAGCCGCCGAGCATGGCGTGGACTTGTCTCAAGTTAATGGATCGGGGTTGAATGGACGAATTACGAAGAACGATGTGCTGGCATTTGTTGAAGGTAAAAGGTCGCAGGTTACAAGTCAAAAAACACAACCCGCAAACCTTCAACCTTCCAACCTGCAACCTGGAACACTCATCAAACACACCACCATCCGCAAACAGATCGCCGCGCACATGGTCGAGTCGAAGCACACCTCACCGCATGTGTTGACTGTAATGGAAGCGGACATGTCCCATGTTGCAAAGCATCGTGCCGCGAACAAAGCCGCTTTTGAGCGGGATGGAGTCAACCTTACATTCACGGCATATTTCTTGTCTGCCATTGTGGCAGGGCTAAAAGCCTACCCGCAGACCAACTCCTCATGGACAGATGAAGGACTGCTGGTCCATAAAAATATAAATCTGGGAATGGCAGTCTCCCTCAGCGAGGAAGGCCTGATTGTGCCGGTCATCAAAAACGCGGATAATCTTTCGTTATTGGCAATGGCGCGCACAGTCAACGACCTTGCGAATCGCGCCCGCAACAAAAAACTTCAACCCGATGAAGTAAAAGGCGGCACATTCACGCTGACGAATCACGGCGTAAGCGGATCGTTGTTCGCCTTCCCGGTCATCAACCAGCCGCAGGCGGGTATTCTCGGGGTTGGGGCGATGCAAAAGCGTGTGGTTGTTATCGACGATGCGATTGCCATCCGTCCGATGGTGTACATGTCCTTTGTGTTCGACCACCGCATCCTCGACGGCGCTTCCGCCGATTGGTTCCTGGCGAAGGTCAAAGAGACTCTGGAAAATTGGGCATAATTAATAAACGTGTTGCAAGAGGAAGAAACATGAAAGAAAAACAAAAAGACAGCCCTGAAATCAATAAGAATATTCACCCGCCCTTCGTGGCATTGTTCTATATCGCTCTGGCCATGATATTGCAAAGATTTGTCCCGATCTCATTTTATGTCTCCCCCGCTGGAAGGTATATTGGCCTTGGCATGACGTTTCTCGGTTTCATACTTGGCGTGGGGGCTTATCTTGAATTCCGCAAGGCGCGTACAACGCTCGACCCGCATGGCTCGGTCAAGTCATTGGTGACAGGCGGGGTGTATCGCCTCACGCGTAACCCGATCTATCTGGGCTTCTTTTTGATGGTTGTCGGCTTTCCGCTCAATTATGGTTCATGGTGGGGCATCGTCGCTGCGCCTGTCTTCGCCACGACTCTGAGCCGTCTCGTAATCGAGAAGGAAGAGGCCTATCTGGAGAAAAAATTCAAAGAGCAGTACACAGGCTACAGGTCCAGGGTGAGGCGCTGGATTTAATTTCCAAGGCGGCGGAAGTCGCCTTTTTTCTTTCGCTTGCAAATTAGAACAAATGTACATATAATATTCCAGAGGAGATTCCCATGTCCATCCAAACATCTGAAATCGAATTGAAGGTGAATGATAAACAAGCCAAAGCATATCTTGCAAACGGCGGCGGACCCGGTGTTTTGCTTCTGCATGCGTGGTGGGGATTGAAGCCGTTCTTCAAACAAGTCTGCGACCGCCTCGCCGAGCAGGGATTTACCGTCCTCGCGCCGGACCTGCGAAATGGGCAGATCGCAAAGACTATTGAAGAAGCCAAAGAGTTGATGGAAAAAAGCGATGGTGAATTTATTGGCGCAACGGTGATGACGGCAAAAGATTATTTACGAGACCTGGTAAAAGGAAATAAGATTGGCGCAGTTGGGTTTTCCATGGGCGCGGCATGGGCGCTGATCGCCGCGACATCCAAACCCGAGCAATTTGGGGCGATTGTTCTTTTCTACGGAAATGAAGGCGTGGACTATGGAAAAGTCACCGCCAAAGTGATGGGGCATTACAGTGATGACGATGAATGGGAGCCGAATGAATTCGTGGAAAACACATTCGCCGAATTTAAGAAAGCGGGCGTGGATGCGACGCTTCACATCTACCCGGGAGTTGCCCACTGGTTCGTTGAAGAGGATCGCCCCGAATATGACCCCGCTGCCGCGCAGTTGGCATGGAATCGGACGTTCGAGTTCCTAAGTATGTCATTGCGAGCCGCGTAGCGGCGAAGCAATCTCCTCGCCAAAGTTTGGATTGCTTCGGGCTAACGCCCTCGCAATGACATGGAAAAGGTTAAGGGTATAATCCCCTTAACCTTTTTATTTTAGGAGAATATTTCTCATGGCAGAAAATTTTGATGTGGTTGTGATCGGCGCAGGACCCGCGGGATATGTGGCCGCGATCCGTGCCGCGCAGCTAAAACAGAAAGTGGCGATCGTGGACAAGCAATGGATGGGCGGCGTATGCTTGAATGTGGGCTGTATCCCCTCCAAATCCCTGCTCAAAAACGCGGAAGTAGCTCACACCCTGCGCGAACGCGGCAAAGACTTCGGCTTCTCCTTTGACAACCTGAAACTGGATTACAGCGTGGCGGTCAAACGCTCGCGCCAGAATTCAGACCGCCTGACCAAAGGTGTTGGTTTTTTGATGAAGAAGAACAATATCGCCGTGTTCATGGGCGAAGCGAAGTTCAAGGCAAAAGATACAGTCAATGTAACTGACAAAGACGGCAAAGTCACCGAACTCAAAGCAAAGAACATCATCGTCGCTACAGGCGCGAGCGCCATGGTTCCGCCCGTATGGAAAGTGGACGGCGAAAAAGTGGTCACGTATTGGGAAGCGATCTTGCAGGACAAGCTCCCCAAGTCGGTGATTGTCATCGGCTCGGGAGCGATCGGCGTGGAATTTTCCACCATCTGGAGCGCGTACGGTGTGGATGTGACCATCGTCGAAATGCTGCCGCGTGTTGTTCCGCTTGAAGATGAAGAAGTATCAAAGGAACTCGAAAAGGAATTCAAGAAACGCGGTATTAAGATTATGACCAGCCACAAGGTTGAATCTGTGGAAGCAACCAAGACAGGCGTGAAGGTTAAAGTGTCAGCGGAAGGAAAAGAAACAATACTGGAAGCAGACCAGGCGTTGGTAGCGATCGGGTTCCGTCCCAACTCGAAGGGACTCGGCCTTGAAGAAGCCGGTGTAAAGATCAACGAGCGCGGGTTTGTCGAAATCAACGAAAAGATGCAGACGAATGTGCCTGGCATTTGGGCCGTCGGCGATGTGACCGGCAAACTCATGTTGGCACACGTTGGCTCAGCAATGGGCATTGTCTGCGCCGAAAATATAGCAGGCGCGGAAACGATCACCCTGGATTACGAAATGATGCCGCGCGCCACGTATTCGTATCCGCAGGTCGCTTCATTTGGTCTCACCGAAACGCAGGCAAAGGAACGCGGGCACGAGATCAAGATCGGACGTTTCCCCTTCCAGCCGAACGGCAAGGCACTTGGCATGGGCGATTACATGGGCTTCGTGAAGATCGTGGTCGATGCGAAATATGGAGAAATTTTAGGCGCGCACATGATCGGCCCCGAAGTGACCGAACTCCTCCCCGAACTCACTCTCGCGCGCATGATGGAATTAACTCCGCATGAGATTGCACGCAATGTCCACGCGCACCCGACGCTTTCCGAAGCAATCATGGAAGCGGCACATGGCGCGAGCGGGACGCCCATACATATCTAAGACGAAGACCTCCGATGCTCACTCTCGGAGGTCTTTTTTTTCACGGCGCGTAAAGAGGGAACTTGCCTTGATACATGAACCTTTCCTGCCTTGCTTCAATGAGCAACCATCGAATATTGTGTCGCCGCTATAAGTAGTTCCTCCGTTCATTGGTGGAAAAGACAATTTAGCCACAAATTTGTCTGTACAACTTGATATTTTCGAAAGAATGTGCTATTAACAATCCACACAAATTATCAGGGCTTTTGCATGGAGTAAGGGTAGGAAATCTTTGGAAAAGTCACTAAGAAGGTAAGGCATATGCACCGCGAACGAGTATCCGAAAATGTATTTTGGTTCCAAAGTGAAGTCTACGCCCAGGTAACCGCCGGCGTCATCGTCGGCCCGCAATGGGCAGTGGTCATCGACACCCTCGCCCTCCCCGAAGAAACGCTGGGAATGCGCGAGTTCATCGAACATGAACTGGGCGTTCAAGTTCGCTATGTCATCAATACCCATTACCACGCTGACCATACCTGGGGCAATTGCTTCTTTCCCGGGGCAACCGTCATCGGCCATGAAAAATGCAGGGAATATTTGATCACCAAGGGCATTCCTTCCCTGGAGGGATCCCGCAAACAGGATGCAAATCTGCGGCAGGTAAAGATCGTTCCCCCCCACTTGACGTTTGCTTCCGGTGAAATGGCCATGCGCGTCGGGAAAAAGAATCTGATCATCGCCCCCGCCTTCGGCCACAGCGACGACGGCATCTCCGTGCTGGTGGAGGAAGACCGCGTGCTTTTTGCCGGTGACGCCTTCATGCCCCTCCCCTATGTCGTAGATGGCAACGTGGACGATATGCTCGCCTCCGTCAAAAAGATCGGGCGCATGGGGCTGGAAAATATCATCCAGGGACATGGCGATATCATCCTGCGCGGCGAAATCGATGCGGCGGTGAAGGAAAACTTGAACTACCTCAACAACATCAAGAAGATCGTCAAATCTGCGGGCAAGCGCAAGAACGTGGATGAATTTCTCGAAGAGATCACTATCGAGGAATGCGGCAAGAGCCGCGTCTACCTCGGCGGTCTGGCAGAAACGCTGCACCGCCGCAACCTGCGCGCGCTGCAGCGCCAGTTGAACGGATAATTTTCCTTCATTAATCTGCTCTTTACCAAAAACCCTTATAAAAAGGGACATTTGTATTTCAGGTCACATTGAAATACGAGGGAAAATCGTATCTGTGAAAACAGGAAAACAATATGATGATTGCCTTAACCACACTTTCCGTCTTTGGGGCAGCGTTGGTTGCTCCCTTATTCTTCCGCAATAAAAACAAACTGGCAAGCTGGCTGATCGCCCTGCTGCCGCTCGGAATAACCATCTACTTCGCAAGCCTGCTGCCGCGTGCTGCAGCGGAAAACCCTGAAACCTTTTCGTTCAACTGGGCAAGAGAATTTGGCGCAAACTTCTCCTTTCGCGCTGATAGTTTGAGCCTGCTCTTTGCCATGCTTATCAGCGGTGTTGGCACACTGGTTGTCATTTACGCGGGCGGCTATCTTGGCAAAAACCCCAACATCGGACGCTTTTACGCCTGGCTCTTCATCTTCATGGGCGCCATGCTCGGCGTGGCGCTTTCAGACAACCTGCTCCTGCTCTTCATCTTCTGGGAATTGACAAGCCTCAGTTCCTACGTGCTCATCGGTTTTGAGCACGAAAAGGAATCCGCGCGTGCAGCCGCTTTGCAAGCCTTGCTGGTGACAGGCGGCGGCGGATTGGCGATGCTGGCAGGTATTATCCTGCTCGGGCAAATTAGCGGGACTCTGGAAATCTCCGCGCTTCTTTCCAACACTTCGACTTCGCTCAGTGCAGGCGGGACGGCTGTTCAATCCCACCCATTGTTTATTCCTGCACTGATTCTGATTCTGCTGGGGGCGTTCACCAAGTCGGCTCAATTCCCCTTCCATTTCTGGCTTCCAAACGCCATGGCAGCTCCCACTCCCGTCAGTGCGTATTTGCATTCGGCGACGATGGTCAAGGCGGGAGTTTATTTGCTTGCCCGCCTGCATCCCATTCTTGGCGGCAATGACATCTGGCTATACACTGTCAGCGGTGTGGGGCTGATCACCATGCTGGTCGGCAGTTATCTCTCTTTTTCCCAAACCGACTTAAAACGTCTGCTGGCATATTCCACCCTGGGCGCGCTCGGCACGATGACCATGCTCATCGGCTTGGGGACTCCGCTCGCGCTGAAGGCGGCGGTGGTTCTCTTATTTGCTCACGCGCTTTATAAGGGCGCGTTGTTTCTCGTCGCTGGCGCAATCGACCACGAAACGGGAACCCGCGATGTGACCCAACTTGGCGGCTTGTTCCGTGCCCTGCCCATCACGGGGACGGCGGCAGGCATCAGCGCGCTTTCGATGGCGGGACTTCCCCCGCTCTTTGGCTTTATTGCCAAAGAAGTTGTTTACGAAACGGGTCTCGAATTCAATCCCTGGCTGATGGCAGCGATCATCTTCATGGGGCTTTCCACCGTTTTCGTAGCAGGAGTGGTGGGCATGGGTCCATTTTTTGGCAAACTCACCGAATCCCCCAAAAAGCCGCATGAAGCGCCGCTCAGCATGTGGCTGGGACCAATATTGCTGACCGCGCTCAGTCTGTTGGCGGGATTCTTTCCCAGCGGAATCTCAAACCTGATCGTCAGCCCGGCAGTTTCCAGCGTGGCGGGCGAAGCGGTTAAAGTCAAGCTGGCGTTGTGGCACGGAGTCAATACCGCTTTCCTATTAAGTATTGCAACCGTTATCGCGGGTATCCTTTTATTTTCAATTAGAAATTCCCTGCGAGGCGTCCTGCAAAAGATTGAGTGGAAATGGGGTCCCGCTTATTTTTATACTCTTTCGCTCGATGGAATGAACGCCCTCGCGCGCGCGCAAACCCGCTTTCTGCAAAGCGGAACCCTGCGCAATTACATCCTGATCATTATTTTGTGCGTGACGCTTGGCGGCGGCTACTCGCTGTTTCGCATCGGCGGCTTCGATATCCTGCCGCAGCATATCTCGGATGTGAAATTTTATGAAGCAGCAATTGCGGCATTGATCCTCGGTGCGGCGATTGCTGCAGTGACGTCGTCGTCCCGGTTGGGAGCGATTGCGGCGCTTGGCGCAGCAGGAATAGGCGTGGCGTTGATCTTCCTGCAATTTGGCGCGCCTGATCTGGCAATTACCCAGTTTGCCATTGAAGCATTGACGGTGATCCTGTTTGTGCTGGCTTTTTATCACCTGCCGAAATTCACGCAGCTCAGTTCGCCGCGCGCGCGCATCCGCGACGCGGTTATTGCGCTGTTTACAGGTGCATTGATGACAATGCTGGTACTGGCCGCAGTGGGTGTTCATATTTCCGATTCTATTTCAACATTTTTTGTAGAGAACTCCCTGCCGCTGGCGCACGGGCGCAACATTGTCAACGTGATTTTGGTGGACTTCCGCGGCATGGATACAATGGGCGAGATCACTGTGCTGGGTATTGCAGGAATTGGGGTGTATGCCTTGCTTAAATTTCGCAGGAAGAAAGGACGGGAATAATGAAAATCGATTCTCTTATCCTGCGGACGATGGTCCGTTACCTGTTCCCGCTTCTGCTTCTGTTTTCGGTATTCATTTTTCTGCGCGGACATAATGAACCGGGGGGCGGATTTATCGCCGGGCTGGTGGCTTCTGCCGCATACGCGTTGTACTCAATTGCGAGCAATTCAATAGAAGCCCGCCAAGTCTTGGGAGTGGATACTCGTCTGTTGATCGGAATCGGGCTATTGATCGCCTTGTGCAGCGGATTACCCGCTATCTTTGCGGGAGAATCCTTTCTCACCGGGCTGTGGGGATACTTATCCATTCCGGGTGTTTTCAAGATCGAGATTGGCACACCCGTATTATTTGATATTGGTGTGTTTCTGGCTGTGATGGGCGTCACCCTGACTATCATCTTCGCCCTGGAAGAGGTGGAGTAATCATGGAAATCGTTCTTGCCTTCGTCATTGGCGGGTTATATGCCGCCGGTATCTACATGATGCTTCGCCGCAGTCTGGTCAAACTTTTGATCGGTCTTGCCCTGCTCAGTCACGCCGCGAACTTACTGATCTTCACCGCCGCCCGTTTGACCCGGGCTGGGTTCCCCATTATCGGCATGGATCAACAAGCGCTGGAGCTTCCTTACGCCGACCCACTGCCGCAGGCGTTGATTCTGACCGCCATCGTTATCAGTTTCGGCGTCACGGCATTTGCGCTGGCGTTATCATATCGTACCTATAAATCCATCCACACAGATGACCTGGATAAAATGAAGACCACAGATGAAGCGGATGATTCGAAGGAAACTTCCGCATGAACAATTTGCTGATCCTTCCCATTATCATTCCCATGTTTACGGGCATCCTTGCGCTGCTGGCATACAACTCGCGGACAGCGCAGCGTTGGTTGAGTGTTCTCGGTTCCTCCGCATTGTTGAGCGTTGCGGTCTGGCTTCTCGTCGAAGTGGGGCGCAACGGCATTCTCGTCTTGCAGGTTGGAGGTTGGCAGGCGCCGTTTGGCATCACGCTGGTAGCAGACTTGTTCAGTTCCATTATGGTTGTCCTGACCGGCATCATTGGTCTTGCAGTGGCAGTCTATTCGCTGGCAATCATTGACCCAGACCACGAGAAGTTCGGCTATCACCAACTCTATCAATTCCTGTTGATGGGCGTGAGCGGCGCATTCCTCACCGGGGATTTGTTCAACCTGTATGTCTGGTTCGAGGTGATGCTGATGGCATCCTTCGTACTGCTGGCACTCGGTGGCGGGCGCGGTCAAATGGAAGGCGCCATTAAATATGTCACCCTTAACTTGATGGCCTCCGCCGTTTTTCTCGCCGCGCTTGGTCTGCTCTATGGCATGACCGGCACGCTAAACATGGCAGACCTGGCATATAAATTTTCAAAGGGGCTTTCCGCAGAACAATCCGGCTTGATCACGACACTATCCATGCTGTTCCTGATCGCTTTTGGAATCAAGGCAGCCGTCTTTCCGCTGTTCTTTTGGCTGCCAGCTTCGTATCATACGCCGCCCGTGCCTGTTTCCGCTTTATTTGCTGGACTATTGACCAAGGTTGGGGTGTATGCCCTCATCCGCGTCTTTACCTTAATCTTTACCCAAGACGTCGGCTTCACCCACACCTTGATTCTCTTCATCGCAGGCTTGACCATGGTCACTGGCGTGCTGGGCGCTGTTGCCCAGGGCGAATTCCGAAGGGTACTCTCCTTTCACATTATCAGCCAGATCGGTTACATGGTCATGGGGCTGGGATTGTTCACTCCACTTGCACTGGCCGGCTCAGTCTTTTACATTGCGCACCATATTATCGTCAAGACGAACCTATTCCTAATCAGCGGGGTGGTAAAACACCTCCATGGAACATTGGAACTGAAAAAGCTCGGCGGGTTGTATCAACTTATGCCGCACCTGGGCGTCTTGTTTCTCATCCCTGCGCTTTCACTGGCAGGTATTCCCCCGCTTTCCGGTTTCTTTGCCAAACTCAGCCTCATCCAGGCAGGCTTGGAAAAAGGTGATTTTTTCATCGTTGCAGTTTCACTGGCAGTGAGTTTGTTGACCGTTTTCTCAATGATGAAATTATGGAACGAAACGTTTTGGAAACCGTTGCCGCAAAATGAAGAATTAAGCGCAAAACCTCTCTCGAAAAAGCAATGGATCAGCATGCTGGCACCCATTGTGGTACTCGCCGCGATCACCATCATGATTGGTTTGGGAGTTTCCCCCGCCTTCTCACTGGCATTACAAGCGGGTGAACAGTTGATGAATCCCTCCGCGTATATCCAGGCTGTTATGGAGATCACACCATGAGATATTTTTTGCTGAATATCATATTAGCGTTGACCTGGGCAATGCTCAACGGCGAAATTAATTCTGGAAATATTATTGCAGGTTTCATCATTGGATACATCATCCTCTATGTTGCCCAGCGCGCGCTTGGAGCGCCGCCCTATTTTGGAAAAATATCGAGATTAATCCAGTTTGTCGCTTTTTTCTCGGTAGAGCTCGTCAAATCCAACATCAAAGTGGCGTCAGACGTGTTGACCAAACATAACTATATGAAGCCCCGCATCATTGCTGTTCCCCTGGACGCAAAAACCGACGCAGAGATCACCCTGCTGGCAAATCTCATCTCCCTGACGCCCGGCTCGCTCAGTCTCGACGTATCCAATGATAAAAAGGTGATCTATGTTCACGTCATGTATGCAGAGGATGCGGATGCTGCAAAACGCGAGATTAAGAACGGGCTGGAACGCTGGGTTCTGAAACTTTTCTCTTCAGACAAAAAGGATCGCCTCTCATGACCGTTAATATGATTGCCTTTGGCTTTCTGACCCTCGCCCTGCTGTTTGCCTTTCTCCGCCTGACCCGCAACCCCAACCGCGACCATCGCATCATGGCGCTGGACCGGGTAATAGCAATTGACTTGATGGCAACCCTCTCGATCGGTTTTATGACCCTGTTCGCCGTCGAAACAGGCAAAGCCGTCTTTCTGGACGCAGCAATGGTCCTTGCGCTGATTGCCTTCCTGGGCACGGTGGCTTTCGCCCGCTATCTTGAGAAGGGAAAATAATCACATGTTCTGGGATATCCTCTCAAAGATTCTGATCTTAATCGGCGGATTCTTTATGTTTGTAGCAGCGCTGGGCGTATTACGAATGCCAGACTTATATATGCGCCTGCATGCCAATACAAAGTCTGCAACTTTTGGTATTGGCTTTCTTTTGCTTGGGGCGGCGGTTCATTTTGGGGAATTTGCCATCAGCATCCGCGCGCTATCGATTCTGCTGTTTTTATTTGCCACAGCTCCTGTCGCCGCGCATATGATCGGGCGCGCCGCTTATATTGCCAAGTCACCCCTTTGGGGAGGCACGCTCAGCGATGACCTTGCGGGAAAATATGATAAAAAGACCCATGAACTGACTGCGGAAATAGAAGAGCCAAAAGCAGCAAAGAAGAATTAGTAACTTTCTATCCTATTATCTATCACGTTCCATTTGTCCAATGGCCGCATCCTCTCTTCCCTATCCAAACCCGCCCCCCTTTCAACAGGGCGGCCTTGATTCACTCTGCGGGCTGTACAGCATCATCAACGCCGAGCGGATCATCAACCATTCCTCGGATCCTGAGACCCAGCAATTATTCGACGACCTGATCCATTATCTTTCCCGCCGCGGGTTGTTGACCAAGTTTCTGATCGGCGGCATCATCCACACGGAAATGCTCGTCATCTTGAACAAGGTGGTCGGCAAAAAGCGCATCTCGAATGTGGAGATCCCCTGGCGCGGAGTCCCCAACCCGGACCTGATCTCGTTTTGGAAATCCATGCAAAGTTTTCTGGACGGCACCCCCGGCCGCGCCATCATCCTCGGCCTGCAGGGATATCACGACCATTGGACGGTGATCGAAAGCATTACGAACCGCTCCATTTTGCTGTACGATTCTTCCCTGATCCAGCGGTTGAAGCGTTCGCAGTGCACCACCGTCTACGCAACCTGGAAGCGCAAACATCTATTTCTACCCGCGCAGACGTATTTCCTTTCCAATGAAGTGCAGGATATCAGCCAGTTCGACTCCTAAGAGAGTGTTTCTTGACTTTTTTTGGGACACGGATAACACGGATTACACTGAAGTTCACGGAAAAACCCATTGAAAAGCTGCTCTTTCCGTACGCGAAGCGTCCGTGAAACTTGTGCTGAGCTTGTCGAAGCATCCGTGTACGAAAAGAGGGCGATAAGGACTTAAGAAACGCTCTCTAAGACATTCGGAAAACAACGAGGCTTTATGAACAAGGTAAACAACGACCTGACCAAACTCCTCTCCGAGCTTGCGAGGGAGGAATATTGCTACCTCACCACAAAGGGACGCAAAAGCGGCAAACCGCATGAGATCGAAATCTGGTTTTGCATCCATGCGGATTCGCTCTACCTGCTTTCCGGGGGCGGGAATGAATCCGATCGGGTAAAGAACCTGCGCGCCAACCCCGAAGTAGCGCTACGCATCGGGAAGTATATTTTCGCCGCAACAACAAGGATCGTAAAAAACATCGGGGAAGAATCAACTGTCCGCCCGATGATGGCCGCCAAATACCAGGGCTGGCAGGATGGACAGAAACTCAGCGAATGGGCGCGCGATGCGCTGGTGGTGGGCATCGATATACAAAAGACCTGACGGGTATCTGTGTCAGGTCTTTCGATATAAAAAATATCTTCCTATGCAGTGACAGCTTCGGGGCTGGGGGCGCGGCGTGCCATCCAAAAGGCGAGCGCAAAGCCAGTGACGTACATCCAGATGGCATATAAACCAGGGATGACCGCCATATCGTTATTGTTCAACAAGGTGATGGCAACCGTGATGGAGACGGTCGAGTTCTGCAAACCCGTCTCGATGGCGATCGTCATGGCCTGGATGTGGCCGATGCGCGCGAATTTGGAAACATAATAGCCCACTATCAGGGAGGCGATGTTCAGCACGATAAAGGCGGGGGCAAAGCGCGGACCGTCGCGGACGATCACGTCCCAGTTTTGGGCAATGAGCGCAAGAATGACGAGGAACAGGAAAACCGTGGCGAATATCTTCGACCAGCGCTTGCTATTCTCGGCAAAGTCTGGTTTCCAATTGCGGATGCCCATACCCAACAGGGTGGGGATCAGCGTGATGACGGCCACCTGTATCATCGTATCCACCACGGGGAAGTCAATATCCAGCGCGCCGCTGCCGTATACCGAGTAGGCGATTCCCAGCCCAAAAGGGATGGTGATAAAGGCCAGCATATTGGTGATGGCGGTCAGGGTGATGCCCAGCGCGCGGTCGCCGTCGCCCGCGTGGATGATGAGGTTCGACGTCGCGCCGTCGGGGGAGACTGCCAATAATATAAGACTGATGGCATAGATCGCGGGCAGGGCAAAGATGCCAGCCACTGCAAAACCCAGCAGGGGCAGCAGGATCATCTGGCAGAGCAGGCCGACCAGCACGGGTTTTGGCTGGGTGAAAATGCGCCGAAAATCCGCGACCGTCAACGTCATGCCCAGCGTTACCATGATGATGGCAATCGACAACGGGAGGATTACACTTGAAATGATGCTCTCTTGCATGGTCAATCTCCTTTTTACTTTTAATAGGATATGGGGATTGGCGTACTCTCCCCTTTGCAGGGAAAACACCGTTTGATCGGTTAAGTGTCGGGATAAATACGGATCGGACAAGGTTAGGTCTCCGGAAACGCAAAAGTGAATGGATTCATTAAAAGCTATAATAGTGCAGATTCCTTTTCTGCTTTCATGGGTAGTAAATTTATATTCAGGAGTATTGCCATGGCCTCTAAAAAAAGCGCCTCCGCTGGGAAGAAACATAAACTGCATCTTGCGAAGATCATCAGGCAGAACATTAATATCATTGTCAGTTCCCGCAAAACTGCTGCCAGCCAGCGCACCTCCGCAGAACGACTCGCGGATGGAATCACAAACTTCTCGGGGCGCATGTCTTTTGTGTATTTCCACCTTGTCTGGTTCGCGGTCTGGGTCGGGATCAATCTGGGGTATCTGGGCATCCAGCCGTTTGACCCCTACCCTTTCGGTTTATTGACGATGGTTGTCTCACTGGAAGCGATCTTCCTCGCCACATTTGTCTTGATCAGTCAGAATCGTATGAGCGCCGAGGCCGAGCGCCGCGCCGACCTCGACCTGCAAATTGGTCTGCTTGCCGAACATGAATTGACCCGCGTCCTCAACATGCTGGATGCGATCCAGGACAAATTGGGCATCGAGAATGATATGGACAAGGAATTGCTTGACCTTGAAAAGAACGTCAACCCTGAAGATATATTGGCGGAGATAGACCGCCTGCATAGGAAGGTAAGTCAGGTAATAAAGAAGTAAATTGGAAGACAATAAAGAGACAAAATACCTGACAGGTTTTATAAACCCGTCAGGTATTTTCATAAGCGGGAAAGTGCCGATCAATCGTCGATGGGGATCAAGTCACTACCTTTTCAATCGGGAAATAAGGTTAAAATCTGCTGGGTAAACCCTAAAGGTTTTATCCGCGTTAAGTGCGTCGCACCAGACGGGTTGGATTCTGCTCATTAAGCGGCAGTATCTATCGATTGGCATCTTCCCATCGAGTCTGGTGCGACGCACTCACACCAGCGACAAAACATAAACAACACAGAGGAGAGAGAACACACATGGGCGTGATGATGCAAACCTTCTACTGGGATTGTCCCCGCGAAGAAAACAAGGAATTCCAATGGTGGAACTACATCACCCGCGAAATCCCCGCGCTGGCGCAGGCGGGGTTCACTTCGTTATGGCTTCCGCCCGTCCACAAGGCGGCGAATCTCTTCGGGCCTTCGATGGGCTACGACCCGTACGATTTTTACGACCTCGGCGAATTCGACCAGAAGGGCGGCATCCCCACCTGGTTTGGCACGCGCGCGGAACTGGATTCGCTTATAGCAGCAGCACACAAGCATCAGTTAAGCGTGATCGCGGATATGGTGCTCAATCACAACAGCGGGGCGGACGCGCAGGAAGTCAATCCCATCACGGGGCAGTCGCGCTGGACGGTCTTCAATCCAAAAAGCGGCAAGTTCCCGCGCAATTGGGAATCGTTCCATCCAAGCATGTACGAAAGCTGGGATGAGATGACCTTCGGCGACATGCCCGACCTTTCGCATCGCAACCCGTATGTATACGCCGAACTGCTCAAGCTCGCGCGCTGGTTGATCGAAGAAGTCGGCTTCGACGGTTTTCGTTTTGATTTCGTCAAGGGTTTCGCCGCAAATACCATCACTGCCATTCAGGAATATCGTTATATGAAGAACGGCGCGTATCACAAACCGTTTGGCGTGGCGGAGTATTGGGATAACGCCACGAACACCCTGCACTGGGTCAATGAGGCAAACGAAGCCAATTACAACCCGGTCGATGCCTTCGATTTTCCATTGCGCGAATTGCTCAAAGGACTGTGCGATTCATACGGTTTCAACTTGAAAGACCTTGTAAACGGCGAAACGATTTTGAAGGCGCAGCCTCAAACCACGGTCACCTTTGTGGAAAATCACGACCTGCGCGATGAAGGACGCCCCATCGCCAACGACAAACTGCTGGCCTATTCCTATATCATGGCCCACGAAGGCTATCCCTGCGTGTTCTGGAAGGATTACTTCAACTACAACCTCGCCCTGCGCGACACTCCGAACGGCATCGACGCGCTCGTGAACGCACATGAAAAATATGCGGGCGGCTCGACCTCCATGTTGTATCTTTCGGATGACCTGTACATCATGCAGCGCGGCGGCTACGAGAACAGACTCGGGCTGATCTACGTCCTCAACAACCGCGGCGACAATTGGCGCGGGGAATGGGTCGCCACCCAATGGACGAACGCCTCCTTCCAACCCGTAGCCTGGTGGGGCAAAAACGACATGTCTCGCCCCGTGAATCAATCCACCAGCCCCGATGGGCGCGGTCAATTCTTTGCCCCCGCGCGCGGATATGCGGTGTATGCCTTGAAATAAAACAAAGATGTCCTGCGATCTCAACCACGCGGGACATCTTCTATTCACTATTTTCACATCCCAACACTTAATCTCTTATAATCCCTCCATGACCACCCCCATCCACGAACAACTAAAAGCCCTGTTAGATTCTCACAACGCCGCTTACCGTGTCATTGAGCACGAAGCGGAAGGCCGCACGGAATTCATTACCAAGATCCGCGGCAACCGCCTTGAACAGGCCATCAAGTCCATGGTGGTGCAGGTGCGCATCAGCAAAAAAGTAAACCTGTACTACCTTGCCAACGTCCCCGGTGATTCTCGCGTGGACTTCGACGCCATCAAAGCTCATTTCAATGCGGCGGGCATCGGCATGGCTCCGCGCGAAAAAGCGGAGGCCCTCACGGGCTGTATCATTGGTTCCATTCCGCCATTTACATTCAATGAAAATCTTGGTCTGCTGGCGGATCCGCTGATAAAGGAAAATGAGGAAGTCGTTTTCAACGCGGGCAGTCTCGAAAGGTCCATCTTTATGAAAATGGAAGATTATTTCCGCGTGGCCAGCCCGCAGGTGGTGAAGATCGCCCTGCGCGGATGATTTATCAGGTCGCTTTAAAAAATCCAACTTTTAGAGGTGCAAAATGCAAACCGCAGACCAGGCATTTTCAACGGAAGGCAGCAAAAAGCCGCGCAAATTAGGCTGCGCCTTCATCCTGCTGCCGATCAGCGCAGTAATTCTCCTTGCAGTCAGTATTTGGTACGCCTATTCAAGCTGGAATTTTTACAGCAATGGCGTGGAAGTGCAGGGGACAGTGGTACGACTGGAAGAATCCCACTCCTCAGATTCGGGCACTACCTATTCGCCCGTCTTTCGCTATACGGTCGAAGGCCGCGAATATGAATACGAAAGCGTCAACTCCTCTAGTCCGCCCACCCACCGGGTCGGGGAAGTCACCACCCTGCTGTACGATCCGAATAACCCGGCCAAAGCCCGTGAAAAGAGTTTTTGGGAGTTGTGGCTGCTGCCAGTAATCCTGTGCCCGGTTTCCTTCATGATGATCGGTCTCTCGATTGGAATTCCCTTACTGGTCCGGCGCGTATAATGGGATAAATGAAACGATGACCGAACACATCCCGATTCACTTCTACGACGAATCCATCGAAGTGCTCTTCGATGCGCTGCCCGTGCATGAAAAATCCCCGCACTGCCCGAACGGATTCATTTGGAAGGGACAGACCCATCGCATCGTCGGGTCCCTTTCCGAGTGGAGCGACTTTACGCGGAGGGGAAAAATGGCAAACAATATGCGTCCCGAACACGCCGCGGCAGCGTCCACGCGGGGCTCGTTGAATGTTGGGCGGTTTTACTTCCGCGTGAAGGCAGATTCGGGTCAGATCTTCGAAATTTACTACGACCGCGCCATGAAGGGTGTGGACCGGCGCAAAGGCGAATGGTTTTTATATCGGGAGTTGGAATAGGTTCGTCACCGCTTCTTCAGCCAAGGAAGTTATTCCTTCGTAATCAGCCTGACCTGGTTATCGTAGAAGAAATAATCCCAGGCCCAGTTGAACATGACAATGATCCGGTTGCGAAAGCCGATGATGCGGTAGATATGCAGGAAGACCCAGATCACCCAGGCGATGAACCCGCTGAAGGAGATGCCGAAAATTCTGGCAACTGCGGCATTCCGTCCCACCGTGGCAAGCAGACCCGGGTCTTTGTAATGAAACGGGAGCGGCTGCTTCCCTTCCACCATACGGCGGATATTTTTTGCGGCGGCTTTCCCTTGCTGAATGGCAACGGTGGAGAGCATTGGCAGGGGCTGGCCATTCCCATTGACGACGAAAGCGGCATCACCGATGACGAATGCATCAGGAAACTGAGCCAGCTGCAGGCTGGGAGCGACGCGTACCCGCCCCATGCCGGCCTGCTCCACACCGAGTGAGTCGATAATTTCAGCGGCTTTGGCGCCTGCCGTCCAGATCAACGTCCGTGTTTCGATGAAAGTTCCATCCTCCAGCGTCACGCGCTGACCGTTAAAATCCGCCATCTTTGTGTTCAAGCGAATATCCACTTTTTTCTTTTTCAAAAGCCCGAACGTGGACTCACGCAATTCTTCAGGGTAGGCATTGATGAGGCTGGGACCCGCCTCCAAAAGAATGACCTGAGCATCGCTCAAATTCAAACGCGGGAAATCCTTTCGCATCACATGGTTGATGAGTTCGCTCAATGCCCCGGCCGTTTCCACACCGGTCGGGCCGCCGCCCACAATGACAAATGTAAGCATGGCCTTACGCTTCGCTTCATCCGCTTCGTGGCTGGCCTGCTCGAACATCGAGAGGAGGTGGTTTCTCGTTTGCACGGCCGTCTCGATATCTTTGATTTGAAGACCGTGCCTTTCAAGCGCGTCGAACCCGAAGAAATTCGTGCGCGCGCCCGCCGAAATAACGAGGTAATCGTAGGCGATCACCGAACCTTTGAGCTTCACAAATTTTTCAGCAAAGTCCACTGAAATCACCTCCCCCATTTGGAAGGCGAGGTTTTTTTGCTTGCGAAAAATGGTCCGCACGGGTTGGGCAATTTGCGAAGGAAGCAGCCCCGCAATGGCAACCTGGTACAGCAGCGGTTGAAAAAGATGGTGATTGTTTTTATCGATCAAGGTAATACGGACAGGATACTTCGCCAGGCCGCGCGCAGTTTCCAGCCCGGCAAATCCCGCTCCGATGATGACCACATGGGGAATCTTATTTGTATTCAAGTCAGCCTCGGTTCGTTTGTGAAATTTATCACTGAAATTATAACCAAAATTGTCTTATTTGTAAAGATATTCACAATGGGATATTTGGGTCAGGATTTAGTGATGCAACTCCTCCCCGCCCGGCATGAAAAAGCCTCCCGCTTCAGACGAGGGGAGGCCTGGTACTAACCATCCGGCAGATTCTTAGCGCCAGAAATTTTGTGTGAATGGCAGGATCCTCACTAAAATATCCAACAATAAGCCGGCCATGAAATACATACCGAAGGCGCGGTTATTGTAAAAGGCATAGCCCACAAAGTAGAGTGGCCAGCCGGGCTGGCCTTCGGGCTTGGTTTCAGGCTTGGGTTTGAAGAAAACAGGGTACATCCGTAGGAAAGTAGGAATCGCAAGGAAAACGATCGCCATGATCGGAGTGAAGAATTTGATGGCGATCAGGTAAAGGGTCAGAAAATAAGGAATGACCATCATCGCCAGCACGGTAAAGCGGGATGCCTTCTCGCCAATCACCACCGGCAGAGTGTGGATGTTCTTCGCCTTGTCCTTTTCAAGCTTGTCGATGTGCTTGCCAAAGATCACAGTCGTGACTCCCAACGCATAGGGCAGGCAGGCGAGGACAACATTCCAGTTCCATTGATGCGCCAGCACGTAATAGCCGCCGCCGATCATCAAAGGCCCCCAAACAAGAAGTACTGCAATTTCGCCGAGAGCAATGTACTTGAGCGGCCAGGTATAAAACAGAACAAAGAAAGCGCCCAAACCAAGCAGAACCCAAACCACAGGATCATTGGAATTGACGAAGATGAGGTATAGCCCGGAAACAAGCGCAAGCAGGCCTGTCACCGCAAAATAGGTGAGATGCTGGCGCTTGGTCATCAACCCGCTGGCAATGGGCTGCGCGCCGTAGATGTTACGGTAGTAGTTGTCCTTGTCCACCCCGCGGACAAAATCCGTATAATCGTTGAAGATGTTGTTCGACGCATGAGCCATGATAAGGCCGAAAACAAGGGCGAGCCAGGGCAGGAAAGCGAACGAGCCATCACGCCATGCAAACAATCCCGCCAGGGCGGCGGAAATAAACGTCATGATTAGAACAGCGGCGCGGGTGGAAATCAACCATTTTGAGATGACATCCAATCGGTCCCATTCTTCCTTAGAAACTTCCGGGATGACCTGTAATGCCTTTTTCCACATTGCAAAGTTCATTTAATTACTCCTGTAAAATTTTCATAATTATAACCAAATCGCCCGCATTTATCCAAGATGATTGTCATTCAATTCGGAGTTTAAGCTCACCAATCAAGCATGGGATTTTCATAAAAACCGCCCTGCATTGCCTCGCTGGCACAGGGCGGATAAAGACAAACACAAGAGAATTGATTGGCGATGCTAAATCTCACTGGTCATGATGAACAACGGCTTCATCTCAAAGTTTTCGTACTTGGGGCGGTACCGCTCCGTATCATAAAAATGACCCACATCCACAACCTTTTTGGTCGAGGTGACGATATCGAGCGGCATATTGTCGTAGCGGCCATTCTTCAGCACAACCAGCCTGCCATGAATACCGCCCAATACCAGGTCGAGGGCGAGGTTGCCGAACGCCATCGGCACGATCGAGTCGATCGCGTCCGGGTCGCCCCCGCGCACCATGTAACCGAGTTTCTGGTTGATCACATCCACCGTCTTGCCATTGCTATATTTTGGCGAAATTTCCTTGATCCGTTCTGAAACCAGGTCGCCGATGCCGCCCAATTTGGCGTGGCCGTACGCATCGGTGGAACGGTCCTTGAACACCATTTCACCGCCTTCGTACATGGCTCCTTCCGAGATCAGCAAAACGGAATAATGACTGGGGTTGGCATCGCGGTCCTTCACCAGTAATTCTGTCAAATGGTCGATATTGAATTTGTACTCTGGGATCACGCAGCGGTTGGCGGCTCCGGCCATGGTAGGCAGCATGGCGGTAAAACCTGCATACCGCCCGAAAACTTCAAGGACCATGAACCGTTCATGCGAACCTGCAATGGTTCGAAGACTGTTGGTGAGGGAAATGGTGCGGGTGACACAGGTACTGAAACCGATGCAGTAATCCGTGCCCGGCACATCGTTATCCATTGTCTTGGGGATGGCGACAACTTTAAAACCCTCCTTATACAACCGAACTCCATAACTAAGGGTATCGTCACCGCCGATGGGAATCATGTAATCCACGCCAAGAAAATCAAGGTTCTTTAATACTTCCGGGGTCAGGTCATTTTTCTCATCCTGATATTTCTCCCGCAAATGCACAGGCACATCCGACTTTTTGACCTTGCCTGGATTCGTCCGCGAAGTATGTAGGAACGTCCCACCCGTACGCCCGGCACGGTTGACTATCTCTTCTGTGAGTATCTGAAAATTGTTGCTGTTATCCGCATCCTTTTCACGGATGATATCGGTCAATCCGCCCCAGCCGCGGCGGATGCCGATCACTTGATAGCCTTCCCGCAACGCACGGATCGTTACGGCACGAATGGCAGGGTTCAAACCCGGCACATCACCGCCCCCCGTAAGAATACCGATGACACCTTTCTTTTTATCCATCATCATGCCTCGCTTGCAATATTTATGGGAAAGCCTTTTCGTATGCGCCGATAATTTTATCCCAAAGTTCATCGGATTCCGCGGCGACTGTCTGGAATTGCGGATGCGCCTCAAACCAGGCCAGCGAGCGGCGCACTCCTTCGCTCCAATTCACCCTGCAATCGAATTCTGGGACGAAGCGCTTGATCTTGCTGTTATCGAACACCACGCTATTGCATTTGTCGCCGATGAGGCTGCCGATTGCATGTTCATCGAATCGCGCGATAAAGTCACTGGGGATATGAACCACGTTCGGGTCCAGACCGAGAGCCTGATATGCTTCGAGGTAGATTTGATTCCAATTCAACACTTCGTCTGAGGTGATCTGGAACGCTTCGCCGATGGTTTTTTCGTTTCCAAGCAAACCAACCAAGCCGACTGCAAAATCCTCGTTCCAGGTCAGCACCCAAAGGGAAGTGCCGTCCCCGGGGATGATGACCGGCTGGCCCTGTTTCATCCGGTTGACCAGGGTCCACGGGTGCTGCCAATTCCCCGTACAGAATGGAATCTGCGACGGCCCATAGGTGAGGGAAGGCCGAATGATGGTGACAGGGAATTGACGGGTGCGGAATTCGGTCATCAACTTTTCTTCGCAGGCAATTTTATTTCGCGAATACTCCCAAAACGGATTCTCCAGCGGGGTTTCTTCGGTAATGAGGTAATTATTCACGGGTTTTTGGTACGCGCTCGCGGAGGAGATGAAAACAAATTGATCCGTTTTTTCGCGGAAAAGGGAAATATCACGGTCGATGTCTTGGGGGGTAAATGCAATGAAGTCGACCACTGCATCGAAGCGGTGACCAGCCAACAGAGCGGAAAGACGCGATGCGTCCGCGGAGATATCTGCTTGTAAAACAGTCGCCTCTTTGGGCGCAGGGTATTTGGCTGAAGCCGAACGATTCAAAAGAAATAGCTCATGGCCGCGTAGAACGGCAAGTTCCGAGCACGCGGAACTGATGAGACCTGTGCCGCCGATAAAAAGTAGTTTCATCAGTCCTCGCCAAGTTCGGGGATCGGCTCGACGGGCATGCGGTGTGCAATAATATTTTCAACCCAGAAGATGATGAGCGCGAGCCAGACGATGCTGAAACCGATCAGATGCGAAGTGTCGAAGGGTTCCTTGTATAGGAACACGCCGATAAGAAATTGAATGGTGGGGGCAAAATATTGCAGGACACCGATCATGTTCAATGGGATTTGTTTTGCGGCGGAGGCAAACATAAGCAAGGGGATGGTGGTAACGATCCCTGCGCCAATGAGCAAGAGATCCACCGTGAGACCCTCATGCAGGAAAGCACCCGAGCCGTTCGACTGGACGACTGCAAGATAGACCAGCGCCATTGGAAAGACAATGCCCGTTTCGAGAGTGAGGCCATACACCGAACCCAACGGTGAAAGTTTCTTTACCAATCCATACAAGCCAAAGGATACGGCGAGCGAGAGGGCGATCCACGGCGGACGGCCATAGGTGACAGTGAGATATATCACGCCAATAGCGGCGATGATGACCGGTATCCATTGCGTGGGGCGCAAACGTTCCCGCAGAAAAATCACACCAAATAAAACGCTGAGCAGGGGATTGATGAAATATCCCAGGCTGGTTTCGACGATAAAGCCCGCATTCACGCCCCAGACATAGATGAGCCAGTTCAGAGAAAGCAGCACTCCGGCAATGGCATAGATGCCAAGAGTCTTTGGGATGAATGCAACCGAGCGGAAATCATCCCATTGCCGGGTGAGCAGGATGAAGAGCATCAACAAGCCGAATGACCAGCCAATGCGGTGTCCGAGCAGTTGTAGTGCCGGCACATCATGGAGCAATTTCCAATAAATGGGGAAAAATCCCCACAATGCATAGGCGGCAATACCGCTCAGAATTCCTTTTCTCATTTTTCTCCTTACGGGTTTAGAAGTTTGCGGATTGTTAAAAAATAAGACCTTGTTTTTATCCGCAACAAGGTCTTTGATGAGTATGGAGTTTATGCTCTTACAACTTTTTCAAATACTGCTTGTCACACAGGTCGCGTGTCGATATTGGAAAGGCTCACTTAATCTCTGCAATTGTTTGGATTGCAGGAAAGTATAAACGATTCGGCGAATATGACCATGACCTATTCCCAATCGATCAACTGGCGGCCCGCAAACCCCGCTTCGATCTCGTGCCAATACTTGATACTCGCCTCCCCGCATTGCCAACACAGATATATCTCCCTGCCATCGCGCAAAGCGACAAAATCAATCAAGCCGATGGTCAGGTCTTTGATCTGAATGCCCATATCCTGAATTTGATGAATGATCTCGTGCAGACGGTCAAAATCGGGCAGGAGTTTGCTAAGCGTGGGGCTGCCCCCATTCCCTGCCGCCTTTTGGGCAACCACCCACAGCTCGGGTTGATGGGCGCGGATCTTTTCGCTGATCTCCATCATCTCCTCCACCAGCGGTCGGACCGCGGGAAGGGAATCGTTGGCTTGCTTTGGGGTGTAATACTTTGGCATGGGGAAAGTATATCGCAGGAAAGCAGGCACGTACACAAGGTCACTTGCAGACTTGTGTACGTGCCTTTTTTAGCTGGTTATCATTATTGCTTCAGAACTGCCTGATAACCTTTCTTTTTTACCGCTGCAACGATCTGCTCATCGGTCAATTTCGATTCGTCGTATTCGATGACCATCTCCAGCCTGTGATAACTGGCGTTGATCTCCTTCACCCCTTCGAGAGTATCTTCGAGGGATTCGAGTTTCATGGCGCAGTTGGAACAGGTCATATCGGGGATTTGGAAGGTTTTCTTAATCATACCTGGCTTCTTTGTCCTTTCTTGTTTCCTCGCCATCAAGAGAGAGGAAAGGGGAAAGAAAGTTGCTATTCAAAAACGATCTGTCCGGTGTACATTCCCATGGAGCAGGTGAAGAAGAGGGTCGAGCCCGCTTTTTGGGCAGGGATGTTCACTTGAACAGTGCCTGTATCAGGGAGCAATTCGTAATAATTCAAGGCAGGGATGACAAAATCCCGCGCGCATGAATAGGTATTCTCCGTGATGAGGTTCAGGGTGAAGTCCTGGCCTGCGGGGGCCTTGAGCGTCTTCGGAAAATATCCATTATTTTGGACTTCAAGGATGAGTCCGCCATCCGCGACGATGGGTTGGGGAGAATCAGCCTGGGCTGAGGCGCTGCTTTCGGACGGAATCAGATTGCGGGTCAGGTTTTGAAGCGAGAGCGGGGAGCCCATTAAATTGAGTCCGCCATCCAAAGTTACGAATCCCAGGATCAAGACAACCACTGCAACAAATCGCATGAAGAATTTTTCGAGACGTGAGCCGAGCTCGGTGGTTAGATACGCAATGATGAAAAATACGGGACTCGTGCCGAGTGTGAAGGCAAACATCAAAGCTGCGCCCATGACGATGCTGCCCGTGCCGAGAGCGGTGGCCATCATGGCCTGAGTGATGCCACAGGGAATAAAGACGGTAAGCAGGCCGAGGAAGATCGGGGTGGCGGTGTCTGTGCCTTGCGCCGTGCGGCGGATAAAGCGCCTGATGAATTTCGGCGGCTCGATGGAAAAATATCGAAAGATCGGATGCACGTTGAACATGCGAAGCGCGTTGCCGATCATGAAGATTCCGATGGCGATCATGAGGAAGGCACGGGTCATTGGGCTAAGGGTGAGAAATGAACCCAGCCAGCCAAGGAGAGCACCCAGAAGGGTATATGCCACGAGTTTTGCGATCAGGAAAAGCGAGATGGGAAGCGCGGAATTCGAGCGCGGATTTGTTTTTGTCTTTTTATGTTTCGCCGCATGTTCAACATAATCCTGCTCGATCTGATGAGCAAGGGAACTTGCAAGCAGGCCGCCCTGTACGGCAAGGCAGCTCAAGCCGCCGGTGGTGAGACCTGTGACAAACGCGACGAAAAGCTGACTCAGTGTGCCGGAATTGGCGGGAATATTGATGGAATTCGATTCGGGCTGAAAGGCGATCATGGCAACGGCAATAGCGACAAAAACGATTCCAAGCATCACGATCACTACCGGGTCAACCGAGGGTTTTTGGTTCTTGGGCATAAAACCTCTAATTATTCAGGAGCGGCCCATTCTGTTCGAAAAGGCCGCTCCCAGACTGAATTTGCTATCTTTGTCCGCCATCCCAAACTACGAAAGGCATATTAATGACAACACCGGGTTGTTCGATGGTTAATTCACCGGCAGTTTCCGCATCCAACACTTCAGTGGCGGATTTCAATTCGCGGGCATTGGCTGAATCAACCCAGGTGACGGCATTCAAGCGGCGAAGCGGAGTATATCCATCGGTGCCGGGAGGATTATCGAAGACATCCGCCTGAAAGCCGAACGGCCCGGAACCTTCCACGCCATTGGTAAAGACATACACATTCGCAAGCGATTCATCAGGCATATTCGCCAGCGAAGGGACAAGGATCACGGGTGATTCCATCATGCCGGTCAACTTTTCGGCAACGCCCGGGTCCGATGCCTCGGTGTGAACGAAAAATATTTCCTTGCCTTCAGCCCAGGCTTTGCCGGCGGGCAGTTCCGCCTTGGGCATCTCCGAAGGTTTGGGCGCGCATGCTGCAAGCAGCAGGGTTACAAAAACTACGAGTGTTAACTTCTTCATGTTAAATTTTCCTTTGATATCGACAGGCCTTTTCAGACCTCATCCTCTGAGTCGGGGTGTTCCACTTCTCCCGCCATGAACGCTTCCGGTGCACTCAGAAACGCCTTCAAGCAGGCCGCATGGCAAAAATAAACTCTCACTCCGTTGAACATCGCGTTTGGATATTGCGACGGGTCATTCAATATTCCACCACAGGCGGATTTTATTGGTTCAACGCTGTCATCTTGAATTGAATTCATCGGTTCGATTTATATTTTCACGTTTCGCAGGCGCAAACTATTCGTCACAACAAAAACACTGCTGAACGCCATCGCTCCGGCGGCAAGCATCGGGTTCAAATATCCGAGCGCGGCGGCAGGGATGAGAATGACATTGTAGAAAAATGCCCAGAACAGGTTCTGCTTGATCGTGGCAAGCGTCTTCCGCGATAATCTGATCGCGCGCGCCACACCGTGTAAATCGCCGCTCATCAAGGTTACAGGAGCGGCGGCCATCGCCACGTCAGTTCCCGTGCCAATCGCAAGCCCCACATCCGCCTGAGCAAGCGCAGGCGCATCGTTTACACCATCACCAACCATCGCCACGATTGATGCTTGACGATCGACAATCGACGATTGGAGTTTTTTGATTTCAGATGACTTGCCTTCCGGTAAAACCTCTGCAAGCACGGTATCCACATTCACCTGTTTCGCAATCGCTTCGGCAGTTTTCTGGTTGTCGCCGGTGATCATGGCAACTTCGATTCCCATGCGATGCAATTCGCCAATGGCATCCTTCGAGCTATCCTTCAACGTGTCTGCAACCGCGATCACACCCGCGGCTTGATTATCGATTGCAACAAGCATTGCGGTCTTCGCCTCGGATTGTAAACGCGACACTTCGGATTCGAGTCCGCCTAACTGGATTCCGCGCATCTCGAACATTCTTTTATTTCCGACGATGACGCTTCTCCCCTCGACCTGGGCCTGCACACCGTGCCCGGCCTCTGCCTTGAACCCGGCAGGTTCCACCAACGTTAAACCACGAGTTGTCGCCTCCGCCCAAATGGATTCACCGAGCGGGTGTTCGCTCCCTTTTTCAACAGAAGCCGCGAAGCGGAGAAGTTCATCCGCGGTCCATCTTCCATCGTCCGCAGAAACAATATCCGTCACCGCGGGCTGGCCTTTTGTGATCGTCCCGGTCTTATCCAGTACCACAACATTCACTTTGCCCGCGCGTTCGAGGGCTTCGCTGTTGCGGAAGAGAATCCCAGCTTCTGCGCCCTTGCCAGTGCCAACCATTACAGCGGTTGGTGTGGCGAGACCCATCGCGCAAGGACAGGCTATGACCAACACGGCCACCATGTTGATGAGGGCGCGTGTGAAGTTATCGATATCAGAATTAATGGGCAGTGCGGGGCCGAAGAAATACCATCCAGCAAAAGTTAGCGCGGCAATGCCGATCACGATCGGGACAAAGATTCCCGAGACCTGGTCGGCCAGTTTTTGGATGGGAGCCTTGCTTCCCTGCGCGTCTTCCACCAGTTTGATGATCTGTGCCAGCGCGGTTTCCCGGCCAACCTTGGTCGCTTCGAATTTCAGCAAGCCGAGTTTGTTGAGCGTTGCGCCGATGACCGGGTCACCGGGCTTTTTCTCCACAGGCAGCGACTCACCCGTCAGCATGGATTCGTCGATGGCACTGCGGCCTTCAACAACCACGCCATCAACAGGAATTTTTTCGCCGGGCTTGACGAGGATCATATCCCCGACGCGGACATCGTCAATTGAGACCTCTGCCTCCACCCCGTCACGAATGACGCGGGCAGTTTTGGCGCGGAGTCCCATTAATTTTTTGATCGCCTCGGAGGTGCGTCCCTTTGCGCGGGCTTCGAGGAATTTTCCGAGCTTGATCAACGTGATGATGACCGCTGCTGTTTCATAGTAGACGTGGCCCATCAGCAAGCCAAAGGTGATCGGCAGGGAATAGAAAAATGCCGCGGAGGAACCCATCACAATAAGCACATCCATATTCGCAGATTTATTCCGCAAAGCCTTGAATGCGCCGACATAATACTGCCAGCCCACATAAAATTGTACGGGCAGGGCAAGAGCAAGCATGAGCCAGCCAAACCAGGGTTGGGCGTCGCGCATGCCTTCCATGGAGGTGTTGGTGTAGAAAAATTCGGGAAGCAGGCCGAAATCCTTGCCCATGGAAAGCAGGAAAAGCGGGACCGTGAAGATCAAACCGATGACAAGCAAGCGGCGTTGTTCATTGATCTCATGTTCACGGGCCATGGCTTCGGCGTCTTCCGCCTGCCCGCCAAGTTCCATTGCTTCGAACCCGGCGGATGCCACCGCGCGTCGCAGTTCCGCCTGCGTAACGATGGTTGGGATATATTTCACCCGCGCTTTTTCAGTGGTGAAAGTGACCTGCGCTTCCAACACACCTTCCAATTTGGCGAGAGCCTTCTCCAAACGGCGTGCATCGTTGTCATCGGAAAGCCGCTTGATGACCAAATCTGCTTCGCCGGTGGCGACACCGTAGCCGGCGCGATTCACCCGCGCAATGACTTCGGAAAGCCCAAGCTTTGCCCCGTCAAAATCCACAGTAGCGCGTTCGGAGGAAAGATTGACCACCGCGTTTTGCACACCGTCGAGTTTTTTTAGATTCCTCTCCACCGTGGCAACACAGTTTGCGCAGGTCATGCCTGTGATGGGAAGAGTGAGTTGTTTTGCAGCAGACATTTACATTCCTTCCTAACGAATTACGGAATACGTGATGCGTCCGTAAATATTTTTAAAGGGTGATCAGTCCCTCGGCCGGGTAATTGATCTCAGCCAGCAATGACTTGATCTTCTGTTCATCGGCAGGGGCATCGAAGGTGATTTCCACTTTCTTGGTGGCTTCATCCGCCTTCACGGACTTAACGCCTTGCAATTCGCCCACTTCCATTTCGATGGTGTGAGTGCAATGCCCGCAATGAATGGCGGGGACGGAATAAGTAACTGTAGTCATATTAATTTCTCCTTTTTGTATCGGGGGTTTAGTTTTCCACAACGATCAATTCGCCGACCATACCCGCCTCCTCGTGCCCGGGAACGGAACAAAGGATACGATAGGATCCGGGTGTGTTGGCCGTGAATTTTAATACGCTCGTACCACCTGCGGAAGTTGAAATGTGCAGGTCAAATTCGGAATGCTCGCCGGCCATGTGATGTTCGCCCATTCCAACACCTTCCGTGGAAACCGATGAAACATCGATTTTTTCCACGACGAAATCATGCTCCACCGCTCCTTCGTTTTGAAAGGTGATGACGACCGGCTGGCCTGCGCTAACAGTGAAAGATGACGGAGTAAACTCGAACTCCTCCATGACAACATCGAATTTTGCGGCGGGCTGCGAACCGACAGCACAGGCTGAAAGGACAAAAACTGCCATCACCGACAAAAACCTTTTCAATTTCATATAATGATCTCCTCTAAAATAATTCACACTTTTGTAGACATTTCGAAGACTTCGGTAATTTCCTTAAGTACGCGTTCCCGTTCCTTCTTATCATTACCTTGAATGGCGGTGATAACGCAGGAATTGAGGTGGTCCTCCAAAATCCTCGAACTGACTTTGTTTAACGCGGCCTCCACAGCCTGGATCTGGCGGATGATGTCGATGCAATAGGCATCTTCCTCTACCATGCGGATCACGCCGCGCAGGTGGCCTTCCACGGTCTTCAATCTTCGGATGGTGCTGTCATTTTCCATGATTACCTCTAATTCAGAGATTGGGCAGAACGGCAATTCCTTACCCCCCCCCAGGGGGGTTGGGGTGGATTTACTATAACCGGCCTTTCAGCCTCCTGTCAAGTTGATAAATGTCATCCTCTTCGGTGTAAAATAACGCTATGCAAATTTTGGCAAATGAATTGAAACAGGTTAATGTTTTTCAAAACGCCCCGGACGATGACCTGCACCTGATCCTGCAAAACAGCATATCCCGCTCCATCGAGGAGGGCGGCTACTTCTTTTTTCAGGGAGACTCTGCCCGGTATTCATACATCCTCACCAGCGGCCAGGTGAAATTGATGCAATCGAACCCGAAGGGTCAGCAGGTAAATTTGCGAACAATTACTGCGTGGGAAATGTTCGGCGCATTGGGCGCTGTCCATGCGGATGCAAACTACCCCGCGAGTGCGCAAACGCTTGAAAACTGTACCGCGCTCGCGGTGGGCAGCGAGTTTCTGCATTCCATGATGGAGACACGCCCTTATCTTTCGTTTGGGCTGATGAACCTGATGACCGACTATATTCAGGAAATGCAATCGCGTTACCGCGAGCTTGCCACGGAGCGGGTCGAGCAGAGAGTAGCCAACGCGTTGATCCGCCTGGCAGGGCAATCAGGCATAAGGTCTAAAAAAAAGGCGGGGATCGAATTATCTTTTTCCAGGCAGGATGTGGCCGAAATGACCGGAACGACGCTCTACACCATCAGCCGCCTGCTCAGTGAATGGGAGCGGCAGGGCATCCTCAAAACAGGCCGGGAACGAATCCAGATCCTGCGTCCGCACGACCTGGTGAAAATTGCGGAGGATTTGAAAAAATAGTTATTTGCGCCAGCGCAAAGACAAATGCGGAGAGGGAATTTATTCTATGCCAACTATGGACGAACACTTGCATATCCTGGAGATGACAGTGGCCGAGGTATTGAACGCTGAACCTGCGGCATCCAGTTTTTTTATCGGCTGGCACACGGATTGTGTGGGATGCCGTCTGGCGCATTTTTGCACGCTCGAAGAAGTCATACGAGTTTATGAGTTTGACGAAAATAAATTTATGGAAGAACTTTCCAAATTTAACCTTCAAACAATTCAAATCAGGAGAAAAAAATGAAAAAGGTTTCAATTTTATTGGCAGTTGCATTAGCTCTTGCTGTGTTCATTACAGCCTGTACAGGTACGAGTTTCCAACCTGTCGACAAGGAATACGTACTGACAACCGGCCTAAGGGACGGCAATCTGGCCTTTTTAGGCGTCAGTGATGAGATCAATGGGATCGAAAACCCCACCCTGAGCGCGATGCCCGGTGAGACGATCACCGTAATCCTCATCAATGGCGGCGAAGGCCAGCATGATATTACCTTCCCGGAAGTCAAGGCCAGCACCGGCATAGTAAAGAAAAAAGGGGAAGAATCCTCGGTTACATTTACGGTACCGGATGTCCACGGTGAGATGGAATACTTTGACGGTGTCGCCAACCATGCTGAACTGGGCATGAGGGGGGTTCTGGTTGTCAGCCAGTCCGGCGAGATGCCCGCCCCTGTGGTCGCAAGTTCTTCCAGCGGCGATCCTGCCGTGCTTGCCGCATTCCAAAAAGGCGCATGTGGAAGCTGCCACGCAATTGCCGGCATACCGAATGCCGTGGGCGTGATCGCCCCCGACCTTACGGATATTAACGTATTGGCTGAAGACCATTTTAATAGCGGTTCATATACCGGCACAGCAGCCACTGCAGAGGAATACATCCGTGAATCCATCCTCGACCCGAACGTGTTCATTGCGCCCAACTGCCCCACAGGCGCATGTGCACCAAATGTGATGCCCGCCACATTGAAGGACAGCCTGACAACGGATGAAATCAACTCCATCGTCACCTACCTCAATGGATTGCCCGACGGGGCATATAGCACTTCGACCGAAGCCGCAGCAGTTCAACAGCCCACCACCGGCGCAGATATCGTGCGCGACCCCTCCGACCTGCCTGCACCCCTCACAATCCGTGAACCCCAAACGGTGCGTGTGGATCTTGAAACCATCGAAGTAGAAGGCCAGCTGGCTGACGGAACCACGTTCACCTACTGGACCTTCAACGGCGCAGTCCCCGGCCCATTCATACGCGTGCGCGTGGGTGATACTCTCGAAGTCCACATGAAGAACAGCGCCACCAGCACAATGGTCCACTCGGTTGATTTCCACGCAGTTACAGGTCCCGGCGGAGGCGCGGTGATGACCCAGACCGAACCCGGCCAGGAATCCACCTTCACCGCCAAAGCCATCAACCCCGGACTTTACGTTTATCACTGTGCCACACCCATGGTGGCTCATCACATCGCCAACGGCATGTATGGACTCATCCTGGTTGAGCCGGAAGGCGGCCTGCCTCCGGTTGACCGCGAGTTCTATGTAATGCAGGGCGATATCTATACCACCGGCGCGTTCGGCGACAAGGGCATGCATACCACCGATGTCACCAAACTGTTGAACGAAGACCCCGAATATATTGTCTTCAACGGCGCGGTCGGCGCGCTCACCGACCAGAAACCACTCAAAGCAAACGTCGGCGAAACCGTGCGCATCTTCTTTGGCGTCGGCGGCCCGAACCTCACCTCCTCCTTCCACGTCATCGGCGAAATCTTCGACCGCGTGTACGACCAGGCGTCGCTCACTGCCGCACCGCTCACCGATGTACAAACCACTCTCGTCCCGCCCGGTGGTGCAACCGTAGTCGAATTCCAACTCGAAGTGCCCGGCCGCTACATCCTCGTGGACCATGCCCTCTCAAGATTGCAACGCGGTCTTGCCGGCTTCCTGATCGTCGAAGGCGCAGACAATCCTGAAATCTTCAACGGCACTCCCAGCGGAGACAGCGGACACTAGAAATTCAAGATCGTTCACCGAACCGACAAAAAGCCCTGTTGTGATTGACAGGGCTTTTACGTTTATAATTTTGGAATGAATAAAAAACCGCTTCTTTACTTAACGTTCAGCCTGCTCCTGTTTCTATCGGCAGCCTGCTCCAGAAATGCCACCCCCGATCCCAACGAACAAATCCGCCAATCCGTGGCCGCGACATTGGCCGCAATGCCGACCCCAACGCACATTCCCCCATCCACGCCTGTTCCATCCCCGACACCCTTCAAACTCGCAGGCTTGTTTTGCGAATATTCCTTCTGCATCGGGCACCCGGTGGATATGGCGTTCTTCGATGTCAGCGCCCAGCAGAACCCCGCCGCACCCAGCACTTACAGCCAGGGATTGCTGGCCGCTTTCAACGGCAACCTTTTCATTCAAGTCATGTGGCAGATCGCGCCCGATACCTCCGACCCCAAATTCCTGCTCGATACGATTGTCGATGAAGCCATCGACACCTTCGATGGAAATATGGATGTGATGCTCGTCCGCAATATGAATGTAATGTTTACAAAGATCACTTCAACGGCCACAGCGGTCCTGCCCTTCGGCGGCGCAGGCGCATGGACGTGTGGCGACCGCGTTTTTGCATGGAAGGTCTATACCCCGCAGGCCGAAACTGCCAATCCGCTTTTTGAAGAAGCACTGGCGCGCTTTACCTGCGGCCAATAAATCATCCTGGGAGAATGCCAATGTCAACCGAGCAGGATCTTATTAACCTCCGCGCCCGTGTAGTGGAATTGGAAAACCGACTTGATTTCCTTTACAAAAAACTAGGAATTGAATTTTCCGACAACCCCAACTTTGTCGACGCTCGAATTATTGAGTTTCTAAAAAAAGGAAACAAGCTCGAAGCCATAAAAGTATATCGGGAACTCACCAATACCGGGCTTGCCGAGGCCAAGAACGCTGTGGAAAATATCGAAACACGGCTGGGACTTTAAACGCGACTCGACTTTGGCTATTAAGAAGAGGTAGTTGAAAAGGGAAAGCCTTCTGAGTAAAGTTTTGGTTGAGAGACCAAACATACCCAGGAGGCTTTCATGATTAAGGATAGCACGCAGTCGG
>JACZJC010000046.1 GCA_014860745.1 Anaerolineales bacterium
GCCTCACTGTATGCCGACGCTCGAGGCAGCGTGGCGCGTCGGATTTCCAATCCCTCATTCAGCCCTTGCCGTCATAGATTGCGAATGCCTGCGGCAACAGCGCGCAGGCGCTCGGCTACCCGCTCCGGAGATTCGCCTTTGCTGATAAATGCATCGGCGCCCGCGGAAAGCGCGGCCTGCTGACGGGCATCCATATGGCTGATGAGAATAATGACCAGCGCGGCCGGGCAGGCTTTTCGAAGTTCTTCCAGAGACGCGGTCGGCGAGTTGGGCAGCAAACCCCAATCGATCAACAGCATATCCGTATGAGTGGTTGGCGCCTGTGCCAGCGTGGTTACCCAATCGGCGGCTTCACCGGCGATTTCCATATTCAGGTCCAGCAGCACCAGGCGCAGGGCGGAACGTTCTTCGGGGATTGCATCGGCAATAAATACGCGGGTCATGCACTCATCGTATGACACAAACTCCCCAGCCGCATCCTGCGGTTGGGGAGTTTGTATCTCCGCCATATGGGGGAGGCTTAGAGAGCGTTTCTTAACTCTATTTTTTGTACAATGACTACGCGGAACGAACGGATTTTCACCGAAAACCTTTTGAAAAATCTGTGTTTGTCCGTGTTGTCCGTCGCATCCGTGTACTTTAAGAAACCGTCTATGAGGCATTGCTCGGTCTGGACACCAACCAGAAGGAGCCAAGAAATGCCAGAATGATAAGGCTGATCGGGATCATCCAGGTAACGATCAATCGGACCCAGCCGAGGGGCGAGTATCCCCAGTCCGTCATCATGCGTCCCGGTCCCATCATGCCCCAGCCGTGATAACTCCAGCCGCTCAACAACATGCCGCCTGCAAACAAAATTAACACAGCAACGACACCTGTGACACCAACTCTCAACCAATTAATTTTTTTCATAATATATTTTCCTTTATCACGGGGCAGCCTGCCCTTCCTATTGCAGGAACGGCAAAGCCCGCACACTCATGCAAAACAGGGACGAGGATTCCATCACCCAGCAGTTGAAATAGATATAGATCAGCAGTGCAATGACCACGATCACCAGGAACCCGGCGACATTGCGAAACAGCTTGGAGATGGCCAACAGGAGGATGGCGCCCCCCAGCGAAACCAACAAGGCGGGGATGCTGAAATTGCCCTCGTTGATCGTGCTGATATTGAAAAGCGGACTCAGAAAAATTCCCGCCAGGAATGCGCCGACGATGCCCACGATAATATCGGCGATCAACCCCTGCCGGCTGTTGGTCTTCATGATCATGCTGGCAACCCAGCCGATCACGGCCCCTACGATGATCCAGATAAGAAAGTTGATCATTTTCTGCTCCTGAGTGAGGTGAATTCCTTTCGATCAATCTTCGAGGATGAAGGTGATCTTCAATTGAACGCGGTATGCCGAAATCTGTCCTTTATCGTCCAGCTCCACCTGCTGGTTCTCGACCCATGCGGACTTGACGTTCTTCAATGTTTTTTGAGCGCGCGCAATGCCGGCCTTGATCGCATCTTCGAACCCTTTCGGCGAGGATGCAATGATCTCACTTACTTTTGCAACTGACATGGTAGTACTCCTTTATTGATCTATTGAACATCATCTGCCCAACGAATGTAATTCTCTTTATCAGTATAGAATGCAAACTCCCCGGCCGCATCCATCAGCCGGGGAGTTTCTGTCTCCGCCACATGGGGGAGGCTTCGGGTTGTCAACCAAACGATTTAATCTGCAACCACCACCTGGCCGCGCCCGGTATTCTTGGCGCGATACAACGCCTCGTCGGCCGCCCGCAGGAGGGCAGTACTGGTGGAGCCGTGTTCCGGGAATACTGCAACGCCCAGCGAGATTGTGACCGGGTCAAGGGGTTGGTCTTCAATGGTGAGCTGGAATTGTGAGGCGTGCTCGCAGACCAGTTTGGCGCGCTCGCAGGTTACCTGTCGTGAGGCATCGGGCAGGATAATGATAAATTCATCACCGCCATAGCGGCAGGCCACGTCTTCTCCGCGGAAATGCCCCAGCAGCAAGTTGCCCAATTCGCGCAAGATTAAGTCGCCCGCGGCATGACCCCGCGTGTCATTACATTGCTTGAGGTCATCCAAATCCAGCATGATAACCCCCAGGGAGAGGCGCTTGCGGGTGGCGCGCAGGAGTTCGCGGTTGAGGGTCTCTTCCATATAGCGGCGGTTGAACAAGCCGGTCAGATGGTCCCGAACGGACTGCTCGCGCAGGGATGATTCGCTTTCGATGAGGGCATCCTGAACCCGTTTGTGTTCCGTGATATCGCGGATATTGCATTGAATGACCCTCTCGCTGCCGGCCCAATATACGTTGCTGACGAATTCCACCTGGATCAGCCGCCCATCTTTTGCCTTAAGCGGTAAATCCTTGTAGCGGATGTATTGATTTTTCTGCAATGCCTCGAAGGCGTCCCTGCTGGCTTCAATATCCTGGAATGCGCCCATTTGCCATAATTTCTTTTTGATAAATTCTTCGCGCGAATACCCCAACAGATTGATCATGAAGGGGTTTACGTCCGTGATCGCGCCGGTTGCCGCATCCAGAATTAAGATGCCGTCCTGAGCCGCTTCGAACAGGCGGCGGTAGCGGATCTCTGAATCTTTCAGAGACAGCTCGAGCAAAGAGGCTTTTTCCTTTATTTCGTTCATGGCGTCATGGATCTCCTTCCAATAACCTGCATGAAGATATCCACCGCCTTCGGGTCGAAATATGTTCCGGATGAGTTTTGGATATAAATTTCCGCTTCTTCTTCGGTCCAGGCGGCGCGATAGGCGCGTTCGGATGTGAGCGCATCCCACACATCCACAATTGCAAAAATACGCGCAGTCAGTGGAATCTGATCTCCTTTTAACCCGCGCGGATAGCCTGTGCCATCCCATTTTTCATGATGACAATAGGGAATATCCAGCGCCAGCCTAAGAAAGCGGATGGGGGAGAGCATCTCAAAGGCAAAGGTTGGATGTTTTCTCATGACGATCCATTCCTCGTCTGTCAGAGCGCCCGGCTTGAGCAGGATTCCGTCCGGTACTCCCATCTTGCCGATATCGTGCAGCAGCGATCCCCAGCGCACCTGCTCCAGTTCGGCCTCGCTCAACCCAAAGGTACGCGCGAGGCGGACCGTCATCTCGGTCACCCGCTGAGAATGTCCTTCGGTTTCCTTGTCACGCAGGTCGAGCGCGCGCGACCAGCCTTCGATCGTGGCGTCATACGCCTGAACCAATTCGCTGTTGGATTGTTGCAGGTTTTCAAATAGTTGGGCATTGCTGATTGCAACAGCAGCCTGCCCAGCCAGGGCATTGAGGAAATCAAGCCATTCCTGATCGCGTTTGATCAGCGAGCGTTGGAATACCTCGAGCACACCGATCACTTTTCCCTTGATGATCAAAGGCAAACCATGGTAACTGACAAAATCCTCCCCTTTGAGGTAGCCTGTGAGGAATAAATGCTCCGCTTCCTCCTTCAGGTTTGGAATTTTCACCATCCGATGTTTCACTGCCACTCTGCCGGCATACGTCTCATCCTGGTTTACCATGGAACCCCGGGCTGTGTTTTTCCGAAAGCCCTCCCCGGCGGCGAATTCGAGAGTGTGGTTGGGGGTATGGATAAGCAAGACCGCCGCGGCATCCACTCCGAGAAGGGAGACAGCCTTTGCGATCAAGGCATCCAAACTTTGATGCATATCCAGGGCGGACGCAATCGTACGGTCAATATCCTGCAGGGCGGTCAGATAATCCACCTGGCGCCGAATCATCTCCTCGGCTTGCTTGCGCTGGGTCATATCGATCATGATGCCCTGCCAGTATTGAGGCATGCCTTCCGCGTCATTTACTTTGACGAGTTGATCGTGCACCCAAACCAGGCTTCCATCTCGGGCAGTCAGGCGATAATCCAATTCAAAGGGCGCCCCGCTCTGGTTGGTTTTTGCGATTTGTTCCAGCACATGCTGACGGTCATCGGAGTGCAGTGAACTCAACCATAATTTTTGGTCTGCCAGCCATTCCTCGGGGGTGTACCCCACAAGTTTTTCGATTTGTGGGCTGATATACAGCGTGGAACTGGCATCGTCCACAGGATTCATATATACGACGATGGGCAGGTGCGCGACCAGCGCACGGAATTTTGCCTCGGATTCCCGAAGAGCAACCTCCCCCTGCTTGCGCTCGGTGATGTCTCTTACATTCAACACAATTGCAGCGATCGCCGGGTGATCAACCAGGTTATTCCCTAATACTTCCACGATCCGCCACGTTCCATCCTTGTGACGAAATCGAAGCTCGATTGGGGCGGGCGCCAGGCCTGAAATTTGGCTGCGACTGGCGAGAGATTCCAAGGCAAACGGCATATCATCCGCGTGAATGAACTCGACGATGTTCCTGCCGAGGGCTTCATCCACCTGATAGCCGGAGATGCGCTGGACGGCGGGGCTGACGTAGCTCAGATTGCCTTCCACGGTGATGGCCACGATCATATCTGATGCATTCTCGATCAAAGCGCGGAATCGTTCTTCGCTCTCGCGCAGCGCTTCCTGCGCACGCTTGCGCTCGGTGATGTCCATATACATTCCGAGTACGCCGATGACCTCCCCCTTTGAATTTTGCAGAGGCACCTTGCTCGTAAGAAGCGTGATGATGTTCCCTTCCGGGGTCGTCTGGGGTTCTTCGATGAAAAGTTTGGAAGAACCGCTCTCGATGACTTGGCGATCATCGCCGCGATACAATTCCGCCTGATCGCGCCACCCCATCTGGTAATCGTCTTTCCCGATGACATCCTTTGGATCGGTTAATCCCGCATCGTGCGCGAATGCCACGTTACAGCCCAAGTAAACAAGATTCTTGTCCTTCCAGAACACCCTAACGGGTATCGCATTGATAATCCCTTCGATGATCAGATGTGATGTTTGTAGCATCTCCTCCGCCTGTTTGCGCTCGGTGATGTCTTCAGTAGTTCCTTCATAATAGAGCGAATCTCCGTTCTTATTGCGAACGAGGCGTGAATTTTCCGAAATCCAGATCGTACTGCCGTCTTTGCGATAGATCTCGGATTCAAACCTTGTTATCTTTTCATGCTCCTCCATCAGGCGTTTGAATTCCTGGCGGCGGCCAGGCTTTACATAGAATCGCCGATCAATAGCGCCGATGTCCGCAATCAGTTCCTCTGGAGAATTGTAGCCAAGTTGACGTGCCGCAGCCGGATTTGCGCTGAGGAACTTTCCATCCAGCGTTGTTTGGGTGATGGCATCGACGGCATTTTCGAAGATAGTACGGTACTTTTCTTCTGCCTGGCGAAGCGCATCCTCCGCGCGCAAGCGCGCGGTGATATCACGCGCGATTCCCTGAAAACCAATAATGTTTTTACCGCTGTAACGAGGGGCGGACAGTACTTCTACATAATGTGTCTTTCCACTTTTCCCATGCACCTCATATTCTGCCGCTTCCTTCAAACTCTCCCCTTTAAGAATTTTCGTCAGCCTTTCCCGATATTGATCCAAAAATCGCTCCGGGATAATATCCCAAATGTTCATGGAAAAGAATTCTTCCTCGCTGAACTCAAGCTCCTTACACATTGCTTTATTGACGGTTAATATATTACCCGACAAATCAATGATGAAATAACCATCCGGGCTTTGGTTGATCAAGTCGTGATATTGCTTCTCATTCCCTTGCAATGCGGCAAGGATCCGCCTGTGCTCCGTGATGTCGCGGATATCGCACTGGATCACTTTTTCGTTGCCCACCAGGTAGACGTTGCTGACGAATTCCACCTGAATCAGCCGCCCGTCCTTCGTTTTGAGCGGCAGGTCTTCGTAGCGAATGTATTCCTTCTCCTGCAATACTTCGAAGGCATCCTTGCTGGCTTCAATATCCCTAAACGCGCCGACTTCCCAGAGTTTTTTTTCTACAAACTCTTCGCGCGAATAGCCCAGCATCTTGATCAAATACGGGTTGACATCCTCGATCATGCCGGTCTGGGCATCCAGAATCAAAATACCGTCCTGCGCGGCTTCGAACAGGCGGCGATAGCGCATCTCTGAGTTCTTCAGAGTTTGCGCGGATGGCTGCGCTAATTTCCCGGCAGCTGTCTTTCTGACCATTTCGGTTGCCTTTCCTGCAAGGAATACATCAATATATGCGTCCCGTATAATTTTATAACGCAAACTCCCCGGCCGCATCCGTCGGCTGGGGAGTTTATATCTCCGCCATTTGGGGGAGACATTATCGTGGTTATTACAAAGTATCGCATAATTTGGTAAACAAAAATTCGATTTTGCCTCGTAATTTTTAACAAAAAGTTTAATTAATTATGAGACAAGCGATAAAAAACTCACCCCAAAAAATCAATTTCGGGGTGAGACAGTCATCGATCAAGCTCAAATCCTGTGAACAGCATTAAGGTTTTGTGGTCGGGCAGCCCCCTGCTGGCGCCGGGATGATATCGTCATTGTGCTTGTCATGCCCATTGAGACCGTTCACGCTCACCGTGATCTCGACAAAAGGATTTTTCTTACTGCTTGTAGCATGGCAGATCGTGATCTTTCCATCATTGACGACGACTGCGCTTGCAGGGCAACCCTCCGCCTCTGAGATCGGGAAGACATCTTCTTCATGGTCCGCGTGACCATCCAATCCATCCACACTGACTACGACTTCTTCATAGGATTTGGATGCGTCATCATTGGCATGGCAGAACGTAACTTCACCATTGTTGACTTCGATCAGGTAGGCAGGACAACCCGTCAACGGCATCGGGTTGATATCATTGGGATTCGCAAGCACATACGCGTCTAATTCGGCGCTGGTCACCATGACTACTTCATAAGGATTTGCCGCATCCCCCGTCACATGGCAGACTGCGATCTCGTCCGTATCCGTATCAGTAGCGGTCGCAAGTGGAGTAACCGGGCAGCCTTCCGCCGGCATCGGAATGACATCACCTTCATGGTCGCCGTGACCATTCAAGCCATTAACACTCACTGTGATCTCTTCATAGGGATTGGTTTCACTGCTTGTCGCATGACAAATGGTGATATTGCCCTCAACGACTTCGACCAGGCTTGCAGGACATCCACCCGCAGGCACTGGGAAGATATCTTCTGCATGCACACGATGCTCATTCAACAACTCGGTACTATCAATGGCGATCTCTTCATATGGGTTGGCTGCATCGCCAGTGGCATGGCAGACATTTGCTGAAGCGTTCACACCCACAGCAGAGCAGGCAGCAAGCAGGGTAAGCGCCAGGATTTGAACCACTGCCGCGAATTTAACCGCTGTATTACTTATTTTCTTAGTCATAAACATACTCCTTCAAGATGGTTGGAAATTTCGATGAACAAAAAAACAAGGCCTGAGATCAGTCAGACCTTGTTTTCATCTTACAGCGAACCTGACCCCGCTGCATCCATCAGTTGGGCAGGGTTTAAATCCGCCACTTGGGGGAGAAAGATTCAAGAAATGATATGGTTACGCAGCGCGAGGGTCACGGCTTCGGTGCGGCTGGCGACTCCCAGCTTTGAAAGGATGCTACTGACGTGAGATTTGATCGTGGACGGGCTGACGGTCAGCCTGCCTGCGATCTGGGTATTGCTCAACCCTTCGATCATCAACGCCAGCACATCGCGTTCGCGCTGGGTCAGGTCAAGACCTGGAGCCGGCGGCAGATTGGCGGTCTCCACTAAAGACTGGGCAGCTTCGGGGGAGAGAGTGGCGCGTCCGGCGCTTGCAGAACGAATGGCTTTGGCAAGCTCATCGGCTGAAACATCCTTGAGCAGATACCCGATCGCCCCAGCCTCCAATGCCTTTTTAATAAGGTTGCCCTCTTTGAAGCTGGTCAGCACAATGACCTGCACACCGGGAAACTGCCCGCGGATGCTGCTGGTTACAGCCGCCCCGTCCATATCCGGCATGACCATATCCATCAGCACCACATCCGGCTGGATCTCGCCGCAAAGTTTAATTGCGGCCGCTCCGTTTTCAGCCTCGCCCACCAATTGCAGGTCATCATAAATTTTCAAGAAAGTCGCCAATCCCTTGCGAACCATAATGTGATCGTCAACAAGCATAACGCGAATAGGCCCGGTCATGGGACCTCCTTTTTTTTCATAATTTTCCAGCGCAGGGTTAGTTCGGTGCCTTTTCCCGGCTGGCTTGTGATCGATAATTGCGCTTCCACACCTTCCGCATGTTCGCGCATCATACCCAGGCCATAATGGCCGGATTCGCTGTGTCCGGGATCGAACCCTATGCCGTCGTCGCGGATGATCAATTCGATGGAATCCGCTTCGTGGTTCAGGATGATTTCCACCCGGCCGGCCTGGGCATGTTTGGCGACGTTATTCAACGCTTCCTGGCTTACCCTGTAAACTGCCACCTGGACTTCGGCAGGCAACACGCCCTCGCCATTCACCGTTACCTGGGCGGGGATGTTGGTGCGCCCAGTGAACGCATTTCCCAACATGCGCAGCAGGTCGCCCAGGTCGGCATCGGTCAAGGTGGAGGGGCGGAGTTCAGCCAGCAATGCCCGCATTTCAGCCATCGCGCCGCGGGTCAACCTGCGCAGGTCTTCGAGGGAGCGCCGCGCCTCCTGCTGGTCGCGGTCCCATAGGCGCGGCAAAACTTCCGCAATGAGACCTGCTGAAAAGAGGGATTGGTTGACAGCATCATGCAGGTCGCGCGCCAGGCGTTGTCGTTCCTTCAAGACCGCCAGTTCCTGTGCGTGCCCATACAGTTCCGCGTTGATCATCGTAATGGCTGCCTGGTTGGCCACGCTCAACGCCAGGCCGGCATGATGGGGCGTGAAGAAATTTCTTTTTTCGTGCGCCACGCCCACACCGCCGATGATGCGGCTTTTCACCGCCAGCGGCACCCACATCCATGACCGCATCCCGTTAAGCAGCACAGCCGCTTCGCCGCCCAGAAGCCACCGCAGGAATTCCGCCTGCGGGTCATCATTCCAAACATCCGCAATGCGGATGGGATGGTGCTCGTTGAATAATTTCGACAGGGTTTCGGGTCCGTTCAAGCGAATGCGAACGGGCGGGGATTGTCCCAATTGCGGCGTTCCGCGCATCGCCAGGGTGATCAAAGAAGAGTCGTCCAGTGCAAATAACCCGGCATGGTTGTATTCGATGATCCCGCCCAATTGATCGAGGATCAACCCCGGCTGGAGTTCGAGCGTGGAAGCCAGCGTATGGGAGATTTCCAACAGGGTGGCTTGCTCATGCGAGCGGGTTTCCACCCGCTGCTTGAGGTTATGCTCCGCCTGAATGCGCTTGCTGACATCCCGAATAATTCCCAGCAGGCAGGGCCGGCCCTGATAATTAAATAAGGTCACCCGCCACTCGGCATGGAACGCGGAGTTATCCCGGCGCACATGGAAGGCCCGCGCATCGAACACACCGCCCGATTGCAGCGCGCGGATATATTCACTGAATACAAGCTGGCTGTCGGGGTGAATGCAGGTGATCAGCGGTGATCCAATGAATTCTTCACGGGGCCAGCCGTGCATGCTGCATGCCGCAGGGTTCGCCTCGATGACAAGTCCGGTATCCAGATCGCTGACGATCAGACCGTCATTGGCTGATTCGAATATGCTTTGATACCGCCAGTCCCCCATCTCGGACGGTATTTGGGTCGAGCCTTCCTGCATATGGGTTGCCTCTCGCCTGTAGATAGTGGACCAAGCCTCAAAATCCATTGGGCTGGCTTCCACTATTCATCCTTCTATTATTATTTTACTTCAATAAACAAACTGCGTTCCATTCGGTTTTACCGGCCCTAACTCGGACAAGCCGAAAAAGTTTTACCGCGAAGCCCGCTAAGAACGCAAAGATTTAAAAGGGTTTCCTTAGCGACCTTCGCGTGCTTAGCGGTTCAAAAATTCCTGCACAAAAAACAAGGATTTAACTTCTAAGTTCCTAAAGAGCGCTTTATGTTTATTCTTGATATATCCCGCATGGTGAGGCGCTTGTTCTTATTACTCATGGACCGGTCGATTAGTGTGTTACACCGTTAAAGGCGTTATCTTGGCTGAGTGAACAGAACAGACCTCCTGCACAAGTCGGCATACTTACACAAAAGGTCTGATTTTCGACATTAAGCGACTGGCTAAACCACTTCCATCATTTCTTTATAAAGCTGGGTCGTTTCCGGTAACGGGGTGGTATCCAGTTCATTTTGCAGGATCAATTTCAGGTCCGAATAGAGGCGCGAGAGATTGGTGCGGTCGTTCAATGCGGCATAAGCACGCATGGCCTGGCAGTACAAATCTTCATTGAGCGCATCGAGTGGGATGGCCCTCTCGAGGTGCGTGATCGCCTTTTTTGGAGATTGGTTCGCAAGATGATACGAAGCCAGTTCCTGCAGCACACCGAGATACGCCTGGCTCAACCGGCGCCGCTCGTGGAAAACCCATTCGTAATACAGGTTCTGTAGATATTCGCCACGGTATAAAGAGATGGCGTGCTCGAACCATTCTGCGCGGTTCTTCGGATTGGATGCGGCCCGCGCTTTTGCCAGCGCCGAATCGAATTCATCCACATCGATGGTGAAACGCGCGGAGTCGAGCCGATATTCCCCCACTTCAACCAAAATCAATCGTGGACTGTCATCACCCGCCTTCAATGCGTTTCGCAAACGCGAAAGGGCGGTATGAAATGCCGTGCGGCTCGTCCGTTCTTTCTCTCCCCAGATCGCATCGAAGACTTTATCGGCGGGAATTTTTACGCCGCGCATGGTCACGAAATACGCCAGCAGATCCCGTGCCTTCGCGGAAACCCAGCGTTCCTGCGATACCTCTTCGCCGTTCAAAACCACCCGAAAATTTCCAAAGCATTGCACCTGAACGGAATAACTGTTCTGGATGGAGACTTGCGCATTTTGTTTTTCGGGCAGGTTCTCCAGCACACGCTCCAGGAAGGGACTCTTCTCCCCCGCGCGACTCAAGGCTTCGGCCACGATCTGCGAGCGGATGCCCTGGTCGAGAAATAGCTGAAAGGCGCGCGATGCCTCGATGAGATGAAGCGCCTTACGCGCATATTCCAATCCGCTTTCTTTTCGTTTTGTTGCAAGATGAATATAAGCCAGTCCGAAATATACCATCGCCAGCGGAATGCGGAACTGCCTGCGTTCGCCCGCTTCGATCAATTGTTCAAAAAGTGTTTCGGCCTTTTCCAGTTGACCGTTTTCCAGCGCAACATCCGCAAGCACACTTCGGCAGACATAGGCCTCATAGGTATCGGGGTTGCCCGTATAAGACCACAATACACCCTCCGCCAGTTGACGCGCTTCGTCCACACGTCCCTGCCCGCAAAGGTTATAGGCAAGAAACCCCGTTGCCATGAGCTGCTCGTACGAAGCCAGGCCAAGCTGCTGGCCGATCTCCATGCCCTGGCGCAGCGAAGTTTCTGCACGCGCCGTTTCGCCCATACGCGTCAATACATTCCCCAGGGCCGTGTACGCGCTTGGCAGTAATTCCTTTAAATGAAGGGTCTGCGCAATTTGCAATCCCCGTTCGGCATATTGCAAAGCTTTGTCCAATTCGCGCCAATATAAAAATGGAGTCACAAGTGAAATATAAGCCTGCGCCGCGATCGGAGAAAATTCTTCCGGGGCGATCTGCAAGGCTTCCTGACAATATCGTACCGTCGCCTGCGGGTCGCCGTGCCACCAGCAGATCTGCCCCAACGACTGTAAAAAATTCGCCCGCGATAATGCGCTGATTTTATCCTCGGCAAGGCGCGCCTCCTCCACCGCTTGTTCCGCAATTTCGCGGCCTTTGTCCATGCCGGTGAGAAAGCCGGCGCTCTTTGCCAATGCCATCAAAGCTTCGGCGCGCGCGGCGTGATCGATATCGGCAAAGGATAATGCTTCGGTGGATAACGTCTCCGCCTGGCGGTAATGCCCCTGCGCGCGGTTCACTTCCGCAAGGCGTGTTAACGCGCGGCAGACTCCGCTCGGATCATTTTGCAAAGCAAAAGAAGAACGCGCATCTTCAAATGCAGAAATTGCCGCACCCATTTGACCCAATCGAAACAAGGCGTTTCCATGCGCCAGTAATAACTCAGGGCTCGCCTTCAACGTGTCCGCGGGCAATGCGCTCAAATAGCGATGCAGGACTTCGACACGCCCGCGTTCGACATAATCGGAGGCGAAGATGGAAACCACGCGCGCGGCGGATTCAAAATCACGGGCATTGATGTAATGCGCGAACGAGACTTCCAACTCGCCCCGCGACTCGTAATGCGCGCCTGCGCTTCTTTCCAGGCCGGCAATTGATTCCGTTTCGACGCGCTGGATTCGGCTAAGGAGAAATTCACGGAAGAGGTAATGGTAGCGATACCATTTCTTTTGCGAATCCAAACTTGCCACAAAAAGATTCTGCTTCTCCAACCCCTCCAAAATGGACTGGGCATTCTGCACATTCGCCACCGCATTACACGCGGACGCATCCATCTGCTGAAGAATGGAGGTGCGCAACAAAAATTCCTGAATATCCTCGGGAAGCCGTTTGAAGACTTCATCGGCAAGATAATCGAAGACGAATTGCTGGGAGCCGCTCAACCCCGAAAGCATGGCGTTGACGTCCTCCGCGCCGCGCCCGCTCAACGAAGAGCGGACGATCTGCAATGCCGCCACCCAGCCTTCGGTCTTTTCACTTAATAAGCTCAAACTTTCGCTGGAAAGTTCGGGGAGGTCGGAACCCATCCACCTCGTTACCTCGTCTTCGCGAAAGCGCAGGGAGGAGGCGCGCAGTTCCGCCAGTTGACCGCGGGCGCGCAAGCGGGCGAGTGCAAAGGGCGGGTCTACGCGGGTGGAAAGAATGAGGCGCAAACCTTCGGGCGCATTCTCGAGCAGAAAATCTACAAGCTGGTGGACGACGGGGCTGGCCACGTAGTGGTAATCTTCGAGGACGATCAGCCAGGGGGTTTCGATCTGGTCGGCGAGTTCGTTGATGAGCACAGTGAGAACGCGCTGCGGGGAAATGGTCGCTTCGGCGCTGTCCAAAAGCGATTGTGCGGTCTGGCCGACGGCGCGGGTTAATGTCTCCGGAGCGCGCTTCATGCTGCGCAGTGATTCGATCAGGTAGGTGAGGAAAACAGCCGGGTCAGAATCCTGTGCATCGAGGGTGTACCAGGCAAAGGGTCGGTTCGAGGCGTTGATAAAGTCGGCAAGCAGGGTCGTTTTTCCGTATCCTGCCGGAGCGGAGAGCAGAGTCAGCCGTTTGTCTGAATTCGATTCAATCCAATCTAAAAGTCGTGGGCGGGGGAGCAGGTCAGGGCGGGCGCGGGGGACGAGGAATTTTGTACGAAGGAGGATGGAGGGCTTCATAATTGATTGGACCGCAGACCACAGACTGCGGATGGATGGTCTGCAGTTGGCGGTCGTTGGCGTTATTATAGTCGTGCGGATGGACAATCTGCAAACTTTTTGCAAATGCATCGTGCTACCATTGACACTACCCAAATGTCTTGAGAGGAGAAACTATGAAACGTTTTACCCTGTTCGTGTCCCTGATTGTTGCGCTTTCGCTGATCTTGAGCGCATGCGCGCCCGCCGCCAGCGAAGCCGCCACGGAACCAGCCGTGACCGAGGCTCCCGCCGAATCCCAGCCGACGGAACCGCCGGCCCCGGCGGTGTTGAAAATTGCAAATACCGCCAATATCACCACCTGGGATCCAATCGCCTCGTTCTCGACCGAGGCTTCGTACCTTGCCAATGTGTATGAGCAATTGCTGCGGATCAACCCGCCCGGTTCTCCGGAAGCCTACACGCCCCTGCTTGCTGAAAGTTGGGAAGTGAGCGATGACGGCCTGGCTTACACGTTCAACCTTCGCGAGGGAGTCAAGTTCCATGACGGCGAAGCAATGAATGCCGATGCCGTGAAGAAGTCGATTGATGCCGCGGTGGAACGCTCCGGCGCTTCGTTCATCTGGCTCCCGCTGGATAACGTGGAAGTGGTGGACGACTCGACCGTGAAGTTCAACCTTAAGTGGGCCGCCCCCGTTGATTTGATCGCCTCATCGCTCTACGGAGCCTGGATCGTCAGCCCGAAGGCGCTCGAAGCTGGTGCGGCAGATGAAACCTTCTGGGCGGACGGTAAGAGCTATGGCACGGGTCCGTACATGGTGGAATCCTATACTCCTGATGCCGAGATCGTCTTTACCCAGAACACGGAATATTGGGGCGGCTGGAATGATGGTCAGTACGAAAAGGTGGTTGTATCCATTGTCCCCGAAGCAACGACCCGTCAGCAAATGCTCGAAGGCGGTGAAGTGGATCTTGCCACGGCATTGCCCGTGGAAAACCTCGCCACGTTCGAAAGCGACTCCAATTACACCGTGTATAAGGAGCCTTCCTTCTTCAACTACCTTGGCTTCTTCAACACCCTGAAGAAACCGCTGGATGATGTCAAAGTTCGACAGGCACTTTCATATGCCATCCCCTACGATGACATTATTGCCATCGGCGCAAAGGGACTCGGGACCCAAAGCTACGGCCCAGTGCCTGCCGGCGTATTCCCATGGGACGACAGCGTCTTCCGTTATTCGTACGATCTGGACAAAGCCAAGGCTTTGTTAAAGGAAGCCGGTTATGAGAACGGCGGCTTCAGCATCCGCCTGACCTATGCCTCGGAGAATGCCACCGAAGAAGCCTTTGCCCCGCTCATCAAGGATTCGTTCGCGCAAATCGGCGTGGATGTGACCATCGAGCCGCTGGCATTCGGTCAGCAGTGGGAACTCGCCAAGACCGACCCCGCCAACGCGCAGGATATGTTCCTCCTGCTGTACTGGCCCACCTATTCGGACGCAGGCGCGGACAATATGTGGTCCATGTTCTATGCAGGTGCGGAGCCTCCTTATCTCAATGTGACCAAGTTCAACCTGTCCTATTGGAAGAACGACGAATACAACGCATTGATGGATGTGGCCGGCGCGATCACTGCCACCGATTACGAAGGCTCCAAGGCCAAGTATGTGGAGGCGAATAAGCTCCTGGTGGAAGAAGCCCCTGCCGTGTTCTTCTTCGACACCATGGCGGTGTTCGTTGTGCCAAACCGCATCGAAGGCTTCAAGTACAACCTCAACTACCCCTTCGTACATTTCTTCTTCTATGAGCTAAGGTCCGTGCAATAGAATTGCGTAATCTTCCCTCACCCCTTGCCCCTCTCCCGCCGGGAGAGGGGTTGGGGTGAGGGTTTTATTCATGCAAAGACTCGAATTCATCCTCCGCCGCCTGCTGACCTCCCTGTTCGTTTTAGTGGGAGTCTCGATCATCACGTTTGCCATCGCGCGCGTGGTGCCGAACAACGCCGCCGCCATGTATATCGGTCCCAAGGCGCGGCAGGAAGACATCGACCGGGTCACCAAACAGCTTGGGCTCGATAAACCGCTCCCCGTGCAATATCTCATTTACATGCAGGAACTCACGCGCGGCGACCTCGGCACCTCCATCGCCACCAAACGTCCCGTCACTCAGGAACTTACCGGCCGTCTCCCCGCCACACTGGAATTGCTTCTCTTTGGCATGTTCCTTGCCGCCATCATCGGTATTCCGCTGGGCGTGTTGAGCGCCCGTTCGCAAGGCAAACTTCTCGATGTGGCCGTCCGCATGCTTTCCATCGTTGGTGTTTCGATGCCCGCATTCTTTCTCGGACTTATCCTTCAAATTATTTTCTTTCGCAACCTGGACATCCTTCCCCTCGCCGGGCGGGTGGATGCAGATCTAAGATTCACGAATCCGCTCACCCCGATCACCAATTTTCTCCTGCTCGATTCATTCTTAACCGCTAACTGGGTCACTCTTAAGGATGCTTTTCTACACCTCATCCTTCCCGCTGTCACCCTCGCCGCCTACCCAACCGGTCTCATCGCCCGCATGACCCGTGCCGCCATGCTCGAAACCCTCGAACAGGATTACATCCGCACGGCGCGGGCGTACGGCATCAAACAGCACATCATCATCTATCAGTACGCGCTCAAGAATGCTGTCAGCCCCACACTGACGGTGCTCGGTCTCACTTTCGCATTTGCGCTCACCGGCACCTTCTTCGTCGAGATCATTTTCAATTGGCCGGGGCTGGGATTGTTCACCGTACGTTCCCTGTTGAGCCTCGACTATCCCGCCATCATGGGCATGACCCTCTTTGGCGCGACAGGCTATGTGTTGATCAACCTGATCGTGGATATTGTCCAGACCTGGGTTGACCCGCGAGTAAGTTTGAAATGACCATTCCTGCCATCCCCACCCTCGATATTGAATCCACCCGCACCTGGCGGCATGTGGTCTCAGTCATAGTCCGTGACCCGCTCTCGCTGGCCAGCCTTATCATCATTGTGGCTTTCATTTTGATGGCTGTCTTTGCAAATCAGATCGCTCCTTATCCGGAACAGGGCGCAGGCAAAACGAACGCCGCCAATACCATGGCTCCGCCTTCCGCAGATAATCTCTTCGGCGCGGATAAACTCGGCCGCGATGTGTTGAGCCGCGTTATTGTGGGCGCACGCTCGGCATTGATCATTCCCATCTTTGTTGTTGTGTTTGCGGTTCTGCTCGGCGCGCCGCTGGGAGCGTTGGCGGGTTATAAAGGCGGCTGGGTGGATGAAGTCATCATGCGCATTACAGATTTATTTCTGGCATTCCCATCCTTATTGTTGGCGATGGCGATTGCCTTTGCCCTTGGCCGCGGTCTCGATAAAGCCGCGATTGCGCTCATTATCTCGTGGTGGCCGTGGTATACGCGCATCGCGCGAGGTGTGGCGGTCGGCTTGAGGGAGAGATATTTTGTTGAGGCCGCGCAGGCTGCGGGTGTGAGCGACGCGGTCATCATCTTCCGTCATATTTTGCCAAATACGATTTCACCGATCCTTGTGCAGGCAACGGTGGACATGGGGACAGTCATCCTTGCAATGGGCGGACTTGCCTTTCTTGGGCTGGGTACCCAGCCGCCCGCGCCCGATTGGGGTTTGATGGTAAGCGAGGGACGCACGTATATGCTCAATCAATGGTGGATCGCGACTTATCCCGGTCTGGCGATCTTCATTGTGGTGCTGGCCTTCAATCTGCTGGGTGATACATTGCGCGATATCTTCGACCCGAGGCAATACAGATGAGTGTATTACTCGAAGTCAAAGATTTGAATCTCGAATTCAAAACATCGCGAGGTGTGCTCAAAGCCTTGAACGGAATTACATTTGAGGTCCGGCGGGGCGAAGTGTTCGGCATCGTCGGCGAAACAGGCTGCGGCAAAACCGTGACGGGGCTTTCCATCTTGCGGCTGTTGCCGCGTTCAGCAAAGATCACGAAGGGAATGATCAAGTTCGATGGAATCAACCTGCTCGACCTGCCCCCCTCCGAAATGGAACAGGTGCGCGGCGGCAAGGCGGCTATGATCTTTCAAGACCCATCCTCGTCACTAAACCCTGTGTTCACGATCGGCTCGCAGTTGGTGCGGGTGATTCGCCAGCATACTGAATTGAATGCAAAGCAGGCGGAAGCGCGAGCGAGTGAAACGCTGGATGCGGTCGGCCTGCCTGACATCAAACGGATCATGACCTCGTACCCCCATCAACTTTCGGGCGGGCAGCAGCAGCGCGTGATGATCGCAATGGCATTGTCCTGCCGCCCGCAGCTGTTGCTCGCGGACGAACCGACCACAGCACTTGATGTCACCATTCAGGCGCAAATTCTAAAACTGCTGCGCGACCTGCAAAAGCAATTCGATATCTCCGTCATCCTCATCACACACAACCTCGGCGTGGTCGCACAGACCTGTGACCGTCTTGCCGTTCTATATGCGGGACGTGTGGCCGAGATCGGCTCCACACACGATATCTTCAACAATCCGCAGCATCCCTACACACGCGGGCTGATGAATGCCATTCCCAAACCTGGTTCACGCGGAAAAAAGATGGCAGCGATCCCCGGCACGGTTCCCTCGAACCCCGGCGAAATGACGGGCTGTCCGTTCGCGCCGCGCTGCGAATTTGCTTTTGAGCGATGCAGCATGGAAACGCCCGCGTTGTTGAAAGCAAGCGAAGGACATCTGGCTTCATGCTTTTTAGTTGAACATGCTGGTTGAGTACGAAGGTATCGAAACCAGCAATGAAACCTATCCATAAAATTGGTGGTTTCGATACGGGCTTCGCCCTACTCAACCACCGAGCAAAATTATGACCAACCTTATCGAAGTTCACTCCCTCAAAAAACATTTCCGATTGCCGGGTGGATGGCTCTCGGGCGAAACAAAACACGTCTATGCGGTGGACGGGGTGGATCTTTCCATCGCCTCTGGCGAGACCTTTGGGCTGGTCGGCGAATCTGGATGCGGGAAGACCACCCTTGGGCGAATGATCCTGCGGTTGATCGAACCGACTTCCGGCAAAGTGATCTTCGACGGAAAGGATATCACCGCGATTGAAAAGAGCAGGATGAAGCCCATCCGCCGTGAAATGCAGATCGTGTTTCAGAATCCGCTTTCCTCGTTAAGTCCGCGTTTGCGGGTGGAACAGATCATCGCCGAGCCATTGACCACGCATGGGATTCTTTCGAAGGAAAGGATTCGTCCGCGTGTAATCGAATTACTCGAACAGGTTGGCCTTGGCAGGCAACACCTGGACCGCTTTCCGCATGAAATGTCCGGTGGGCAGTGCCAGCGGGTGGCGGTGGCGCGGGCACTGGCGTTGAATCCAAAGTTGATCGTGCTGGACGAGCCCACTTCCGCGTTGGATGTTTCGGTGCAGGCGCAGATCATAAATTTATTGGATGAGCTGAAGAAAACCCTCGGTCTGACATATCTCTTTATCTCTCATGACCTGAATGTTGTTCAGCACATCAGCGACCGGATCGGCGTGATGTATCTTGGCAAGCTGGTGGAAGTGGGGGATGCACAGGATGTGTTCGACGAACCTTTGCATCCGTACACGCAGGCGTTGTTTGGCGCGATCCCCATGCCGGTGGTCGATACCAAACGCGAGCTGAAGGTCCTTGAAGGCAATGTGCCGAGCCCGGTGAATCCGCCTTCGGGATGCCGTTTCCACACGAGATGCCCGATCGCACAGAAGATGTGTCAGGAAACAGAACCAGCGTTACGTCCGGTAAGAGGCGCACGTCAGGCGGCTTGTCATTTTGTGGAATAAATCCATTGGAGAATTATTTATGACTCGTTTATTTGGAATCGCTGGTGTGCAAATGTCGGTGGAAGCATGGGACATGGACGGGACGTTCGAGAAGATGTCTGATGTTGCGTTGAATATCCACAAGCAGCTGCCGTGGGTCAACATGGTGGTGTATCACGAATTGGCCGTGCCGGGTCTCGTGCAATTCAAAACACCGGTGGATGTGGAGTGGTGGAAGAAGAACAGCGGCCCGGTGCCCGGCCCGCAAACGGATCGACTCTGCGAATTGGCGCGCAAGACAAAGCAATGGTTGATCCCCGGCTCGATGTGGGAAATCGAGGACGGCAAAATGTACAACACGGCAGTGGTGATCTCGCCTGACGGCAATATTGCGGCGAAGTATCGCAAGATGTTCCCGTGGCTTCCCTATGAAGCGGGGACGGCGGCAGGGAATGAGTTTTGTGTTTTTGATATTCCCGATGTCGGACGGTTCGGTTTGTGCATCTGTTATGACATGTGGTTTCCCGAAGTGGCACGCACACTGGCATGGATGGGCGCGGAAGTCATCATCCAACCGACGCTCACCCCCACCTCCGACCGTGAGTTGGAACTGGTGATGGCGCGCGCAAATGGGCTGTTCAATCAATGTTATTTCGTGAGCGTAAACGGAATCGGCCCTTGGGGCGGCGGGCGGTCAACGATCATCGATCCGGATGGACGGATTCTTCAGCAGGCTGGCACGAATCAAACCTTCATGACCGAGATGATCGATCTCGATCACACCACCCGCACACGCGAGTACGGAACGCTCGGCCTGGCGCAAACGCTCAAACAGTTAAGAGACTCGGGGCAAAAGTTTCCGGCCTATGGAAACAACGGCCTTGCAGATGGAGGCTTCGATCATTTGGGGAAACTCGCCTTCCATCGAAATGAAGGCCTGCCAACCGAATAGTTGAATCTGAAAGGAGGCTGCGGAACAAAGACTTCTCTTCGCGTCACAGTCATTCGAATTTAATTCGCCAAAGGAGAACCCATGAAGAAGTCCATCATTGGGGCAGGCATCGGCTTGCTCCTTCTTGTCTCTTTGCTTTTGCCTGCTCCCTCTTCGGTGTATGCACAAGCCACCACGATCTATTCCACGAATTTCAACAGCGGTTACAGCGGCTGGACCGCGAGTGGCACGGTGGATGGCGTCGCCACACCGTCCATTCAACCCAACTCCGTACGGATGCGCGGCACGGCGGGCATTACCAGAACGATCTCCACTGTCGGGTATACCGGCATTTCCGTCGCATGGAATATGGCGGCCTCCTCTTTGGAAAGCGCCGATCATTGTTATGTGGAGGTCAACACCGGCAGCGGTTGGACTGCCATCGGCACGTTGAATGACGGGCAGGATAATTCCACGTTTTTCAACGGCACATCGAACAATATTGCAGGTGCCGGCCAGAACTCAAACTTCCAGGTGCGGTATCGCGGCAATGGCGCCACCACCGGCGATTATTGTTATGCCGAAGATATCACAATCACTGGCACATCCGGGTCCGCCCCCACCAATACACCCACACCAACCTCCACGCCGCAGGGTCCCACACCCACACCGCCGCCCGGCGGCTCAGTCCCTGGCGACCCGCTCACCGGCAATGGCAGCGTCACTCGCACATTGCTGACCTACAATGACCTGTTCAACGGCTCGAGTACCGCGCCGGTTGACGACAGCGCCTTCGCATTGCCCGCCAATGCCGCCATGCCCGATCATGTCTTTGAAGGCCGCCTCGAACTTTTGAACGAAGCTACCAGCGGCGGTTTTTCCGAAGTAAAAGATACCTATCGGTACACCGGGAGCGGCGATAACCCGCGCAAACATCTGCCGGAGTTCAGCTTTGAGTTCGTACAAAATGGGAGTCACTTGATTCCTGTGACACAGGGTCTCATTTACACCGGCCATCCCTACTGGAATTACATCGTCGGTCCGGGACGGGTATGGAAGGAGAACAGCGACAATGGATATTCGCGCGCGGCCTTCCCGTTCGCCATCGTCCAACGCAACGCGAACTGCACCCACAACGGCGTGATGACCTTCCTATTCAACAACAGCGGCATCTCAAAAGTCCGCTACCAGATCACGCAGGAGACCTGCGTCTATTACAAGATCAATATGTGGGGACAATTGAACGGGACCTATTCCGCCTACTCCGTAACCAACGCCGCGACTTACAAAGCGAACCATGCCGCGGAAGTGGCAAACCGCCTCCCGACCAGGCCGATAGCTGATCTTGCCATCGATTATCCGGGTTCTGGCGTGAACATTTCCAACTTTGGCAGCGGCGTCACCCCGGCCCACATGACCTATTACGGCGTGATCATCAACGGCACGAATTACGTTTCCGGCTGCAACACCCGTTATGGCACATACGCATTCTGCGAGAATCTCCGCGCTCCATCCTACTCGACGGCCAAGTCGGCATTTGCGGGGGTCGCCCTCATGCGACTTGGTCAAAAATATGGCACGGGAGTCTATAACTTGCTTGTCAAGGATTATGTGCCGGAGTACACCTCCAGCATCGGCACATGGACGAACGTGACCTTCAACAACACCATCGACATGGCGACCGGAAACTATCGTCTCGCCGGATATGAATCCGATGAGGCCGGTTCCTACATGGAAACCTTTTTCCTGGCCGAGACCTACACCGACAAAATGACCGCCGCATTCAACTTCCCGTTCAAGGTCTCACCTGGAACGTATTGGGTGTATCACTCCTCTGATACCTTCATTGTGACGCGTGCCATGAACAACTACCTCCAGGCACAGGAAGGTTCCGGCGCAGACATCTTCACTATGGTGAAAAACGAAGTCTATACACCGATCAATTTGAGTGCGGGCGCCAGTACCGTCCGCACGGATAATTCCACGACGGGCGCACCATTCGGCGGTTACGGGCTTTTCTGGACTCGGGACGATATTGCCAAGGTTGCCAAGTTCCTCAACAACGACAACGGCTACGCAAACGGGGCGCAGATTCTCCAGTCCGCCATGCTTGTCGACTCTATGCAGGGCAACGCCTCCGATCGTGGACTCGATACTACAGGTTCCCCCGTTTTCAATTATAACAACGGTTACTGGGCAAAGAACATGACGCCTTCCGAATTCCCGCAATACACTTGTTCTTTCTATGTGCCGTTCATGTCCGGGTATGGCGGTATCACCGTCGCCATGGCGCCCAACGGAGCCACCTATTACTATTTCAGCGACAACGAGGAATTCTCCTGGTACACCGCGGTGAACGAGATGGATAAGCTCGCTCCAATGTGTCCTTGATCCAACAATTTGAAAAATATGAACGAGCGGCGGAATGCCGCTCGTTCATATTTAAGGACTTTTGGTTCAGGCTTTTTCTCCATTTGAGCGGGGGTATTTTTCACCAATTGCCTGCCCTGATTGACCGTGATCGCACAAATTTGCCATTACCTTAAGTCTTTACCCGAAGTGTTTGGGGAAATCGGCTGCATCACCAGGTATTTCATTCACAGACCCAAAGTAACAAAATGTAACAAAAGTCACTGCCAGTCTCGAATGGATTCGGTATTATGGGTTTAATTAAGATAATCTTTGTGAAATAAGACACATTACAAAAGGAGAATGCCATCATGACCGAAAAGGAAAAGCAAGAGAACGAAACTGCCACCAAATGGCAGAAAATGTTCGACAACATCTGGCTGTTATTTGTACTCTCATTGTTGATCAGCACCCTCATTTATAACGTATGGGGAATATTCGACCTGTTGAACGTTCCACCCGCCCCATAGGCTGAAGGAGATTAGATATGTTAGCACCTGAAAAAATCTGGTGGAAGCCCCTGGGCCGCATGGAAAAGACATGGCTTACGGTGGCCTTTGTCTGGTGTGTGTTCCTGACCCTGATGATGCCGCTTTGGTATTTCATGGGCAAACAGAACGTGCCCACCGAAACGTACCGCACCACACCTGCCCAATTCAACGAGAAGGTTCAGGCATTCACTGAACAATACAAGATTGGCGAGGATACCATCAACGGCGTGACCCTGCCCGTGGTGGAAGCGCCTCCCGGCAGTGACGTATACCTGCGCGCCAGCACCTGGCAGTGGTTCCCCATTTTGCAGTTCCGCAAAGGCGAGACCTACCGCCTGCACATCTCTTCGATGGATTTACAGCATGGCTTCTCGCTTCAGCCTGTGAACATCAATTTGCAGATCCTGCCCCAGTATGATTATGTGGCGACCATCGTTCCCACTTCCACAGGCGAGTTCACCATTGTCTGCAATGAATTCTGCTCGCTCGGTCATCACACGATGATCGGCAAAATTATCGTGAAGGAGAAATAAGATGGCAGCCCTTGCTCCCACAACTCCCTGGACCAGCGGCGCAAAAGACGATTACCGTGTCTGCGGCGTGACCACCCTCAAAGTGGATATGCACACTGAACGCCTTATCATCGCCAATGCGGTGATGGCGGTGGTCTGTCTTGTGCTTGGCGGTATCGCGGCATTATTGATCGCCCTCACCCGCTGGCAGGCTGTCCACCTGCTCGATGCCACCTGGTTCTATCGCCTGCTCACCTTGCATGGCATTGACATGCTCATCGCATGGATCGTGTTCTTTGAAATGGCAGGCTTGCATTTTGGTTCCACAGCCCTGCTAAACGCGCGTCACGCCGCCCCAAAACTTGCCTGGACTGGCTTTATCATGATGACGGTCGGCGGTTTGATGGCGAACTTTGTGGTGCTGATCGACCCCAAAAGCACGGTCATGTTCTCGGCGTATGTGCCGCTCAAGGCTCACCCGCTGTTCTACCTCAGTTACATCCTCTTCGCCGTCGGCGCGTTGATCACCACCATCACCTTCTTCATCAACATCGTGGTCGCCAAGCGCGAGAAACGTTTTGAAGGCTCGATGCCGCTGGCAGTTTTCGGCCTGATGACCGCTGCCATCCTCGCGGTATACACCCTGCTCGAAGGCGCAATCGCGATCGTGCCGGCTTTCCTGTGGTCGCTGGGCGTATTCCCCACATATGACCCCGGCATCTACCGCAACTTCTTCTGGGGATTTGGTCACCCAGCCCAACAGGTCAATCTCGCGGCGATGGTTTCCATCTGGTATATGCTCGCGCAGATGACCACCGGGATCCGCCCCGTCAACGAGAAATTCTCACGCCTCGCCTTCATCCTTTACCTGTTCTTCATCAATCTCGGCTCCGCTCATCACCTGTTGGTTGATCCCGGTCTTTCCTTCGCGTGGAAGGCTGTCAACACATCCTACGCCATGTATCTCGCCGTGCTTGGTTCGATGATGCATGCCTTCTCCATCCCCGCCGCCATGGAAATAGCCCTGCGCGCCAAAGGACACAACAAAGGCTTGTTCGGCTGGCTGCGCAACGCTCCCTGGGGTGAACCCGGCTTCTCGGGCCTGGTCATGTCCATGGTCCTCTTCGGCTGGATCGGCGGCGTCACTGGCGTGACCATCGGCACCGAGCAGATCAACATGCTCGTTCACAATACCATGCGCCTGCCTGGTCACTTCCACGCCACTGTCGTCGGCGGCACAACCACCGCCTTCATGGCGTTCACCTACTACGTCATCCCGCTCATCTTCCGCAAGGAACTCAAACTCAAGAAGTGGGCGGTCTGGCAGCCTTACGTGTACGGCGTCGGCTCCGCGCTTGTTTCCCTGGGCATGATCACCAGCGGCTTGCAGGGCGTCGCCCGCCGCAACTGGGACATCACCTTTGCCGGCGTCGTCCCCGGCACCGTTGACCTGACCCTCGCCATCTTCGGCATCGGCGCGCTCATCGCAGTCACGGGCGGCATCATGTATGTCACCATCGTGCTTGTCTCCATCCTCACCGGCGAGCGCAAGGAAGCCACCAACATGCTCCTCGTCAGCGGCACGAACAACCCACTGCTCGAATCCACCCAACTCACCGACGAGCAAATGGAAAGCAAACAGAATCAACCCAAAGGCACACTTGTTCTCGTCTTCGCCTTCCTCGTCTGGTTTGCCGTGTATTATCTTACCAACTGGTGGCTGCTCGGACGCACCTGGTTCATACGCTAAAGGCGTACCTCTCCTTTTTTGAACTCCCGCCCGAAGCAATGCTACTTCGGGCGGGACCAAATTACCGGTAAAAATGATCGCATCTCTCCTTCTCGGTCTGCTTGGAAGCCTCGGTCACTGTGTGGGGATGTGCAGCGCCATCATCATTCTCTTCGACCGTCAGCCCATTTTTCAAAACAAACTCGCGTGGTTCCTTGCCCACGCAGGCCGCGTCACCACTTACGCCCTGCTCGGCCTCCTCTTCGGCATCATCGGCCAAACCCTCTGGTCATTCGGAAACCTGCAAGCCATCCTCTCCATTCTTTTTGCAATCATTGCCTTTTATATGGCATCCGCCTTTATCGGATTGACACCCTCTCCTGAACTTTTATTTTCCGGATGGATTCAACGCTGGGGACGCGCCATCCGCAATTTCAAAACCGCCTCTCTCTGGACCTCCTACCTGCTCGGCCTGCTTTGGGGACTCCTCCCCTGCGGCCTCGTTCTGACCGCGCTCATCACAGCAGCTGCCTCCAAATCAGCAGCGCTTGGCGCAATCAACATGCTTGTCTTCGGCATCGCCACCGTCCCAAGCCTCTTCGCCGTCAAATGGCTGGCGCAAAAATCCAGCGCAAGGACATGGTCGCGCAGCCTCGCCTCTCTCGTCATGATGTTCTTCGGCTTTCAATTCGCCATGCGCGGATTTGCGTCATTGGGACTGGTAGATCATTTCATGCTTGGCTCATTCATGTTCTGGTAGGTCAAGTACACAAGTAGACAGGTAAAGCGAAAACCTATGCAACTAACCAACTATCAAACTGCCAAACTCACTTTCACCTGCTCCCTGTGTGGATTGACTACTCTGCATCCCCTCACCAATGGCCGCGGCGATGTCTTCTGCTGTCCCTCCTGCAAGGAAGTTTCCGCATTGCTGGAGGAATCCCCTGCAAAACCAACTATCCTTGCAAATGAAGCGGACGCCGAAAATATAACCCTCACCCTCGGCGGGATGTGGTGCTCCTCGTGTGCATGGCTGGTGAGTGAACAGCTCAAGCGCACCAAAGGCGTGATGGATGCGGAAGTCAGTTTCATTCAACAGCAAGCCAACCTGACCTTTGACAGTGCTATCACCAATCCCAAATTGCTCAAGAAACGCGTGCGCTCGCTCGGCTATCAGGCCACTCTTCCCAACGAAAAACCGCACGACGAAGAAGAATCATTTTTCACCCGCCTGCTGATCGGCGGCGTGATGGTCCTGCATGACCTGATCGTTGGAACAGGAATCTACGCGCGCGAAGTTTTCGGCTGGGTCACACCCGAATCCCAGCCGCTCGTGGACTTCTTCCAGGTGATGATGCTGGTTACCAGCATTCCCGTTCTGCTCCTGCTGGGCTTGCCGATTCTTCGGGCGGGTTTCGCCAGCCTCCTGCGCGGACAACCCAACATCCACACCCTCATCACCATCGGCACGTTTTCGGCATTTGGTCTTTCCGTTTATCACCTCATCGTAGGTCATGGCGGGCTGTACTTTGATACAGCCACCATGCTCATCTTTTTAGTTTCCATCGGGCGCTGGCTTGAAATGCAGGCGCACGCGTCCAACAACAAAGCCGTGATGAAATTGCTTGAACAGATTCCTAACACAGCCAATGTTGTCACCAGTGAGATGGATAAGACCGTCAAGGTCGCCGACCTAAAACCCGGGATGCGCGTCCGCATTCGACCCGGCGAACGATTCCCCGTAGACGGTCTCATCGCCACTGGCGAAGGGGATGTGGACGAATCCCTGCTGACCGGTGAACCCAAACCCGTCTCCTACCACGAAGGGGATGCCGTCAAAGCCGGTACGATCAATCTCGACGGCAGTTTTGAAGTCATTGCCACAGCGGTCGGCGAATCCACTACAGCAGGGCAGATCGGAAGATTATTGCACGAAGCGCTATGGGCGCGTTCTCCGTTGGAACGGCTGGTGGACAAACTGTCTGCGTGGATGACTCCCATCGCACTGGCTCTCGCAACCATCGCCTTCCTCGTCTGGAATTATGTCTCGGGCATTGAAACGGGCTTGCTTGTCGCGTTATCCGTCCTGCTGATTGCCTGTCCCTGCGCGCTGGGGCTTGCCACTCCTCTCACTCTTTGGCTGTCACTGGAACGCGCCGCTGAATCAGGCGCGATCCTGCGAAGCACCGCCGCACTTGAACGGCTTGCAAAAGTGGACAAGGTTTTCTTCGATAAGACAGGCACGCTCAGTCAATTGCCGATGAAGGTGCATGAAATCAAAGAAGAAAAAGGAAATAATTTTCTTCAGATTGTCGCTTCTGTTGAAAACGAGTCAGAACATCCCCTGGCAAAGGCAATTGTCGAATTCGCAAAAACAAAAAATATCGAGCTCATCAAACCAGCCTCCTTCAAAGCGTTACCCGCTCTCGGCGTCATCGCCCAATTACCAATCTCCAATCTCCAGTCTTTAATTACCATCGGTTCCGCGCGCCTTATGTCTGCTGAAGGGTTGGAAATGCCGCATAATATCGATCAACAGGCCGAGGCTTGGAAAGAAGCGGGTCTGGTCGTCGTCTATGCCGGGTGGGCAGGAAAAGTCAGAGGGATTGTGGGGTTAGGAGAGACGGTCCGCGCGGAGGCAAAAGGGGTCATCGTGGAATTGCAGTCGCGCGGGCTGAATCTCGGCGTGTTGACAGGCGATGAGGCCGGCGCGGGTAAGAGATGGCAGAGCGCGCTGGGCATTCCCGTGCAAGCCGCGCTCACGCCGGATGAAAAGATGAACCGGCTTGCGGAAAATGCCGCCATGGTCGGCGATGGAATCAATGACGGGCCCGCGCTCGCCGCCGCAACGGTAGGCCTGGCGATGAATCACGGAACCGATGTGGCGCGCACCGCCGCCGATATTGTTTTGATGCGCGATGATTTGAACCTCATCCCCTGGCTGATCGACCTTTCGCGCGAGTCGATGAAGCGCGTAAAACAAAATCTGGGCTGGGCTGTAATTTACAACCTGGTCGGCGTCATCCTCGCAATGGCAGGATTGTTACAGCCTGTTTTTTCAGCCTTCGCGATGATCGCGAGCAGTATCTTCGTCACGAGCAATGCGATGAAGATGAATAAATTTCCGTTGTTGAATGAAAAAGATTAAACACAAAGGACACGAAGTACACAAAGGTAAAACAGTTTTCCTTCGAGACCTTTGTGGCCTTCGTGTTTAAAAAAGGAACTCATGACACTTCCCAACCCCTACGCACAACGCAAAACTCTCCGTACGTTCGAAAAAATTTGGACAAGGCTCGAAGGCCTGGTAAACCGATTCACAAAATCGGATTTCAACCCGTTTTATCACCTCGGCACCTTGACCATTTTCATGCTTCTCGCGCTGCTTGCAACCGGCGTATACCTCACCGCCATTTATCGCCCCGGCCTCGATGTGGCTTATGCCACCGTCGAAAAAATCGACTCGAACTGGTTCGGTTCGCTCATGCGCAGTGTCCATCGATACGCAAGCGACGCGATGATTCTGCTCATCATTTTGCACCTGCTCAAAATGCTGTTCAGCGACAAATTCTGGGGGCAGCGCTGGCTGGCATGGACCAGCGGCTGGATCATGCTGGCGGGCGTGTGGCTGACGGGCACCTTCGGCTATTGGCTGGTTTGGGACCTGCGCGCGCAATGGATGACCGAATACATGATGGAAACTCTCGCGGGCACGTCGGGCCTCACTTATGTCGCCGCCGACATCGAGTCGCGCACGTTTTCCAACTTCGTCATCATCATCTTTTTGCATGTCTTTCTGCCGCTTATCGGATTCCTTGGCATTTACATCCACGGCCTGCGCCTTTCCCGCGCACGCTGGTGGTCTCCACGCTGGGTCAGCATTCAGGCAGTCATCGGGCTGGTGATTCTTTCGCTCATCAAACCCGTACAATCTTTTGCGGAAGCCGACCTCTCCACCCTCATTCAGTCCGTGCCGATGGACGCGTATTACCTCGGCTTTCTTCCATTGATAGACCAATGGAGCAATATGATTTTCTGGGCTCTGGCAATTCTCGTCGGCGGGAGTTTGTTCCTGCTCCCCTGGCTCGCCTCGGGGCGTGACCCTGGGCCTGCCATCGTCACCGATCCGCAGTGTACTGGCTGTAACATTTGCTACGCCGAATGTCCGTACGATGCCATCCGCATGGTGGACCGCGACGATGAGACGAAGTATCAAAAACTGGCCATCATCAATAATGCGCAATGCACAGGCTGTGGGATTTGCGTGGGAGCCTGTCCTACCGACGCTATTAATTTACATGGCGGGTACAACAGCGAACAGGTCTTTAGCGCGGTCAAAGGCGCATTGCACCGCGAAAAGAAGGAAGGGAATCCCGTCACGGTTTTGTTTGCAAGCCAGCGCGATGAAGCGCTGGGAAGCCTGCCGGCGCGATTAATTGTCGGGGAGAAAAATGTTCCCGTTGCTGTATCAGCCTGGGGGGATGGCGGGGCGGCGCGCATCGTCACGGCTGTGCTTCCCAGCACGAGCGCGGTCAATATTGAATGGGTCAAGTCGCTGAACAGCGAAGGCGCGCGCGATGTTGTCATCCTTGCACAGCCGTATGATGACAACTTGAACCGCGAAGACACGCATTGGATTCTGAACCGCCTGCATTTGCGCCCCGCACTGGTGACAAAAGACCTGCACTGGCTCGAGGCCACACCCGGCGACTCGAAAACGGTTGAAAATTACCTGAACAATCTGCACAAACCTGAAACGCAGGCGAAAAAATCCGCGCCCCTTTTGCCTGAAGTGAAAGAACGCAGTAAATTGATTCCTTCCCTGGTGAGCGGTTTGGTCGGAACCGTACTTCTGCTTGGGTTGTTCGCGCTGGCCCTGCCGCTGGACATTCCCGCCGGGATGAAAGCCGCGGAGCAAAGCGCGCTGCGTGTGGCGCTGGATGCCAAAGGCAGGATCGAAGTCTCCAATATTCCCGAAGGGGTGATCCTGCCCGAAGGTGCCGATCCCGTCAAGATTTTCGGCGGCACTCATTTTCCCATCAGCCTGCGCGTGATTGTGGACGGCAGAACGATCCTGGATGATACCTACAAACCCTCGGGAATCAGCGGCAACGGGCGCATCTCTGCACTGGAATTTTTAGTGATCGAACCAGGCACACATCAAGTGGAAGTGTGGATGAAGGACGACTCGGGCGATTACCGCCTGTCGTATTCAGGCGAGGTGAATTTTGAAAAAGGCAGGGCATTGATCCTTGCGTATGATGAAAAGTTGGATACGTTCGTGTTGAGGTAAGCTCGAATCACACAGGCTCACAAAGGGATTAACCTTTGTGAGCCTGTGTATATTGAGCGGCGATTTTTTATCCCTTCGGCTTTTTGTTATAAACAATCACAAACCCAATCAAAGCCACAACCAACACTCCGAACGGAATCCATGCCAGCAATGCCCGTTGGACAAGCACACTGCGAAATGGCGCTTCGGCTGCTGGATTGGCGGCATACCATTTACCATCGTATTCAGAAGAGCCTTCCACCAACCCGTCGTAATAGACATAGCCTGTGTATGGGTAATAATGCAATTGATCGAACGGCAGGTCCTTGGGTTTGCTGTCGGTAAACTCCACGTACACACGCACGACCTGGTAGCCCTGCCCAGGGTTAACGGGCGCAGGCACTTCACCCTGCGAAAAATCGGCAAAGGCAAAGAAATCCTGCGTGAGAGCGGGGTTGGTCACATTGATCTCGCCCGTAATGCCCGGTCCTTTGATGGTGATGTAATCGAACCCGCCTTTCGCAAAGACCAGCGCGGATGGGATGAATAATCCCAGGGCAAGCAATAGAATGGAATATTTTTTGAACATCTGCAATCTCCGTAATGGGATATTTTGATTTTACATGATTGTTCTAAAAAATCTGTGACGGAAGTCCGTTTTGGTGGTTAAATATACTCATGAAAATCACGCCCAACCGCTTTCCCATCCCCTTTCTTTTTCTCGCCATCCTCGGTCTGCTCGCCGCATTGTGGGCGGGCCTCATGCGCCTCGGATGGCAGCTGCCTGCGCTGACTCCCTCCCTCGCCATGGCACATGGCCCGCTGATGATCTCTGGATTTTTGGGAACGTTGATCACCCTCGAGCGCGCAGTCGCGATGAAGCAAAAGTGGATGTACCTTTCCCCGCTTCTTTCCGGACTGGGGTGGCTGGTCACCATTCTGATTAGGGGTCTTCCGCTGGGGCCAGTTATGCTCACTCTTGCCAGCCTCGGTGGAGTTGCCATCCTCGCAGAGATCGTTCGCCGCGAGTATGCAATACACACCGTCACCATGCTTCTCGGCGCATTGGCATGGCTGACGGGAAATGTTCTCTGGCTTTCTGGCTGGCAAATTCATCAAGTCGTATTTTTCTGGATGGCGTTTCTTGTGCTGACGATTGCAGGCGAACGGTTGGAACTTAGCCGCGTCTTGCGTCCTTCGAGAATTCAGCAAATTCTATTCGCTGGAATCGTCGTGATTTTTCTGGCAGGGATTTTGCTTGCGATGATCAATTTGCAGGCGGGCACACGACTCAGCGGGCTGGGGTTGATTCTGCTTCCGCTTTGGTCATTGCGCAATGACATTGCCTGGCGCAACATAAAACATAAACTTCCGCTCACCCGTTATATTGCGTGGTGTCTTGCGCTGGGATTCGTCTGGCTCGGCATCAGCGGCGGATTAAGCCTGTTGTTCGGCGCACAGGTTGCAGGTCCAAGATATGATGCGGTACTGCATGCGGTCTTCGTCGGCTTTGTCATTTCGATGATCTTCGGTCATGCGCCCATCATCTTCCCCGCCATCCTCGGAGTGCCGATCAATTTCCAGCCTGCGTTTTACATCCATCTGGCGTTGCTGCATGGCTCGCTTGCCCTCCGCGTTTTCGCCGATTATGCCAACCTGCATGCATGGCGGATGTGGGGCGGATTGCTGAACGAGATCGCCATTTTCATTTTCATTGGAATGACGGCTTATTCGGTTCGGAAGGGTTTTGCGGAGGCATCCCGGCATGCAGGCTGATATTCTCCTCAAACGAATGCAGGCATTCGAGTTCCTGCGCGGGCTGGATCATGAGACGCTTGCACAGCTTGCGGCGGGCGCGCTTTGGAAGGTCTTTCCGCCGAATGCGGTTGTTTTTTGGGAGGGGGATGTGGAAAGCAATTTATTCTATCTGCAATACGGTTCGTTGAAGGTGCTGCGGTCGTCAGTGGATGGGCGCGAACAGGTGCTGCGATTCATCGATACCGGCGAGGTGTTCAACGAAGTGGGTGTGCTCGCCAATAAGCCAAACCCCGCAACAGCTGTTGCGCTGGAAGAATCGGGCATCTGGCTGATTCCGCGCCATGCTCTGGAAAAAGTGGTTTTGACTCACCCGCAAACCGCCTTGCAGATCATCGAAAACATGGCGGATAAAATCATCAGCCTCGTTACGCTCGCTGCGGATTTATCGCTCAAGTCGGTGGAGGCGCGATTCGCCAAATTACTTCTGGATCAAGCCGAGGGGGATGTGATCGAACGCCGCCGCTGGACGAATCAAACCGAGTTGGCGGCACATTTGGGGACAGTGCCCGACGTGCTAAGCCGCGTCATCCGCGAGTTGACGAAGGCGGGGTTGATTGAGATGGACAGGCAGCAGATCCGTATTTTGGATCGCGCACGGCTGGCCGAGCGGGGATTGATACAGGACGAATAAGAATTCGGTTCAAAAACCCGACAAAAGTCGGGGTGGGAAGCGGGGGGGTACATTAAAGTCAGGCATATCAGAAAGGAGCCGGTATGCCGGAGACAAATCAAATCTATTTTACAGATCCAAAATCAAAGGCGGTCTTTGCAGCGGATGGGCCGCGGCCCCAGTTCCTCATCGACTCGCCGAAGTTCAAAGCGCTCGTGGTGGGGCTGGAGGCAGGCGGACAAATCCCCGTTCACCCGGGCGAGACGGCCATGTATCATTTCCTCGAAGGCGAGGGACTGATGACTGTGGATGAGGAAATTTTCGCCATCAAACCCGGGGTGACAGTGGTTGTGCCTGGGGGCGCGAAACGCGGCATAAATGCAAAGACGCGGATCATCTTTCTCGGTTCAAAAGGCGAAGCATGAATTCCAAACGGAAGATTGCAGCTGTCCTTGCGTTCGTGGTTGGCATCTTCTCGATCTTTGCCGGCGGAATGGCAATGCGAGGCTGGGAACCCGGCTATTCCATGCTGGGATGGCTTCCAATTTACAACTTCAGCATGGGCATTCTGACGGTTTTTATTCCAACGGTTCTCATCTGGAAGAACAACCGCCATGCCTCGACCGGCGCGTTCCTTTTCTTTGGAATACACACTGGCGCCACCGCGCTGCTGTTGCTGGTATTTCGGGACTCTGTCGCCACGCAAAGCCTGCTCGCCATGACGTTCCGACTTGTCGTCTGGCTGGTCATACTTGCGCTGATTTATTTTTCCAAACCCAAAACAAAATAATACTTTAAGGAGCAGGTCATGAGTCGAGTTTCCACGAAAAAATATCATCCCTTTCACGTTACATTGCATTGGCTGGTCGCGCTTCTGGTGGTTGCCGCCTTTGTGGTTGGCAAAACCATGAGCGGACTGCCAAATGACGCGGATAAGCTCGCGCCGCTGGGGCTGCACATGTCCATCGGTATTTTCACGCTGGTGGTGATCATCGTCCGAATTGGTACGCGGATGAAACTGCCAAAGCCCAAGCCTGCGACAACGGGCAGTCCGTTGTTGGATTGGATCGGCAGGGTAGTCCATTATGCCCTCTATCTGTTTGTAATTCTGATGGCGGTCAGCGGCACATCGCTTGCGATGCAGGCGGGTCTGGTCCCCATCGTCTTTGGCGGTTCAGAAATGGCCCTGCCCGCGGATTTCTACGACTTCGCCGCGCGCATGTTGCACGGTTTCATTGTCCCTGTCCTGCTTCTACTTTTGCTGCTGCATGTCGGCGCGGCTTTCTTTCATCAATTTGCGCTCAAGGATAACCTTCTTGCCCGCATGTGGTATGGAAAACACAAGGAGATGGAATGAAAACGCCAGTCGGTAAGCGGCTGCTGTTCGAATAAAAAACGATTCCAAAGGAGAATAAAATGCCAATTCCATATTTGCTCACCACTTTGCTTTTCACTTTCGTCGCATTGCTCGCCGCGGCGGACGCATCCCTCGTCAGCATGACCGTTTTCAGCGTATTTCCCGCTCTGCGCTGGGTGCGTGTTCACTTCATCACCCTTGGGATTATCTCGCAGGTCCTCTTTGGCCTGCTCCCCCTGTTGACCGCTTCGCTCGCTAAAAAAGAACGCCCGTCCATGCGTTGGGATATCTGGCTGACCCTTAATGTCGGTCTGGTGGCGCTGGTCTCAGGTTTTTCGGGCATGAATCACCCGATCATCTTTACAGGTGGCACGCTTATCTTCATTAGCGCAACCCTGCTGCTTCTGCAATTGTGGGGCATTCGCGGAGGCGGCGACGCCCCCGCCAGCCTCAAGTATTACATCACCGGCATATTTTATCTGCTTGTGGGCATCATCATCGGCACCGGGTTGTTCCTGAATTGGAGCGAGGCTTTGTACATCAAGGTCCCGCTCGAAGCG
>JACZJC010000047.1 GCA_014860745.1 Anaerolineales bacterium
GCCTGAGCCTATGCGTAAACGCCTCCTTTATGCCCCGCCAAATTTTCTTGAATTTGCATAAGCCCATGCTATTTATTCCAATATTCTTTTGGCGGTTGATCCATATCGTCATTGCCTCCAGTTTCTACCTCACAACCGCAACCGGATTTGTCCGACGGGGTACATATCTGGTATACGGGTATAAATTCAGGCCTTCCCGATTTATACCCACCACATAGAGAATAAACTATCCAGAAATGCAATACCGCAAAAGTTACTATTGGACTAACGCTCCTTGCCCGTCATCGCAAAATCCGCCGTTTTTCTACCGCAACAGTACCGTAAAAGACCATTTTTTGACCGTAACGGTGCCACAAAAGAACATTTTTTAAGCGACGAGAATTGTCTGTAGTAAGTTTTGCGGTACTGCCCAGAAATGACCAAACACCCCACGTATAGGGGTGTTTTCGTTTAAAACATTCCCGTAAACAATCACACCCCTATTTGCAGCAACCGACAGTTCTTCCAATCCCAAAACCTATCTGCTTTATACTGAACAAGTCATTATATTTTCTACTGGCAGGTAATCATGATGAATTGTTCCACTGTTCTAAATCAAAACACTTGGGGTGTGCATCTCAACTTCGAGGGACATTTCAGTTCCCCACCGAGTTGTCTTTCCTAGCTTACACAACTTCAGCAACAAGATTGGCAACGGCGAGGCGTTGTTGTGTGGGATGCAGATCTTCGCATGGTTGCCCATCTCTATGCAGGATATGCGCTTGAACTTTTTGAGCATCTGCAAGGCTATGATACATGGAAGACCAATGGTCTGGCCATCGGCTCACCAACTTTCCAACTCTTCACCAGCAGCGCAGACAACCCGTCACCAAAGATGGGAGGAGCTCGGATATTGGAAAATCAAATGGAACTTAATACAGATCAAGTACAAGTTCTCATTGAATTTCTGACCGCACAGGAAAGCTTGTTGAAACGTATTTCATCATATGACAAAGAAGATGCAGAACAAGCCATCAGCAAGGTCTATCAGCTTATCGCTGCCTATGGCAGAAAAGTTCGGGAATGAAAGAAGAGTGACAAACTCATTGTGAATACAAAACCGAACATCCGCCCCATTTTCATCCCGCGCGGCAACTATTTCACAGTTCATCAAGCTGCCCAGAATTGTCATGCCACGTCAAAACAGATCAGAGCCTGGATCCGCAAGGGTGAACTTAAGGCATTCGATTTGCCGGGATTGGGACTCATCATTGAAACCGATAAGCTAAATGAATTCCTATACGAAAGGGACTTTGATTCTCAATAGAATCAATTCTTCTGATTGATATTCTTTGACAATTTATTGCAGCCATGAATCCCCATCCAAGCATCTGGTTTTTAGATACACAAAAGCTGTACGTGTGCACCAGGTGTCGTTACAAAATATCAGAAGCGAATCTCCGGTCCCTTGCTGGATCGCATCGATTTTCACATCGAAGTCCCCAGAGTGGATTATGAAAAACTAAGCGGGGATCGCGTAGGGGAGTCATCAACCTATATTCGCGCACGTGTTCAGGCCGCGCGCAATATTTAACAAAAACGATTTTCGCGTAATGGTTCATCTGACATTATTTGCAATGCTGATATGCGCGTCGGGGAGATACGGTAAATTTACATGTTTTAGGTTGAAGATCAGAGTTTGATGTGGACTGCGACATCGTGCTGTGCATGCTACAACTAAATTTGTTGGTGCGTGCACAGCATCGCATCCTCAAGATATCGCAGCCTATTGCAGATCTGGCTGGTAATGAAAAAAACTGCGCACTCAGCGGAGGCGCTGCAATACCGTCAGAAGTTGATGATAGGATAACAGAATCATCGTTAAGATTCTCAATGAGACTACGTGGATGAATTAACCTTACATGTAATATTTTTGTAATAAATTCCGCTTATACTATTTGCTTATGCACATCGCCGTCGTGATTCCAACTTATAACGAAGCAGAGAATTTGCCCAGGCTCCTATCTTCTTTATTTGCGCTTCCACTGGATTTGAGCGTTTTGGTTGTAGACGACAATAGCCCGGATGGCACGGGCCATCTGGCTGACGAGTTTGCAGCAGCGAATGCTGGAAGAGTAAATGTGCTCCATCGTCCCGGAAGACTTGGACTTTCATCAGCATACGTGCAAGGGTTCCAGCATATCCTCGGTAAGGGTGCAGATGCGATTGCCCAAATGGATGCTGATTTCTCCCACGACCCAGCGACACTAATCGAAATGATAAAAATACTGGAGACCAGTGATGTCGTCTTCGGTTCGCGATACACCCCGGGCGGCAGTGTTGACATCCAATGGCCGTTCTGGCGAAAGGGGCTCTCATCTTGGGGGAATTATTATGCACGTACGATTCTAAGGGTGCCTTTGAAAGATATTACGACTGGCTACCGTCTCTGGCGATCAGCGACACTACAAGGGATGCCTTTTAGCAATATTCAATCGAAAGGTTTTATTTTCCAGGTCGAGATGGCATACTTGGCGCACTGCCTGGAATACCAAATGAAAGAGACCCCTATTTACTTTAATGACCGGCGCCGCGGAAAATCGAAGATGTCATTTGGAATTCAGGTTGAGGCGGCTTTCCACGTCTGGAAGATTTGGTTGGAATATCGCAATCTGTGTCACGCAGGTCAGGCGGGTCGCATTCGCCAATTTGAAACGGGTATCTGACCGACTCTCGAATTGATTTCATGGGAATCTTCCAGTGCTCTTGTCAAAATCAACCCTAAGAATTCATCGTCTCAAACCATCTGATTGTTATACATTATTACCAATTAGAAACGGAAGAAATTATGCCCCCAAAACCCTGGAAAACATTATCAAGCCGGCCAATTTACGAGAACCCCTGGACACATATACGGGAAGATATTGCCGAAATGCCGAATGGCAAGACTACTATTTATGGTGTCATAGAATGTGGGCACTGCGTAGGCGTGTTGCCCTTTCTTGACGAGAAACATGTTGTTATGGTGCGGCAATACCGCTATGTCTTCAGTGAAAATACCCGTTGGGAGATGCCAACGGGAGGAGTAAAACCCGGGGAGGAATGGATTGACGCAGCTCGCCGTGAATTACGTGAAGAGGTCGGATACGACGCGTCTGAGCTGGATCCCATTAGCACGTATTACACCAGTAAGTCCATCGTGCAGGAAATCGCTCACCTTTATATTGGACATAAGCTCACGCAGGTACAGTCAATCCCGGATGAAACAGAATTTCTGGAGGTCGAAACCTTCAAATTCGATCAAGTTCTCCAGATGGTGATCGATAATGAGATCCGTGACAGTATGACTGTAATTGCAGTACTCCATGCGGCGCGGAAACTTGGAATGTAAGATTTTTGTAATATAAGAACTTTAGAATAGACCATGTCAATTGATAAAACTATTATAGATGGAGGTCCCAAATGGAAAAAATATTAAACTCGAAAGACGCCATGCCTGTTGATGGGCTTGGTCGGATAGGCATGATTATTTCCCGCCTTATCTATGGGTATTTATGGTACACCCAATTGCTTTGGAAACTACCGCCAACCTTTGGCTGCCCGCCCAATTTTGCGGTGACCGAAAATATTCGTGAGCGCACGACTGGGCTTTGCGATTGGGTTGGTGTTATGACCATCTATTCAAAATGGCCCTTACAAGCATCCCTGGTAGAGAGCCTGGTTGTCCCCAACATGTCCTGGATGGGCTGGCTCATCTGGTTGATGGAAGCCTTCGTTGCCATATCCTTGATTCTCGGATTGTTTACCCGGCTGGGAGGCTTGGCGGCTTTAATTCAGGCAGTCAACTTATATATAGGCGTAACTGCCGCCCCGTTTGAATGGTACTGGACGTATGGAATGCTCTCCATTTTGGGTCTAGTCTTCCTCGCAGTGCCAACCGGCCGCGTTTTCGGCTTGGACGCCTGGTTACGCCCACGTCTTCAAGCTGGAGTGGATCAAGGAAATCGTTTCGCAAAAATTCTCCTGCTCCTGACCTGAATCTAAAAACGATGCCTCGCTCAGAGAAATGGTTGCTTAGTCTGTTGGGGATTCTTCTTATTGCAACCTATATCTTCACGCTGATACTCGGTGATTTACGAAAAGATACGGTTGCTTTTGAATACATTTTCTTCTCCGCGTTCATACTGTATGGCGTCGCGTGCTTTGTAGTTTTAAAACCAGTAACGGTTGATCGCCGCATTATTTACGGCATCTTCGCCGTCGCCGCCATAATGCAAGGCATCTTGGTTTTTACCCGTCCCACTCTTTCTGACGATATGTATCGCTACGTTTGGGACGGTAGGGTGCAGGCACACGGAATCAGCCCCTATCGTTACCCTCCCAACGCACCTGAATTGAATTTTTTGCGGGATGATGAAATTTATCCATCTATCAACCGCAAGGGAGTCGTGACCGTTTATCCGCCAGCTGCAGAAGGGGCATACGCTCTTCTTTGGCGCATCTGGCCCGATAACATTCGTTGGTTTCAAACGGTGATGGCAGCAGGCAGCTTATTGGCGGGGGTTCTCCTAGCTGGTTTGCTGCATGATTTGAACCGTTCGCCAGTGCGCGCGCTCATCTATTTATGGTCGCCGCTGTTGATGTTTGAAACGGCTCATTCCGCCCATGTAGATGGACTTGTATTACCATTCCTGGTCGGCGCCTGGTGGGCTAGAGTTCGTGAACGGGATGGGTTGACGGGTTTCTTGCTGGGTATTGCAACTGCAATGAAGTTTTACCCCGCCCTGCTTTTACCCTTTTTGTGGCGTCCCCGCCATTCACAGGGATGGTGGCGAATGCCACTAGCTTTTTTAATAACAGTGTTTTTTTTCTATCTTCCTTATATCACCCTCAGCGGACGACAAGTCATTGGTTTTTTGCCCCGTTACCTTCAAGAAACATTCAACGTGAGTCCATTAGTCTCGTTGTTAAACTTTATCCTTGAGTCGCTCAAGATATATTCTCCAACCAGCCTTACGTTATTAACTTTGGGCATTATCATTCTTCTGGCAGTTTGGGCGGTTCTACATCCTGCCGAGAATGGTGAAACTGCTTTGCGGCGCAGTATCTGGCCGATTGCTGTAATTACCTTATTCTCCCAAAACCTATTTTCGTGGTACATGCTTTGGCTTCTGCCATTAATTGCGATCTTTCTCGAACCATCCAAAAAACAGTCAGGGATTCTTGTATTGCCCCGGCTCAATGCATGGACAGGCTGGTGGCTGTTCTGTGGATTGGTGGGATTATCGTACACTTTCTTTATAGACTGGAAACCAGTTAATGCCGCGATTCTGGCACAGTTCATCCCCTTGTACGCCATTCTTTTGATTGATCTTATGAGGTCCAATGCAAAGCCTGCGCTTGTTGATTAAGAAATACCCGATCCCGCCAAAAACTCAATTGGCTCTTATGGTTTTGGCGAGTTTATTCATTTATATCCTTGCATTCCTCTTACCCACAAACCTTTTAAAGCTTTATGCCCAGCCAAGATTGGATAGGGACCTTCTGTTCTATCAAGGTACGCCAGCGTACTTACGGTTAGGGCTGAGTTTTATCGGAGTGTGGGTATTGTATTGGCTTGGGTACAGAATCAGCAACAAGGTCCAGAACAGAAGCGGCTGGGTGATTGTCGTCTTTGGAATGTTCACGTTCATCGTCGTATTTCTGTTCGTTGCGCCCTTTGATGCCGCAGACATTTACGACAATATTATGCATGGCCGCATTTTGGGAGTTCATCAAGCCAACCCCTTTCAACAAGTGATCGCAGATTATCCCAATGACCCTTTCCACGAGTACGCGGCATGGAAAAACGCGCGCTCGGCGTATGGGCCGCTCTGGGAACTGCTCGCGGGTTTAACCGCCAGATTGGCTGGGGACGGCATCATTGCGAATGTACTTGCGTTCAAATTATTACCAGGCATTTTTCATCTGGCTGGGGTGGTCGTTGTCGTGCTGTATCTGCGTCAGACGGCACCAGAGCAAGCATTGGGTGGTGCGTTGCTCCTGGGTTGGAATCCGCTTATGCTTTATGAGACCTGGGGCAATGGTCACAATGATGTGGCAATGGCATTCTGGTTTCTTGCAGCCGCATGGTGGATTCTCCGCCGTCATTACACCTTGGCAGCGCTTTCCCTGATGGTGGGTGCGTTAATTAAATTCATACCCATTTTGTTAATTCCTACTGTGTTGTTGATCGGCTGGCGCAGCCTGGAAACAATTCGCGCGCGGCTTTTATTCCTTGTCAATACTGCCCTGCTTTCTTTGCTGATCACAGCCGCCTCATACTATCCATTCTGGAATGGATTCGCCACACTTAGCTTTGATCGGCGAATGCAAATGTTCAGCGCCTCCATTCCTGCGACGATCTTTCAGTTATTAAAACCAACTCTCGGTTTGAATGACGCGGCACGGCTCGTCAGCTTAAGCGCTTTGGGATTACTGGCAGTATTTGTCCTCATCCAATCTTTTCGCATTAATGAAAAAGAATCTTCGCGCAATTTTCCCCAGACCACATTTTATATTCTGGCTTTCTACCTGTTGATCACATGCCTGTGGTTTCAACAATGGTACACCTTATGGCTGGTTTGTCTCGCGCCTTTGCTCTTGAAACCCAATCGCCGCCTGGCGATCCTTTTCAGTTTTTGGGTTGTTACCAAACAATTGGTATTTAGCCGCATATTTGTTGCAACGATGTTTTTCAAGCCCGAAACAGCGATTTATCTGACGCCGCTCCACACCCTAGCTGTTCTGGGCGTGCCCTGGATTTATGCCGTATGGATTCTTAAAACGAATCGAAAGAGAAAAGATAAATATGTTTAAAAATATTTTGATCGTGGTTGCCAAACGACCTGCGCCCGGACAGACAAAGACTCGTCTCTCTCCGCTAATGACTCCCGAACAAGCCAGCGCGTTGTATGAATGTTTCTTGCAAGATACGCTGGATCAAATGCGGCAGGTGGATGAGACGCAGCGCTTGATCGCTTATCTGCCACAAGACGAACAGGATTACTTTCGCCGCCTCGCTCCTGACTTTGAACTGATTCTGCAAAATGGGCATGATCTTGGCGGACGCCTTGACAACGCCCTCACAGATTGCCTTTCGCAGGGATACGAATATGCCGTCATCATGGATAGCGACAGCCCAACACTCCCTCCAGCTTTTCTTTCGCAAGCCTTCACCACTCTCTCTCATGGCGCGGATGTGGTTTTAGGCCCCTGCGAGGATGGCGGATATTATTTGATCGGGATTAAAAAGCCTGCGCCGCGTTTATTACGAGAAGTGCAAATGAGCACACCGACAGTGACTGCCGATACGATTGCGATTGCAAAAGAAGAAGGCTTGAGTGTCAGTCTATTACCCATCTGGTATGACGTGGATGACGGGGCAAGCCTAATTCGATTGATAAAAGAACTGGACGACCTCGACTCACAGGTTGCAATTCATACGCGCAAGTTTATAGAACAAAATTCAATTCGCCAATTACTTTTTCGGGAAGTATAAAAATTGTTAAACGTCACAGTAATTATCCCCGCTTTGAATGAAGCGGGTAACATCGGTAAATTGGTGCAGGAGGTTCGAGCCATTGCGCCGCTCGAAGTGATCGTCGTGGACAACAACTCCACAGACTCCACCGCCGAGGAAGCCAGAGCCGCAGGTGCAAAAGTGGTGACTGCACCTCAACGCGGATATGGATACGCCTGTGCCGCAGGTGTATCCGCAGCGCAGAATGCAGATGTTTTAGTTTTTATGGATGGAGACTATAGCTTCTCGCCAGCCGACCTACCCTTGTTGTTATCCCCCATTTTCAATGATCAGGCGGATATGGTCTTAGGCTCGCGTGAACTGGGCCTGATGGAATCTGGCGCCATGCCCCCGCATCAACGCTTTGGGAATTGGCTGGTCTCCCGTTTGATGAACAAGCTATACAGACTCTCGATCACAGATCTGGGACCTTTTCGCGCAATCCGCAGACAATTGTTAAATGAATTGGATATGCAGGAAATGACTTATGGCTGGCCCACAGAGATGATCGTAAAAGCGGCGCGAGGCGGCATACGAACTGTAGAAGTCCCTGTGAGTTATAAGAGCCGCCGCTTTGGAAGCTCAAAGGTTAGTGGAACTGTGCGAGGGACTATTCTCGCAGGGTGGTTCATCTTAGGAGTCACGTTTCGTTATGCCTGGAAGAATTAAAGGAACAAACTCGTCACTTGTACCGCGACATTTATGTCGCTCTACAGGGTCAGGCGACATAAATGTCGCGGTACACAACAGTATCCTATTATTGCAATGCACATCTGCGAAGACCGTCAAAGCTATAAAGAATAATAAAGTTGTCGTTATACCTGCATAATCAAAATTGCTTAACTGCTCGGCAAGCACGCGTCCCAACCCCGCCGCGCCGACCACGCCGATGATGACCGTCTCGCGCACGGATACTTCCCAACGATACAAAATATTACTCAGGAATAAAGGCATGGCGCGCGGCAGGACACCGTAGAAAAATATTTGCGCGCCCGAAGCGCCACACGACCGCAGGGCAATCAGCGGACGTTCATCCAGGCTCTCGATCACTTCCGCCATCAATCGACCCAGGATGCCCAATGTATATATTCCAAGCGCGATGGCGCCAGGCAGGATGCCAGCCCAGGCAAAGGTGATTTGTCGCTTCTTCACCAATGTGATCAGGTCGGCGCGACTGTCTGGATGAGTATCCCAAAAATGTTGGACAAACAAGACTTGCTCCAGCGTGAAGCGATAGCGCGAATTTTTCTTCGCCAACTCAATCGCCTTGAGGATGTTTTGATCAGCCAGTTTGCTGTACGCGCCAAAGTCTTGATGCCAATCTGTGTCCCAGTGAGAAAACGGAATTAGAAACACGACGCGGTTCGCGCTGGCGATCATTGTCTGCGTCTCAGCATCAAAATTACCAACAGGCTCACGCATCACTTCGGGACTGGAGGCTGGGCGCGTGCTTACGAAGAACATGATCAGCGTCCCAAGTAGGATCACGATCAATCCATACACGATACTGTTTCGCGCAGAAACGCGCTTCATGGTTTCAAAGCCAGAGTCAATCGATTCCCTGCCTGGTCGTCATAGATCAATTGATCAAATTGCTCGGGAGCGGACAATGTGAAAACAACCAGTGCCGAAGTGCCATAATAAAGCTTGATGGTTTGTGTATGAAATTTTTCAATGGCTGAGTGGAGATTAATTGATTGAGGTTCCAGAAGATCGCCGCCCGCGGTGGATAGCCTCAAATGATCGGGGCTGACAGTGATTGGCTCAGTGCTTAAATCATTGAATACGATGACCAGAATCAGGAAGGCTCCGCCAGCGGGAGGCTTGGCATTTCCAATGGCGCTGGCTTGTGCGATCTGATCCAGTTGAAGTTGAAGCCCTTCGTTTTTTGCAGCAATTGGCAGATTGAGCTTGAACGGCATGTTGATGAGCGCAGCATTATTGGACGGAGGAAAAAGTCCACCCTGAGATTGTCCTGACATTGCCGCTCCATAAGTGGTAAATGCATTTGCCGAGGTCAATGGGGATGCAAGGGTTATCTGATTTTGACTTAATTCGTATGCAATGGAATCGTAAATTTGTTGATCAGATAATGCACGTAAATTGGGTTCGCCCCCGCTCCGAATAACATCGAAAACAATTTGGGCATTGGGATGCCGCGACTGGAAGTCGGCGCCAACCAACGGCCAGGCAGAGAAGCCAGTCTCTGAGCGGATGCCCTCGCCTTGCGTACCGTGGCAGGTACTGGTTGCGCAAGTCTGCGCGTAAATTCGTTCTCCGTTTGTCAGTTGGCTTTCCACTGACGCGGGCATATAACTTGCAAGTTTCTTTGCGTTGTCCATGCCCGTGCAGCTTGCCAGAATAAAAACAAATACGATGGCTATCACGAACACAAAGCGCTGCATGAATCTTCCAGACTATGTTTCCGCCCGCGCCTTCGCGGCTTTGACCATCTCCGGATCGGGGACGGGCGTGGGCGTTATGTTGTCACTCAAATCAACTTTTGGCAGGGGTCCATACAATGGGTCAACAACATCAGCCAGCGTGGTGGGCTTCTGTTCCAATCGTTCCGCCAATCGGCGGCGGCGCATATCATCAATTGAGTGACGCTCCCAAAAGATGGTGTGCTCCACCATCTCCTGAATCGTCCAGGCTTCATCCGGTATTGCTGCCTCGAGCATATCATCGGGCATACCAATCAGGGCGGTGATCAACTCGGCGCGCGCACGCACGGTATCCGCCATCAATCGATGCGCCTCGCCTTTCTGCATGTTCTTGAGCAGATAGCGTGCACCGAAAAGTTGTCCGGCGTGCATCTTGTCATGGTCAATGTTATGGGTCAACAAATCCCGCACGGTGCCACCTGTTGCGCAAATGTGATCGGATTGCTCGTCAAGTTCCGCGTCCGTTAGTTCAGCCAGTGTCTGCAGTGTCTCATTCAGGGAAAGTTGAAGTCGTTCTATTAATGTATTTACGTTCGCAGCCATAATCCAAATTCCTCACTTATCCAAACAACGGCATTCCACAGACCGCCTTGCCAATAAAATCATACAGCACGTCAGTAGTGGGAGCCATAACTGTTGCCGCTCTGGCGTCACGGAAGTGGCGCTCGACCCCCAGCTCCTTGCGGAAGGCCGCGCCGCCGCAGACGCGCATGGCCAAATCCGTTACCTCGGTAGCGGACTCGCCCGCGGCCGCTTTGACCTCAAGGATGCGCAACATGGTATTTGGCTGATTCTGCTCGAGCGCGTTCAATGTATCGAGAAGCAGAGCATGCACGAGGTCCGTTTTGATGCGCATGCGAGCGATGTACGCGCGGATCGTGGGCAGATCCTGCAAAGCCTGGGCAATGTGCTGAAGGTTGGTGTTGCTAACGTGTGCCGTCGCTTTGGTTGTGGCGGCTTCCATGATTCCAGCAGAAGTGGCCGCGGTCATCAACTGGAAGTATGGCAATACGGTACCCATCATAATGTTGAAGCCATCCCCGTCTTTCCCCAACATGGCGGTTGGGGCGACCATCACATTTTCGGCTGTGACCGGGCTGGAGTAATTGCCGCGCAAACCGAGTCCGTTGAAGGGCGCCGGGATTTTAAGCCCGCTGGTTTTGGCTGGAACAAGCCAGATCGTGCTGGCTCCCTCTGCATCGAGCGGACGACTCGACCATACGTAACTATCGACCTGACCAGCCCCGGTTGCCCAGCTTTTCTTGGCATCCAACTGAACGCTGCCATTGGAACGTATCGCTGTGCTGACAGGTGCCCAGAAATGACTGCGTGATCCAGCTTCGGAAAAAGCAAGTGTTGTGAGATGTTGTCCCACTGCGATTGCTTCACGCACATCACGAGGACCATTCATACTTTCGATTACGACGGTTCCAACATAGTGCATGCATACAATCATTGCCGTAGAGGCGCACTCGCGTGCCAGGCGTTTGATAACCAAAGTAGCGGCTCTATGTCCTTCGCCCATGCCTCCCACGTCTTTCGCGCTGATCAGACCGAGCAAACCAGCCTGCCCCAACGCTTCGATTCCAGCGCGCGGAAAAATTCCCTTTTCGTCCACTTCTATTGCAGAGGGAGCAATAACTTCATTGATTACTTTTTCCAGTTTCTCAAGATATACGGGAACAGCAGTTTCAGTATCCATCAAGGCTCCTCTAAATTAAACAACGAAAGTTGGTTCCAAGAATTGTATAAACGGTGGCAGCTTCCTTCTTATAAAAACAAGGCTGCAATTTTTTCACAGCTCAATTTTGTTGGATACTACCAAACTACCAGGCAAGTTTCAGTTTTGCGGACACCCACGGCGCCGGCTATGCCAGTAGTCACTCAATTGCCCAGCGATTGCAAGTCGGGACCTTCCACGAAAGCAATCAAGTCATAGCGCCCTGTGACAGCGTGGATTTGTTTGATCACAGAACCTTCAAGCTCAATGCCTGGCAGTTCCTTGATCAAATCCTGTACTCGTGTTGGTTCAGCTTCGATCAAAACATATGCTTGAATCATCGTCATTGTGTGTCTCCTTGAATTGTGGCTTCGCACGGAAGCCGAAATTTATTAACCTCAGGTAAAGGTCATCAACGGAACTTCGCCGCTGAGCGCCATGGCTTCCAGTTGTTCTTTAATGCGTTCCACAGCAGGAGCCAGTGGAAGCATCTTTTTGCTGACTTGCATATCTGCATCGGTTGAAAGCGGATGCCAGAATATGCCGTCCAAATTGACCGTAATTTCTGGAACCAGATTATTCATTCCCAATTCCAATCCCTCTTTGGAAAACCCTCGCTTTGCCAGTGGACGAATGAAATGATCCTCGTCGAGGATGCCTAGCGAGCGATGAAATTCACACAATTTGTCGAGGTGAGCGGAATTGGCTGGCGTTTCTGTTGTGCCAAGCCGAACACGGAAACCGTTTTCCTGAAGAAGACTTATTCCCTCCACGGCTTTTTCCCATGATCCAGGACCGCGGTAGAAATTGTGGTCTTCAGCGCGCCCCCCATCGAGGCTGACCTGCACAATGAGGTTGTCGTTTGCAATGCCACATAACTTTTCAAGGCGAGTGCCGCGCAGTAACATGGCATTCGTTAGCACGGTCGTCTTGATGCGTGCTGAAGAATATCCGAGCATTTCGTAAATTTCATTCAGAAGAAACGGTTCGCCGCCAGTGAAGAAAACGTGTTCGAAGCCCAATTCGACTGACTCATCCACAAGCCGTTTGACATTGTCCAAGCCAAGCGCGCGGCGCGGTACATTGGGACCAGATTTCGCCACACAATAGGAACACTTGAGGTTGCAATCGTAATTCGTATAGATCCACAGCTTCCATTGAAAGGCAGGTGGATCGCACGACTTTGGTGTAGAAGTAGTTGGATTGTCCATAATTTATAGGATTACTTCAACCGGATGGTGTAATTCCGGTTAGTAGCTCAAACTGGCGGCGCCCTGCGCTAGGAATTCAACAACAGGCGCGCCCCCGGCAAACGTCGTGCCTGGCAGCAAATTGTCTTTATCCAAACTTCGTGCGTTGAAGCAAGGAGGGCATACCCAGAGTTTACCGCCATTGCTAAGATAAGAGTCTAACAATTCTTTCAACGGCTTGAATCCTTCAGACAGGATGTCGTCGGCGTAGCCGGGTGTCGCCAGCCGCACAGCCTCGACATTGAGGAATATAACGACTTCCTGCCCTGCCGCGACTCCTGCATTAGCGATCACAAATGCGACTACCGTTTTATCAGCATTATCTTTCGCCGTTGTTAAGTTGATGAGTAATTTACCTGACATGATTTTTTCTCCTGTGGTTAAGTTGATAGGCGCTTCTGAATCAGAAAACGCTTAGGTTTCGCATTGAACTCCTGTTCCAGCAACAATTGACCGGTCATGCGGCACCACGCTGCAATATCAATTTCAGCTGCCAGATCGTAAGCGTGGACCTCAAGCGCCGCGCCCGGCGCCATCGTCTTCATATAGTTGGCGATGAGCATGATTAGTTCGCCACAGCCGCTGTCGCCTGCATCGAGTATTGCATCGGGTTTCATAGACTCCAATGCACACCACATCCCTTGCAAGGTGTTGCTGGATGATCGCTGAGGAGTCCTTTGCGCCATGCCTGGTAGCGCTCATCGTTCCAGATTTCCGTAAAATTCTGCTCAAAAAGGTTTCCCATCTTCAAGCTTGCGTAATCATTTGTGGCAAACGGGCTGATACAACAAGGCAGGCAGTTGCCATTTGCTGTGACGTACGCGGTCGTCCACGGGCGACGGCAATCCCGCCAGGGTTGATTATCACGCAACATGGAGGCGGTTAAACTATGGCGCGGGTCAGTCGCGCCGGACGAGCGCAGGGTAATCCCATTTTCTTTTGCAATCAATTCGGCTTCCGCTATGCATCGATCTGCTAGTTCATCAAAGTCGTCAAAAAGAGCGTGGCCTACGTCCATCAAGCCCGGAGGATTGACATTATCCAGGTAATAAACCATGCGTTGAACATATACTTCTTTGATGCCCATCCGATTTGCAAGTCTGACAAGATCGGGCAACTCTTCAATGTTTTCCCGCATGCCGGTCATCCAGATCGAAGCTTTGGGAAATTCTTTTCCCATTTTATGCTGGAGTTCAGTAAATTTTGTGAGGTTGCCAACAATCTTATGCAAGAGTGGTGCGCCCCGAATCTTTGCGTAGGTTTCTGTTTTGGCGCCATCAATCGAACAACGCATTTCATCTAAACCGCTTTCAATGAGTTTGCGTCCCCAGTCTTCGGTCAATAAGGTTGCGTTTGTATTGAACAACACAATTACACCGCGTTGCTTTAAGTGAGCGATCATGCGCGGCAGGTCTTTATTAATCAGCGGCTCGCCTATTCCGTGCAAAACCGCACGTTCCATTTTGGGGAACTGCTCCACGATCTTCAAGAAATTTTCCCACGAGAGCGTTTGCGGCTCTTCATAACTGGTAAATGTCCGCGGGCACGTTTCACACAAAAGGTTGCAATGATTCGTTACTTCGATAAATACAACTCGCGGCGATTCATCTGCAACTGCCCCGCGGGTTTGCGGGTCAACAAACGTATAAGCCGCAGGCAGGTTTTGGTACGAGTCTCGTGGCATGGTGGGGATGTTTTTCGTTGAAATCATATATATATACCTTTAAACCTTGCATTCTTATTTTGAACTTGAATTACAAATTAATAGTTCGAATATAACATGAATTGAAAAGTGTAAATATTACGTAATTCTTAAGGGTTTAAAAGCTTCCACACTGCAGGGGCGAGATTTTACATTTCATCGGGGGTAGTGGTTTCCACAAAACGTAAGGTTCTATTAATATCCTCCCTGTGATAATCAAGTATCATATCAACCATGAATGAAAAAAGCATCCTTGTTGTGGAAGATGAACCCAGTATTGCCGAAGTGGTGGGATTGTATTTAAGCCGCGCCGGCTTTCAGGTGCAAACCGCAAAAGACGGCAGACAAGCCAGATCCATGCTTGAAAAAAAGATCCCAGACTTGGTGGTGATGGATATCATGCTCCCTGAAATAGACGGTCTTACCCTCACTCGCTGGCTGCGTGACAATAGCAATGTGCCGATCATCATGGTCACTGCGCGGCGCGAGGAAATCGACCGAATTGCCGGCCTCGAAATGGGCGCAGACGATTATGTGGTCAAGCCGTTCAGTCCGCAGGAGTTGGTTAGCCGTGTTCGGGCGGTGTTAAGGCGCGTTGGACGGGATCAGGTTGAGGCAGAGTCTGAGCGGGCGTTATCCTTTTCCACGATCACAATCGATCCGCGCACACGAGTCGTTACTGTGAAAGAGTCGCAAATTGAATTGACTGCAAAAGAATTTGATATGCTGTATCTGCTTGCGCGTTATCCAAAACAGGTATTTACGCGGGATCAATTACTGGAGCGGGTCTGGGGCCGCGCAGATTATATTGACCCCGGCACTGTGACTGTGCATGTGCGCCGCCTGCGCGAAAAAATTGAAAGCAACGCCTCCGCGCCGAAATATATTATTACCGTTTGGGGCGTGGGATATAAATTTGAATCATGAAAAATCTTGTTGATCGCATCCCTTTGATGCCCCGTTTTATTTTGGGTATCTCGCTCATCACCATTCTTTCACTGGGCATCTTCAAATTGCTGATGGCGCCGCCACTAAAGGAGCTTGGATTAATGGCAATGTTCCTGGGTATTACCGCGCTTGTCTCAGCGGCGGCGGGTTATCTTACATATCGTCTTGGCTGGATGACTCTTTCGCCGACCCTGCGCTGGTCTTTGCTTGGCGGATATGCGCTTTCGAGCTTGCTGACTTTTTTCAACGTTTGGTTTTCTGCTCAAATGATGTTTGCCAGCGAGCATGATCTTTTGCTCGCAATCGTTTTGCTTATTTTTGCGAGCGGCATGGCAATGGTTTTGGGATATTTTCTATCCACCGCAATTACAAATCGAATTTACATGCTTAAGGATGCCGCAGAAAAACTTGCAAAAGGCGAATTAAAAACACGCGTACCCATTAACGGACGCGATGAAGTTGCCGCGCTTGCAAATACCTTTAACCAAATGGCGGAACAACTTGAGACGGTGGATGCCAAACAGCGCGAACTTGAACGCCTGCGCGCAGATTTGATCGCATGGGTTGGGCACGATCTGCAAACCCCGCTTGCATCCATGCGCGCAATTCTCGAAGCATTGGAAGATGGAGTGGTGGATGACCCTCAAACGGTCAAACGCTATTTGAGTACAGCGCAGCGTGATGTGCGTTCGCTTTCTGTTTTGATCGATGATCTTTTTCAAATGGCGCAGTTGGATACTGGCGGCATTCCACTCGACCGCGCCGAATCATCCTTGTCTGATCTGATCTCAGATACACTCGAATCTTTTTCCGAATTGGCGCTGCGTCAGGGAGTGAAGCTCGAAGGCAGTATCGAGTCAAATGTCGACCCAGTTGTGATGGATACGCAGCGTATTGGGCGTGTGTTGAATAATTTGATTGGGAATGCTTTGCGACACACGCCAATCAAGGGCCGCGTGGGAGTTCATGCAGCGCGAACAAGCTCAGGCGTTGAAGTTTGCGTGTCTGATACAGGCGAAGGCATCCGCGCTGAAGATCTTCCGCATGTATTCGAAAGTTTTTATCGCGGTGAAAAATCACGCAGTCGTTCCACGGGCGGCGCGGGATTAGGTCTTGCGATCTCGCGCGGCATTGTGCAGGCGCATGGCGGGGGTATCAAAGTACAAAGCGAATCAGGTCATGGCAGTCAATTCACTTTCACCCTGCCCTAACAAAACTCTTAACCTCGTGTAATCTTTTCGTAAGAAAGTTTTCTTAGATTGAACCTTGGGGGAGTTGCAGTCGACCACATGGGAAAGTCTACGTTGCCAATACATGGAATCACCAGGTACAAAAGTTTTATGTGGATGGCAAATTCCTATCTAATTTTGACTACGTTCGCCAAGGCTAGTTTTTTTATAGAATTCAGAGTGATATTCTCGTAATGTGTCTTTTCAAGTGTTGATGACTCAATTCTGACCTGAAATTTAACGGCTTTTGGGTCCCGGCATGACTATGGTATGTACAATAAACCGGATGAAATTCACTTTACCGCTACAATTGAGCTACAACTGAATTGTAGCTAATATTCGTATTGTCATGAATCTTGAAAAAAAGCTTTCATTCTCACTCCTTTGCTGCTTATTGAGTACAAAAACAATGTCTGAGTGTGTGTATCCTGCCCCGAAGGATTCATAGAGCCTTTCTGACCATACGCCCCATCATCTGAAGGGCCTATGGTTTTCAGAATTTTTTTCTTATTGAACCCTATAGTACATCTTAACGACACAGCAGAAGAACCCGTAAGTCAAACCTAATAAAATTAGCCATAGTGGAAGTCATTTAATTACATAACAAAACCGTGTAACAACTATCACCAAGTTTTATCCATTTTGATTTCAGTCAATTTTTTGCTCGAATGCTAGTTCTACCTTTACAACCGTAATAAAATCTGTCCGGCGGGGTACATATCTGGTATACGGCTATAAGTACCCGTATACCACGATACCCAGAACAAATCTTGCATCAACATTTTCACTTGCCTTTTATCAGCATGGGCTATAATCTTCTACAAATTCATTTTGAATTTACTGTAGAGGTAATTCATGCCTAACCATCTTGGCTCGGAAAATTCTCCCTACCTACTTCAACATGCAAATAATCCAGTGGATTGGTATCCTTGGGGTGAACAAGCACTAAACAAAGCCAAAGCTGAAAACAAACCCATTTTCCTTAGTATTGGTTATGCTGCCTGCCACTGGTGTCACCGCATGAGGGAGGAAAGTTTCGAAGATCCTGAAACCGCTTCGCTGATGAATCAAGAATTTATCAGCATCAAGGTGGATAGAGAAGAACGTCCAGATGTGGACGGAATTTACATGCAGGCAACCGTCGCTATGACAGGCTCGGGGGGCTGGCCCATGTCTGTGTTTCTCAAGCCCGATCTCAAGCCGTTTTACGCCGGCACATACTTCCCCCCTGTTCGACGCTACAACATGCCATCCTTCAAAGAAGTCTTAAGTAGCATTGCCAAAGCATGGCGTGAAGATGTTCAGGAAGTGGATCGAGTTGGCAACCAGGTCGTCGAACATATTCGCCCACCCATAAACAAGCCCGAGAATAGAAATGAAATAACCACAGAAGCCCTCGAAGCAGCTATAAAGAACCTGATTGAATCTTACGATTGGGGGTATGGAGGCTGGGGCTCGGCGCCGAAATTTCCACAACCCATGACCATCGAATTTCTCTTACGCCGCGCAACCACGGATACAACTCAACGTGAACAAATCATAAAGGCTGTCACACATGTATTAAGTGCCATGTCTCGTGGTGGAATGTATGATGTCGTTGGCGGTGGTTTTTCCCGTTATAGCGTCGATAATTTTTGGAGAACGCCTCACTTTGAAAAAATGACATATGATATCGCCCAATTAGCCCTGGCATATCTGCACGGGTATTTGGTCACTGGCAACCCCGACTATCGCAGGATTTGCGAGGAGACGCTGGATTTTGTCCTGCGCGAATTAACCCATTCAGAAGGCGGTTTTTTCAGCAGTTTGGATGCCGACTCAGAAGGTGAAGAAGGGAAATTCTATGTCTGGACTCAAGACGAACTCGAGAGGGCACTCGGTTCGGACTTCGACTTTTTCAAAACTGCGTATGGCATTAACCCATCAGGGAACTGGGAAGGCAAAACCATCCTGCAACGTGCCCTGGATGATTCCACACTCGCAGCCCGCTTCAAAATGGAGCAAGAAGAACTTTGGCAGAAATTGTCCAAATGTCACGCAAAACTTTTAGAAGCAAGAAGTTCACGCATCCGCCCAGCCACCGACGACAAAGTGCTTGTAATGTGGAATTCCCTGATGCTCAAAGCCTTCGCAGAGGCTGGACGTTATTTGAATAGGCAGGATTATCTTCAAGTTGCCATTCGTAATGCACATTTCTTGTTGGATAATCTTTACGTAAATAATCGGCTACACCGATCCTGGCGGGAGGGACAAGCAAAGCACAATGCCTACTTGGAAGATTATGCCGGTCTGATTTTGGCGCTTTTGGCGTTATATCAATCCGATCCGAATAAGGAATGGTATCTTTCGGCTTTGAAACTCGCAGATGAAATGGTTGAACACTTCGTTGATCCCAATGGAGGTTTTTTCGATACCCGCGACGACCATGAAACCCTCCTTGTACGTCCGAAAGATATTCAGGACAATGCCACCCCGTCTGGGAATGCACTCGCCGCTACTGCCCTACTCGAGCTGGCAGCGTATGGGGATAGGACGGATTGGCGAGATCTTGCCGAGGAGATGCTTTCCTCAGTATATGGAGCGATGCTACGCTATCCGACTGCCTTTGCACAGTGGTTGTGCGCTGCTGATTTTGCTGTTGGTCCGACTCGTGAGGTGGCAATTATCGGTGACTCTCAGCGTACCGAAACTAAAGAATTGTTGAATACCCTCTGGAAAACGTTCCGGCCCCGACAGGTAACTGCGATTTCCAATTACCCGCCGGAGCCGGATGCGCCAGCCTTGCTGAAGGATAGACCTCTATTGAATGATCTCCCAACAGCTTATGTGTGTCAGGGATTTGTTTGTTTACAGCCAGTCAATTCGCCAACTGAGATGGAGACCCAACTGGCGGATATCGCAAATCCTTAGTGAGCCATCAGACCATAACTACCGACTGATAACCGTGCTGAAAACAACACTCCGTTTGTACGATTGGGTACACTACTACGAAAAAATGCTTTACGATAACGCCCTGCTTGTCCGCGCGTATCTACATGCTTGGCAGGTAACCAAAGACCCGGCATTCAAACGCATTGTTGAAGAAACGCTTGATTTCGTTGCGCGTGAAATGACCCATTCACAAGGCGGATTTTATTCCTCGCTCGATGCAGACTCGGAAGGCGAAGAGGGAAAGTTCTATGCCTGGACTCTCGATGAAATTCGCAGTGTGTTGAATAACGATTCGGAATTTTTTGAAGCGGCATATGGAATCACAGCAATGGGAAATTGGGAAGGCAAGACTGTATTACAGCGCGCCTTGGATGATTCCTCCCTCGCCGCCCGCTTCAACCTTAATCTGGAAGCTGTCTCTGAAAAATTGGCAGAGTCTCATTCCAGGCTTCTGGCGACACGCTCCCTGCGCATTCGTCCCGCTACGGACGATAAAATCCTCACTGCATGGAATGGATTGATGCTCGCCGCAGTTGCAGAATCAGCGCGGGCACTCGCGGATTCGAGTCCGCTCACCAAATCCTACCTTAATCTGGCTACGCGAAGCGCAGAATTCCTGCTATCTGAACTTCGGCCTCGAGGAAAACTACGCCGCGCCTGGCGAAATGGACAAACGACCCAAGAAGTTTTCCTGGAAGATTATGCCGCTTTGATAGTAGGACTGCTGGAGTTGTACCAGACGGAATTCGATAACAAATGGTTTGGGTTTGCAAAAGAACTAGCCGATGAAATGATCGACCGATTCAGCGACCCAGACGGCGGATTCTTCGACACGCCTCACGATGGCGAAAAACTACTCATCCGCCCGAAGGACATTCAGGATAACGCCACACCGTCAGGAAACTCGCTGGCTTGTGAAGCATTGATAAAAATTGCCGCATTCACCGATGAAGGGAAATACCGCGATCTCGCTGAAACATCCCTCAGGTTGATATCAGGCTATGTTCTGCGGTATCCGCTCGCCTTTGGTAGATGGTTGTCAGCTGCAGAGAATGCCCTGGGGACGTTGAAACAGGTGGCGGTGCTGGGCGAAGCGGGGGATGAAAACTTCCAGCGGATGTTGAAAGTCATCCGGTCAGAATACAGACCCGGGATGGTCATTGCGACGTCTTCCCATCCCGTAAAAAAAGATTCGCCTGCTCTGCTCAATGACAGAACGATGATTGAGAGCAAGCCCACTGCGTACGTATGTGAGGGATTTGTCTGTAAAATGCCAACAACTGAAATCGAATTATTGATCGAACAATTAGAACATTGAAAGGGTAAACCATGGACCAAATTTTCATCGAAAATCTGATCAAGATCGGCGCTGCAGTTTTGGTTGGGGGCATTGTCGGCGCCGAACGGGAATACCAGGACAAATCTGCCGGCTTTCGCACGATCATTCTGATTACCCTTGGATCGACGCTTTTTACGATCTTTTCCCTCAGTATGGACGCGGGTTTCACGCAGACACGGATTGCGGCAAATATTGTCACCGGTATAGGCTTTCTCGGGGCGGGTGCGATCATCCGCGACGGCGGGCGTATTTCAGGACTGACAACCTCGGCGACGATCTGGCTTTCTGCGGCATTGGGCATGGGGATTGGCGCAGGCCAGATCTATTTTGTACTGGCCGCTACCACCGTTACCCTTTTGGTCCTGCTCGTTTTTCCACAGATCGAAAGACGTATCGATAAGATCCGTGAAGCGCGTGCCTATCGAATTGTTTTCAGCGGAAGTGATTTTAAAGCCGTGGAGAAGGTGCAAAGTGCCATTGAGGATTGTTCTCTGCGGGTTTTCGACCATCACCAAACCAAGACGGAAAAAACGATCGTCAGTTCATGGAAAACTATTGGCTCGCCGAAAAACCACGAGAGGTTCGTTACGATGATGTTGAGAAATAAGGCGGTGAGGGAATTTGATTACTAAAAAAGAGAACTCCCCGGCCGGGGAGTTCTCTTTAATTACTTATTTTCTTCGCCTTCGTTTTTGCCGGCGGCTTCCTCGTCGCTGCTCAAGCCTTCACGAAAAGACTTGATGCTGCGGCCAATCTCGCCCGCAATTTTCCCGATGCGACCCGGGCCGAACAACAGAATAACGATGATCAATATAATGATCCACTCTGAACCGCGTGGAAGACCTAACATGGAACTCTCCTTGATTGAAATTCAATCGTATCGTACCACAACTGAATGAAAAAATGGTTAGAGTTCCTTCCGCGAGAAAAAGCCTTCGATCAAACGGATGGCGCGGCGGACAAACGAACGCAAGCGGGCAAAGGCACGATATTGTTCTGGATGAACATGTTTCTTGGCAGGGATCGGACCCGTCCAATCGACCACCATCGCACCCCAGGTTAACCCTGCTCCAAAACCCACGAACACGATCTTATCACCCGATTTCACCTGTCCCTTTTGGATGGCTTCAACGGTTGCAATCGGAATGGAGGCCGTGGAGGTGTTGCCATACCGTTCGATATTGATGATAAATTTATCAAGCGGTGTTTTTATATATTTAGCGGCCGTTTCGATGATACGGTAATTTGCCTGGTGCGGAATAATCCACTGAACCTCATTGAGGGAGGACCCGGCAAGCTCGAGGGCTTCCTTGATGGCCTGTCCCATGACGCGGGTGGCGAATCGGAACACAGCTTTCCCATCCATTTGGATAAAATGCTTGCCCTCATGGACAGTCGCTTCCGTGGCGGGATGACGCGCACCACCGCCAAGTAAGGTCAATGAATCGGCGCCGGAGCCGTCCGAATGCATTACAGCGGAAATGACGCCGCCGGGAACATCACTAGCCTGCAGGACAAAAGCACCTGCCCCATCCCCAAACAGAATACAAGTGTTACGGTCCTTCCAATTGGTAAAGCGTGAGAGAGTTTCTGTGCCGATCACCAGCGCATTCTTGATCGATCCGCTACGGATGGCCTGCGCCGCCATATTGGTGGAATAAATAAAACCTGAGCAGGCAGCGAGAAGGTCGAATGCGCCCGCCTTCGTAGCACCAATCTGATCCTGCACGAGACAGGCGGTTGCCGGGAAAATATACTCCGGGGAAGAGCTTGTGACGATGATCAAGTCCAACTCCGTCGGGGCAAGGTTGGCTACCTGCAAGGCCTTGATGGAAGCCTCCACTGCCAGCGTGGATGGGAATTGGTCTTCGCGGGCTATATGCCGTTCGCGAATACCGGTGTGATCGCGAATCCATTCATCGTTGGTGTCCACCATCTTGGATATATCTTCATTGGTAAGCACAGGCTCCGGCACGCTGATGCCCCAGCCTGTGATATGCGCGAATGGCATTCTTTCTCCTTTATTGATAGCGGCTCATGATCAGGGTTGCATTGTGACCGCCGAAGCCGAATGAGTTCGACATGACATGGTTTACAACCATTTTACGGGGTTGGTTGGGCACGTAATCCAGGTCGCAGACGGGATCTGGGGTTTCGTAATTTATGGTGGGAGGCAGAATACTATTCATAATCGCAAGCGCACTGACCATCCCCTCCAGCGCGCCGGATGCACCCAACAGGTGGCCGGTCATTGATTTGGTGGAAGAAATAGGGGTGTTGTAGGCTTGTTCTCCAAACACGGTCTTGATCGCAGCAGTTTCACTCTTGTCATTCAAATAGGTAGATGTGCCGTGGGCATTAATGTAACTGATGTCTTCCGGCTTCAACGCGGCATTTTCAAGCGCGAGACGCATGGAAATGGCCGCACCTGCACCGTTTTCTGCGGGGGCTGAAATATGATGCGCATCATCCGAGGTGCCATACCCGGCGAACTCGCAGAGAATCTTCGCACCGCGCGCCTCTGCGTGTTCCTGTGATTCAAGAATCAAAACCGCCGACCCTTCCCCCATCAGGAATCCATCACGGTCCTTGTCGAAAGGACGGGAGGCGCGCTGCGGATCGTTGTTGCGCGTTGAAAGGGCCGTCATCACGTTCATCCCAGCCATGGAGACAGCCGTAATCGCCGCCTCGGAAGCTCCTGCGATCATGGCATCAGCCGAGCCGCGGCGAATCATTTCAGCCGCTTCTCCCAGCGAATTCGTTCCGGAGGCACATGCGGTGGCCAGCGACATGTTCGGTCCGCGCGCACCGACCCGGATGGCGATGTTCCCTGCCGCGCCATCAGCGATCATCATGGGAATGAGGAACGGGCTGACTCTTTCCGGTCCGCGTTCTCGCAGGACATCATATTGCTCGAGGAGTGTAATGATGCCCCCAATGCCGGTGCCTATCAGAATCCCAACCCGGTCACGGTTCGATTCATCAATTTTGAAATTCGCGCTTTCCAGCGCTTCCAGGGTCGCTGCTGTTGCAAATTGGGTAAAGCGGTCCATCTTGCGGGCTTCGCGCGAGCCGAATAATGCAACAGGCTCAAACCCCTTTACTTCTGCGGCGAATTTCGTTTTATGCGCGCTCGCATCGAACGCCGTAATGGGAGCCGCGCCGGACTTACCCGCCAGCAGCGCATCCCATGTTTCCTTGATATTATTTCCTACAGGGCTTACACAACCCATCCCTGTTACAACTACACGTTTTCTCATTCGTGTTCTCCTTTACGTGATTGTATATTGAAAATAAGGACAAGAGGAACTTGTCCTTATTTTCAATATAACCCTGTGACAAGCGGGAAGACACGAAAAAAATTACATTTTTTTCATGGCGGCCCAAGCTTGTTGGATGTGCATTCGGTCGTGGTCGGCCATAAAACTGACAATTTCAAAGAAATTTGTCGGCCCAAAAATGGCATGCCGCGCTTTTCTCTCCCAATCTTGAACATTAATATTTTTTAAGAGACCCATGGTTTCACGCCTTGCATCGTTATATTCCTTCAACGCCTGCTCTCCATCTTCATGCAGATAATCGCGCTGGCTTGCCCATACACTCGTATCCGGGCGCGGGATAAAGGGTTCATTCTGTTCATTAAACAATTGGATCTGCATATGATGAATCTCGCGTTCAGTATCCCGCAAATGGCAGATCAATTCGGTCAGCGACCAGTCATCCGGTGCGGATTTGCGCGCCCAATCGTTGTCATCCAATCCGTATAAAAGCCCGTTTAATGCAGCGGGTGTTGCGCTGAGCAATGCAACAAAAGAGTCGGCCGTTTTGAAGGATGGCATTAAGGTAGAGAGGTCGATGGATTCGAGCCAAAGACGCAGGTCAGCCAAATTGCCGTAGGGAACCGCTTCAGGTCCAAAACTGGAAGCGGATTCTCCATCTATATGAAAGGTTGCCAGCCCAAGCTTTTTCGCGGGCAGAATATCGCGCTCCATATCGTTTCCGACCATCAACACCGGGCCATCCGGCCAGCCCATACGGCCAAGCACTTCGGCATAATACGCGGGATGCGTTTTTGAGAAGTGAAAACATTCGTAACTTGAGACAAGGCTGAATTGCTTCGGCTCCAAACCAGCCCAATGCAATCGGTGGCGGGTGGCTTTACATGGCAAAAGCGGATCCGTAGCGATCGCAACGCGATATCCTTTCGAAAATGCCCAATCCATAAATGGTTTTACCTCCGCGATCGGAGAAGTCAGGCCAGCCAGGGTCGGAAAAATATCATCGTAAAAGGTTTCAATGGCGGGCTGGAGTTGACCGCTGGTAATGTTGAGCTGCAAAAAGAATTCCGCATCGAATATCGTTTTCAAGGTGCGCGAAAAATCTTCGCTTTCATTCATCAGGCGCATACCGGAAATCAGGGCGCGAAGCATCAACTCCGGCGCTATATGCGGGGCAAGGTGATCGGCTAGCGCCTGAAAATACGCAGGGGTAAAAGCCTGCACATTTGTATTGAGGAGGGTATCGTCGAGGTCGAGCAGGAGTGTCAGCGTCATAATTTGTAGACTCCCCCGGAGTCTGGATTATTCCTTCACTTCAAAAGTGAAAGGCAAAGCGTGACATTCCCCGCAGCCTACTTGCGGCTCTGGAACATCACCCATTGTTTTTTCGCAATAGGCGGTCACGAGTGCACGGCGTTGAAAGAATGCTGTAAATGGCCGTGCCATCCTGACTTTTAATTTCATGAACTGGCAGGAATTAGCACGGGCAATATCGGGCACGGGACAAGTCTTGCAAAGATCGGGTGACCATAATTCTCCCTGCGCCTTCAGCAATCGGCATTCTTCCACATTCCGGCCACGGAAATAATCGCCGTGAAAGTGTGGGCACTCACGCCCGGCAGGTGTTTTCATCGAAACGGGTTAGACGCGGGTGATGTATTCGCCCGTGCGTGTGTCCACGCGGATGGTATCGCCAACGTTGACAAAGTTCGGGCATTGTACGGTCACACCGGTTTCGGTGGTGACTTTTTTGGTGACGCCAGTGGCCGTGTCCCCGCGAATTGCCATTTCGGCCTCCACAACTTTCAGGTCAACTGAGGTGGGAAGTTCGATATCGATGGCTTCACCTTTATAGAAAGTCAGCTTGACTTCCATGCCTTCCTTCAGAAACTGAGCGCTCTCACCTAATGCTTCCTTTTTGATGCCGGGCTGTTCAAAGGTTACATTGTCCATAAAGTAATACAGGTCACCGTCATTATAAAGATAGGCGACATTTGCAAAATCCAGGCTGACGTCCTGTACAGACAGCCCGGAGTTGAAGGTGCGCTCGATATTGGCACCGGTCAGCAAATTGCGGGCTTTTACGCGGATGGTTGCGTTCCCGCGTCCGGTTTTGTTGTGACTGTAATCCACTACCTTGTAGAGATTTCCGTCTAATTCAAATGTGACACCTTTGCGAAGTTCATTTACATCGATCATGCTTAGTTTTCCTTGATTGAGTGATTTTTTATCTCGAGCGGGCGGATTATACCAATGAGTTAAGACCAGTGTCCAGTAAGTTGAAATCAATGGGTCGATTCGGAGGCGGGGTCGTCGTTGAGAAGCTGGACAGCGTGAGGAAGTACAGAGAGGATGGTCTGCAGGTTTTCAACTGCGCCCTTGGGGCTGCCCGGCAAGTTGACGATGAGTGTCCTTCTGCGAATGCCCGCGATGGCACGCGAGAGCATGGCGTGGGAGGTTTTCTTCAGGCTTTCGGCACGCATGGCTTCCGCGAGGCCTGGCGTATCCCTTTGAATGACAGCACGGGTCGCTTCCGGTGCGACATCGCGCAAAGCGAAACCTGTGCCTCCAGTGGTGAGGATCACATCGAACTTGCCGCTATCGGACCAATCTGCGAGCGCAGTGCGGATGGCTGATTCATCATCAGGGAGAATTTGTTGTTTGATGACCAACCAGTTTTGAGCGAGGATCAGATGCGCAAGAGCGGGCCCAGAGGCATCTTCCCTTTCGCCGCGAAAGGAACGGTCAGAAAGCGTGAGGATCCCAAATCGAATCATTGATAAAACTCTTTTGCAAAAACCACATCTTCCTGCGCGTGCCGCCATCCGCGGTTTTTATAGAATTGAATGGCCTCTGTATTTTCTTCAAGCACATGCAGATAACATTTGAGGCAGCCTTTGGCTTGAAGGCGCTTTTCCACTTCGCTGAGAAGCTGGATGCCAATGCCATGGCGGCGATAATTTTTATGAACCGCAAGGTGGTAGATCATGCCGCGCCGTCCGTCGAACGCGCCAATGACCGTGCCGATGATTTCTGAGCTTACTTCTGCCACGAGGAACAAATCGGGGTCGCGTTCTAGTTTCTTCTGTATCTCCTCCGGCGCATCCGAAGGCCCTACATTCATACCAGTTTCAATGCTGCGCCAGAGTTCGATTGTCCGGTCATAATCATCTGCAAAGGAAAATTCGCGGACGGTGAATTGCGGCTTTGTCATGCAGACTGAATGGTTTGCTTCAAAAGGGAGATAAGGTCGTCGGGCATGAACGGTTTCAACAAGAATCCGTTCGCGCCGCGTCGTATACATTCCTCTTTTACGCTGGCGCCGGAAGACATGACCACGCGCACATCTTTTATATCCGCCGACCTGCGGAGTTCATCGAGGATCTCGAGACCGCTTTGGCGCGAGAGGTGAACGTCCAGCAAGAGGACATCGGGATTTTCAACTCGAACTGCATCAGGGACGTTGGCGTCTGCCTGCAAAGCCACCACCTCGAATCCCTCCATTTTGAGTAATGTCTTTAACAAGGAAACCATGGTGACATCATCTTCTGCGAGCAGTACTTTTGCCTTTGACATTCTTTTTTGCCTTTTTGGGTTTTGATTTTTTCCCTGAAGATTTTTGTGTTTGTTTCTTTTCGGCTTTCGCCTTTTCCAGGGCGGCGTTGATCACGTCGTCCACTGTTTCGGCAAAAATGAACTTCATTGTATTCCGAATCTCGTCGGGAACATCATCGATATCCGGCTCGTTATATTTCGGTAAAATCACGGTGGTTAACCCGTTACGATGTGCCGCCAGAACCTTTTCCTTGACGCCGCCGATGGCAAGAACCTGACCCCGCAGGGTGATCTCGCCGGTCATACCCACCTGGGGCCTGGCCTTGCGGCCGGTGATCAGCGAAACGAGTGAAGTAGCCATGGTCACTCCAGCAGAGGGTCCATCTTTTGGCTGGGAGCCGGACGGGATATGCATGTGGACATCGTATTTATCAAAAAATTCGTGGGGAATCTTTAATGAAACTGCGCGCGACCGAACATAAGACAAGGCCGCGCGAGCCGATTCCTGCATTACATTTCCTACAGAACCTGTCACCTGGAAGCCACGTCCGCCGGGCATGGCAGTGGTTTCGATGAATAAAACCTCGCCGCCAAACGAAGTCCAGGCAAGGCCGGGTACAACGCCTGGAATCGATGTGCGTTTGTTCAGTTCCTCGGGTCCCAGGAAAATGGGGTGGTCGAGATATTCCTCCACAAGTTTGGGTGTGATCTCGAACTTTTCATTGATACCTTCAGCGATCTTCGTGCCAACCTTGCGGCAAACCGCACCGATCTTACGCTCAAGATTCCGCACGCCCGACTCGCGTGTATATTGACGTATCAGCATTTGCAGGGCTTCGTCGGTAAATGTGATTTCATCCTCACGCAGACTGTTCTCGCGGATCTGTCGGGGAATCAAATAACCGCGAGCAATAGCCTTCTTCTCGTTTTCCGTGTAACCCGAAAGGAAGATGATCTCCATCCTGTCGCGCAGTGCACGTGGAATGGTTTCCAGCGTGTTGGCGGTGGTGATGAAGAAAACCTGTGAAAGGTCGTAGGAGACTTCGAGATAGTTATCACGAAATTCGGCGTTTTGTTCCGGGTCCAGCACTTCGAGCAGGGCTGAAGCCGGGTCGCCATGAAAATCGTTGGTGAGCTTGTCCACTTCATCGAGCATGAAGACAGGGTTCCTCGAATCCACCCGCCTCAGAGATTGGAGAATCCGCCCGGGCATCGCGCCAATATATGTGCGGCGGTGCCCGCGAATCTCTGCTTCGTCCCGCACACCACCCAACGAAGCGCGGATGAATTTCCGCTCCATGGCCCGGGCAATCGATTGCCCAAGCGAGGTCTTGCCCACACCGGGCGGACCCACGAAGCAAAGAATGACTCCTTCGCGTTCTCGGCGAATGGCATCGGTTGATTCTTCCTTTTTTTCATCCTTGCGGTCAAGGCGGAGTTTGCGAACGGCAAGGAATTCAAGGATGCGGTCCTTCACATCCTCAAGGCCATAATGATCCTTATTAAGGATCGCCCGGGCATGCGCAATATCCAAATTATCTTCCGTGGATTTGGACCACGGCAGAGTCACCAGCCAATCCAAATACGTGCGGATAACTCCATATTCCGCGGCAGCTGTGGGCAAACGGGAGAGACGATCCAACTCCCTTTTGGCCTGCTTCAACGCCTCCTCGGGCATTTTCGCATCTTCGATCTTTTTCCGAAATTCCTCGGTCTCTTCGGATTGCTCATCCTTCTCGCCTAATTCGCGTTGGATGGCTTTCATCTGCTCGCGCAGGAAATAATCCCGCTGGACTTTTTCGATCTCGCCGCGCGCCTCGTTTTGGATCTTTTGCCCAATCTGCAGAACTTCGGCTTCACGCACCAGCAGGCCGATCAATTTTTTTAATTTCTCATACACCGAATCCAATTCAAGGATCTGCTGGGCATCCTTCAAATCTATGCGCTGGAAGTTGGCAATCGTATAAGCGGTTTGAAGCGGGTCTTCAAGCGAAGTGATCGAGTTGACCAGTTCGTCCGGGAAGGACGGAATCATCTGTGTGATCTGCTGGAATTGGTCGCGGGCGTTTCGAGCAAGGGCGTCCGTTTCGATATTCGCTTCTTCGGTTTCAGGCACAAGATGAACATGCGCCTTCAAATACGGCTCCTCCCCCACAAACTCCCCGAGACGAAAGCGCGCCATCCCCTGCACCAGCAAGCGGACAGTTCCATCCGGGGCGCGCAACAACCGATGGACGGTTGCGATGGTGCCGATCTGATAGAGTTCGTTGGGGCCGGGGGTTTCCTTTTCCGGATCCAGCGCAGCGACGAGGCCGACCAGTTTGTCGCCGCCCACCACATCATCCACCAAGCGGATGGAACGGGGCTGACCGACGGTCAACGGGACGGCAGTGTTCGGGTAAACCACCACGCCGCGCAATGGAAGGATGGGCAGCACGTCGGGGAACTTCTGCCCTTCGTTTTTATCATCAGCCTGCGGGTCGGAGGAAGCGTCTTCCTTGTTTTGAAAACGTGAAAAGATCGAGGCCATGAATGAGTTCAACAATTCCTCATCCGTTTCGCCAACGGATTGAAAAAATTCGTGAATACCGGATTGCCATCTCTGTGCGGGCATTATGCTAATCAACCTCGATCTGACTGGGTTTCATCTTGGGCAGGGTAATTGTCAGGAAGCCATTTTTATACTCTGCATTGGCCTGGTCCACGTTGACCGGGCCGGAAAGACTCACTGCAGTTGCAAATTTTCCGAATCGTATTTCCATTTGATGATATGCCCGTCGTTCTGGGGGGTCAGAGCGCGAGCCCATAATTAATAGGTTGTCATTTTCAAGTGTGACTTCAAAATCCTCTTCACGCATCCCCGCTATTTCCATCCGGACGATGTATGCCTCGTCTGTTTCGTATGCGTCTGTGGGCGGGCTCCAGATATGGGAACGCACCTGCCAGTGCACCGCTTGAATAATCTCCCGGCGGATTTCGACAAGCGGCTCCCCTGATTTGCGAATAACGGTCGGCATGGAATTTTACTCCTTCTGACTCGCTGTCATTTTTGCGCCCCCGCCGGGATTCGAACCCAGAACCTCCTGCTTAGAAGGCAGTTGCTCTGTCCATTGAGCTACGGGGGCAGTACCTCCATTTTACTCGCCCACGGAAAGGATGGGCTCCTGGGTCTGGGAGGGTCTTAATCCGCGGTACACACGCGGTCCTGCAATGGTTTTCAAAATGATGTTGGCGGGTCTGCCAAGTCTTTTGCCAAGATCTTCCGCAGACATAGGAATATTACCATTTACCAGAAAAATCCGGAAAATGGCCTCCACGACGGCTGTTCGCTCGCTCGTGAATTCGGGCAGCAGGGCGCAATGGGTCATGAGGGCATGCTGCACGCCATCCACGGGCTTTACCTCTGCAGTCTGAGGATCGATCCAATCGATCATTTCTCCCTCTTCGAAATTCGCGAAGGCATCCTGGTGTTCCTGGCACAACAATGACCTTAAAAATACATGCCAGTCTCTTTCGTTTTTCTTCCACCACTCAAAATCAATGTGGAAGGGTGTATTTACATTCGGTTTCAGCAGGCTCATTCGACCTCCATGTCAAGACGGAAGTGCAGGTCGCCTACATGCTTAAAAACCGGGTTGGTTGCGAGCAATGCGAATAACGGCGCCGGTGGCACGCGGCGGACGAGGTTGACGGCCGCATATAATTCCTGGGCGTGCACATGACCCTGGGGGTTGGATTTCGTCAATTCGCGCATCACCAGTAAAACCAAATCTTCGAATGAGCGTTTCTTCTCCCAAACAGGATCCAACGCATTGAAATCGGGCACATGGATGACCATGCGGTCATTGAACTCGGCGGTGATGGATTGTTTCAGCAGCGCAAAAACAAATCCGCCGTCTGTGCCGATCATGACTGTGCGCACCCAATCCTTCGAGGAACGCTGACTTTTTACTTCCACGATCACTTCGCCGAGCTGGTCTCCTTTACGCACCTGTACAAGGGACCCCGGAATGAGTTGATGAGCCTTGTACCACTCGCGCAGACCAAAGACGTAGCCATGCTCGCGCACCACCCAGGCTGGAATCCGCTGTTTTGTCTTGCCGTCTACGAGAGTGAAACGCACACGCGGTGATTCATATGCCGTTGGAAAGAGTTTTCGTGCCTGCGCCGACATGGGCAATGTGCCTGCGCGCAGGTGCGGATAAATAAGCGATATCGTTATGGAGGAAATATCCTCGCGAGAGTCAAGCTCTTCGGACAGAGTCAGTTCATCGTCCAACTGCGACTCGAGGCTCTTCATCGCCGGGGTTAGTACGGCGCGGTCATGTTCGATCTCAAAATAGCGCAGTGGCGGCGGAACCTCACGCACAAAATCAGGTTCAAGGCGGCGCAGGCACCATAATACCTGACCCGCGGGACCCACTTCATCGAAGCGGTCATCATCCTGCAATGCGTAATTCAAGGAAAACTCGGCAAGCTTGGGGTTCACGCCGGCCGGCAATTCGATATCCTTTACCAACGCCTCGGTGGGAAGCGGCTCACCACCAGACATATCCAGCACGGCTTCGGCAAGATTCAACTGACCTTGATTAATATCGATTAACAACGCGCGGGGGAACCAGCGGCCGGCAATCTTAACCAACCCATTATCAGCGCTGAAAGCGGTCTCGAGTTTTTTCTCGATGGTGTCGCCGTGTTCCCGTAAAATGACGGTAGAAGTGACTTCATCGCTTTCGGGCACAGCAACAGGAGCATCATTTAAGAGATGGGTTTCCAGCCTGGCTGCGAATAACCGCTCGGTTTGGTCATCCATCTCAACTAAAATCACATCGAAATCGCTCATCGCAGGATTCGTGCCCGCACGCACCGCGGTGACTTTTCCATGTCTCCAATCCAGCGCCGGGAAAACCAGCTCATCCCCGACCACATATTTCTCTTTTGGAAGAAAACTCCTGCCTGCAGCTTTCATTCCACTTTCAGCAGCTTTCCGTTCCGCGCGAATCCGCGCCTCAACGAATTCGGAGGCAAGATCACGCGTTGTTAACGGCGTCTCACGCTCGAAGAGAAAGGTGTGTAGATTTTCAACGTCTTGCGGGGTGACTTGGACGGATAACCAATATTCGTTGGGAAGTTTAAATGCGCCTGCCATACTCAGCCTTGTAATGAATTTCGCCAAACGCGCGGCGCATTGATTATACCTTACCTTCCCCGGACTTTCTATTTTTTGCGAAAAAAAGCACAGAACAGGCCGTAAAGAAAACATTTGATTCCTTAATGCTCTTCTCAAACAACCGTAGTAAATTCCAGCAAGGAATCAGCCAGATATTTAAAGGATAAAAATGATAAAGCAAATATTCATCATGACCGCATGGATGCTCGCCCTCGCCCTCAGCGCGTGTGGAAGCGAAACGCCTCTTCCCGCCACCGAGCCTGCCCAGCCAACTCAATCATTCGCCCCGCTGACACAGACTCCCGCCC
>JACZJC010000048.1 GCA_014860745.1 Anaerolineales bacterium
CGCTCGACCCAACCTCGGTCAACCTCGAAGGCTACGTGCAGATCACCGGCACGGAAGGCGAAGGATTAAGAATCCGCTCGGCGCCAGGCTTGAATTCAGAAACAGTTTTTCGCGGGGAAGAGGCGGAAGTCTTCGTCGTGAAAGATGGCCCGCAATCAGCCGACGGATACACCTGGTGGTATCTCGTCGCTCCGTATGATGAAACCCGCGCAGGCTGGGCCGCGTCCGAGTTTCTGGCGGTCATCCCTTCGCCGTAAATCTAACATGAAGACCCTAAAGGTTTTTAAAACCTTTAGGGTCTCATAAATTACATCAGAGGAAATCATGTCTGAAAAACCGACCGGCATCACTGCCAACAAAAGCAAACGAGAATTCACCGTCACCTGGGACAGCGGACACACCAGCATTTATCCATTCGGGCTGCTGCGCGCGGCCTGTCCCTGCGCCCAATGCCGCGGCGGACACGAGAATATGAAGTCTGAGCCGGATGCGGATGTGTTCACCAAACAAATGGAAGACTCCCCTTCCACGCGCCTTGTCAACGTGGTGGCCACCGGCTCCTACGCCCTCACCATCGTCTGGGAGGACGGGCACGACTACGGCATTTACAACTGGCATTATTTGCGGGCGCTGTGTCCGTGCGAAGAATGCAGGGCGGGGAAGTAATACCAGGAATTAAGTACTGATGCTACGCACCGTCCCGAAGGTTTGGATTACAAACAGACTTGATTTACGGGAACCTTCGGGACGTTCCGCGTAAGGTGAGTTAAGTATATAGAAAGAGAGACCATTTTCTTTGGTGGTCTCTCTTTTACTTTTTCCTGATCGCCAGCAGCGTCTTAGGGGGTCGGAGTTCTCGTTGGCGTTCGGGTGGGAGTTCTTGTAGTTGTCGGTGCGCCTGGTGTGCGGGTTGGCGTAGCGCTCGTGCGCGGCCGGGGAGTCGGGCTCCAGATCGTGGCAGTGGCGGTTGGAGGAACCAATTTCAGGTAATGCGCCTGTGCTTCCTTGCGCATTTCTGGGGTCACCATATCTTCGTCCATTTCGAGCAATTCCTTCCAGGCTTTGATCGCATCCTTTGGCTCTTCGCGTTTTTCCTGGATGAGTCCGCGCCAATAGAGAGCCAGGGCGGTCTCTTCGTCTGTTTCCGCAAGCGAATCGAGCGCTTCCACCTGAAGGTAGGCGCTGCCATATTTTTCCTGTCCATAATATCCGCGCAGCAAAGCCAGGTTGGATTCATAGGTTGAATCCGCATCCACGGCGGTTTCAAGATCGTCCACGGCGTCGTCGATATTGTCTAACTCAAGGTTGGCGAGGCCGCGGTATAGATAGAACCTGCGCAGCCCCGTGCGGTTGATGGTCGTTGCGCGGTTGAGCGCAGTCACCGCGGACTCATACTCCCCGATTTCATAATAGGCCTGTCCAAGCCGCGCGATGGCAAGGGCATCCTCCTGCTGGTAGACAACATAAACTTCCAATGCTTCAACCGCGCGCTGATATTTTCCACTTTCAAGATAAAGCTCGCCAAGCATTGCATACACTGGCACTGCCGTAATATCGAGCGAGTAGGCTTTCTCCGCGGCTTCCAATGCGCTTTCTCGTTCGCCCAATGCGAGGTATGCGCTGGCATACGCTAGATAAACATCGGCGGAATTTGGCATGAGGGCTGCGGCACGGTTGAGGTCCACGATGGCGGCTTCCGCTTTTTTCCGCAAGATCTGGTAACGCGCCCGCTCCAGGTAGGCTTCGCCGTAATTTGGGTCGAGCACGATGGCTTCGTTCAATAATTTTTCGGCATTGTAGCCGGGGTCGGCCAGCAGGCGCACCCGCGCTTCTCCAAGATAAGGCGCGGCAAAATTCGGGTCGATATTTTTGGCGTCTTTATAGGCCGCCAACGCGTTGGCATTCTCTCCTTTAAACCGATACGCCTCTCCGATCAGAAAATAAACATCCGCGGCTTCGGGTTCATAGCGAAGGATCAATTCCATATTGGAAATGAAAGAATCCCAATCCCCATCTTCGTAGGCTCTCTTCGCCAGCCGATACTGGTCGATAGACTCTGGCGCGCGCGGCGTAGTCACGTATAAGGCAGTGGGAGTATAGGTTGCAGGGAGCAGCATCCACAACGGGGTGGGGCCGATGAAAACCCGGGTAGGTTCGGCAGTCGCGCCAAACACGGTCGGCGTTGCCGTAAACGTGGGGGACGGCCCCGGCGTATTCGTCTGTGTGGGTACAACTCTCGTCTGGTTGGGCAGGACGAATCCAAAGACCAAGACCGAGATCAAACCTGCGCCGATCAAAACCACGCCGATCAAACGCACCAGCGGGCTTCTCGCAATCACCTTCAAGCCTCTTTCCTTCGGCTTTTCGTTTGCGAGCAATAACTTTTCCTCCCATGCGCGTGGACGGTTCATGGGGAAGGGTTGGATCGTATCATCCGGGGCCAAAGCTCCCAGCAGGATCAAGCCGCGTTTGGCCGTGCCATTTTCAGGGTCCAGTTTGAGCGCGGTTTGCAGGCAATAAACGCGCTCTTTGGAGCCTTCCACTGCGGCGCTCAACCAGATCCAATAGGTGGGGTTGTTTTGATTCGTTTTGAGTAAAAGGGTCAGTAATTCCCGGGCGCGCGGTTTGTCGCCGCGGCGCAGAGCATCCACTGCGTCCTGGAAAATGGTATCGTTGGATTGCTCTTCCTTGTATTCTTCAGCCATTCTTCAATTTTACCGCTTGTTATTAATTTTTATGCCCCGACAATAGAATTGCACGAAACCAAATCCTACCCGCTGCCGGCCTCGTCCATTTCACGGAATTCCTCCACCTGGTAGGTTTGAACCACCAATTTTGCATCCCGCCATAAACCCGGCCTCGCCCCCATCTTCTGGCAGAGATGGTCGAGAAATTCGGCAGGGTCGGGGATCTTCTCCCATACTTGCGGCAGAAATGTTGCGCGCCGAAATCCATCTTTCAGGATGACCCCGTCCACATGCGGGCGCAGCTTTTTAAGAAGATCGTCGCCTGAAGAATATTCCAGCGGATGCGGAGCGGTCAGGCGCGAGACCTCCAGCCTGATTCTGCTCAATTCAGATTCTCCAACGGGTGGAAACCGTGGATCCCGCAGCGACGCTGCGACGGCGTGCTCGCGCACATCGTCAGCCAAAGGCTGGTAGGCTTCCAATGCACCGATACAACCGCGCAGTTCTCCATGGATGGTCAATGTGACGAAGGATGCGCCTTCCTCGCGTAGTGATGAAGGAAGCGTCTGCCTGTCCAACGGAGGCAGCGTCTCCCCTTTAACCGCGCTTTCCATGGCTTCACGCGCAAGGCGCAGTAAAATCTGTTTTTCCCCATCTGTTAAATGATCTGTCATGGTTTTCTCCTGCAGGCCTGACAGGATGTAGTGGACGTCGAGTTAATCGCGGCTTTTGAAAACCCATCAGGTCTTGCGCTACAACATTTGAGACAATTTCCAATATTTGCGGTTGTGATAGATCAGCGGATCTCCATCGCCGCTTCCACGAGCCGCAAGCACTTCAGCAATAAATAAAGTATTCATGCCGGCATTAAAGGTTTCAACCACGCGGCAATCCATCCAGGACAGGCCGCCCGAGATCAGCGGGGAACCGGTTACCAGGGTCTCTGTTTTCAGACCGGAAAATTTGTCTGTGATCTCCGCGAAACGACCCGCAAAAATATCCGAAATTTTGGTTTGCTCCGCCGAGAGGATCGTCAGCCCAAACGCGCGGGATTTGATTACCATTTCATGCGTGCGCGTGGATTGCTGCAACGAAATCGTGATCAGCGCCGGTTCCAGCGAAATGGATGTGAAGGAATTCACCGTCATCCCGTGTCGTTCGCCAGCGTGGGCTGCTGTCACCACCGTCACACCCGCCGACCATGCGCGCATTGCAGATCGCAGGTTTTCAGGATCAAGGGTCATAAGAGTTGGTTTCTCCATTGGAAACTCATCATAATTGTGAGCCACTGCCCCGTCAAGCAAAATATTCATTGGCCTGAATCAAATGTCGGTGGGGATGATGAAGCTGAATATTATCTGCTGCGCATTCACCCGGCATATTAAATTGAATTCATAATCGCATGGTAGACTCGCACTCATGTCTAAAAGAACCAGAAATATTATCCTTTCCACGGCCGGCATGGTCTTGCTCGCAGTTTTAATATACCAAATCCCTTTTGTAAAATCGCGCTTTTCCTGGCGGTTTGAAGTATTCCAGATCTATGTGAAAAATGTGATCGATCCTGTTGGGCCGGTACCCACTTCATTACCGGTCACCTCCCAGCCTGCCGCACCAACATTGGCGCAAACCAGCACAACCATTGTCCAACTTACCCCTTCCATCACGCCGACTCCCACCTTCCCGCCCCTGCCTGCACAAGTTGCAATGACCTCGCCGCCGTATGAAAAACAAACGCCCAACAACTGCGGCCCCGCCACTCTCTCGATGGCATTGCACATGTATGGCTGGGAAGGCAAACAAAGCGACATTTCCGATTTAATTAAACCCGTTTCACAGGATCGCAACGTCAACCCCGAAGAGCTTCGTTATTATGTCCGCACCCAGGCGGGCTGGTTGAATCTTGAATATCGCGTCGGTGGGAACATCGATCTGCTTAAACGCCTGCTTGCCGCGAATTATCCCGTCATCGTGGAAAGCGTCACCTCGCTCAACCCCGGCGATGCGCTCGGTCCCACCGACGATCTTTGGGCCGCACACTATCTTCTCATCACTGGCTACGATGATTCTGCACAGGAATTCACCGTTCATGATTCGTACCGCGGCCCGGACTTGAAAATTTCCTACACCCAGCTTGAAGCGGAATGGAAACCATTCAATAACCTTTTCATTGTGATGTACTTCCCGCAATTTGAGGATGAGATGAAAACCCTGCTCGCCTCAGACTGGGACCCGGACCTGAATCGGCAAAACACATTGACCTCATCCCTGGCCGCCACTGCCACCGATCCAAACGACGCATTTGCCTGGTTTAACTACGGCAGCAATCTCGTCTACTTCGAACGCTACGAAGAAGCCGCACTTGCCTACGATAAAGCGCGTGAGATCGGCCTGCCCTTGCGGATGTTCCGTTATCAATTCGGTCCCTTCCTTGCCTATTTTCACTCCGGCCGGAATGACGACCTGCTCGTATTAACCGATTACGCCCGCGGCGTGACGGAAATGTCCGAAGAGGCCTGGCTTTGGTATGGTTACGGCCTGTATCGCAAAGGCGATTACGACGGAGCGCTCAAAGCCTGGCAAAAGGCAGATAGCATCAACCCAAAATTCTTCGAAGACCAGGCGCAAAACGCCATCCGACTCGTACAGCCATGAAAAAAAACTTCATCCTATCCTTCATCCTTCTAATTGTCACGGCATGTCAAAGCGCACCCACTGCCGCTCCTGAATTACCAACCACTGTAATTCCACAGCAAACTGCCTCCCCTCTTCCAACTGAAATACCACCATCGCCCACAGCGCTGGCAACTTCCACCCCGCAGAATGTCAAAATCTCCGCGAAAGATGGAATGACTCAACTACTAGTCCCTGCCGGGGTTTTGACCATGGGCGGCATGGATGTGTACCGCGAAAATGATGAAGTACCGGTTCATGAAGTCAATCTCCATGCCTTTTGGATCGACCAGGTGGAGGTGACCAACGGTATGTATGCCCTATGCGTGCAGGCAGGCTTCTGCAGGCCGCCCAGGCTCAACAGCTCGGACAACCGACCTGAATATTTTGGAAACCCCGAATTTCAAGATTACCCGGTGGTGCATGTAACCTGGTTCGATGCCAACTCTTACTGTCAATGGGCGGAGCGCCGCCTCCCCACCGAAGCAGAATGGGAACGCGCCGCGCGCGGGGATGATAAAAGAAACTTTCCCTGGGGCGATGAGCCGCCAAATCAAGATAATTCCAATTCGCTGAATCTCGTGGGCGATACTTCGCGGGTGGGTTCCTATGCAGAAGGCGCAAGTCCTTTTGGCGTTTTGGATATGGCCGGCAATGTTTGGGAATGGGTGGCGGACCGCTACCGCCCGGATTATTATGCAAAATCCCCTTCTGAAAATCCAACCGGTCCACCGGATGATGAAGTCTTCAGCAATTTTCGTGTGATGCGCGGGGGTTCCTTTCAAGAAGATTGGGTGACCTTGCGGCTCGCCAATCGCAGCTTCCTCGACGGGCCGCGATCCGCACAGCCGACGGATGAAGCCGGTTTCGGAAAAAGCTCGGCAAAGGTCGGTTTTCGATGCGCGGCTGATGGCACGTGAGTTGACCATGACCTCAAGAACGAAAGCCGCATAAAAATGCCCGTATTCATTCGTTAAGTCTAGGGTTTCATTTATATAGGAAACGGCCAATGAACATTAAACGTATTTTTGTAGTCTTGATAATTCTTTCCTCCCTGGCGTGTAATTTCGTTACCCGCGCATTCGATGCCCCCACCCCTACATCGGCACCCATACCGGAAACCCCAACACCTGTAATTCTGGAACCCGCGTATATCCCCCCGGCCTGTCAGGGCCAGGCGTTTGCAACAGTCTCCCCTGCCATCGCGCTGGCGGTCCCAACCCCCATCCTGCAGGCCAACCCGGTGGTTTCACCCGACTTACAAATCAAGGTTTTCAATGAGCTCGCTGGCATCGTGGATGAGGTTTATGTCTATCCGGATTTCAATGGAAATGACTGGAATGAAATTAAAGCAAAGGTACGCGCCAAGATCGATTCAGGGCTGGATACCCCGGCTTTCTATGCCGAAATTCAGGCCATGATCGTTGAACTGGACGATGAACACTCGTATATCGAATCCCCGCTGGAGGTTGCAGAATCGGAGGCGGATTTGGCAGGCGCATCGGAATATGTGGGAATTGGCGTTTATGCCCTGCCGCTTATAGAGAAAAATCTTGTATCCCTGATCTTCGTCTTTCCCAATTCGCCGGCCGAACGCAGCGGATTGAAGGCTCACGACAGTATTCTGGCTGTGGATGGGATCCCGGTCATTCAAAACGGCGAGGATCTTACCTACATCGTACGCGGACCGCAGTGTTCCGCAGTTGTGTTAACCGTTCAGTCACCCGCTGAGGCTCCGCGTGATATCATGCTCGTGCGGGAAAAAATCCAAAGTCCCCTGCTGATTCAGGCAAGCCTGCTGCCAACTTCGGATGGTTCGCGGGTCGGGTATATTTTCATCCCAACGTTTTACGATGAAACGATTCCCGGGCAGGTTGCAGATGCGCTCGGAAACTTTGGGGAGTTGGACGGCTTGATCCTGGATAACCGCCTCAACGGCGGGGGGAGCAGTGCGGTTGTGGAGCCAATCCTCTCTTATTTCTCCTCAGGTACGCTCGGTCAATTTGTCAGCCGAACGGATTCGCGTCCGTTGACGATAGAACCTCAACCGATACACAACTCACAATCTGTTCCGCTGGTGATTTTAGTGAGCGAAGATACTGTCAGTTTTGGCGAGATATTTTCCGGGGTGCTGAGGGATTCGGGCAGGGCGCAGATCGTGGGTCAAAGTACGTTGGGGAATGTGGAGATCCTGAACGGATATGAGTTGAGCGACGGATCGAGTCTTTGGATCGCCGCTGAGACATTCATCCCATCGAATTCGAGGGAAAATTGGGAATTGACAGGCATTGTTCCAGATGTTGAAGCGCACGCAGATTGGGATACGTTTACGCTGGAAACCGATCCCGCCATCCCTGCGGCTTTGAAATTGCTCGGTCATTAGGGAAGCAGGGGAACGGCTTGGGGGTTGGACAATGATGATGGAACAGGATCAAGCAAAGGCGCGGAACGAGGCGGTTTAATCTTCCACAAAACTGTACCCGCCGGGCCAGGTCTTGATGAGTTGGTTGTCCCCAACCTCCTCTTCCAATTTTTTTCTCAAGCGGTAGACAACGTTCTTAAGCAGGATCACATCCCCTTCGGCGCCCCAGACGGTTTGAATGATCTCTTCGGCTGGAAAGACATACCCGGGGCGGCTCATTAAAAGATGGAGCAATCGAAATTCGAGGTTGGTGAGTTTGATCTCCTGCTTGTTCGAACCTACTGCGGAACGATGGGATGGGTCAAGACGAAGCCGTCCGGTTTGGCGGGGTGTCATGGGTTCCGTCCAACTGCGTCGTGACCAGGCAACGATCTTGGCAAGGAAGATGGCCGGGCTGATGGGCTTTACAACACATTCATCCACACCGTTTTGGTAGGCTTCCAAAATTTCGGCTTCGTTGTTGTATGGCAGAAAAAGCAGAATGGGGCTGGCACTTAAAGAACGGAATTTGCGGCACAGTTCGATGCGCTGGGGATGCGGGGCATTGAGGTCGATGACGATCAAATCTGGTATCTCCTCCACGGAGCGTTCCATGGCTCGTTCCACAGAGGTCTCGAGAATCGGCACCAATCCCTTTTCGCGGATGATATAGCCCCAGATGGGCGCGGTGGCATCCTGGTCGCAAACGATGAAAACGCGGGGAGTGTTTGGGGGTAAAGGGGATACTTTGATTGTCATAAATTTTTCCAATGCTCGTAAATCCTAGTCAAGCTTCAACCTTTTCAGATTAACAAATATGTAAGCCAATTTTACACCATGAAGTCGTAAAAAGTCGTAAAATTTTACCAGAATGTTACTTTTGGGGGATTAGGAAATAAGTCCCTCATTTGTATACTCACAGCATAATCCAAAAGGAGGCACGATGAAAAAACTTTTCCCAATCCTGACGGCCCTGATGTTATTCGTCTCGGCATGTCAATTAGGAGGCGGGCAGGCGCAGCCAACAGCCCCTGCCCTCCCAACCGCATTTCCAAGCGTCACCCCCCCAGCCATCAACCCGACTGCAGAAGTGGTAAGCGGTGGAGAAGCCGGCTCTGAGCGTGTTTCGTCTGTGGATGGTATGCCCCAGGCCTATATCCCAGAGGGCACCTTCCGCATGGGAGGGCTCGATGCCGATGTGCAAAGGGATGAGAAACCCGCGCATGAAGTAACCCTCAAAGCGTACTGGATGGACAAACTGGAAGTGACCAATGCCATGTATTCGCTTTGTGTTCAGGCCGATGCTTGTGACCCGCCACAGTTCTTCAAATCTGAAACCCGCGCAAACTACTATGGCAATGCGGAATTCAATGATTACCCGGTGGTTTATGTCACCTGGGCACAAGCGGATACATACTGCAAGTGGGCAGGACGCCGCCTGCCGACCGAAGCAGAATGGGAACGCGCTGCCCGCGGCGACGATTTCCGCACCTACCCCTGGGGTGATGACCGCCCGGATTCCTCGCGCGGCAACTTCAACTATTTTGTTGGCGACACAACCCGCGTAGGAAACTACCCCGCAGGCGCAAGCCCCTATGGGATATTGGATATGGCTGGCAACGTGGCCGAATGGGTTCATGATTTTTTTGATGGTAATTACTACGGCCAGGGAGCCAATATAAATCCAACCGGACCCAGTGCCCGCAGCTTTTACTTCAACCGTGTCGTGCGCGGCGGTACCTTCCAGGATGCCTTTATTGATATCCGCCTTGCTAATCGCGCCTCGGTGCTGGGATCCAACCCGGATGCCTCGGATGTTTATTCCAGAGAATATCTCGGCGACGTTTCACCAAAGATCGGTTTCCGCTGCGCCTCAGACTAAAACTGAAAGTTGATTCACCGGCCGTCAGAGATTTCTGGCGGCTGTTTTATTTGACGCACCCCCACGGCTATGGTAAACTCCCGACACAAATTCATAGCCCCAATACGGCGCTCTTATCCAGAGAGACGGAGGGACCGGCCCTGCGATGTCTCGACAACCAGTCAACGAAAGTTGAATATGGTGCCAAATCCGACAGATATATTTTCTGGGAGATGAGAGGGTAGACAAGCATCATGCAAAATTGCCCTTTCACGCCGAAAGGGCAATTTTATTTCCTTAAGGAGAAACAAAAAACAATGAGCAACACTTTTATGACCTCGCCCAGTTTGATGTTCACATCAGAATCGGTGACCGAAGGACATCCTGATAAGATGTGCGATCAGATCTCGGATGCAGTTTTGGATGCTTGTCTTGAACAAGACCCCATGTCACGCGTGGCTTGCGAGACAGCCATCAAGACTGGTTTTGTGGCATTGTTGGGTGAGATCACCACATCTGCTTATGTCAACTTTGACGAACTCGTTCGCAAAGTTGTCAATGAGATCGGATATGACAGCAGCGATAAAGGCTTTGACGGAAATACATGTGCTGTGCTTTCAGCCGTCGCCAGCCAAAGCGCGGATATTGCGCTGGGTGTTGATCATGCGCTGGAAGATAAAAGCGGTGAAATGAAAGATGTCGGCATCGAACATGTCGGCGCGGGCGATCAGGGCATGATGTTTGGTTTCGCCTGCAATGAGACATCGACCTTGATGCCGATGCCAATTTACATGGCGCATAAATTGTCCCGCCGCCTGAGCGAACTCCGCAAAGATGGCACGCTCCCCTGGCTGCGCCCCGATGGCAAGAGTCAGGTAACGGTGGAATATTCACAAGGCAAGCCAAAGCGCATCGATACGGTCCTTATTTCCACACAACATGCGCCTGAGATTTCACAAGCTGAGATCGTGGAACTGGTCAGTGAACATATCATCTACCCAACATTGCCAGAGGGTTTAGTTGATAAAAACTTAAAAGTGTTCATCAATCCCACTGGTCGATTCGTTATTGGCGGCCCCATGGGTGACGCTGGCGTGACCGGCCGCAAGATCATTGTCGATACCTACGGCGGCATGGGTCGTCATGGCGGCGGCGCTTTCTCCGGAAAAGACCCCACAAAGGTGGACCGTTCTGCCGCCTATGCCGCCCGTTACGTGGCGAAGAATATCGTGGCCGCTGGCATTGCAGACCGTGTGGAAGTGCAGGTGGCGTATGCCATTGGCGTGGCTCACCCGCTTTCGGTAAATGTGGAAACATTTGGCACTGCCAAAATCGCAGACGACAAGATCGCCGCGCTCGTCAATGAACACTTTGACCTGCGCCCCGGCGCGATTATCCGTGACCTGGACCTGCGCCGCCCGATCTACCGCAAGACCGCCGCATACGGTCACTTTGGCCGCGACGATATCGAGTTCCCCTGGGAACGCACCGACAAGGCTTCCGTGTTGAAGAAGGCAGCAGGATTGTAGTTCGCACTTCAAAACTCGCAATCTATGAAAATACCTCGACTTTGGCTGTTAGCGCAAAGTCAGCGAAGAAAAAGAAACAAAAAGGGTACGCAAGTGCCCTTTTTGCTATTAAATGCGAGTAGAAGCGGCAATGGAATTGGACAAGCCGAGTAGGAACGCCTCCTTTTTGAGCCA
>JACZJC010000049.1 GCA_014860745.1 Anaerolineales bacterium
CGCGCGGCGTGGGAGAAGAAGACGAATGAGTTCCGCACGCACGGCAAGGCGGAGCCGAAGCCGTTGATCATTGTGGTGGAGGAGGCGCATAAACTGCTCAACCGCGAAATGGCGGCGCAGACGACCTTTGCAACCATCGCGCGCGAGTTACGCAAATATTATGTGACGCTGTTGATCGTGGACCAGCGTCCGTCGCAAATTTATGATGAGGTGATGAGTCAGTTGGGCACGCGCATCAGCGGCTGGCTGGGAGATGACCTGGATATTCAGGCGGTGCTTTCGGGTCTTTCAGGGCGCGACTCCCTGCGCGGGATGCTGGCGCGTTTACAGCCAAAGGAAGAGGTGCTGCTGCTCGGTTGGGGCGTACCGATGCCGTTACCTGTGCGGTCACGAAGGTATGATGAGGCGTTTTGGAAGGAGATGAGCGGGGGAAAGAAAAGCCGCGAGGAGAGTTTGAAGGAGATGGGGTTTGGCGGGTAGGTAGGTGTTATAATCTTACTGGTAAGAAAAGGAGAGATTATGGAAACCCTAGCCACCACCCGCATGTCATCGAAGGGACAGGTTGTCATCCCTGAAACGATTCGCAAACAACTCAAACTGGAGGAAGGCGCGCAGTTTATTGTTGTCGGGAATGACGATGTCATTATCCTGAAAGCAATTGCCGTGCCAGACCTTGGTGAATTCGATGCGCTAATTCAAAAAGCGCGCAAACAGGCGAAGGAATCAGGTTTGAAGCAGAAGGATATTAAGGCTGCCATTGCCAGGGTGCGGGGACGTAAATGAAGATCGTTCTGGATTTGAAGGTGGTGATGGATACCAATGTGTTTGTCTCTGGTATCTTCTTTAGCGGGGCGCCGTATCAAGTCCTCAGGGCGTGGCAGTCGGGGGAATTTGAATTGGTCGTTTCGCAGGAAATTTTGGAAGAATACAAGCGAGTGGGCGAAGCACTTGGGGAAGACCGCCCTGCCATAGACTGGAAACCAGTCTATGAATTTGTTTTGAAACATTCAAAAGTTTATAAACCTGTGAAGTTGAAGGAACCCGTTTGCGAAGACCCAGATGATGACAAGTTCTTTGCCTGCGCTCTGGCAAGTGGATGTGATGTCATTATCAGCGGAGACAAGCATTTGTTGAAGGTCTCTGGCTATCAGGGGATTGAGGTCTTGAAGCCAAGAGAGTTTTTGGATAGGTATTTGAAATGAACGACACATCGAAACGAAATGATGTTTATCGGTATGACGAGTCGTTTTGGAAGGAGACCCCGCTAACGGGGGCAAGTGTGAGCGGGGGGAAGAAGTCTCGTGAGGAGAATTTGCCTGTCCCGTCGTAAGACGGGGAAGGAGTTGGGGTTTGGTGGGTAGGGGTTAGTATAAAATTTTGCTGACACCTTCAACAGATCGTATTCCTTTTGACATATAATAGGAGAAACTATCTCTGGGAGTAAAAGATATGGCAAAGAAAGCATCTCGGAAAGAAATTACTGCAATTAAGGTGACTCAATGGCTTAGCGATTGGAAAAAAATCGAATTTTCAGAAGAGTCTTTTAGGCGCGAACCGCTCCCATATTTTTTTATATTTAAGATGGCTGCTAGTGATTTAAAAGCACTGTCAGGCATTCAAAAGCGGACTACTGATGGCGGTTTGCCTCGTTCCAGTGATTTTGGTATTCAAAGATTACATGATAAAAAACGTTCAGCTCTAATCAATGAATTTGTCAAATACGGTTATCCATGGTCCGAATTAAGTGAGAGTAAACGTGCTTCAGGAGATTTTGAAGATCTTCGAAAGCCTGGGTGGTTGCCGACTTCAATTGTGGTTAACATATTAGACCCAGAAGTAATGCGCCCTGGTCAAACTGTTTCTGAGAATGATCGATTATTGATAAAAAATGAAACCGAAGATTTTGTAAAAATCTTGCTTCCAGAAGGATTTTCTGGGCGAAAATGGAAGCCCAGTGCTGAGTATCCTATAGAAGTTATTGATGGGCAACATCGTCTTTGGGCTTTTGAGAATGAAGATTACTCAGGAAATTTTGAACTTCCTGTTGTGGCGTTTTTTGGTTTGGATATCAGCTGGCAAGCTTATCTTTTTTGGACAATTAATATTAAACCAGTTCGGATTAATGCCAGCTTGGCATTTGATCTTTATCCATTACTTCGCACAGAAGATTGGCTTGAGAAATTTGAAGGTCCATCAATATATCGCGAGACAAGAGCTCAAGAATTAGTTGAGGCACTCTGGACATACTCAGAAAATCCTTGGTTTCAGAGAATCAATATGCTTGGCGAGACTGGAAAACCTTATGTGTCACAAGCTGCTTGGGTTAGGTCTTTAGTTGCTACATATATCAAGCCTTGGGAAAGCCGTAGATCTAGTGTTGGAGGTCTTTTTGGGGCGAAATTAGGTAAAAATCAAACAGTGTTGCCATGGAACAGAACCCAACAAGCTGCATTCTTAATAATAATGTGGAGATCGATTGAGCAAGCGGTTGCTGCAAGTAAGGCTGATTGGGCGAAAAATTTGCGGAATGGTGCTCAAGAGTCTTACCTGCTATCTGTTGATGCTGCCTTTGGGAGTACAAATTCATTACTTAATACAGATCAAGGTGTTCGTACGATTTTAAATATTACAAACGACTTGTTTTATATTAATTCTGATTTTTTGAAGCTGTCTCAATGGCAGATTGATAGTGATAACGACATCACTGTAGCTGTTGAGTCCCTTGAAAAAAATAAAACGATTGTGGGGTTTATGGAAAAATTAGCAACTGCTTTGAGCAAATATGATTGGCGGACTTCAAACGCGCCGGGACTTTCTGAGGATCAAAGAACATTGAAATTAGCATTTAGAGGTAGTGGAGGCTACAAAGAATTAAGAAGGCAATTATTAAAACTTTTAGTGTCGGAAGCTGAACCAATTGGTAGGTCTGCGAAAGAGGTTATGAAAGCTTTGGGGTATTAATAGATGCTGACATTAAGTAACAATCAAACAAGCTATCTTAACAGGGCTTCTAGGAAGGCTGTGTCAGATATTTTTCAAAGAAAAAATGATCTTCGGAATGGTCGTTGGTTGGAACTGAATAATTCTTATTTAGTTAATACAACAAGGAAGATCCATCAGGATTTCAATAGTAGCACATTAAATAATGCTGATTTAGGAGCATATATCAGCGTTTCTGCCCCGTTGCATTGTGTGGATGGATGGGCATACCTTAGTCGTGCAGTCAGCGCTCTGTTGCACGGCGATATTAATGCTGCCCGGCACCTTGGTTATTACGCGGAACTGCGAGGAGCAATATCTATTCTAGCGACCGAGGGAATAGCAATTTTAGAAAGAGATCATTTTGTTATAGATATTAATGAAAGATGTTCCAGAATACCTTGTAGCAATGGAACTCACGCAATTGTCTGGCCGGTATTTAAGCATTGGGCAAAGCAGGTAAATGCGGCAAATCTTATTGGGAAAATAATCGCACCATATGGCGTGAATCTTGTTGATTGGCACACAGTTTTTGCTTCAGGGACAACCTTTCCCGCAATTGCTGAAAACTGGCTGCTGAGCTGGGGATTAGATTTATCTCAATTGGATCTAGATCATGATGCAAGAAACGAAGTTAGTTACAGACCATCCAGAATTTCTACATTTCTGCCCGTAGTCCCTCTCGAAATTTCATCTTTTATACTAGAGTTTTGGAATTTATTCTCGCCATCTGGTATTTCACGATTTGGTGAGATAGATAGGTTTTTACTCAATAAAAGCTTGCAATTGGCATATAGTGCTTTGCCTGGCAACAAGACATATGAAGATCGGGTCAGTGCAGCAACTTCAAATTTGTTTAATGACAAAGAACAAGCTGTAATTCAATCTATTTACCAATTTCTATCAGTAGATCAAGATGCACTTGTATTAAGAGAAGCCAATACTCAAGATCCGTCAAGCCATCCGCGTCATGTATATCAATTACTTTCTCGCGCTGGGTTGTTACTTCGACTTGCCATTGGCGCAAATGCAGAGCTGATATTGTCCGCAGGTGTATCTAATTCTGATTTTGGCTTTTGGTGGAAGCAATTTGGACTCGATGCTGGTTTTTGGGGGTTAGGAGATGACCCAGCGAATCCTGATGAGATGTGGTTGGACGTTGAAAGTTCTATCACTGAGATTGGTGCATGGATGACACAAGCCGCAAACCCAACAATCAATAAGATGTACATAGAAAACCATAATTCAAAACATTACTGGGTACTTAGCGGAACTGAACGCATTGCTATGTGGGGATTGTTCAAATGAAATATATGGGCTCTAAGCGATCCATGCTCAAAAATGGGCTTGGTAAGCTTTTGCTAAGTGAAAGCAAGAAGCATGATCGTTTTGTTGACCTGTTTACAGGAGCGGCATTTGTAGCTCGATATGTTGCTGAGAATACAGATCGTCCAGTTTTGGCAGTTGATTTACAGAAGTACTCAACAGTTTTGGCGCAGGCTGTTATTGGGCGCACAGAACAGATTGATTCGATTAGTTTGAAAGAAAATTGGATTGATGTTGCTGTTGCTCATCGTGACAAAGACTCATTGTGGCAAAAAGCTAACTTACATGACCAGAACTTGAAAAAAACAAAAAAATGGGTCTTGGAAGCGCGTGAATTATGCGAGACGAAATCAAAGGTGGGTCCACTTTGGAATGCTTATGGTGGATATTACTTCAGCCCAACACAGGCTTTAACTTTTGATTATTTGTTAGCAAATTTGCCTGAAAAGAAGCAAGAAAGAGAACTCTGTTTAGCTGCTTGTATTACTGCTGCTAGTGAATGTGTCGCTGCGCCTGGGCATACTGCTCAACCGTTTCAGCCTACTGAAACAGCAAAGCCGTTTATTTTTGACGCTTGGAGACGTGATGCTGTTGATTATGCAAAGAAAAATTTAGTTGAGTTATCTACTCATCATGCGCAAGTCAAAGGTAAGGCAATTACTAGTGACGCAGTTATGCAGATTAAGTATTTAAATTCAAGCGACCTTGTGTTTATTGACCCGCCGTACTCTGGAGTGCAATACAGCCGCTTTTATCATGTGCTTGAAATTATGGCGCGTGGCGAAAAGAAAGTAAAGGTCGAGGGTGTTGGACGTTATCCTTCGATAGAGCAACGTCCTCAATCTAAGTTTAGTAATAACGGACAGGCAAAAGAAGCTCTTAAAACCTTACTCGAAAATTTAGCAGAGAAAAAGTGTACAGTTATTTTTACCTTTCCAAGTGGACAGGCAAGTAATGGATTGTCTGGTAATTATATAAAGGAAGTTGCTAGTGAGAATTTCAAAGTAAAAGATCATTCAACTGTAAGTGGCAGATTCAGTACGCTTGGCGGAAATAATACAGGTAGAGAAGCTAGGCAAGACTCTAGTGAATTGATATTGTTGATGAAACCGAAATAAAAAAGATGCTGGCAAATCCAGCGTCTTTTTTATTATTCTTCCAGCATGTCAGCAATAAATTCAATAACTTCTGGGCGGTCTTTGTAATCTCGTAGAAGTTTGACAATTGCATTTCCGAGGTAATAACCTTCTTCAATCCCATATTCGTTTTCGGGAATGAAGGTTTGAAATCTCATCATTAAGACTTCTTGGGTGTCGGATTCTTGATTATCCATTTGTGCCTCTTAATTAGTAAACCCCATCCGCCTTTACCACTTCTGCTGATACTAATTCTTTTTCAGTTACACCCTGAACTATTCGCACATTATCCACAAAATCTTTGTGTACAGGTTGGCGATCTAACAATGTACATATCCCGACTACTCTAGCCCCAAAATTATTTACGGTTTCCATTGTATCTTTTACAGTTCTAGTAGTTGTAATTGCATCTGTAATAATTAAGACTTTAGAACCTTTAGATAATTTTTCAAGCACCTCTGGACTTCCACTAATTTTTGCGTGAGATGCTCTTTTTCTTAACCTTGCAATTACTGCTGGTAAACCAGTTTGTGAAATGATTCCGCCCATAAGAGATATTGCTCCAATAGGTCCTGAATCTTTTTCGATAAAAATTAACCCATCTATGTCATCTGAAGACTTAAAGTCGTTCACAACTTCAACATACCAATTTGTTATTGACGCAACCTCTTCGGGCACAGTTGTTAAATAGTCTAAGTTGAAATAGTATTTGCTAATTCCGCCTTTGTGAGTCAGCGTATGAGTACTTGATGTTATTGCTGGCTTTATCCAATTTAAATCAAAAAGCAGTCTCGCCTGTTGTAAGACAAATTGCCTTTTTTCAAACAAGACTAATATGCTTGCTATAGTTATTGCAGTTCCCCAAATGAAAGGGTTAAAGAATGTGCTAAATATGTCCATCATATATTACCTCCTTCTATTCTACGCCACTTTTTATTTCGAAAAATAATAAGAGCGTTGCTAATAATATTGCAATTACCCAAACTGCAGGATTTAGAAAAAAAGATAACATAATTATCACCTATATCATAGAGACGCCAATACCTAGCGTTGCAATACCAAGAACGTAACTTACCCATAGTCTCCAGCGTTGATTGCCGCGTTGTCTCTTATTTTGTTCGTAAGTCTTATAAAGAAATATGGCTAATATGTCAAAGAAGAACAAAGTGCTAAAGCTAAACAGACTTATTCCAACTATTGCTTGGATTGACTGGTCAGAAGAGTGTATTTTTAGCGCCGAATAAAACCTGGATGAATCGTCAAGTAATGCTGAAACAAAAAAAGAGATTCCGATAAACGCGAACTCAGCTCCAAACCTTCTAATATCTTCCCAAACTTTATTTTTATCGTGCTTGTAAATCAACCAGCTCAATAAAATATGCCCAGCAGAGAGCAAAAAAGTTCCAACTAATATCTCTGACTTAATTTGCGACATGTTCCCTCCCCTTATCAAACGCCAAATTGATATTCTTCAATTCCAGAGTGTATACATTTATTAGTTCACAAAGGGAATTATGTACATTCAGTTCATTTGGAACAATTACTGCTTCTCCAATTTCAATAAGAGTCTTGCCAATTTGTCGAAAAATATTATCTCGAGTATCGTACATAGTATTGTTATACCCGTTATCACCTGAGATGTTAAAAAAAATATCATCAACTATTAAGTTCAGCATGAAAATTAGGCATCGTAGAGATTCGTCCTCAACATTTTTAAGTTTTTCTTGCAAGCTCCTTATTTCACCGCTTACAACTTGTGGATGTTTTTCTGAAATTAACAACAATCCTGTAGTAACTAATAATTCCCTAACAGCTTGGTTTTTCATTAGCGGCTTCGACCTCCCTTTTGGAGTGTTATTTATAGATCCAGCCCGATATTCATTGCCCATATATGGGGGGGCAGTTTAAGTCAGACCCTAAATATGGTAATTGTTGCTTTATATTATAGCACTCAAATGTTCGAATTCAAGAGGCTAAGGGGTAATGGGTAATAGGGAAAAGATCGTGGATAGCGCATAACCTCACCGTACTTAGGAAGGGTTTCAACCCGCACGACGCGAAGAACAAGAGAACGCTGGGATGAATGTCCCAGTATTTTTGGTTTGTGTGGGAATAGAGAGTTGGGAAAACAGGTAAAATAAGGGTATGAAAGCAAAAGTCCCTGCCAAGATACGCAGACTCATGAAAGAGTTCAAGGAAGGGCTTGTCCGCATTTATGGGGATAAGCTTAAAGCCGTCTATTTATACGGCTCCTATGCGCGTGGGGATTACCGCGAGGGCTCGGATGTGGATGTGATGATTTTGCTGAAAAACTACAGGAATTATTGGAAAGAGCAAAGCAAGATCAGCCAGTTGGCAAGTGACATCTCTTTGGAGTATGAAGTTACTGTAAGTTGTATCTTCGTCAAAGAAATCCAATGGGAAACCACCAGCAATGAAAGACCTCTCATTTATAACATCCGCAAAGAAGGGCTCCCTGCATGAAGGATTATTCCAGCAAGCTATTCAGCAAAGCGCAGGATGCCATTGAAGCGGCTGAAGCCTTATTGAATATCAATAAAGCAGAGTTTGCCGCAGGTCGCGCCTATTATGCGATGTTTTATGTTGCTGAGGCGTTGCTGTATAACGAATTCGATTTGAAATTCAGTCAGCATGGTCAAGTCATTGCGGCATATGGAAAGAACTTTGCCAAGACCAAAGCACTTGACCCAAAATTCCACCGTTGGATGCGTGATGGATTCGACAAGAGAATTACAGGCGATTATGGCGTGGATACGGGGATTGAGGATGAAATCGTATCTACGATGATAAATCAAGCGCGGGAGTTTATGTTGGTGGCGCAGAAGTATCTGAAAGACAAGGAATGATAGACATTAAAGTCTATTATGACCGTGAAGGCAATACGCTCACGGTTTGGTTCGGCAATCCCGCTGATGAATATGTCGCCGAAGAAACAGGCGAAGAGATTGTGCTGATGAAAGACCGCGAGGGGAAGGTCATTGGGTTTGAGAAGTTGAATTTCACGGGACAGGTTGGCGATGCAATAAAGGTTGCATTTGAAACGGTTGCGGTCTAAAACAGAAATTTAGCAAAATGAGAGAACACTGGGATGAATGTCCCAGTGTTTTTGATTTGGGTGGAATGTCCGCGTGATGGGGGAAGGGGCGATATCATACCCTTTGGGTACCCGTCAGGGCAGATGGATGAATTGTCGGGGAAACCGTCTATGCAAGAGGGGATGGTGGATGGCGATGGGTGGGTCCGCCCTTACGGTGACCACGTCATTTATAATTTCGTCATGACGAAATTCGACCCGCAAAATACCCCTTCGGGGCACTTGCATCATCGTCGCTCCATTCGATTGAAAGGATATGATTACGCACAAGCAGGCGCGTATTATGTCACCATTGTGGCGTGGCGAAGAGATTTCTTGTTTGGGGAGGTTGTGAACGGGGAAATGATATTGAACGAGCACGGTCTAATTGCAGATGGGTGTTGGCGCGAAATTCCAAAGCATTTTCCACATGTGGAATTGGGGGCGTATGTCGTTATGCCCAATCATGTGCATGCAATTATCGTTATTAATCCTATGGGTGAAAATCGGATTGCGACAAATACATCGCAATCCGTAGGGGCGAGGCATGCCTCGCCCCTACGCCCACGCGGGGCATCATCAGGTTCATTGGGTGCAATCGTCGGGTCTTTTAAATCCGCTGTGACAAAACGAATCGGACGCGAATTGAACGAAACAGGTATCTGGCAGCGCAATTATGGAGCCTGCCCTGAGCCTGTCGAAGGGAACACATCATCCGCGATGAGAAGGATTTGCAGAATAAAACGGATTACATTGAGGCGAATCCGCTTTTGTGGGATGAAGATGACGAGAATCCAGCCAATATAAAATAACCCGAGAACACTGGGATGAATATCCCAGTGTTTTTGATTTAAACCTGTCAGTTCTGCAAAAGGCGGCTAACAATTCTGTAAATCATAAACCTTGCCAAATCCAATAGGCATTGTGATAATAATCACAAAACGGGGCAATCCGCACCAGAAAACGATCTTACACATGCTCCCCAAACATATCCACACAAAAAACCGCAGGCAGTACAGGATTAGTACAGGAACAGTACAGGATTCAAAATAGAATCGTATAGGATACAGCTAGCAATAGCATCCCCGATACAGACAGGAGTTTATGACATGAAAGTGACCTTCAATCAATCCATTCAGGCAATGTGGGGCAGGATGGGCGGTCTGGTCTTCCGCCGTTCACACAACGGCAGGGTGGTGGTGGCAGCCGCGCCTGATATGTCCCGCGTAAAATGGAGCGATGCCCAGCAGGCACACCGTCAACGCTTTAAGGAGGCGGTCGCCTATGCCCGCGCCGCCATGGCAGATGAAACCGCCCGCGGGAAGTATATGGAGATCGCCGCCAAACAAGGCAAACGTCCCTTCGACATGGCGGTCTCGGATTATTTCAAAGGCAGGAATTTACTGGAGGGGTAGAACAGACACGGTCATGATATCCGCAATCGTTGGTTCCCTCCCATTCCCACCACGGGGGGATTGTCCGCCCTGCCAGCGTGGATAAAATCTGGTGCATGAAAATCAAAACTTATTTTCCCGCCATTGTCACTTCTTTGCTTTCGCTGCTTGTTCTTATCGGCATACCCGCCTGGTTCCTCATCAACGCCTTCACCTCCAAATATCCCGAAGACGTCTCCACCAAGATCTCCCTCTCCCTCAAACAGGCGCTTCCGCTTGTTGCCCTGATCATTGTCTTTCTCTGGCTTGGCGCAGGCGTGGATTTTGGACTGACCCGCATCAAAGACAAAGCAAGACGCAAAGCCGCTTCGCTGATCGTCTATCTCGCCTCTTTCTTCGTTTGTCTTGTCCTGCCCCTCCTCAGTCTGGTATTCGTCTATGGCATTTTCTCCGCTGGCGAAGGCTGGAAGAAACTCCCCGCTCCGCCAGAAACACCCGTTGCCGTGGCAGCAGGCGGGGGCAGTTCCCTCACCATCGAAACCGAAAATGGAAATTATTACTACTGCTGGGTCAAGAACCTCGCAGGGTGCTGGCAGCCCGATGACAAACCCAGCTCCCCCGTGATCGGAAGCGAAAATAACACTACCGAGGTAACAGGCAACATGCCCCAGATCGCCCCGCCTGATGGAGTGGTCAGCATGCTTGGCATCTCCCACCGCAACGGTCCCGAACTGTTTGAATTCCATTACGCGGTACTCGAAGACGGTACGGTCTGGTATCTTGAGCGCGAGGTCAATAGCTATGGAGCATGGTTCATCACAGGCTTGCTTGCCATGCTTGTCGTCCCGATTTTATTTTGCTCCCTCGTTTTCTTCGCAGGGGTAGGCGTCAGTTCTCTTGCCCGTTGGCTGGCGGGGCGTATCTGGCGCGAGTTCGAAACCGCGTAACAAAAATATCCTTCTCAAACGAGAAGGATATTTTTCTCTATACTTCGACCACTTCCGCCTCATGCGTGATCTCCAGCGCGTCCTTCAACGTGGCATACACCGAGCAATATTTTTCCTCGCTGATTCGAATCGCCTGCTTTAACTTCTCGATATCAATGCCCCTGCCAATTGCCTGATAACGGATGTGGATCTTGCGAAACCGCCACGGCGGAGTTTCATCCTGCAGCGCCTCTGCCGTCACGTTGAGCTGCTCCACTCCCTGGCGCTGTTTCTTTAAGATTTCCACTACGTCATACGATGTGCATCCGATCAACGCCATTGGCAGCAAATCCGAAGGACTGACTCCCTTTGGCTTGTTCAGGATGATCTGATGGTTTTCGTTGTCCTGAAGAATGAATTGCTGTTCAGGGTTCCATGTGAGGTGAACTTGTTTGGTCGCCATGTCCGCAGTATAGCACCTCCCAAGTCATCGGCGGAGTGATCTCCTCATTGATTATGGTACGATAACGGCGGGAGGCTCGTTTATGCTTATCTTTTTGATACTCGCGTTCGTTTTTGCCGCGCTCGAAGCGCTGGCATTGCACAAAAACTGGTTCAAGCTCGAAGTCATTGCCAAGCCGGGTGTGATGGTTTTTCTCTTTCTCTGGCTCTGGCTGTCCGCTGGGCTGGATGGCGCACTGCTGTGGTTCGGGCTTGGGATTCTTCTATCCGTCACAGGGGATGTGCTGCTGATGATCTCGCTGGATAAATTTTTCCTCGCGGGGCTGGTTGCATTCCTGCTCGCGCACATCGCCTACATTGTCGGATTCAATATCCCCATCCCGCAGATGAACTTCTTCGGGGTCGTCTTTGCCGTGATGATCGGCATTGGCGGGGCGCGGGTCATCCGCCGCATTCTGGACCGTCTGCCTGGCAGTGGAAACGAGCGGATGCGCCTCCCGATCATTGTCTACAGCACCGTCATTTCCGTGATGCTGCTCTCCGCGATGTTGAAACTCGTGGATATTTCATGGGATGCCAGCGCCGCCCTCCTCGTCAGCCTTGGCGCGTTCCTGTTCTATCTCTCAGATATTATCCTCGCCTGGAACAAGTTCGTCGCGCCCATCCAGGGCGGGCGAATCTACAACATCGCCGCCTATCACCTCGGACAGATCGCCTTGATCGCAGGGGTGATCGCTCAATTCGGCTGATAAGCTGCGCCGTCCATTGCTTGTGAACAATCTGTAATCTTTCCAGCGCGTTAACTCAGGTATCATCCACGAAATCTAAAAACAAAGGAAGAAGAATGCAGCCTGTTTTCTTTATTATTTTGGTCGGTTTGATGGGTGGGATGGCAATCGGGGTGCAAAGCCCCATGTCCAGCATTATCAGTCAGCGTTTGGGGATGATCGAAAGCTCGTTCATCATCCACGCCAGCGGAGCGATTGCAGCCTTGATTCCGCTTTTAGTTTTTGGCAACAAGCTCGGCGAATGGCGAAGCGTCCCGTGGTATGTGTTGGGGGCGGGCGCGTTTGGTCTCGTGGTCATTTCGTCCATGGGATATATGATTCCCCGCATCGGCGTTTCAGGCGCATTGATCACCCTGCTGGCGGGTCAATTGCTGGTTGGTTCATTCCTCGATCATTTTGGTCTCTTGGGCGTTGCCCAGCGAACTGTGGACCTTCAGCGCATTATCGGTCTGGGTGTGGTCATGCTGGGTGTCTGGCTGACGGTGAAATGAAATCTTTCAAACAAAAAGGACACGCATATGCGTGTCCTTTTTGTTTGGTAGTCGTTGCTACAACGTCACAATGTATTGATGGATCAGATGCGCGTATCGATTCTGCAAACGGATGAAGTGGTTCTGGATCGCGTCCGCTTCGGAGCCTTCGAGCACGAGGAACTTTCCGCGTTCCACACCGTTTCGCGCGATCTCGCGGCAGACCGCCTCAGTGACCAGCTCTGCCAATAGCACCTGACCCTGCACGGTGGTATCGAGGCGGTTGTTTTCATCCAGATAGATCTTTACCGAAGGCGCGCCTGTCGCAATGACGATGCTTGAGTTTACGCGGTCAAAATAAACACGCTGGCGTGAATCGGTGCGGTCATCAAAACGGATGTCAGTGAAGAGCGCGTTGTTGCTGCGGGTGGGCGGGGGAGCCAGCGCCTCCTTCTTGGAATGCACCTGCACCATCGCTTCGGCGCGCAGCCTGCCGACGTACGCCGTAACCATGCCTTCGCTGCCCACCTGCCTGCCTTCCACGCGGATGCGCGCTTCTCCGATGGTCGGGTCATTTTTGTGCGGTTGAATCACCACCTGCGGGGTGGAGATAATGATTTCAGGGTTATTCGAGATGACGGTGACTGTTGCGCCAGCGCGCGCTTTCTCTGCAATGTCCACGCGCAAGACCAAATTAAGGTGCTGACCTGTTTGCACAAAAGCGCGTTCGGGGAAGAAGCCAATTCCAGAAGGCGGCAGTTCGATCACCTTTTGCGTGCCGTCAGTTCTTCTATCGCTCAACTCACTTAATGCGATCGTGTTCAACTCATGCAAGGCATGGTCTATTTTTTGGCGCAGTTGTTTATCCAGCTTGGTTTGTTCATCATGCACGGCATGTTTGCGCTCGGCTTCGATCAGCGGCTCGAGTTTGCTCTCCACAGCCAGCTTCAACGCCTTTGCAAATGGATGCGTCCAGTTGATGCCGTCGCGGGTCGCGGTCAACACGGGTTCATCGTTCTTCAACAGGTCGTGCAAATAATCGCATTGCATCGAGCCGTAAAAATATGCGGCGTAGGGGTCATTCTCGAACTTGAGCATGGTCAGCGAGATCACGGTCGCCTTGCTGATGACCAGCAGCCCGCCGTCTGCGTAATCGCCTTCCTCGCTGCGGGTGGAAAGTTGAATCCCCGACCGAAAGACATCCAGTTTCACTGTGGCAGGAAAGCCCTCCACTTTGATCCTCTCGCTCAGGACTTTTTCGCCTCGCGGTGACTTGTAGCTGAGAACATGTTCCTGACGCAGTTTCCCATCTGGGGCAATATCCCGCAAAATGATCTTGCGGCGCGGGTTGCTCATGATCGGGCGCAATTCAAAATGTCTCTGCAAATAGTTGCGGAAGTTGTCGAACTGCGGCACTTTCACATCGCCGCGCGAGATGTGAATCTCAAGGATCGTCCCATTGCCTTCTGGAACTTCATACTGCTGGCGCAGCGGAACGGTAGCCCGCACGGGTTCGTCAAGGTCAAAGGTGGGAATGCCTTTTTTGATGAGCAGGGAGCAGGTGTAGAAATTTCCGCCTTTGAAGGAGCGCACATAGCCATGCCCGAGCCCGAAGATGGAATCTTTCAGCCCGCGCCCCCACATCCCGCGGACATGTTTATCTTCCTTCAAGCCGCTGGTCGCTTCGCCGTAGGTGCCGACGACTTTGTCCATGCGAATATCGGTCATACCTTCGGCGTGGTCCCGCACGCGGATGATGGAATTCTTGTGCTTCCTTTGCACGTCAATAATGATCTCGCCGCCCACCGACCAACCCGCCTGTTCAAGGCGGGAATAACTGTCATTGCAATTGGTAATGACCTCCACCAGCGCGCGGAACACATCCTTGCGAATCGCCTGGTCTGCCTGCTGCAGGGCAACACGGTCTGCATACTGTAACTTTCTACTGCTCACAATAAAAGTACCTTTCCTGTTGATGTAAGGGCGACCCTCCAATTCCGTTAAGTTATCTTGCTTTCTCCAGGCGGGCCGCCCCTGCATATATCGATGTCAATTACTTCTTCTTGGCCAATTTCTTTCCAGATGAATGCAATAAAGTTGAAAAACTGTTCTCGACAAAATTCAAAAAGGCGACCAGGTCTTGCCGGTTTTGAGTGGTTGCATATCCTTTGAACGTATTGACATTCCTTGCCAGCGTCTCAGGCGATGACTCCATGGTGCAAAGCAGCAGGCTTCGAAAATCAAACTCGCTGATCTTTGATTTCTCGCCGCTCTTTTTATACTGACGATATGCATCCGAAGTCTCCATCACGCGGACAAATTTCCCAGCCTTCACCTTTTCTTCCTTCGATACTTTAGCCGCCGCAACTGGCGCCGCCGCCGCTTCTTTTTTAACTGGCTTTGGTTCTACCTTTTTTACGGCAGGCGGAAGAGACATGGTCAACTGCGCCGGGTGTGCGTTTTTGACAGAACCCTGCTTCTTCGGCTTATCCTTTTTAGGCGCGGGCGCTTTCCTGATAGGCGAAGAAGCAGCAGGTTTTGCTCCTTCTTTTTTCTTCGTCTCCACTTTGAGCTTTGGGAGAAGCGTCTGTTTAACTGGGACGGGCTTTGCGGCCATCTTTACTGCCGACTGCTTTGGGGTGGTTTTCTTCGCGGGTTTCTTTCCAACGCTGGACGCGGTTAACTTTTTCTTTTGAACCGCTGTCTTTTGCCTGGCGGTATTCTTTTTCACAGCAGGTTCGGCAGGCTTCACAACTGCCTTTTTCTTTCCCTTTGCTTTGGCAGGCAAGGCTTTCTTTTCCTGCGCAGGTGCAGGCTTCTTTATCTTTTTTTGAGGCGCAGGCAAAGTGATCCCCAATATCTTTGCCACTTGCTTCACCGTCTGCCTGCCCTGCACCTTTACCGCAAAGCCGTCTGTTGGATTTCCCTTCAAATCTCCATGTGCTTTTGCCTCGTTCAACGATGACATCACCAGCGCGGAATCAGGCCAGTAGAAATAATTCTTCAACGAAAAGCGGTGGGGGAACAGTTTAAAGCAGGTGGATACGATCTCTTCCGTGGCGGCGTACAGACCGTCCTTCTGAACTGCATACACAGCAAAGACAACCAGTTCGCTGGCGGCGGCGTTGGTATACATATCCAGCTTGAATTCCGGAAGTGAGTTGAGGATGGCTTTGATCTCAGGAAATGCTTTAAACGTCATGGGTTCGGCACCTTTGCTGCGGGGTTAATGCTGATATTCTAACTGATGTTGGTTTTATGGCTGATATTGAAAAACGGTCACATTGTAATCCGGGTTCGTGTACACCACCAAAAACTTTTCAGGCGCGGCGTTAAGAATGGGCAGAACATCATTTTCAACAAAGCCATCCAATGTAAAGTTGCGCGGCGATTGGAGTTTTGGCGCCACTATGATGTAATCAATTCCCTGATTGTCCAAATACCTTTCCAGGTCCTGTCCTGCTTTGGGGTAGCCAATGGTCTTTCTCTTCACCTGCACATACGCAGGCACAGGCTCGTTCACCATTACGAGTGCATCAAGCGGTGCATTCTCCGCGACCCAACTCGCTCCAATGGATAGATCGGTCATTTGATTCATGACTGGGGTTTGCCAGTCCTGCACATTTCGGATTAACAATGCCAGGGTGATCAATCCAACCAGTACCGCCTCGGTCCGCCTGCCGGAGTTGGCGATATTCCGAGTCGCTTTTTCCCTCACCCAGACAATTCCCTGCATCAAATAGAAATATAGAAATGGAAGGATCGGAATCAAAAAGCGCGCCTTCACACTCCCAACATTTGGATTCCAAAACGCCAGAATTCCAAAAAGATAGATCACAAAATAAATATCCATGCCCTTGAGCTTCTTAATTGACAAAGCCAGCCCAAAAACAACCGCTAAAAGTATGAGGACGTTTGCAAGTGAAGGCACAACCTTAAGCCCGTAATTTCCCCAAAAGTCTGTAACTTTCGAGCCGAAGATCGGGATCAGCGAGCCTGCAAATATCTCATTGAAATATCCGAGCGCATTCGACCCCATCTGTCCGATCTTCTCGGTCACGGAACTGCTAAAAACCTGTGACTGATAGCCTGATGAAACCAGCGAGCCGCCATTGCGCAAGTTGAACCAGGTCTGTAAAAGCCCGCCTGCAATAAAAATACCCATTGAAATTCCAGCCTCGCGCCAGCGGCGGTTGAACAGGTAATAAATCACCAGCGCTATCGCCAGCGAGATTCCGATGGTTCTAATCAATTGGGTATAGAAGGCAAGGACAGCGACCAAAATGACAAGCCAGTCCCTTTTGCCTTCTCTCTTTTCATTCCATCTATCCAAAACATTCAGCGCCAGCAGGGAGAAGAACAAATACGCCGATTCAGACATCACCGTTACAGATGTCCCGACCAGCAGCGGATTCAGCGCCGTCAGCCCAGTGACAATCTCACGATATGGAGATTCAATCTGTTTTGAAAAAATTTCGTAGACCAACAAAATGGAAGCCAGCCACAGCCCAAACGACAGTAATTTCAGGACGGTGTAATTGCCTGGGAAGAGAAAAGTCAACGGCGCAAGCAAAATGGGCCAGCCCGGCGGAAACGCCCGCTCGATCTGCGGACGCGGAAAATTGATAAGCTCATATCCCTGTCCGCTCGAAAGACTTTCGGCAAGAATGATGTAATGCGCGTCATCGTAGGATGTGCCCAGTTGAAGCGAGTTGAAACGTAGCATTCCCAGCAGCGCGCTGACAATGACTACGGCGGCAGGAATATATTTTGTGCGAAGCATGATGAGCTTAATCTTATCAGGTTTGATTTTGGGTTGATGCTGAATAAAACTCGCGCAGAAAGCTGGAAGGATGCTTTGCCAGCAGGCGCGGTTTGCCAAAGCCAGCTTGTATTGCGAGCTTTTTGAAGGTCTCAAATGAGAATGGGTATGGCACCCATAGATTGCCAGTGTCCACGTTGTATTCCACAACCAATAAAATACCATTCGGATTCAGAAGCGAGCGCACATGTTCAAGTATTTTCACTCTGTCCTTGAAGTAATGCAGGGAGTTTGCCATCACGATCCCGTCTAATGGCGGAAGGGGAGCAGCCAGCGGACGCGAAAAATCCCCGACGACAATTTTCAGGTTCTCTGTATTCCCAAAACGAACCTCGTAATCCTTCTTCAGGCGATTGAGATCATTTCGGTCTTTGTCTACTGCGTGGAGGACTGCGCTCGCGCCAATCAACTCACGCAGGGCAAATGTAAAAGCTCCCGAACCAGCTCCCAGGTCCGCCCATGAGCCGCCTTGTTGCAAATCCGCAGGTCTTAATAGATTGACATGGTCATTGTGATCCATGTGCCGAATCGTATCATATAAAAATCCGCTCATAAGAAAATGCCATCAGGTTTTTTGCGTACATGTATATAATGCCCACACTGGGTATAATCCGCCTATTCGCGAAAGGATTATTGTTATGATGAACAACCGCCAACTTGCTGATACGTTTACTCTTATTGCAAATTTGTGTGAGATCAAAGGCGAGGTCATTTATGTCATCCTCGCCTATCGCAAAGCCGCTGAGAATTTAATGACCCTCAGCCGCGAAGCCAGCGAATATTGGAAAGAGGGCAAGCTGCGCGAGATCCCCGGCGTGGGCAAAGCCATTGCCGAAAAGATCGATGAGCTGCTTCAAACAGGCAAGCTTGGGTTTTTGGAAAATCTAAAAAAAGAAGTTCCTGAAAGTCTGGCAGATTGGCTGCAAGTCCCTGGCTTGGGCCCGAAGAAGATCGCGCTTATCTGGAAGACGTTAAACATCACACTTCTTTCTGAACTGGAAGCTGCTGCCAAAGCAGGAAAATTGCGCGACCTCCCAGGCATGGGCGTCAAGTCTGAGACAGCTATTTTGGAAGGCATCGCATCTCTCGCCCGCAGGTCCGGGAGATTGCCGTTGGGGCGCGCGTATCCGTTGGCGCAGGAGATCATCGGTCAGCTCAAAAAGGTGAAGGGAGTCGTCGCAGCAGAACCAGCCGGCAGTTTAAGAAGGATGCGCTCCACGGTTGGCGATCTCGACATTTTAGTGGCGGCAAAAGATTCAGCCGCGGTCATGGAAGCCTTTGTCAATCTAAAAGGGATCAGCCGCGTTTTAGGAAAGGGCGAAACAAAAGCCAGCATCGAATTTATGGACGGCGTGCGCGCACAGTTGTGGGTGCATGCGCCTGAAAAGTTTGGCACCGCGCTGCAATATGCAACGGGCTCAAAAGACCATAATGTTGCCTTGCGTCAAATTGCATTGGATAAAGGTTTATCTTTATCGGAACATTCGCTTTCCAAAGTTAAAGGTAAAGGTGAAATTCTTTGCGCGACGGAAGAGGAAGTTTACAAAACGCTTGGGTTGCCGTGGATACCACCTGAACTACGCGAAGACCGCGGTGAGGTAGTTGCGGCGAAGGCGAACAAACTCCCGAAGTTGATTCAAGTGAAAGATATAAAAACGAACTTGCACGCGCACTCCACGCACAGTGACGGAAAATTAAGTATGCTCGATATGGCGCGCGCTTCCGCAAAGCGCGGACTCAAAGTAATTGCCTTCACCGATCACTCGGTTGGGCTGGGTGTTGCAAATGGTATGTCGATGGAAAGACATAAAGCGCAGGCTTCTGAAATCAGGAAAATTCAAAAACAGCTTGGTGATGAGATCCTTGTCCTTCACGCAACGGAAGTTGAGATCAAAGCAGATGGCTCATTGGATTATCCCGATGATTTTCTCGCATCGCTCGACCTTGTGGTGGCTTCCCTGCATTCCAGTTTGCGTCAGCCGCGCGAGAAAGTAACGGAGCGATTGTTGAAAGCGGTACATAACCCGCATGTCGATATCATCGGCCATCCGACGGGGCGTGAAATTCCAGACCGCGAAGGCGCGGATTTGGATATGGAGGTGATCTTAAAAGCCGCCGCGGAATCAGGCGTGGCAATGGAGATCAGCGCCCAACCCTCGCGCCTCGATCTTGACGATATGTATGCCCGCCGCGCCAAGGAATTGGGTGTCCTCCTCAGCATCAACACAGACGCGCATTCCGAAGGCGATCTTGACTTGCTTCATTATGGTGTTGCAATTGCGCGGCGCGCCTGGCTGGAGCCGAAGGATGTCATCAATACGTGGACGGCGAAGAAGCTTACGGATTGGTTGAAGAAACGCAGATAATCAGCTATCAGGAATGCAATCGATATGGCTGGTTGTTGAAGTGATTTTCTGGTATCTTATGAGCGCTCTTCTTTCGGCTGTTCTGGAGATCAACCGCCTGAATGTGGGCGAAAAAATATTACGGAGTCAATATGGAAAATTCATCGATACCCGCTGATGAGGTCCGTTTTTTCAGCGGAAGTTCAAACCCCAGGCTGGCTGAAAATATCGCCGCTAAACTGGGCGTGCCTTTGGACACGACACATATCTCTCGCTTCAGCAATGACAATATGTATATCCAATTGGGCGCCAGCGTGCGTTACCGCCGCGTGTACATTGTGCAGTCGCTATCGCAGCCAGTAAATGATCATTTAATGGAATTGTTAATGATGATCGATATTGCGCGCGGTGCGGCAGCCTCGGAAGTCCATGCAATTATTCCTTATTACTCATTTGGCCGTTCGGACAAAAAAGATGCGCCGCGTATTTCGATTACTGCCCGCCTCGTTGCAGACTTGCTGAAAACAGCCGGCGCCACGCATGTGATGAGCATGATGTTCCATTCCCCGCAGGTGCATGGATTTTTTGCCGTTCCCACGGATCCGCTAAGCAGCCGATTGGTCTTCAAAGAATATCTTGATACGTGCGACTTGAGCGGCACCATTGTCGTTGCCCCGGATATGGGACAGGCGAAATCCGCGGCTCGTTTTGCGCGGACGCTTGGTCTGCCGGTTGCGGCAGGAAACAAGGAAAGGATTTCAGATACGGAAGTCATCATCGGCGGGCTGGTCGGGAATCAGGTAAAGGGGCATAGGCGGGCGCTGATCTATGACGATGAGATCGCGACGGGCGGTTCCATTTTGGAGTTGAGCCGCGTGCTTGTTAATGAAGGGATTGAAGATATTATGGTAATGTGCACGCATGGGGTCTTCAGCCGCAATGGGCTGGACAGGCTGGTGGTTGTCCCTCAGATCAGCCAGATCGTCACAACAGATACGGTCAATATCCCTGCTGAGAAGGCGCACCCGAAGCTGAAAGTGTTGTCTGTGGCGACGGTCTTTGCAGATGCAATTCGCCATAACTTTAATCACGAGTCGATCAGCGATCTTTTTGTTTTTGGGGAATAACGGATTTCGTAAACGAAAGTATAATCTTAAGAAAGGAGGCACGTATGATAAGCAAAACAATGCAAGATGCAATGAACGATCAAATTAATAAGGAGTTGTACTCCTCTTATTTGTACCTTTCCATGGCTGCCTATTTTGAAGATAAGAACCTGCCCGGCTTCGCACATTGGATGCGCATGCAGGAGGCTGAAGAACGCGAGCATGCCATGAAGTTCTATGATTTTCTTCTGGAGCGCGGCGGGAAGGTGACTCTCAAAGCCATCGATGCGCCAAAATCCGAGTGGAAATCCACCTTGGAGGTGGCTGAAGAGGTGGCGGCACATGAGGCCAAGGTCACGGCTTCGATTTACGCATTGTACGAAACAGCGCTCAAAGAAAAGGATTATCCCTCGCAGGTAATGCTGCAGTGGTTTATTTCCGAGCAGGTGGAAGAAGAAAAGAACGCTGCTGAAATCGTCGCAAATTTGAAGTTGATCGAGGAGCGCGGTACAGCCGTATTGATGCTTGATCATCGCCTTGCAAAACGGGGCGGGGAATAGACTTAGTTTGGTTCCCAAAGGCTAAAAACCTTTGGGAACTTTTTTATCTGGAGGACCATGGAAATTGTAATTCGCCGCGCCACGCTAGACGATAACCCTGAGTGGTTTAATATGCGAAAGGGGATTTGGCCCGAAGCGCCGGATGAATATATGGATTTTGATATGGATGATATCCTTGCAAGCGAGAACGATGCAGTCTTTTTTGCGTGGGTGGACGGCAAGCCTGTTGGTATGATCGAGGCGCGTTTGCGAGATTATGGAGAAGGGTGTGAAACCAGCCCGGTAGGTTATGTTGAAGGGTGGTTCGTGTATCCAGAAATGCGGGGCAAGGGAATTGCAGGGGCGCTGACTCAGGCGGCGGAAGATTGGGCCCGCGGCAAGGGTTGTAGCGAAATGGCTTCAGATACATGGCTGGATAATGAAGCCAGCATCCGCGCCCATTTGAAAATGGGGTATTTTGAAGTGGAGAGGCTGGTCCATTTTGTGAAACAGTTATGAAGGGGGAAGAAGCTGCTTTGGGAAACTGAGGCAGGCCGAGGGTCGGGCTTGAGGCGAAACTTGTCAATAAGTCGGTAAAATTTTGCTATTTCTACCATTATAATTGCCTTACATTTCATGACTGGGTTGGATTATTAGCTTTAAAGTTTGTATAATGGTCTTATCCACGTTTGTGCCTTGTGGCACAGGATTGTTATGAGCATTCGCCTTAAGGTTATCCTTCCGTTTTTGATTCTGACCGTGGTTGTAGCCATGATCGGGATCTATGTAGTCACGCGCCTGGTGGCGAATAGTTTGAGCGACCGTCTGACGAATCAATTGCTGGAAGCGGGGCGTGTTGTGTCTGATAGTTTCATCAGGCAGGAATCCAGTCATGTAGAAACAGCGCGTTCCATCGTTTTTCTTGAAGGGCTTCCACAGGCGGTTTCCGGGGAGGATGGAGAAAAAGCGTTTAACCTGGCTGCGCCAGTTTTTGTGGGGGTGGGCGCAGCGGATAGTTTGATCTTGATCTCACCGCGCGGAACGGAACTGGTTCATTTTTATATGGATTCGGAGGGGAAGCTGCAGCAGGTGCATCAGGATACCGGTGCAAGCAAGTCTCAAATTGTTGCACCATTCCTTGCGAACCGCAATGTGGATGAAGCGCCTCATCGGGCGCTGGGTGTGAATCTGGCCAATGATGAGGTTTATTATTACACGGGTCTTCCAATTTCGAATGATGGCAAGTTTGCGGGGGTTGTTGTCATCGGTACGTCCATCAAGAGTATTTTGCCGTATCTGAAAAGCATAGTCCTCGCAGATGTCATTATTTATGGCGGGAACGGACGTGCAATTGCAACCACCATGGGGGCGGGGAATGAAACCACGTTAGGCGAGCTTTCCATATCCGAATATGAATATCAACAGGTTCTTGGCGCAAAAGAATTTGTTGTAGGCAATAACTTTAAGTTGGATGGACGCGATTACAGGCTTTTGCGCGGTCCGCTGCAAGTAGGCAATGACCGTATAGGCGTATTTGCCGTTGTACTGCCCTCGGAATTTGTTCTGCAACAAGGAGCGGAAAGCAGGGGCGCCTATACTCAATTGTTTGCGATAGTGATGCTCGTAGTAGTTGTCATTGGCTTTTTTATTTCGCGGTTGATCACGAGTCCGCTTTATTCGCTGGTAAACACATCTCAGGCAATTGCGAGCGGTGATCTTGAGCAACGAACAGGCATTCGGTCACGAGATGAGATCGGGGAGTTGGCTACTACGTTCGATGATATGACTGCAAAGCTTCAAGAGCGGACCGAAGAACTGGAACAGATCAACGAGCGTTTGCGGAAAATAGATAGAACCAAAACCAACTTTATTCAGATCTCGGCCCATGAGTTGCGGACACCTTTAACCCTCATTATGGGATATTCACAAATGCTGGAACAGGACACCCAGGAAAACCCTGAACTGCAAAAACTTGCACAGGGTATTTTGGAAGGTTCCGAACGCATGACCGACATAGTAGATAGCATGCTGGATGTCTCCCGGATTGACAGCAAGGCTCTTGTCCTGCGGAAAGTTTCCGTGGAGATGGACATGGTGATAAAGAAGGTTCGCAAGGGCTTTAATGAGGCCCTTTTTGAGAGGAACATCAAACTTGATACGGATGAGATAAATAAATTGCCGCCGGTATATGCCGACCCGGAATTGATTCAAAAAGTTTTTTATCACATTATCATGAATGCCATAAAATTCACCCCGGACGGCGGTTCCATAAAAGTTAGTGGAAGATATTTTAACGGTGATGTTCCTCCGCAGGTGGAAGTCACCGTTTCTGATACGGGCATTGGCATTGACCCTGCTACCATCCCATTAATTTTTGAGAAATTCGGTCAGACGGGGGAGGTCCTCTTACATTCCTCCGGGAAAACAAAGTTTAAAGGCGGGGGGCCAGGGCTTGGGCTTGCCATTGCACGGGGAATCGTGAACGCTCATGGAGGGGAAATCAGGGCTGAGAGCCCGGGGTATAATGAGCAAACCTTTCCGGGCAGCAAATTTGTTGTAACCCTGCCTGTCGAAAAGCAAACGGAGACAGAACCATGAAAATGTCAGAGCGCGACCGACGGGATTGGAGTCTGCTCATTTTTATTGTGCCGTTCGGCATTCTGTTAATGCTGATCACAGGACAATTTGCCATGCGCATCATCCCTCAGTGGATTTTGAATGCGGGGATGGGGTCTAACTTAAAAGTTGAAACGGCTGGCGGGCAACAAACTGTTTTGCACCCCTTATTTAATATCCAGATATTAACTCCATTTTCCTGGCAAAACACCTATCTTACACCTAATGCGGATAGCGGATTCGTCTTCCCTCCATTTGTTGTGCTGGAGCCAAGCGCCACTCCTACACCTACTGAAGCACGGCCTACAGAAACTGCCACACCACCGCCGGCCACGGTTTCACCATCGGCGACAACACCTGTTTCAACTGTCACACCTCCTCCCACAGAAGTTGTGACAACGCCGCCTGTCACATCACCGGCAACATGCCAAGATTCCAATGCTTCAAACTTTGGCGGACCGCTGCCATGTACCTATCCACCCACAACCTGTCAGGACCCTGCTGCAACGAACTTTGGCGGACCCTTGCCATGTACGTATCCACCTACAACCTGTCAGGACTCCGCTGCTACGAACTTTGGCGGCCCCCTGCCATGCACGTATCCACCTACGTCAGGCGGAGTGACATCCACACCAGACCCATCTTACACACTTGTTACTCCTGCTCCTGCTGATTTAGGAGTTGGAACTCCACCTGACGACAATATCGGTAATATTACAGATGGACAATATGTGGTGATTGGATTGAGCATTGTTGTTGGGCCCACCCCGGATAATAACTATGATCTGGTGCTTTATGAATACAACAATGGCGGGTCTATTTACCTGGACTGGATTATCGTTGGCATTTCGAATTCACCTACTGGAAGCGAGTATTATGAAGTATTTAACTGGGGAAACAACATTCCCGATGCAAATACAAATGTCGACACAAATGAGTTGGTAGCAGATCCCAATTGCCCGTCTGGTGAAGAGTGTGATGATCGCGAAATTCCCGAGTCGGATTTGTATCCGAACCCTGGTGCAGGTATTCTGATTGATGTGGATACCGCGACAAGCGCTCCGCCCGCCGGTACCTATGATTACATCGTGGTCATTTCCCCCAATGGCGGACCGGCAAATGGCGATGCACAGGTCGATTCAATCGAAGTTACTGAAGTGCCAATCCCAACTCCCCCGCCATAGCTCAAAAAGACTGTATTCCCTTTGTAAAAAAGCTGACGTCAATTTTGCCGTCAGCTTTTCTTATTCCTGCAAAGTGAAAAACGAACTTAGCCTTTCCATCAGCATGGGATTTAATTTTTCCATGCGGCTGTTTTCGCTGGAGAAGGCTAATAATATGCTGACGACAACGGTGAATAGAACAAGCATATTTATCAGGCGCGGATATGTTTTTGACGGGCTTGATTTTCGCATCAAGAGCCAGCCGCCGATGATTGCAAGTAATGTAACTTGAGATATCAAATCCACCATGAAGCGCATTTGGCCGTAAAAATAAAAGAGGATGGCGGCAAAGCTGATCAGGAATGACCCTCCAAGCAGTTGGATGATGAGTTGCTGCAGTTCAGGATTATTTTGTGAAGTGATCTTATTTTTGGACTTTGAGGAAAAAGGAAGAACTGCAAGCAATAGAATGGGGGCGTAGAAAAGGATTCCCGTTACCCTTCCGCCCGCATACAGTTTTGGGGCAGTGATGTTCAGGTTTTGCAGCATGGATGAAAACCCAACGGGCCGCATAAATGGAAATTTTGGAATAAATTCAAACGGCTGAAGAATGTAAGCCTGAACATTGTAGGGGAAATAATCGGGCTGGAAGGTGAGCGGCATATCCCTGTTTAGGTTGTAGATGGTGATCTGGTAGCGCAAACCAAATTCCAGCGGAGAGTCGAAGCGCGCCCAGTTGTACCAGCCAATAAGCAGCGCGCCAAGCGCAAGCGGCGTCAATAACGAGGCGGCAAGTCGTGCTGCTCCATTCCAGTCAATCGGCTTCGGTTGATTCTTCCAAATCCACAGGAGAGACAGCGCGGTCAGGAAGAGGATCGGCAGCACGTTGATGGCGCGCGACCCAACCGAGCAAGCCCAGAAAAGCCCCGCAAGGAATAAAAATCTTTTTCGGATGTCTTTTTCAAAAGCAAGGATGACGAAATAGATGCCACCGATCAAAAAGAATTGACCGCCGCCGATAGCCGCTTCATAGACATCGGGGATGTTGAGCGACCAGAGAATGGGCAGGATCAACCCGATCAGGAAGATGGAGATGACCACGCTCCATGCGGGGATGTCTGGAAAGAAGAGCCGCCATACCTTTAAGATGATAAGTGAATTGAAGATCAGCAACCCGCTCAAAAAGAAATACACAAGATAGATATCAGCCATGCTTGTATGCAGGGCCAACTGAATGGGCATGAGCAGCAAGGCAGGGACGGGTCCCCAGTATAAATAAAGTTTTCCTTTGTAAAGGGATAGATCCCAGACATCGTCTTCAAAAGGAGGGCGCCCTTCAGAGCTGTACGGGTCTTCCGCCGCGAGAAGGGCTGCGCCGGGTTCCACATCCACGTGCAATTGACCTTTGCTGAAGGCTTCTGCAAGCTGCGTGTAATAGCGGGTGGATGCCTTCCAGGTGGTGAACGTTCCGAAGGTGATGAAGAAAGCATAGATCACGAAAATGATCGACCAAATGTGACCGAACAGAAAGATCATCTTTGCTTTCTCTGATGTTGAAACTTCAGTTTTTTGTTTGAACAGAAAAACAGAGGCGGCGATCAGCACGAATCCCACTGAGAATAAAATAATCCGTGAACGCCCCCAATCCGGGTTTGGGTCGAGTCCAAGCGAGTAGGCGAAAAGGGCGAAAAAAACGCTGACCAGACCATCTGTCAACAAGAGGGCTGGAATGATGCGGTCTGAAAGTCTGGTTTGAGGCATGCGATGATTCTAAAGCAGAAATCCTTGTTTGTAGAAAATTGGTTGTAAAATAGGAAAAAAACCAGACTATACATCAGGGAGGCAACATGGCCGAACCCGCCCCAAAACCAACCTATCGAATTTCCGATCTTCACGAATCAGACCGCCCGCGCGAACGGCTGGCTGCACTTGGCCCACAGGCATTGACGAACGCTGAGTTGATCGCCATCTTGCTGCGTGTCGGTGTTGCGGGAGAAAACGCCGTCGAGGTGGGTCAACGACTGCTGCAAAAGTTTGGCGGATTGATCGGTTTGCATCGCGCGCCGATCAAGGAACTCATGGAGCAGCACGCCATCGGCGAAGCGAAGGCTGCCCAGATCAAGGCTGCGATAGAGCTGGGCAGAAGATTAACCCTGGAATCTCCCGAAGAGAAGCTTGCCATCAACAGCCCGGGGGATGCGGCGGCATTGGTGCAATATGACATGTCCGCTTTGGAGCAGGAACATTTGCGCGTGATCCTTTTGGACCGGCGGAATCGCGTGTTGGAAATTGTGGAAGTATATAAAGGCTCGGTAAATTCTTCGCAGGTGCGGGTGGGGGAGTTGTTCAAGGAGGCGATCCGCGCGAACGCTTCAGCGCTGATCGTGACCCATAACCACCCGAGCGGCGACCCAACTCCCAGCCCCGATGACGTGGCTGTGACGCGCGCCATTGTGCAGGCGGGAAAATTATTGGATATCGATGTGCTTGATCATTTGGTGATCGGGCAGGGGAAGTGGGTTTCTTTGAAGGAAAGAGGATTGGGGTTTTCGTAATTATGATCTGGTGAAGCGCGGCATGTGCCGCGCTTCACTTTTTATTACATGCTTCTTTTTACCGTAAAGCCTTCCAACATGCCGGTCGGCTGTTCATACTCCACTTTTGCCTCGTCTATGCGCGAAACACGCGGACCTTGTTTTACGACCTGAATGAATTCGTCAATCTGGAATTTCGTGCCTTCGGCCACCGCTTCCACGGTGTCGCTGCCGATGTTGCGCACCCAGCCGAAGACGCCGATCTGCAGGGCGTTGTATTCCACATGAGAACGAAACCCCACGCCCTGCACACGTCCCTTAACCCAAATGTGAACCCTGAGCTTTTCATGTTGAGTTGTTCCCATTTTTTCTCCTTTGGCGCAGCATGTCTATTGTGCCCCAGAGCGGGACCATCAATACCAATGCAAGCAGCAATAAGAATGGCAGCAGGTTACGCAGGGCAACGCCTGCCGTGTTTTGCCCTAAAACATTTTCCCGCCAGCGCGCATCCAGTTGACTGAGCGGTGTGCCGAGTGCGTTCGTTGCGCCCAGTTCACAGCCAAAGCCTTCACTGTAGGAATTGGTCAACCTGGTCAGCCCGGAAGAACCAAATGAATCGCGGATATAGGAGACGAATGACTGGGATTGGGCATATGCCAGAAAGGCGTTGCCTGCGTCAGCGGGGAAGGAGGCGCACAGGTTTTCGAATGCGATCAATGAATCGTCGCCGCTTGCGATCTCCAGCGCGCGGGCATAGTCGGGGTTGGGATACAGCTCGACCATGGAGGCAATGCCTTCCAAAAGCCAGATGGGCTGGTTTGCATACGTGTCGCCAAGCGAACGGTAGAGCATCACATGCGCGAGTTCGTGCGGGATTTTTGTTTGCATCTCAATGCCCTGACTTGCCCCCGGTGCAATGGCAACGAGCACTACTCCAATTTCAGGGTTGGCGTGCCCTCCCGCCCAGTCCACGCCGCCCAGCATCAATGTGTTTTGCAGGTCGGTGGTGTTTGAATAAATATAAATATCGATCGGGTCGTTGAGCGAGATGGGGACGAGTTCGTTGATGGCGAGCATGCCTGAGCCAGCCGCATCCAGCGCGGCGGCGCCAAAGGCATCATCCCCTGCATACCAATGGATGTTGACATTTGCGCGGCTTGTGTCGCGCCAGGGAAAGCGGTCATCCTTGTATTGAAAACGGATCGGGTCGCTGGTGTAGGTCTGGTTGTCGTTGAGGGTGGCTTGAAACCAGAAGACGATCCAGCTGAACGGAGGAATTAAATTCAACGAAGCATCATACGTGAAACTTACAAAACCATCCGCGCCTACGGTCAGCGTTTCAACCCGCGTGGTTTCTTCGTTGATCTCACGAAAGAGAAGGGATATCTGTTGGATGGGGATCGGGGAAGTGACCTTCGCTTGAAATGTTATCGACTGCCCAAAGTTGACCGCCACCTGCGGCTGCTCGACCACGATTCCGCCCTGACCTTTTGCCTGCTTCACGTTAAATGGCAGGACCGCCGCGATAAGCAGAATTGCCATTAATTTCAAAACGAATTTGCGCGGATTGAGCATTTCATCACCTCGATAAGAACACGATCAGCGGCGTCAGTGTGAGCGGACTTAAAATCGTACCGAGAAAAACAATGGCTGTGACGAGAGAGGGTTCCAGACGATATTCGGTTGCGACGACCGTGGTCGCCACCGCCGCAGGCATGGCAGCTTCGATGACGCTGCCTTGATGAGCGTGCCCCTGCAGGCCAAACAAACTGGCGAGCAAGAGCCCAACCACGGGACCGAGAAGGAGCTTTGTGAGTACGCCCACACCCAAAGCGCGGAAACTGTGCGACCATTCGATCTTTGTCAACTCGAGACCAAGCAGGACGATCATGGCGGGGATCGCTCCGCTGGCGGCGATCTCTATCGTGCGTGAAAGTGATATGGGGATAACAAATCCCGTTGCTTTTACCAGCAGTGCCAGCACCACGCCGTAGACGATGGGCAGTTTGAATATACCCAGTATAGCGGATTTCAAGTCGGTATGCCCAAGCGAGGCGATGATCACGCCGATGGTGTTGAAGAGGATGGTGGTGGTCACATAAAAGATCGATGCGACCGCCAGCGCTTCATCCCCAAATGCGAATTTGACCAGAGGCAGGCCATAGTTGCCTGTGTTGCCGAACGCCACGGTGAGGATGACCGCCAGCAAAAGCGGACGGTCGAGCCGAAGGATCTTCCCAAAGATGAAAGCAAGCAGCCCCATGACGGCGATGACTGCGACCGTGTATTCCACGGTAGTGACGGCTTGCTGTACGTTCAACTGGCTTGTGACCATGAGGTTGAAGACCAACAGCGGGCTGAAAATATAGAAGACGATGCGCCCGATGGTGCGCGAATCGACGGTGAGGAATTTGCCGAGGATGTAGCCTGCTGCGGCGATGAGTAAAATGGGGAGCAGGTTGTTTGCGAAGGTGCTGAAGAGTTCGTTGAGGGACATAGGATGTGATGAAATTATAAACCCCGTTGTGTAAGGGCGCGGTGTGGGAGCGTGCTGCGCCATGTCCTTCGACTTTGCTCCTCGACTTGCACTTGGAGCTCCGCTCACATCGTCCCGATGTCCTTCGGGAGGACGAAGCCCAAATGAAATAAAAAGGGCGCGAGAACCGCGCCCCTACAGGAATTACAGGGAAATCAGATCAGGTTGTTTGTGTAACTGTGCCTGCATGGACCACGGTCCCGTCCAGGTGACGGTGACGGGGAGGACTTTGCCGCGCAGGTCTTCTTCTGATTCGACGAAGACGATCTTGTTGGTGGGGGTGCGTCCGCGCCAGCGCCCTTTGACCTTGTCTTCAAAGAGGACTTCCACTTTTTCGCCGAGATGTCTTTTGTTGATGTCTGCGAGGATGCCTTCCTGGAGGTCGTCGAGCATGTGCAGGCGGCGGAGTTTGTCTTCTTCGGGGACATTGTCTTCCATGCGGCGGGTGGCGACGGTTCCCTCTCTCAGCGAGTAACGTGCCAGATGAGCCACATCCAGTTTCAGGTCGGAGAGGACGCGGTAGGTTTCCATGAATTGTTCTTCCGTCTCGCCGGGGAAGCCGACGATGATATCCGTGGCGATGGAACAGCCTGGAATGCGTTGGCGGATCTTTGCGACGAGGTCACGGTATTGCTGCTGGGTGTATCCGCGCTTCATGTTTTTGAGGACTTCGTCATCGCCCGCCTGGATGGGGAGTTCGATGTGCGGCATGACGCGGGGGAGTTCGGCGATGGCCTGGATGAGGTCATCTTCAAAGTAGTTGGGGTGTGAGGTGAGGAAGCGGATGCGTTCGATGCCTTCGACTTCGTGCAGGAGGCGCAGGAGAGCGGCGAGGTTGGGACCGTCTGGAATGTCTTTGCCGTAACGGTCTACAATTTGTCCGAGCAAGGTGACTTCTTTGACGCCCTGCCTTGCCAGGGAGCGAACTTCGGAGACAATATCGCCAACGGGACGGGAACGCTCGCCGCCGCGCTTGGAGGGGATGATGCAAAATGTGCAGGCATGGGAGCAGCCGTAGACAATGGGGACATGCGCGCTGACGAGTTTGCCCTGTTCCGCTACGGGCAGGATGAGTTCTTCATCCATCATCAGGAAGCGGCGGGTCGTTTCGGAGTTTTCGAGGGATTGAACTTCGCCCTGGGTGAGGTGGGAGATCAATGGGCCAGGGTCAGAGGGCGGGGAGAAGACATCCACAAAGGGGAGTTTTTCGCGCAGTTTTTCTGCGCCGCGCACGCCGACCATGCAGCCCATGAGGTTGATGACGAGGTTTGGGTTTTTCTTTTTGAGCGGCGCCAGTGAAGTGACGCGCCCGTAGGCTTTGTCTTCGGCGGATTGGCGCACGACACAGGTGTTTAAGACGATAACGTCTGCTTCTTCGATGGTTTCGGTAAGGGTGTAGCCAAGGTGCTCAAGGGAAGAGCCGACGCGCTGTGAGTCGGCGACGTTCATTTGGCAGCCTTCGGTCCAGATGTGGTATTTCATAGTGGGCGAAATTATACCAAGAGTGGTCAGGATTCAAGCTTTCAGCCTTTGGACAATAAAATAACCGCCATATCCGGCGGTTTGAGTGATTATTGAAAATTTGATTCTGTGGCGTCATAATTTTACCTGTACCTAATATGAAACGTCCCGAGGGTTCTCTCAGTTTGGGCTTATTTTTCACCCAAACCTGATGCGTACCATTGGTTAATACCATGAGCATGTGTCTTTTTTACTGCTGTAATTGAAATCGTCACAATTGTTAATATCACGCAAATCTTTGCATGCGCTCTTACTTCTCACATGTATGGCATTCCCTGGAGTACACGCGAGCTGAGTTGGAGTTGATGAGGCAATGAGGGTTGGTGTGTTGGTTGGGGTTGATGATGCAATAAGAGTTGGTGTGTTGGTTGGAATAGCAGATGCAACAGGAGTTGACGCATCGGTTGGAATTGCTGACGTAACAGGAGTGAGTGATGGGCTTAACCCTGGGATGTTTAGCACTCCGTCATTCACACTATACCCGCCAGATACTCTTTCTGTAAGATCGGCTGAAAGGGCTTTAATTTCTGGACCGAAAGCCATCCAAACACCGGCTCCTATTAATCCGGCCAGAATAGCGGTAAGTATATATTCCACGAGCCCTTGTCCCCTCTCGCTTTTTTTAGTTAAAATCCTTCGATTCATTTTTTACCTGTTGAAAACTTAATAGAATGGGTAATGAATGGGTGCCTCGCCTGTTTGTAGTGGGAAAATAATACCGGAAGAGCTTGTTTAACGCATCCATGAGGTGATGAATTCCTGTGTAAACTTTGTTTACGCGGGAATTAAACAAAAAAGCCCCATGTACAGGGCTTTTTATCGATTGATCGATTTCTGGGTCTGGTTAGTCGGTTTTCAGGTGCTGGTGAGCATAAACTACTGCTTGAGTGCGGTTTTTTAACCCCAACCGCTGCAATATATGATGCAGATGTGTTCGTACGGTAGACTCTTCCAAATGCAGAAGGTTGGCGATCTCGCCATCCGAATTTCCTTCGGACAACAGGAATAGGATTTCCTGCTGCCTGGGAGTGAGAGAAGCCTGCGTATCGTTTGCAGGTTGTACTATTTTTGACCTGCGTAACCCCTGGAATAACTTCAAGGTAATGCCAGCCGGCATATATGGGACGCCGTCCGCGACTTTCCGAATGGCTTCCAGCAGATAAGTCCGCGGCGCTGTTTTGGGAAAATACCCCAGTGCGCCAGCTTGAATGGCGGCTACTACTCGTTCCTCATCTTCCATACTGGAAAGGACCAGAATCTTCGCCTGTGGGTCATTGGCAATGATCTTTTCAATGGCTTCCAGCCCGCTCATTTCAGGTAAAAGCATGTCCATCATAATAACATCCGGTTTGAGGGTTTCCAGCAATTTGAGCGCTTTGATTGCGTCCGGCGCTTCGCCGATCATCTCGAGGTCATCTTCGCCCTCGAAAGCCGTCTGTAAGGCTTCACGCATCATGGGGTGATCATCTACGATCAGGATTTTTATTGTATTCATTCTATCCCTTTATTTCGGCGCTGAATAACACACTTGTTCCGTATCCAGGTGCCGATGTAACAGATAATTTTCCGCTAAGTAATTCTGCGCGTTCCTGCATCGTGCGCATACCCATTCCCCCGCCATTCGAATGGTCGGGATCAAAACCTGCTCCCTTATCGACAATTTCCATTTCAAGGCGCCTGTCCCTGTAGCGGAAAAAAACTTTGATCTTATTTGTCTGAGCATACTTGAGGGCATTATTCAATGCCTCAATCGTAATCCAAAATAGGTTTTCATTCCACTCTGACGGAATGTAAGGCAGTGTACTATCAAGTACGATTTCCGTCTGTACCCCAACACGGTCCTCTACGAAACTAAAACGTTCGCGCAAGGCGGCAAGAAGATCCGTGATCTCACCCGATTCTTGTGATTGGGTCTCGAACACCAACATGCGAATTTCCTTGAGCGCCTGCCGGCCGCTTTCCTTTAATCGTTCCGCCACAGATAGCGCTTTATTGATTTGATCCTTCATGAGCAGCGAGATCAGCGTTTCGGAGAACAACATTAAACTGTGAATGGACTGGTTGACTGAGTCGTGCATATCGCGCGCCAGGCGTTTGCGCTCTTCCATTTTTGCCAGTCTGCGCTGTTGCGCTATGACTTGCCTCTGGGCAGCTTGAAGATTTTTATTTAATCTTTGAATTTCTACCAGACGTTGTTCCAGAGCCTGTTCCGCTTGATGATGTTTTGTAACATCGCTGCACATAAGCAGCTTGCCATATGGTTTCCCGGCACTGTCAATGAATAAAGTCAAGTGTGTATCAAATACTCTTGTCTTGCCTTCGTGTATGATTGTTAATTGGGATGATTTATTCGTGTCAGGTAAAAAAAGATCGACAACTTCGGGCCAGTTTGCCATGATTGCTTTGATTTGTTTTCCCATGTGATTCTGACCGATCTTAAAAATTTCCTGTGCGGCTGGGTTGAAATCCACCATGCGATTATTCTCATCCAACACCAAAACACAATCGCTCATCTGTTCGATCATTGTGAAACGGGCAATTGGGACAAGGTCCAGGAGACGCGTGCCATATAAAACCAATATGAATAGGATGCCCAAGACACAGCAGATAATAGGCGCCCAATCCACCCCTTTAAGTCTCTGACTCCCCAGTAGATAGATCAGAGCGCTCACTACAGAAAGCATGCTTGTAATAAAAAGCAGGCGGGCTTGCCGTCGTGACAATTCTGTACCTTTACGCGACGCCGCCCATAAGGGTAGGATAATAATCAAAATTATCGGGAATATAGTGATGGCGGCCCAGTAGTATCCCGCTCCATGCTCGAAGATGACGGCATTATTGCCAAATTCGCTTCTCGTGAAACTCTTCCAAAGCAATCCATGCCAGTCATTGGTCCACGCCAGCAGGATATTGGATATTGGGATGACCCAAAAAAATACTTTCGCCGACTTTTTTTTCGCCCAATCCGCAAAACCCGCATACGTCAACGAAAACATTGCAAGGAAAGCGAAGGTAATGTTGTAAAAAGTGTATTCCCATTTCGCAAGAAAAACTTTTAATGGAATTGGGATAGTAGCATAATTCACTCCGGCAGAAAGCGTCCAAAAAGCGATTCCCCACATTGCCAATGCTATATACAGCCCTCCCTTGGCATTTCTCCTCTTCCAGCTGACATAAATGTTGAAGGAGTTTATTAAGATGGTTATAAGTAAAATTGTACTGACGTTATTAGTTAGATTGAACATGGAGACTCGGTGTTATGAATAATCTACTTGATTTAGGGTCTGACTTCAATGACAATGAAAAAAACCTGTGCTAACAGTTTTTTTTGAAATGTCAATTTATTCCTTCCCCGCAGGATTTATGGTTTGCACTCAGCCTGAAGGAGGGCATTGGCATCCGCAGAAGGCCCTTGTGTTTGTGAAACACGCTCCCAAAGAGTTTCAAGCGCGGGACATAAGATCTCCTGCGCTTTGATCGTGCGCTCGGTGAGTTTTATCGCCATGTCCGTATCGCCGGTCAAGGCAAAGGCTTCGATGAAGGGCAGGTATTCCACAGGCAGGCCGGGATTCAATTCCGCTTTTTGGGCTTCACGATACAGCCTGGCAACTTTCTCCCAATCTCCCTTTTGACGCGCGATCTCCGCTTTAGCATAGGTGAAGCACCATCCATGAGATGGTTCATTTCCGAATAAGACTTCATCCATCACTGGCGGCGGCGCGTCTGTCAGTATCAAGCCTGGGTCGGAAAGCGGAATGGCTTCGATCAGATAAAAACTTGCGCCGGGAACGGTCTCTGCAGTTCCATAAACCGGGTCGAGCACGCGCAGGCATCCATCCGCTTCCTTGTAAATGACAACGCTGTTGGATGTGTTTCCGCTGAATTTCACAGTGCGATATGTGAGAGCAAGGGGTTTGTCCGCGCGAAGTTCAGAGGGTGAGAATCTTGTCTTGAGATACATCAACACATGAGGCAGGTCGCGGTCTTTCAAATCGGGTGCATACATCCAATTCAGCGGAGCGGTGAGCTGAAAATCGGATACATATTTCAGCGGCAGTTCATAGGTCAGCAGGACGGTATCCTCTTTCAGCGCGGGCAACCGCCAGGATAACTGCCAGAAGAAATCACGTTGATTTGCCCAATCGCGGCGGAAGGTATTTGCCACCGAAAACTGATAGGCCGTGGACATGCCGATCAAAACGCTCAAAAGGATGAGCTTCGCGCGCCCCTCTCTTAACGTCAAATCTGCCAGCCCAACGATGAATAGACTCGCCCCCAGCATGATCGAGATGAAGAAGCGGTCATAATCGAATTCGATTTTGAGCGGAAGTCCCGCCGCCCACGAAGGGAGCCTGCCTGCAAAAATGGCAATCAGGCCGATGATGACGGTCCATTTGCCGAAGGATGATTCGGGATTCGTAATTGGCATATCGTAATTTGCATGCATTACAAAATAAACGAGCAATGCAGTGACGAGAAAAATTCCCAATGCAGCCGCTTGTGTTGCCGACCCGTCCACTGAGGCAAAAAAATTGAACGTTCCAAGCCAGGAGGTAAAGCCCGAAAGCGAAAGGGTGTTGATGAATTCGTTGATCAGCGCAAGCGGTGAGAGTGTGGAACTTGAAAAGATGCTGATATCGTACGAATTATAGGCTGTGGAGTGATAATAGGCGTACGTCCATATGGCATTGAGAATCCAAACGGTTAAATAGGGGAGCCATCGCAGAAGAGATTTTTTCAACAGTTCTTTTTTGTCCGCGCCGGTTTCAGCGAAAATGACGATGATGAAGAAGAAACGCAGGATTTCCAGGCCGAAAAAATATTCGGTTGAGAACAAACCCAAAGCCTGCAAGAGAATGGCGAGCGCGGTGAAATATTTTGGTGCGTTTGTGTGACGAAGGATTTTAACAGTGAAGATGAATGAGGAAAGTAGGAAGAGAAGCGGGATTAATTCCTGATTGACGTGGGTCAACGCGACCCATTGTTGTCCGTAGGCTGGATAGACGGTGAAAAGCAGAACCACCCATAGCGCGGAACTCTGTCGGGTGGGCCATACTTTTCGTAACAGCCACCAGACTTCCAGTGCGAGCAGGAAGCGCATGACGAGGCCGAGAATCTGCCAGACGAGCGGATGTCCGCCAAAGATGGAAGTCGTCGCCATGAAGATAGGTCCCAATAACGGGCGGAATGGGCGGAAGGCTTCGATGAATTCGGAGGGTCCGAAAAATTTCAGGAACCAGGCGAAAGGCCAGTCGTCCCAATAAAAACCCATCCACGGGATGAGCAGGCCGTATGCCAGAAGCACCAGCAGCAAGAGCAAGCCGGGGATGGTGATATTTTCGTTGCGAAGAATTTTGATGAGCTTGTCTTTCATCACAGTGGCTTCCCTTTGAAAATTAAATTGATTTTACCACCAAGGGTAAATTGCCCGCCGCAAAGCCTGACCATGCCTTTGGTATAATTTTTGGCATGGATCGTAAAAAGATATTTCCCGTTGCGGTTTACCTTGTTTTGACCCTGGCATTTTTAATCCCGCGTTTGCCCGCCCTTGATTCATTCGTCACCCTCGACGAACCATCCTGGCTGAGCCAGGGTGCGAATTTTTATTACGCGCTTGGGCAAAGGGAATTTCAAAATACGGTGTATGAATACCAGCCCGCCGTCACCACCATGTGGATCATCAGCATAGCCATGCTGATTTATTTCCCGGAATACCGCGGCTTCGGTCAGGGATATCTCGATTATGAAAAAGGCAGGCTCGATCCATTTATGGTTGAACATGGATATGATCCGCTCGTCCTGCTGCAAATCGCACGTTTGATTCAGGTCGTAATTATCGTTGCTTTATTTCTTGTTATTTTTACCTTGCTGCAAAGGATCATTCCAAAACTTCCCGCCGCGTTCGCGGTGCTCATCGCCTCGTTCGATCCGTTCTTTCTTGGCCAGTCGCGCCTGCTCGACCATGAAGCCATGGTCTCGTTGTTTGTTGTGGCATCCCTGCTGGCTTTTCTCATTTATCTTTCGTACGACCGCAAATTCATATTTTTATTGACCTCTGCCGTGTCAGCGGGGCTCGCTCAACTCACCAAATCCTCCGCCGTCGCCATGCTTGCGCCGATCGGCGTTTTTCTACTCATTCAAATTTTTCAGGAACGGCAGAACGGTTTGCTGAAACCGTTTTGGAACAATGCAAAGATTTTCATTCTCTGGTTTGCCCTGCTAGCCATCGCATATTTTGTGTTCTGGCCGGGCATGTGGGTGGCACCGGGCAAAATGCTATATGAAGTCTACGGCAACGCCTTCAGCTATGCCTTTCAGGGCGCGCGCCTAAAGATCACCGAAGAACTGGAAGTGTCTCAATTCAGTCTTAACACAAATCTGGGTGGGATATGGGAAGTGACGAAGGTCTTGATCTCGCGAACGACTCCGTTGACATGGCTCGGCGTCCTGCTCGGATTTGCACTGCCGTTCCTTCCCAGCCGCGAACTGGTTCGGCCAAACAGGCAGTTATTCACCCTGCTGCTGACCACTTCAATTGCCTTCATCCTACTGATCGGCATTGCGCAGGGACGGAATTCCCCCCATTACATTCTCTCGAGTTATCTCGCATTGAATCTGCTTGCGGGGCTGGGATGGTTTTATTTGCTCGGCTGGCTTCAAGAACGGTTTGCCTTTACTGATAAATTGCACTTTGCCGCTTTGTTTCTCCTATTGGCTTTTCAAATATCAAGCGCGGTTTCCTATTATCCTTACTTTTTTACCTATCGCAACCCCGTCTCATACAGCCTGGGGGTGAATAAGGACTTTCCACAATTTCCCTACGGCGAGGGACTGGAATTTGCCGCACAATATCTTGCCCAGCTGCCGGATGCAAAAGACTCCACAGCCCTGGTCTATTACAGCCGCGGGTGTTTCTCCTACTTTTATCCCGGTACCACCACCAGCTTCCGGCCTTATTACGTGGACGGGGAACATGCCATAGACTTGTTGAATTTTGTCCGCGATGCGGATTATCTGGTGGTGTATTACGCCAACCAGGGTCAACTGGAAAAATATGGCCCCTATCTCGATATTCTTTCCACGGTGGAGCCCATCCATGAGATTTGGATGGATGGCTATCGATACGTTCAGATCTACCGGGTGGATTCCTTTCCGCCGGAACTCTTCGATGCGCTTGCCGATCTGTGAGAACCGACATGAATAAAACCAAATGGAATTTAATCCTGACGATCCTTGTCCTGCTGATATTGATCGTCCCTTCCCACGTCATTGGCAATGACCAGGTCGTCACCGTGGATGAGCCCTGGTGGGTGATCTCCGGGTCAAATTATTACTACGCGCTTACACACAGGGATTTTGCGAACACGATCTACGATTATCACCCCGCGGTTACCACCACCTGGGTCGTCACAGCGGGGATGCTGAGTTATTTCCCTGAATATCGTGGATTTGGGCAGGGATATTTCGACGTCCGCAAGCCAAAATTCGAAGAGTTCATGCGCGAGAACGGGAAGGAGGCGATTGAGCTCGTCCGCAACAGCAGGTTGATTCAAACCGCCTTGCTATTGGCGCTCGCGTTATTGAGTCTCTACCTCCTGCAATTGCTGGTTGACCGAAATTCGGCCCTTCTCGCAATTGCGCTGGCAATGACAGGTCCGTTTTTCCTCGGTCATTCACGCCTGCTCAACCACGAAGGCATGCTTGCCATGTTCGTGCTCGCCTCATTTTTTGGGATGCAGGTTTACCTCAACAAAAACCGAAAGCTGGTTTACCTGCTTATTTCCGGCGCAGCGTTTGGTCTCGCGCAATTGACCAAGTCATCTTCCATTGTAGTCGTCGGAGTGCTTGGCCTGATTCTATTAATCGGGTTATTCAAACGCGACGAAAAGGCAGTCGGTGGAAAACTTTGGGATGCGGTTAAAACATTTGTAATCTGGTTTGGGGCGGCGGCGCTCGTCTACATCATCCTCTGGCCGGGGATGTGGGTTGCCCCGGACAAAATGCTTTCAGGGGTATATGGAAATGCATTTAGTTATGCGTTTCAAGGCGCTCGTTTGGATGTGACGGAGGAATTACAACCTTCCAGCTTTAGCCTCGTCAGCGGATTGGATGGAATTTTCCAGTACGTGCGAAGTTGGGTGGCTTCATCCACTTTCATCACGTGGCTTGGGTTGGTTTTTGCCGTTCTCTTACTTGCTTCAAAAAAGATGGATAGAACCCCCGCGCCATTAAAGTCCACGCTTGTATATCTGGCTGTACTTGCCGGGCTTTTTATTCTTATGTTTGGCGTCGCGCAGGGACGCAACGCCGCGCACTACATTACCAGCTCTTACGTCGCCTTCGATGTGATCGCAGGCATTGGCTGGGGAAACTTTTTGCTGTGGGCGCAAAAAAGATGGGCTGTATTGGATCGGGTCTACGTAAATATTTTGGCGGTTGTGGTTCTTACGCTTGTTCAGATCGGGGTTGGGCTTCCGTATTATCCATATTATTTCACCTACAAGAATCCCTTCGCAAATACGGCTTCCACGCTGGGTTATGGGGAAGGACTGGCTCAAGCAGCTGAATACCTGGCAGCGAAACCAAATTCAAAGGACATTCAAGCTTATGTTTATAGCGGCATGGGAACATTTTCCTTCTTTTTTCCCGGCGAAACTGTTGTGTTGAAAAGAGTATTCCTGGTAGACGACGATATGCTTACCATTACAACTGAAATGCGCAGCGCGGATTATTTGGTCTTATATCCAATCGCGCAAAGCAGGCTGGCTGAGTCCCACAACCTTTTGGAGGCCTTTGAGGGGGTTGTTCCCGAAAAGATGATTGTCATTAATGAGATGGAGTATATAACCATCTATCGAGTTGCGGATATTCCCGACGCTGTATATAAAAAACTCGATAAATAATACGTATCAAAGGCGGGGCTTGCATGCAAGCCCCGCCTTTTCAATTGATTACGGGGGATGTTGAGTTTTTATGGACTTGGCGGCCCGCCCGCAGGCATACACGCCAGTTGACTTGAGTTGGGCGGCGTGCCACAGGTTCCGCTTACTGTGCCATTGGGTGTGTTGATACTGCAAGCCGCACCCTGGGTCAGACCAACACAAGCAGTGATCGCTTCTTGCGGAGGCTGTTGCCCATTAGCTGGTCCCCCGCCTTGGGTGGGTTGACCACCGGCGGGCGGCTGACCCTGCTGACCTTGTCCTTCGCCTGCTGAAAGTGCGCGCACAGCAGGCTCGCCATGGAAACAACCGACCACGTACGGGAATTCATGCGTGGCATGGTAGTGGTACATTTCCACCATCTGACCATCCCATTCGATCATATGAGTGTGACCGTGGCACTGATCGAGATCTTCATTCTCCATTTCCGCGCCGTCTTCGCCGTAGTAGCCGTAGATGCCATAACCGTCAAAGGCGTAGCCGACCAATGAGGAATGTCCGCTTGTTGCGGTATCCACGATGCAATCGCTCAGGCTGTGATAATGATAGAAACCGGAAACTTGCGGGTGGCCATCGCAGTTATCCTGCACTTCATGAGCAACGGCATCGCGGCCTTCCGCATCGAACGCGCTGAAGATGACCACGCCTGAGAGCATAATGCCCACTTCTCCACCGACACAATTCGGCTGGGCTGAAGCGATGGGGTTGACAGGCAGGCTCAATGTTATGGTCTGTTCCTGAATGGTGTTGGGATTGCGGTCCACTGCATAAGCATCGTCGCTTGGGGCAACTGGAAAATTGCCGGTAGGGTGGTTCGGCAGGTCGTTGCCGGTGAAAATGCGCTGGTCACCTTGAACGGAAATTGAGAAACTGCCTGGCCATATGACGGAGCCGTCCACGACAGCTTTCTTGGTTGCGTCCCATGTGCTGTCGCCGTTCATCCAATTGCCCGTGCCGGAAGCGCCGCCGCCGTTGAAGGCGGTCATGCAGGAATATACATACCCAGCCTGTGGACTGGCGGAGTACTTTCCGTCGCCGACTTCGAGGCGGGTCAAATCCACATCGGAATGATGTTCTGCATCAGTGTGACCTTGAGAATTTTCGGTTGAAGTGGCGGCAGGTTGAACGGAATCCTGAACGGGCGCAGCCTGACCGCTTCCTTGTCCCTGTGAATTGGATGCGTTTTCCTGCGCGGGAGTGCCCAAACAGGCTGACAAAACAATCGAGCTGATGACGAGCAGGGCGAATATTTTACTTTTAAACATTTTTCTCTCCTTTTGTAATGATGGTTTCATTGTACCGATGTAAAAAGAATGTAAAGAGTGTGTGAAATCATTGAATTCGCACAGACCCCATGCAATCGTTCACAAGATGTCATGACAGGTGTCATGGGTTTAAATGAACAACTCCCGCAGTTCAAACTGCGGGAGTTGTTATCGCCCCTGCATTGCAGATATTTACTTGCACATATAAAGTGTCATCGCCTGGTCTCGCTGGTTTTGTTGATTCCCCATGTTTGTCTGGCTGTAATCTAACACTGCAACACAAGATGACTTCAGCCAGTTGGCAATGTCCGCTTTGTTGCCGCGCTCGCCGCCGTACAACACATAACGCAGTTCTCCGTTCGCAACCATCTTCGCCAGATCATCCGCATTAACAACTTCATCCTGCCCGCCGAAGCCGCCCATGTATAGAACGGGACGTCCCGTTGCCAGCACAAACTGCGCGCCTTGCTGCGACGATGGAACTGCCACGAGGTATTCCATCCCTTGCGTGTTTGCTTCAAGATAGGCAAGCATTTCTGTGTTGACATTCGAGCCTGGCTGTTGGCGCGCGCGATCCACACCATCCTGTGCTTGATTGTTACCAGTGTATGCAGTGGGCAGGTTGATATCCGAATTCGATACCACAGTCATTATTGTCCAATACAGTGGGATGACCATCATCGCCGCCAGAATCGTGACGTACGCCAAACGCCTCTGGACGACCATAAAAATGATTCCCAGCCCAAGCAGGATGCCACTTCCAAGCATCCACCATGATGTCTCGTTATATTGGGTTGTGGCAAAATATTGGAAGCCAATTGTCAACGCCGCAGAAACAGCCAGCAGAATGCCGACCCATTTTTTATCCACGCTCCATGACCATACCTGGGTAAAGCCAATGCCAACCATCGCACCAAGCGACGGAGCGAGCATGATGGCGTAATAAGCGTGGAAAATACCGGAGACCATGCTGAAGAAGACCACACAAATCAATAGCCACCCGCCCCACAGGATGAGCGCCTTGTGCGCGCCAGATTCAATGGGTAATTGAATACGTGAAGCGAAAAGCGCGAGCAGGACACTGATCAACGCAAAGGGCAGCAGCCACGACATTTGCCTGGACAACGGCTGTGTAAAGAAGCGCAAGACTCCAGGCACACCAGTCTCTTGACTGAACGGAGTTCCGCCGCCTTGACCAGCAGGACCCTGAGCAACGGGGCCGCCAGCAGGATTGCCTTGTTCCTGCGGAATCATACCTTGCGGGGCGCAAGCCAATTCGCTTGAGTTGGGAGGCGTAATGCAGGAGCCGTCAATTGAATTACCATTTGGCAGCGTGAAAGAACAGGATGCGCCCTGCGTGGAATTTGCACATGCAGCCAACGCTTCCTGCGGCGGACCTTGACGGGGATTCTGCTGAGGCTGAGTCGCTTGATTGGGATTTGTACCAGCAATCGGCGCGGAGGGCGATGCGTTGAGTTCATCGAAACGAGGCGGTTGTCCATTTTGTGGGCCGCCTCCTGGTCCGCCGCCATTACTTTCGAGTCGTGAAATTCCGTTATGCCCGAAGATCAATCCCATCACGGTGTTGTCACCGCTTGAACCAATGTACGGACGCGAGTCCGCGGGAACCAGATCGACGACGACTGCCCACGAAAGCGAAACGGCAGCGAGCAAAATGGTTGCAATGCCAAGGTTGATGATCTTGCGCAGCCAGCCTTCTTTGGAGCCGAAGAAATATAGTGCGTAAAATGCGGGCAGCGGCAAAAAGGCTTGCAGCATTTTGATGTTGAAGCCAAGACCGACGATGAACGCGCCGAGCAGAAGCCATGTGAGCTTGCCCGACTCGGTGGCTTTGATAAATGCCCACGCCGCGAGAAGCAGGAAGAAAACCAGCAGGCCGTCCATGGTGTTGTTGCGGTTGGTGGCCACGAAGACGGGGGTGATCGCCATAACGAAAGCGGCGACGAGACCCGCAAGTTCGCCCATGTATTTTTTGACCATTGCATACAAAAGCGGAATTCCGAACACGCCCGCGAGAATATTTGGCAATGAAACGCTGAAGCCGCTCACGCCGAGAAAGTAGGCGAAGACCGCTTCGATCCATAATCCCAGCGGAGGTTTATCTACGCTGACCGAGCCGCCTGGTTCGGCCGCGACGAAGAAGAAGTTGCTCCACGATTTGAGCATGGATTCCACTGCCGCTGTGTAATACGCATTCGCATCACCGATGGACTCGATGTTGTACATGTGAATGGCAAACGAGAAGACCATGATAGCGATGACGAGAAAGGTTGAGATCGTCACGCCGAAGAAAAGGTTCTTCTTCAAAAAAGAAGGTTGGGTTTGAAGTGTCGCTGTTGTCATTTTGATTATTCCTTTTTTGCTGATGCTGGTGGTCGAGTAGAGTGGGTGTTCGTCCCGCTCATGCCGAGACCACGTATTGCGAGTATATTTTTAATTTCTTGTTTACTTGTCATTGGTGGTCTCGATACGCCTTTGGCTGTCGCCTCAGGTTACTCGACCACCAGTGTTTTTTTTCTTTCCTTCGTGCTCTTTGTGCCCTTCGTGGTTAAGCTTTAAATGTCCAGATCCGATTTGCGAAATAATTCCAAAACACAACTACGCCTGTGGCGATGACTTTTGCAGGCAGGTATCCCCATTCGGGTTGCCCGAAAATAATTCCAAAAACATTTTCCAGCGAAAGCACAATGATGTTGTTCAAAATCAGCCCCACCAAACTGACTGCCGTGAACTGCACCAGTTGCTTTTTCCAGTTCGACTGAGCCACATCGTTGAATGTCCACAGGCGATTGAAGGTGAAATTGTTGATCAATCCCGCAGTGAACGAAATACTGTTGGCAATCAATGTAGGCAGGCCTGCCAGTTTCAGCAGGGTGAGCAGGCAAAAATCCAAAACCGTGCCGACGGCTCCCACGGTTAGGAAGCGTGTAAAGCGTTCGCTCTCTTTGTTTGAGGATGAGTTTGAAAAAGCGGCCATAGATTCTCCTTTTATATACTGGTGGTCGAGTAGGGCGAGTACTCTTCTCGCCTGTATTGAGACCACCAGTCTTAGGTTTACTTTTCATCTGTGGTTTCGATACGCTCCTCAAAGCCTGCCCTGAGCTTGCCGAAGGGAGCATTCGGAGCTACTCAACCACCAATCTTTTCAATGACATAGAGTTTATATTCCCCCGCAAAAACCAGAGAGTGAAGGCAGTCACCACTTGCCGCCAATGCCCATGAATCCCCGCATCTGCATCCATGACAGGTGTCATGGGATAGTTGGGGGAAACGTGACGGCGCGCACAGGGCAGGCAAGACCCTTCGTGATAAGATATTGATAAATAGACCCTAAAGGTTTTCTGATAAATCAGGACGAACAATCAGCAAGGAAACCTTTAGGGTCTTAATCTCAGGATAAGATTTTTATGTCATCATCTCACGACTCAACCCGCTTTCTCCGCATCGCCGCCTTGATCTGGATCGGTTACCTCATCGCCATGGCCGTGATGGATTTTGCGCTTTACACGCCGCAGGTTCAGCGCATGTTCGCCGAAAATTCCCAGCCGTTAATACCGAATCAACCGCTCTTTCCGAACAGCCAGCCCAATCTTCCCCAAACATTCAACCCACCGCCCAACCAGCTTGCGCCGGTCTTTTTGTATTATGCCGCGAACGGCCTGGTTGCATTGATGTTCCTGCTTTTCACGCATTGGGGCTGGATACAAAACAAACTGGGCGGCCTGTATTATCCTCTTTTAGTGCTTGCCATATCCACCGCGCCGATCTTTATCAACGTGGTGGTTGTCCCGCGTTTCCCGCAGGGGCCGCTTGCCAATGCAGAAGGCATGGCGCTTCGTCAATTGCCAGTTTTGTTTGTTGCACTGGCGTTAGTGGCATGGGAGTATCAACTTCCGCATATCATCTTCTTCAGTATTTCCACCACTGTGCTCGAACTGGGACTCATCCTCTTTGCCTCGGTCCAGTCGCGCAGTATTTTTGTCTTTCTTTTCATCGCCATCATCCGCACCATCAGTTTTATCGCGCTCGGCATTTTCATCAACCTGCTCGTCAACCGTCTGCGCGGGCAAAGCGAATCGCTGCGCGAAGCGAATGCCAATCTTTCGCACTATGCGTCCACGCTGGAACAGCTTGCAGTGAGTCGCGAGCGTAACCGTCTCGCGCGCGAACTGCACGACACGCTCGCTCATTCCCTCACCGCCATTTCCGTCTCACTTGAAACCGCCAAAGCCTATTTCGATATTGATATCAACAAAACCCTCGAATTTATAGACAAGTCCCTCGACGCCACCCGCAAAGGAGCCGATGAAACCCGCCGCGCCTTGAAAGCCCTGCGTTCATCTTCATTGGAAGATATGGGACTTGGACTCGCCATTCAACGGGCGGCTGAATCCGCCGCTGCGCGATTCCATCTTAATCTGACGCTTGATCTTAAAAATCCCATGCCCACTCTCAGCCCGGACGTTGAGCAGACCATCTTCCGCGTGGCGCAGGAAGCGATTGAAAATATTGCCAACCATTCGCAGGCGAAAAATTTCAGCGTGCATCTTGAAAGCAATGGTCATACCAAGCTCACTATTCAAGATGACGGCATCGGCTTTGACTCAAAGTCCAAAGAACCCACGGGACATTTCGGTCTCGTCGGCATGTACGAACGCGCCGAACTCGCGGGTGGCAGGTTGAAGATAGAGAGCGAAAAGGGCAAAGGCACGCAGGTTGTGCTGACGATATAATCTTACAAAAAAACCTGACAGGTCTCATCCGCGCCGCATCTCTGCATGGATATGATTCACTGTTAACCAGGTTCCCGCTAAGACCTGTCAGGTTTGGGAAAGCCAACCATGAAAATCCTCCTCTGTGACGACCAGGCCGTGATCCGTGATGGACTTGAAATGCTTCTCAATCTCGAGAAGGATTTCCAAGTGATTGGCGTAGCGCAAGACGGCGCCGAAGCCGTTGAACTCGCCGCCCAAAAGCAGCCCGATTTAATTTTGATGGATCTGAAAATGCCGATCATGAACGGCATCGAAGCCACGCGCGAGATCCGCACGAAATTCCCCAACATAAAAATCCTTGTCCTCACCACCTACGACGATGACGAATGGGTCTTCGACGCCATCCGCGCGGGCGCGTCAGGCTACCTGCTCAAAGACACCCCGCGCCAGAAAATAGTCGAAGCCATCCGCGGGACAATAGACGGCAAGTCCTTCGTCGACCCTGCCATTGCAGGCAAACTGCTCAACCAGGTCGCCAGCAAACAAACCCAACCAACCTCCATCCTCACCGACAAACTCACCGAGCGTGAACTGGATGTGTTGCGTTTAATTGCAAAGGGAATCAACAACGGCGAGATCGCAAATCAATTGCACCTGTCCGAAGGCACAGTGCGGAATCATGTCAGCGCTATTTTGGAAAAACTGGGAGTTTCAGATAGAACACAAGCGGCGGTGATTGCAATTCAGCACGGGTTGTGATTCTACAACGGCGTCTTCGCCGCCATCCCCGCATTGCGTGGATACTTCGGCGGTGTGGCAGCGACCTTGTCCACGAGCACGAGGAAACGGTCATCGGCGACGCCGGGCAAATTGACGGGGATCAACTGGCGTAATTTCCCGCCCAACAATTTCATCGCCTTTTCAGCGGACTGTGCTTCGGCGGGTCCGCTTTCACCTTTTTGGGCGAGCATCAATCCGCCAATTTTTACAAAGGGGAGCAGGTATTCGCTTAGTATATTAAGTTGCGCCACGGCACGCGCCACGGCGCAATCAAAGGTTTCGCGGAACTCGGGTTTCTGCCCCAAGTCCTCAGCGCGGGCATGGACCACTTCTACATTCTCCAAGCCCAGCTTGCTGATGATGTGCTGGCAGAACATGGCTTTCTTGCCGACCGATTCCACGAGCGTCACATGCATGGTAGGGTAGATTATTTTCAGGGGAATGCCCGGGAAACCGGCGCCAGTTCCAACGTCCACGAGGCGAAGCGGGGGCATTCCCTTCCATGCCAGCACACAGGAATATGAATCCAAAAAATGCTTGGTGCGGATCGATTCCACATCCCGAATGGCAGTCAGGTTGAATTTCTGATTCCATTCGAGCAGTTCTTTTTCATAATTTATGAGCGCCATCACCTGCCGCGCCGTCAGGTGGACATTGAAGAGAGTGCGCGCATCGTTGATTAATGATTCCATGTAAGGTGATTATAAAGCAAATGTGTCCCATGTCATTGCGAGGAGGGTGTACTTCCCGACGAAGCAATCTCAAAACCGAGTTTAAGATTGTTTCGTCGCACAAACCAAGAGCGCTCCTCGCAATGACATAATAAAAGAGGACGGCGGCGACGCCGTCCTCAACTCAATACTCGTTACTTGTTACTTCTTCTCTTCCTCAACCTCAACCTTCGTTTCCACCTTCTTCTTGTTCCCGCGCAATTTTCTAAACACGGCGCGGACACCGATGAAGATCAAGTACAGCGGAATACCGACGGTGACCCACACAGGCAGGGTGTAGATGACGAAACGGATGACGAAGTTCACGAAATCCTGGTAGAAGTAGATCAAATCCTGCACGGCATCCTTTGCAACACCCTGCGGTTCCCATCCGCCGATCTCGATGGGTTGTTCTTTTTCCTCGGCAATAATGCGGACGGTGATCGCGGAAAGAGCGGCCGCCTCTTCATAATATTTCATCTGGCCTTTGACGATCTCGATCTGCTCGCGATAATACACAAGCTGGTTGAAGATATTCACCACATCCTCTGTCTCGGTGGCGGTTTCCATGATGCGGCTCAATTGTTCTTCTGCGGCTTCATAGTTGGCGAGACGTGATTTCAGGTCCACATATTCGGCGGTGACATCCTGTCCGGAGCGATTCTCGTTCTGGATTTCGACCACATCCTTCTTGATCTGTTCCAGCGCTTCATCCAGTTTTTCGGCTGGCACGCGGATGACCACCTGCGCCTCGGGTACTTCGACATAATTGTTGTTGAAGCTTTGGTAAAGGTTCGACGAAACCACAAACCCGCCCATCTGCTCTGCCATGATCTGGATATTCTTCATGCGGCCTTCCACATCAGCGACCACGATGGAAATATCCGCGTTCTGGATGACGATGCGTTCAACAGCCGACGCTTCTCCGCCGCCCCCGGAGCTGGCTGGAGCTTCCTGGGCAGTCATAAACCCGGCGGTGGGCGCCGGCGCGGCGGCGTATAACTCCGGCTGGATTCCGTCCGCAACATAGACTTCAGTGGCTTGCGATGCACGGGAACTGCCGCATGCGGCGAGGAACAATGCGGCGATGACAATCAAACTGAATGGCAATATCTTTTTCATGATTTCTTCTCCTTATTTCTCTTTGGCGAATTCTCCACCCGTTTGACGAAGGTGCTCAATAAATAGTTCCCAATTTAGACGATTGACGGTGGACCGTAAGCAATTTCCACGGTCTATCGTCCGCGGTCTACCGTCTCTTTTACCATCCCTCCGCAATGCGGACAGCATGTTTTTCGGGCAGTCCCGCCGCGCGGATGCGCTCCTGCACTTCGGCAAAATTGTATGCCGCGCGGCGCGGAGTCCACGTGCGGGCATCGGAGTCGTAAATGGCATAGGCCGCGCGCGGGTCGCGGTCGCGCGGCTGGCCGACTGAGCCCGGGTTCAGAATCAGCTTCGGATGGATGGAGACCACCTCATTCGGTCTCACATGTTCGAGGGTCACACGGTCCTTTTCCACATCGAGCGCGAACATGCACTGAATGTGCGAATGTCCCACAAAACAGGCCGGCGTATCGAAATGGTCGAAGTTGAGCCGCGCCGAAAGGGTGTTCAAAATATATTCCCACAACGGGTCGCGCGGACTGCCATGCGCCAGCGTCACCTCGCCGCGCACTTTTGTTTTCGTCGGCAGCGAACGCATGAAATCCATATTACTGGCGGATATAACTTTTTCGTGATGCATCAGGGATTTTCGCGCGTCGCCATTGAAAGTTTCGAGCGGCATCCTGCCGATGACAGCCACATCATGGTTGCCCAGCAGGCAGATGAGGTTTTTTATATCGCGCACCTCCTCCACCACGGCGTTGGGGTCGGGGCCGTAGCCCACCAGGTCGCCGAGGCACCAGGTCTCATCCACATTTCCGGCATCCTTCAAAACCGCTTCGAGCGCGGTGTAATTAGCATGAATATCCGACATAACTAAAATACGCATATCACTCCAACAGCCTTGCAATGTGTTCGATGATTTTTTCAGCCGCTTCGGTCTTGCTCATCAACGACAGGGTTTCCTTCGAACCGTCTGCAAACAACAACGTGATTCGATTCGTATCCGTTCCAAAGCCCGCATCGCTTGCGGAGATGTCATTGGCGGCGATGAAATCCAATCCCTTGGATTTTAACTTCTCTTCCGCGTTTTCAAGCAGAGATTGACTCTCCGCCGCAAATCCCGCGGTCACTTTGAAACGCCTCTTTTTTCCGCCGAGGGTTGACAGGGTTCCAAGGACATCGGGCGCCGCTTCGAGTTCGATCTGCGGAATGCCGTCCCGTTTTTTCATTTTTTCCCTGGCAACCTGCGTTGGGCGGAAATCCGCTGCCGCAGCCGCCATTACCAATGCATCTGCGGATTCGCTTATCAGGACATCGAGCATTTCCTGCACGCTCTTCACATCGACGACTTTTGCGCCGACAGGCGGAGTCAACGCGGTGGGGGTGGTGACCAGTAAAACTTCCGCGCCTGCATCGAGTGCGGCTTGCGCGAGGGCATAACCCTGTTTTCCTGATGATCGGTTCGTAATCACGCGGACGGGGTCAATGGCTTCCTGAGTTCCGCCCGCTGTGACGATGATTTTTTTGCCAGCCAGTTTTCCCTTTTTCCCAAGTGCCAGGCGGATGTGACCCAGCACTTCCATTGGCTCGATCATGCGGCCTTTGCCGGAAAGACCCGAAGCGAGGTGTCCGCTTGCAGGACCGGCAACCAGCGCGCCGCGGGAAAGAAGCGTGGATAAATTTTGCTGCGTGGCGGAGTGGTCGAACATCCCGCCGTCCATCGCAGGCGCGATCAAAATCGGGCAGGTCGCTGCAAGGGCAGTGACAGTCAATAAGTTATCCGCGATGCCGTGTGCGAGTTTTGCCATTGTGTCGGCGGTGCAGGGCGCAATGACAAGCAGATCCGCGGTTTTGCCAAAACTGATATGCAGAATATGGGCTTCATCACCCCAGAGGTCTTTGTCGGTGTACGCGCGTCGCCCGGTGACCGATTGAAAAGTAAGCGGTGAAACGAATTTCTCCCCCGCGCCCGTCAGGATCACATCTACTTGCGCGCCGGCCTGTGCCAGCTTGGAGGCCAGGTCAGCTGCTTTGTAAGCCGCAATAGACCCTGTGACGCCAAGAAGGATGTGCTTACTTGAAAGGATGGACATATCAAGTTGATTATACTTCCAACGCAAAACAAAACCATGAGCGAAATTCCGTTTTTTGTCCATAAATCCGTATAGAGTCTGTTTACAAATTTTCCCCCTTGACGCATCTGCATGACGGGCATAGAATAGCGCCCAACATGCTTAAGTCTGCCCGTTGGTTTGCGTTTTATTTTTATTACGGTTTCCGAGGTTCGGTTGCCGTTGGTGGCGCTTAAGTAAACAGAGAATCAAACCTGTTCACGTAAAAGAGCGAGACCACGCGGTCTCGCTCTTTTTTATTATCTCGCAGGGGCGACCCTGCAACAATGAGGAGAATTTATTTATGCCAATCCGAGGAATCCGCGGCGCGACCACTGTCCCCGCAGATGAGCAAGACCTGATCCTGGAAGCCACGCGCGAACTGCTCGAGGCTATTCTTGCCGAAAACGACGATATGCGTCCCGAAGACATCGCCAGCGCGGTCTTCACCGTTACCGACGATCTCGCCGCCACCTTTCCCGCGCAAGCGGCAAGACAAATGGGCTGGGGACTCGTCCCCATGCTGTGCGCGCGCGAGATCCCCGTGCCGGACAGTCTGCCGCGCGTCGTTCGCGTGCTGGTGCATTGGAACACGGAAATACCGCAGGACGAGATCACCCACGTCTATTTGCGGGACGCAGTCAGGTTGAGACCCGATCTGGTCTCGGCGCAGTAAAATCCATGTACCGGTGGTTGAGTGCGCCGAAGGCGCGTATCGAAACCACCAAGTAACAGGTAAACATAAAATATCTTATAAACATGTGGTCTCGATATGACACTCGCTACGCTCGTGTCTACTCGACCACCGAAAATAGGAGAACAGAATGATCATCGTAATGAAACCCAACTACACCCCCCAGCAGCTGGAGGGGGTCATCTCTTCAGTCAAGGCGCACGGACTGACTCCCCACATCACCTATGGGGTGGAGACCGCCATCATCGCCGCGGTCGGCGAGTTCCATGTCACATCGCTGGACCCGTTTGAAGTCCTGGAAGGAGTCGAAAGCGTGAAACGAATATCACAGCCGTTCAAACTTGGCTCGCGCCAGGCGCATCCTGAAAATTCCATCTTCCCCATCGACGGTTTCACCATCGGCGGGAACGACATCGCCATCATCGCGGGACCTTGTTCGGTCGAGTCACGAAGCCAGATCCTCGAAACAGCCCATGCGGTGAGAGAAGCGGGTGCAAATGCGCTGCGCGGCGGAGTCTTCAAACCGCGCACGTCGCCCTATTCCTTCCAGGGGCTTGGAGAAGAAGGTCTCGAATATCTTGCCGAAGCCCGCGAACAGACGGGCATGCCCATCGTGGTCGAGATCATGTCGCAGACGCAGCTCGACGTTATGTTGAAATATGTGGATGTCTTCCAGGTGGGCGCGCGCAACATGCAGAACTTCAACCTTCTGCGCGCGCTTGGTGAAACGCGCAAAACGATTTTGCTCAAGCGCGGTTTGAGCGCGACCATCGAAGAATTGCTCATGTCCGCCGAATATCTTCTGGCGGGCGGCAACAAGCAGGTCGTTTTGTGCGAGCGCGGCATCCGCACCTTTGAAACCACCACGCGCAACACCACCGACATCAACGCCATTCCCGTGCTGAAAAAACTCACACACTTGCCTGTCATTCTCGACCCGTCCCACTCCACAGGTCACGCCGATTACGTAGCCGCTATCGCGCGCGCTGCCATTGCTGCAGGCGCCGACGGCCTCATCGTCGAAGTCCACCCTGAACCATCCAAAGCTGTTTCCGATGGCAAGCAATCGCTCAAGCCCGAAGCCTTTGCCGAGATGGTAAAACAGATCAAAGCGATTGCCAAGATCATGGATCGCCGCGTCGCGCCCATCAAAAAGCCCGTCACTGCCGGCTGGTAATCATGGAGGATGGCTTTTCGTTGAAGGATTCTTGCATTGGAATTATCGGACTGGGACTCATGGGCGGCTCGCTTGCCATGCGTCTCAAGGGAAAATGCGCCCGCCTGATCGGATTCGACTCGCATCCTCCCACGCTCGAAATTGCTCTTTCCAAGGGAATCATTGACCACGCCGAAAGTGATTCTGCCAACTTCCCCGCCCAAGTCGACATCTTGATTCTCGCCACCCCCGTCCCTTCCATCCTCGAAACCCTTCACCAAATTTCAATTACCAATCACCAATTACCAAAACACCCCTGCATCGTCATGGACATCGGCTCGACCAAAAGGGACATCCTGCAAGCCATGATTGCCCTGCCCGTAAACTTCGACCCCATTGGCGGGCATCCCATTTGCGGAAAAGAAAAACTCGGCCTGGAAAACGCCGATGTGAATTTGTATCAGAACGCCCCGTTCATCGTCACCCCGTTGGAACGAACGACGGAACGGGCAAAATCGGCTGTGGGACAAATCATCTCTGCCATCGCTGCGGACCTCGTTGAAATGTCCGCCAATGAACATGACCATATCCTCGCATCCACGAGCCACCTTCCGTTTTTGCTCTCCTCCGCTCTCGCCCATACCACCCCGCAGGAATTCGCTCCCTTTATTGGGCCAGGCTTCCGCTCGACATCCCGTCTTGCAGGCACACCCGCCCACATGATGCTTGGAATTCTGAAATCGAATCGGGACAATGTTCTGAATGCAATTCAATCCTTTCGTAATTCGCTCGATGAAATTGAAATCGTTCTTCGAGATGAAAAATATGCTGAATTGGAAAACCTGCTGAATCAGGCTTGCTCAAACTATTACTCCATCACAGACAATCCTCCGATACCCAGTCACTAATTCTCTTTTGCACCCTCATGCGAATCCTTCCGATCCATCACCCTCTCAACGCCACTGTGCGCGTTCCTGGCTCCAAGTCGCTGACCAACCGTGCCTTGCTCATCGCCGCGCTCGCGGATGGAACCACGCACCTGACCAACGCCCTGTTCTCCGATGACTCGTGCTACTTCGCCAAAGCATTACATATTTTGGGGTTTGATGTTCAACTCGACGAGGCCAATCAAGAAATGACGGTCACAGGCTTGGGCGGAAGAATCCCTGCGAAGAAAGCCGAACTCTTCATTGGCAATGCAGGTACGGCGGCGCGTTTTCTTTCTGCGTTCCTCACTCTTGGCAATGGGGAATATCTTTTGGACGGCGATCCGCGCATGCGCGAACGTCCCATCGGCGATTTGGCTGCTTCACTCACTCAACTCGGCGCGAAATTGGAAACGACCAACAATTGTCCACCTGTGAAGGTTACGGCATCTGGCTTACGCGGCGGTAAAACAACAATGGCAGGTGACATTTCATCTCAATTCCTGTCCGCCCTTTTGATGGTCGCTCCATACGCGCAAAGCCCAATTGAATTCGTCCTTTCCACTGAACTCAATTCCAAACCTTACGTGGACATGACCATCGCCATCATGAAAGACTTTGGCGTGGAAATTGAACGTCGCGGTAACGAACACTTCACTATCCGTCCCTCTTTCTTCTTTCCTCTTTCTTCTTATTCAATCGAATCTGACGCATCCGCCGCCGCCTACTTCTTCGCCGCGCCTGCCATTTGCGGCGGGACGGTAAAAGTGGAAAATATCTCGCGTAACTCCGTGCAAGGCGATATCCGCTTTTTGGATGTGCTTCAAAAAATGGGCTGTGTTGTTACAGAATCTGGCAACTCGATCACGGTCCATCGCCCGCAGGGATCGTCCATCGTCGGAATTGATGTGGACATGCGCGACATCCCCGACACCGCCCAAACCCTCGCCGCCATCGCCCCCTTTGCTGGTTCATCGACCCGCATTCGCGGCATCGCCTCTGCGCGTGTGAAGGAGACCGACCGAATCCACGCTACCTGCACAGAATTGGCGCGGCTCGGCGTCCGTGTGGAAGAAGCTGATGATGGAATGACCATCCATCCCGTAGAAAAGATGCGTCCTGCCGCCATCCAGACCTATAACGATCATCGCATGGCAATGGCATTCTCCCTCATCGGTCTGCGCTTCGACGGCGTCACCATCGAAAACCCAGCCTGTGTTTCCAAGACCTTTCCAAATTTCTTTGAAGTCCTTGACCAATTGAGCAAGCACCCTGCATGAACTCAACCAATTACCAATTGCCAATTACCAATTACCAACTGGGCTTGATCGGCCACTCCCTCGGCCACTCCCTCTCGCCCAAGATCCACACTGCTGCCCTCAACGCCTGCAACTTGCAAGGAACCTATTCCCTATTCCCCGTTCACCCCGGCGACAAACAGGGATTGAAGGATTTGCTTGCTCGTGTCCGCGCTGGTGAGTTGCACGGACTCAACGTCACCATTCCGCACAAACAGAATGTCATTGAGTTAATGGACGGACTCACGCCCACCGCCCAAGCCATCGGAGCAGTCAACACGATCTATTTGCGTGAAGATAAATTGATCGGTGGCAATACCGACGCGCCAGGTTTTTTATCGGACTTGAAGAGGTATATGGCAGAGTCCCCCTCTCCCCAAATGGGAGAGGGGCTAGGGGTGAGGGGGAAATCAGCATTGGTGTTGGGAGCAGGCGGTTCAGCACGGGCGGTTGTCTACGCCCTTCTCAACGACGGTTGGAATGTAACAATCTCATCCCGCCGACTTGAACAAGCCCAAGAACTTGCTAAATCCTTCCCCGATTACCAACCTGCCCTAAGCATAGCCGAAGAGGTACCAATTACCAATTTCACCAACTTTCCACTTTCCACTTTCCACTTGATCGTCAACACCACACCTCTCGGCATGGCACCCAATACAGATCAATCGCCCCTGCCCGAAAATCTGTCACTACCTTCCAATGCTTTTGTGTATGATCTTGTTTACAATCCAAGAGAAACGAAACTTGTCAAATTAGCCCGCGCGCAGGGACTGTCCGCAACCACTGGACTTGGCATGTTGATCGAACAAGCCGCCCTCGCCTTCGAAATCTGGACAGGTCACAACCCGCCGCGCGAAACTATGTTTCAAAGCGTTGATCAATAATTATTTCTTCTTTCATCTTTCCTTCACACGGATAAATTTTTCACTTACTACTTATCACTTTCCACTTGGAGACCCACATGCCCTTACGCTTCCTCACTGCTGGCGAATCCCACGGACCATCGCTCACCACCATCCTCGATGGCATTCCCGCAGGACTTCCCCTCACGACCGAGATCATCAACAAGGAACTCGCCCGCCGTCAGCACGGATACGGCTCAGGTGGACGGATGAAGATCGAAAAGGACACTGTTCAGATTCTTGGCGGCGTGATAGGCGGCGAAACGACAGGCGCGCCGATTTCCTTGCTCGTGCAAAACGCAGACCATGTCAAGTGGAAGGGCAAAACCATCGAGCCAATGACAACCCCGCGCCCAGGTCATGCGGATTTAACAGGCGCGGTCAAATATGGCTATAAAGATTTGCGCCCCGCCCTCGAACGCGCGTCTGCCCGCGAGACCGCCATGCGCGTCGCCGCTGGTGCAGTGTGCAAGCATTTCTTGAATCAATTTGGAATCATCGTCGGCGGATACGTTTCATCCATTGGCGAAATCCAAACAGATTTTGGCGACATGCCCTACGAAGAACGCTTCATCCGCGCTGAAGAGTCCGATGTGCGCTGTCCCATCGAAACATATGCAAATCAAATGCGAGCTGAAATCGAAAAGACCATTCATGGCAAAAATACATTGGGCGGCGTGCTTGAAATTGTCGCGCTCAATCTTCCAGTGGGCCTCGGCAGTTTTGTCCAATGGGATCGCCGTCTCGAAGCCAAACTTGCCCACGCCGTCATGTCCGTGCAAGCCATCAAAGGCGTGGAAGTCGGCGATGCGTTCGAGAATGCAAAACGGATTGGAACGGAGGCCCACGACCCGATCCAATTGCAGAATGCAGAAGGCGGAATGCAGAATACGAACTCACGACCTTCGACCTTTGACCTTCGACGTTCAACGAACCGTGCAGGCGGAATTGAAGGCGGAATCAGCAACGGACAGCCGATCATCATCCGTGCCGCGATGAAACCGATTGCCACCACGCTTCTCCCCCAGCCGACAGTTGATCTTGCTTCGGGAACAGAATCTCCCACTAAATATGAACGCTCCGACTTTTGCCCCGTCCCCCGCGCCGTTCCCATCCTCGAAGCGATGGTCGTCTTCGTCCTTGCCGACGTCTTGCTCGAAAAACTTGGCGGCGACTCCATGGACGAAATCAAACCGCGCTTTGAATCGTTACGCAAAGCCACGCTCGAAGACCTGCCAATGGACAACATCCCGCACGTATTTTGGGAATAATCTGTTGGTCGAGTAGCCGAAGGCGTATCGAGACCAACAAGTTGTAGAATAACGCGATATAACTTGAAACAAGGTGGTTTCGACTGCTTGCGCTCAACCACCGAAGCCTATATGAACCTATGACCCATATCTTCCTTTACGGTCCCCCAGGGACAGGCAAATCCACCATCGGCAAATTGCTGGCGCAGAATTTACGCCTGCCATTCATTGACCTTGACCGCGTCATCGAAACAAACGCGGGCATGTCCATTTCGCAGATCATGGAAGGACAGAGCGAATCCGCTTTCCGTGAGATGGAAACATCCGCGCTGAAATCCCTCACCCCGTCCCCTCTTCCTGAGGGAGAGGGGCAAGGGGTGAGGGATAGCGTCATCGCCCTCGGTGGCGGTGCATTGCTCCGTGACGAAAACCGCGCATTCGCAGAATCCAACGGAAGCGTCCTTCTGCTCATGGCGGAGCTGCCCACCTTGCTGGAACGCATGAAAAAAGAATCGGGAAAACGTCCGTTGCTGGCTGGTGATCTGAGAACAAAACTCACCGTCCTGTTGGAAAAACGCAGCGAACATTACAACTCCTTCCCGCTAAAACATCATGTAGATGGAAAACCTGCCGAGCAAAATGCGTATCTCGCGCAAGTTGCGCTGGGCAGGCATCACCTCTCCGCAATGGGCGAATATGATGTCATCGTAGGGCAAGTTTCTAACGTGCCAACCCTACCGAATCCCATCATCGTCACCGATGAGAACGTGGCGAAATTTCACCTTGAAAAAATCCAAACCCTCTTCAACGCCAAATCTGTTATCGTGCCTGCTGGGGAAAAGCACAAAAGACTCGAAACAGTTTCCCATCTGTGGAAAACTTTCCTTGAAAACGGATTGGACCGCAAGAGCACAGTCATTGCTCTCGGCGGCGGCGTGATCGGCGACATGGCGGGCTTTGCCGCCTCCACCTACATGCGCGGCGTCGATTGGATCGGCATCCCGACAACCCTGCTTTCGATGGTGGACGCTTCGCTCGGCGGGAAGACTGGATTCGATCTACCTGAGGGGAAAAATCTCATCGGCTCGTTTTACCCGCCGAAACTTGTTCTGGCTGATCCGCAATTCCTTGAAACATTACCCGAACGCGAAATGCGCTCAGGCATGGCGGAAGTGGTCAAGCATGGCATCATCTCCGACCCTGATTTATTCGCCATGTGCCAGCGCGGCATGGACTGGGTAAAAGCCAATCTCGAAGAAGTGATCAAGCGCGCGATGGCGGTGAAGATTCAAGTCATCGAGGAAGATCCATACGAAAAGGGAATTCGCGCGAAATTGAATCTCGGTCACACGGTTGGTCATGCAGTGGAACTTGTCAGTAAATATAAATTGCGGCATGGAGAGGCGATCTCCATTGGCATGGCGGCTGAGGCGAGGTACTCTGCTCGGGTGGGGCTGGCAGCCGCCGGCTTGGTTGAAGCGATCGAGGCGACGTTGTCGGCATTAGGTTTGCCCATCCAAATTCCCGAAGGAATGCCGCGGGAAGAAATCATCCGCGCAATGAGGGTGGATAAAAAGAAGAATGCGAAATCCATCCGTTTTGCGCTGTCGATTGAAATTGGTAAAGCGGAATTGATGGATGTCGATAATCTGGAGTCGGTTTTGGAGTGACGATGAAAATATTGATTTTGCACGGACCGAATTTAAATTTGCTGGGAACCCGCGAGCCTGAGGTTTATGGCTCGATGACGATGGATGACATCAATAAAAAGATGATTGCATTGGGAAAAGAATTAGGTGCAGACGTGACCTGCCTGCAATCGAATCATGAAGGCGCATTGATTGATGCGCTGCACGATGCGCGGACGTGGGCTGCGGGTGTGGTGTTCAACCCGGGCGGGTATACGCATACTTCGATTGCGTTACGGGATGCAATCTCTGCGATTCAAATCCCTGTCGTCGAGGTGCATCTTTCGAACGTGTATGCGCGCGAAGAGTTTCGGCATACGTCGCTGGTGTCGGCGGTGTGCAAGGGCAGGGTGACGGGGTTTGGCTGGAGATCGTATGAATTGGGTTTGCGCGGGCTCGTTGATATAATCAGAATGTGAACACTCAAATCATTCCGACAACGGAACCTTTTTTTCTTCCTGGCGGGCGCACAGGCGTTTTGCTGACGCACGGCTTCACGGGTGCGCCCAAGGAAATGCGCTGGATGGGAGATTATCTCAATGAACAGGGATATACCTGTCTGGGGATTCGCCTGGCGGGACATGCCACCGACCCAGAAGATATGATCCGCTCCCACTGGACCGATTGGGCTGCTTCTGTTGAAGACGGCTTTCATCTGCTCTCTGGCAGTGTCGACCGAATCTTCCTTGCGGGGCTTTCGATGGGCGGTGTGCTGTCGTTGTTGATGTCCACACGGTTGGACGCGGCAGGAGTGGTGGCGATGTCTACGCCGTACAAGCTGCCTGATGATCCCCGCCTGCGGCACATCGAATGGATCAGCAGGATTGTTTCCTACATGCCCAAGAGCGATGAAGAACCCGGCGCAAGTTGGTTCGACAAGGAATCTTTCAAAGATCACGTGTCGTATCCGCAGAATCCCGTGCGCTCAATCGGGGAGTTGAACAAATTGCTCGGGGAGATGCGCGCTGCGCTGCCGAACCTGCACGTGCCAGTACTATTAATCCATTCAAGGGATGATAAATATGTGCTCCCTGAAAATATGGAAATGATCTTTGCTGATCTGAAAAATACGTCAGACAAGACGAAGGTTTATATAACAGGGTCAGGCCACGTCGTCACGCGCGATGCGGCTCGTCAGCAGGTGTTCGATTTGGTGCGGGATTTTATCAAACGCGTGGAATGAAACCTGACAGGTCTTTTTCAGAAAGGAAACCTTGAATCGAAATCTTTTTTTCATTGCTGCCGCCCTTTTGCTGTGGGGGCTTGGTGAGGGGATGTTTTTTAATTTTGTGCCGATCCGTCTTGAAAACGAATTCTTGTTGAATAAACAACAAGTGGGTTTTGCTTTAGGCGCGTTCGGGTTTTTCATGGCCATCACGCACATCCCTGGCGGCCATCTCGCGGACCATATTGGCAGGCGCCCGTTGTTGATCACCGCCTGGCTGTTTGGCGTCGTCTCAACCTTGATGATGGGCGTTGCAAAATCGCTGCCCATTTATCTGGTGGGGCTCTTTGCGTATGGATTGACTGCCTTCGTAGCTTCGCCGCTTGGAAGTTATGTAACGGCCGCGCGCGGAAAATGGGAGGTGGGCACCGCGCTCTCCCTCACAACAGCAACGTTCAGCCTGGGCATGTCGCTTGGACCTGTGACGGGCGGCTGGATTGCCGAACATTATGGAATGAATTCAAGTTATCTCGTAGCGTTTGGGACCTTTGTGATTTCCACCTTGTTCGTGATCTTCATCCACCCGCAGCCGATCGATGGCCACGACCCCGCTTCTCCGCCGATAAATCTGTGGAGGAATACACGCCTCATCAATTTTGTGATGATCTATGCCTTTGCGGTTTTTGCATTGTACCTTGCCCAGCCACTCACGCCGAATTTTCTCAAAGGGGTGCGCGGACTCACCTTGAGCGAAACAGGCTGGGTCTTTTCCGCGGGCGCGCTGGGGAATTCCCTGCTGGCGATCTTCTTCAGTCGTTTCAACCCGCGCCGTGGATTTTTATTTGCTCAAATGCTGGTTGCCGTGTTTGCCCTGCTGATCTGGCGGGGAGCGGGTCTGCCGGTTTTCATGCTCGGTTATTTTCTGCTGGGCGGATTCCGCGCGGCGCGCCCGATGGCATTGGCGCAGGCTCGCGGTCTGGTGCACGACTCGCAGATGGGCATCACCTATGGCACGATGGAAACGGTCAGCGCAATTATTTTCATCGTTGCCCCGCCGATTGCCGGATTTATCTTTGAGCGCGATCCTTTCTTTGTGTATCCGTTATCGGTCGGGTTGATTGCTGTTTCAGTTATCATCGGTTACTTTTTCTCCCCGCAAAAGACATAAACCGTAAGGGCGACCCGCCTAGCGGGAGCAGGTTGTCCCGAAGATATTGATGGGTCGCCCCTACTGATGAAAGGTAAACCCCATGCTCGAAATCGTTCCCTTCACTCTTGGACCTGCACAAACGAACGCTTATCTTGTTGCCGACCCCGAAACTACGGAGGCCATCGTCATAGACCCTTCCTGGGATGGACATCTCATTTTAAAAGCCGCGCAGGATCGCGGCTGGCGCATCGGTCATCTTTGGTATACGCATGCGCACTTCGATCACATCGGCGGAGCTGCGGCGATCGCGGATGCTTTGAATCCACTGCCGCATGTGGCCTTGCATCCCGATGACCATATTCTCTGGCGGGCGGGTGGTGGTGGCGCGAAATTCGGATTTGATATCGATCCCGGCCCCGAGCCGACGATTGATTTTGTGCACGGCATGAAGCTCAAACTTGGTTCGAATGAATTTGAAGTCCGTTACACGCCGGGGCATACCAAAGGTCACTGCGTCTTATACGTTGAAAAGGAAAGCATTTGTTTTTGCGGCGATCTCATTTTCAATGGCAGTGTGGGCCGCACCGACCTGCCCGGAGGCGATTGGGATACTTTGGAGAACAGCATCCGCACGCAAATTTTTACCATGCCCGATGATACGCGGTTGCTGTCGGGCCATGGCCCCGAAACAACCGTGGGATATGAAAAACAATTCAATCCCTTTGTAGGTACATCATGAAACATGCTGTGGGAATCAGCCTCGGCAGTTCGAAGCGCGATAAAAGCGTGAAGGTTAATCTCAAAGGTGTAGAGATTCTTGTCGAACGCATTGGCACGGATGGCGATATTGAGAAGGCGCGCCAGATGTATCTGGATTTGGATGGCAAAGTGGATGCCTTCGGCGTCGGCGGTGTGGATCTTTATTTACGTCTGGATGAAAAGGAGTATCCGCTTCATGCCGCGCTCAAGCTTGTCTCCGGTGTCAAGCAGACTCCACTCTGTGACGGGCGTGGACTCAAGCACACTCTCGAGCGGCGCGTGTTTCAACTGGCAAAGCCTCAACTGGGAGATATTCGATTTAACCAGGCGTTCGTCCCTGTCGCGGCTGATCGGATCGGGTTGGCTGAAGCAGTTGCCGAGGTCGCAGAAAGAACCGTGTTCGGTGATTTGATGGTTGCCCTGGGAGTCCCGCTCCCCATTTATGGAATCCCCGCATTTAAACGAGTCGCAAGAGTCATGCTGCCTTTTGTCAGTCATTTCCCCATGAGCATGATCTTCTACGGCAGCGACGGCGCGGAACATGAGCCGAAGTATGTGAAATATTTTGAAGAATCAGATTTGATCGCAGGCGATTTTTTGTTCATGCGAAAATACATGCCGAAGAATCTGACTGGCAAGACCATCGTGACCAACACAACCACGGAAGATAATATCGCCCTGCTCAAAGAGCGCGGGGTGAAACGGGTCATCACCACCACGCCGCGCTACGAGGGCCGTTCATTTGGCACAAACACCACTGAAGCCATGCTCACCGCCTACGCGGGCAAAGGACGAAGACTGACGGATGATGAATTGAATGAATTAATTGACGAATTGGGGTTGAGACCAACGGTTATCGAATTTTAGGCGAGGATGGAATCAAAAAAAGGATGACCAAGATCATCCTTTTTTTTATTTACTGAACAACCTGGTCCAGATATTTCAAACCAGAACCCGTATTGAATATAACGATCTTTTCGTCCGGTTTTACCCACTTCTGTTTTACCAATTCTTCGAGCGCGGCGAGGCAGGCGGCGCCTTCGGGGGCGGCGAAGATGCCTTCCATGGCGGCCAGTTTTTTCTGGGCCTGCATCAATGCCTCATCGCTGACGGCTACCGCTGTGCCGTTGCTTTCGCGGATGTTGGAGAGAATGATCCGGTCGGCGAAGCTCTTCGGTACTCGCAAGCCGGATGCCACAGTTTGGGCGCCCGGCCAAAAGTCACAGAATGAGGCGCCTGCATGGAAGGCTTTCGGAATTGGAGCACATCCTTCTGCTTGCACAGAAATTATGCGCGGACGTTTTGTATCTGCAAGCCAGCCGAGGGTTTCCATCTCGGCAAAGGCTTTCCACATGCCGACGAGTCCAGTCCCGCCGCCGGTGGGGTAGAGGATCACATCGGGCAAGGTCCAATCGAAGGCTTCCGCGAGTTCGTAGCCCATGATTTTTTTGCCTTCAACGCGGTAGGGTTCCTTGAAGGTGGAGACATCGAACCAGCCTTCTTCGCGCGCCTTGATGCCTGCCATCTTCGCCGCATCGCTGATGAGGCCGTCCACAAGGATCACTTCTGCGCCTGCAATGCGGCTTTCCTGAATGTTTGCGTTGGGCGTATCTTTTGGCATGTAGACCAGAGCCTGCATTCCTGCCCGTGCTGCGTAAGCGGCCATGGCTCCGCCTGCATTCCCGGCGGTGGGGATGATCACTTTTTTTATGCCGAGTTCATTGGCTCTGGAAACTGCGGCGCAAAGTCCGCGGGCTTTGAAAGAGCCGGTGGGGTTATTGCTTTCGTCTTTGACAAAGAGGTTGGCAAGACCAAGTTCGTTTCCGACGCGGGGGATGCTTAATAAGGGTGTATCGCCTTCCCCAAGTGACACGATCTTTTCAGCGTCCTGCACGGGCAACACTTCGTGCCAGCGCCACATGCCTTTTGGTCGTATTCGGATTTTGTCGCGATCTACTTCGCTGCGGACGGCATTCAGGTCATAGTTTGAGATGAGGGTGGCCTGGCAGTCCGGACAAAAGGTATGCGCTTTATGGATGGAAAAGACTTTTCCGCAAACGGAACAAGTCAGGTCTGTGAGGTAGGATGTTTTCATTGACATAGATTAATAAAACAAGCCCGCAGACGCCTTTGTCTGCGGGCTTGTGATGGATTATTTTGCGTATTCGGTGGACCTTGTTTCGCGGATGACCGTGACCCGAATCTGACCGGGGTATTGCATGGTCTCTTCGATCTTCTTGGCGATATCACGCGCCAGCCTTGCGGAGGAAAGATCGTCAATTTGATCTGGCTTGACGAGGATGCGCACTTCACGTCCCGCCTGAATGGCGAAGGCTTGCTGCACGCCTTCAAACGACATGGACATTTCCTCAAGCGAGCGGATGCGTTTGATGTACGCTTCCAAATCCTCGCGGCGGGCGCCGGGGCGGGCGCCGGAGATCGCATCCGCTGCTTCAGCGATGACCGCTTCCACAGTCTCCTGATCAATTTCATGGTGGTGGGAGGCGATGGCATTGACAACCACGGGGTTGACTCCGTACCGTTTGCAAAATTCCGCGCCCAGCCCGGCATGGGTTCCATCCTGGTTGTGATCCATGGCTTTGCCGATATCATGCAGAAAGCCGCCCAGTTTGGAAAGTTCCACGTTCGCGCCGATTTCAGCGGCGAGGATTCCTGCCAACTTGGATACTTCCACGGCATGGGCGAGCTGGTTCTGCCCATACGAAGTGCGGAACTTCAACCGTCCCATCATGCGTAGCACTTCGGGATGCAGGCCGGTGACATTCGCATCGTACGCGGCCTGTTCGCCTGCTTCATTAATGATCTTTTCAACCGCCTTGGTTTCATCTTCCACGATCTTTTCGATATGCGCGGGATGAATGCGGCCGTCTAGAATCAATTTTGCGAGTGCACGGCGGCCGATCTCTCTGCGGACAGAGTCGAAACAAGAGACCGTCACAGAGTCGGGGGTATCGTCCACGATCACATCCACACCCGCCGCCTGTTCAAAGGCTTTGATGTTGCGTCCGTTGCGGCCCACGATGCGGCCTTTCATCTCCTCGCTGGGGAGGGTGACCACGGCGCGGGTGACTTCGGCCACATGTTCGGAGGCCACGCGTTGAATGGCATCTGCGATCAGTTTGCGCGCGCGCTTCTCGCCTTCCTCGCGCGCTTCCGCTTCGATCTGACGAATGATCCTGGCCATATCGCCCCGGGCTTCTTTTTCCACTGCGGCGAAGAGGTCTTTACGCGCATCGTCCTGGGACATTTGCGCGATCAGTTCGAGCTTCTTCACCTGGTCTTCATAAAGTTTGTCGATCTCATTGGCGCGCTTGTCCACCTGCGATTGCCGCTTGTTCAAAGTCTGTTCGCGCTGTTCGATCTTATCGAAACGGATGTCAAGTTCAGAGCGGCGTTTATCGAGGCGTTCCGTTTCACGGTTCAACTCGATGCGCCGTTCCTTCATTTCCGCTTCCGCGGCCTGCACGATCTTGGTGGCATTCTCTCTCGCGCCGCTTTCGATCATGCGGGCTTGGGAGTTCGCCGCTTTCAAGATATCGTCAGCTTTTTCCTGGCGCGCCTTGGCGGAGCGTTCAGCCTGGTAGCGGTGGAATAAATATCCCGCAGCGATGCCGACAACGAGAGCAATAAAGTCAGTTAATAGGATTATCGGGTTCATGGTAAATCCTCATCTTCATAGGTTTTTTCTTCCGCGTGCGTTTCGTTCCAGACCTGGGTGACGACCGGCGCGATTACGGAATAGGGGAAGCCGCGTCGTGCGAGGTACTCGGAGAGTTTCCTGCGAAACTCGCTCCACTCCAGACCTTTGAACCTGCCGGCTCGTTTCCGGGCAGAATCATAGGCGAGGGCGTTTTCATCCACATTTGAAACTGCGTCCTGCACGGTTTCATCGTCGAGTCCTTTTTGACGAAGTTCCATCGTCAACACGCGGCGGCTGCGCGGGCGGAAGGTGTTTCGATTTTCCACCCAGGCGCGGGCAAATTTATTATCGTTGGCAAGCCCGTTTTCCCTCAGCCTTGCAAGGGTCTCTTCGACCACATCCTCGGGAATTTCATGCTTGCGCAGGTTCTGCCGTATCTCTTTTTCGGAGCGGGCGCGGTAGCTCAGGAAGAGCATGGCTTGTTGAAAGGCCCGTTCCCGTGCATCCTCAGACTGCAGTTTGGCGATCTTTTCATCGCTCAGAACTTCGCCAACATGGAGCCATGCGGCGGTGATGCGTGCCAGACCGAATGCAAATTCGCCGTCCAGGTGAATGTTTACGCGGCTGCGGTTCTTTTGCGGTTCAATGGCGGTTATCTTTTTCATACTTAAAGCGTACAGCCGAGAACTCCGTCTTATTAAACGGCCTCGGCTGTGAAAAATGTCTGGGTGTACTGACCAGTTCCAGGTCCCGAAAGAGGCGGGAAGGGATAGATCAAATTTGCGTGACTATTTTCGCGTCACGTTTGGCAGTCAAATTTTAGGGTGAAGCCGGTTTTTTCTCACGTTTTTCCTAAATGAGACTTCACAGAATAACTCCCGATTAATTGGAGGGAGGTGTTGCGCCAAAGGTCCAGTCAGTTTCAAAGCAAAGGCCGCGCTGCGGCAGAAATATCTTAAAGAACACCCGCCACTCATCTTTGCGGGTTTTCTTAATTATACATGAATTTTCCGATTTGTTAACATTCCGGAATAATATTAAAAACTCCGGCGGCAGGCAGGCGGCGCGATTGGCAGGTCATTTTCTTGTGTATAATAAAGTTTCTCAAAATTATATTTTAAAATACGTTTGTTCCATTTCAGGATATCAGTTAATTATAGACTTTTGCTCGCACGGAGGAAGCAATGACTGAAAGACAACCGGAGGCTGGAGGAGGCGGCAGTAATGTTCGTCGTGTTGCCGCATTTCTAGGAATATTTTTTATTCTGGTCAGCCAGTTTCTGATTTTTTCACGCCCGATAGACGAAACGATTCTCTTTCCACCTTATTCGTGGCTGGCAGTTTTGGGGGTGGTGATTTTGGTTGCCAGTCAGTTGATTCGCCCGGATCTGTTTTCTCGAAGGTTTTCCGCCTGGCCTGTTTTTCACGAGAGGGTATTTTGGGTCTTGGCAGCTCTGTTTTTATCGGGTCTGGCCGCTGGGGCGACGGCAAATTTGATGCTGTTTACGCGGGTTAATTACATCCCCGTTGTAACGATCTGGTTGTTGGCCGCAGGGGCTTACTGCTATGCCTTCTTCGACGTTTCCCCGGACGCCCGGTCTGTTTTCGAATGGATCAAGAAGAACCGTACGGAGATCATTGTGGTCGCGGTGGTAACCCTGTTGGCGGCTGCTTTCCGTTTTTATAAGCTGGGAGAACTGCCGCGCGTATTGGACGGCGACGAAGGCCGCATCGGTTTCATGGCGCAGTCGACGGTCAGCGATGTGCTGGCCAATCCCTTTGCCTTGTGGGAAAACTTCGGCGCACTTTATTTGCAGTTGATCTATCTTTCAATGAAGTTTTTCGGTGTCAACGCATTTGCACTTCGGTTAATGCCTGCCATTGGCGGTACGCTGGCAATCCCCAGCCTTTACCTTCTGGCGCGGTGGATTGGCGGTAGGCGAGTGGCATTAATTACAGTCCTGATCCTGGCGTTTTCACATTCCCACATTCATTTCAGCCGGATTGTCTCGGTTGCATATATCCAGGGGACTTGGCTTGCGCCCCTTGAACTCTATCTGTTGATCAGCGGTTTGGTAAAACGTGAATCGTGGAGAACAGCCCTAAGCGGAATTTTGGTGGCGATTCACTTTTCTGTTTACCTAACAGCTCAGGTCATTCTTGGGCTTGCATTAATTTACATGCTGATCCTGCTCCTGTTTTACCGGCCCTGGTTCCGGCAGCGTTTTTCGCAGGCTGCGGTCTTTTGGGGTGGGTTCCTTATTACCATTCTGCCTGAAGCATATTATATTTTCAGCACTCCCAATGAATTCTTTAATCGGCTTGGGGCGGATGGCACCTTCCAATCCGGATGGCTTGCCAGCACCATGCAGCTGACCGGCCAAAGCGCCCTTGAAATCCTATCCGGCCGATTTCTACATGCCTTCCTTTCCCTGATCTATTACCCGGCCCTTGATTTTTACGGCTCCCCCTCGCCAATGATGAGCATGATCTCAAGTACCATGTTTTTGGCTGGCGCAGGCATTGCCTTATGGCGGATTCGAAACCCTGCCTACTTGTTGTTGAACGGTTATTTTTGGGGCGCCACCTTTTCCATAGCGATATTTGCCACGCCGCCATCCGCGGATTCCTATCGCATGTTAATGGCGCTTCCCGCTGCATTTATCATGGCCACCCTGGGGTTGGACCAGATCCTTGACTTGCTGGGACTGGGTTGGAAGAGTGCGCGAAATGCATATGTATTTGTAGTATCCGCCATTCTGGTGAGTTTGTTCATCTTTAATTTGTGGACGTATTATGGCGATTTTGCAGGCCGATGCCGGTTCGGGGGAAATCTTGTGGGGCGTTTCGCTTCCTACCTTGGTGGTTACGCAGGAACTATCGATAACGAATTGCAGGTGTACCTCCTGAGCGACAGCCAGTATTTTTATGGAAGCCATGCCTCAACGGACTTCCTCAGCGAGAGAAGGAAGATCACGAATATTCCAGACTCCCTCGATTTGTTCAACCCCGTCTCTGGCGAAACCATTATTGCAAGCCCGGAGCGGATCCCGGAATTGGAGGCGTGGGCGCGCGCTCATCCCGGAGGCCAACTTAATTACCGCTATGATTGCGACACCACCATCCTGCTGGCATATCGCGTTCCGTAAAGAGGAGAATTGGACCCGCGCGAATACGAGCTAATGTATCAGGTCGAAGACCGCCACTGGTGGTATCGGGGCATGGAAACCATCACCCGGGCGTTGCTTGACCGTTTCGTGAATAATTCGAACCTCAAAATTCTGGATGCCGGCTGTGGTACCGGCGCGGCCATGACAACCTACCTTGCTGAATATGGAATGGTAACCGGCGTGGATTTGTATCCACAAGCTCTGGATTTTTGCCGCAAGAGAAACGCTCCCCGCCTCGCCCGCGCCTCCGTTCTGGACCTGCCATTTGCTTCCTCTTCCTTTGACCTGGTCACCAGCTTCGACGTTTTGTATGAGCGAGCTGTTCGCAGCGAAGCCTCAGCATTAAGAGAATTTTTCCGTGTGCTCACGCCGAAAGGCCATCTCCTGTTACGCCTGCCCGCCTATGACTGGCTGCGCGGCCAGCATGATAAAAGCGTCCATACCAACCGGCGCTACACAAAAGGACTTGTGAAGGAATTGCTCGAGCAAAGCGGTTTTATCGTGGAACACCTTTCTTATGCCAACACGTTCCTTTTCCCGCTGGCTGTTGCAAAACGACTCGGCGAACGTGTATTTCCGCCAAAAGATTTTCAATCTGACCTTGCTTTGAATGCAGGTGTCTTCAATACCGTTCTTAAATACATTCTTGCAAGTGAAGCGCCAATTGCGGCGCATATCGGACTGCCTTTTGGGTTGAGCGTGGTCGCTGTCGGTAGAAAATGACAGGTGTGATGGATAAGAAAAACACACAAAATCGAATTTCCAGTATCAGTGCCGTATTCCCAGCCTACAACGACGGCGGGACAATTGCCAGTATGGTTGCCGCAGCCTGGATCAGTTTGCAGCAGGTAACCGATGACTCTGAGATTATCGTGGTTAACGACGGCAGTACAGATTACACCTCCACCATGCTGGATGAGATCTCCACAAGGTATCCGGAATTGCGAGTGATTACGCACCCCTCCAATCTGGGATATGGAGCCGCACTTCGAACCGGATTCGCCGCTGCTACAAAGGATTGGGTCTTTTATACGGATGGAGATTCTCAATACAATCCATTGGAATTAGTCAATTTAGTGGATGCGCTTCGCGAAGGCGTGGATGTCGTCAATGGATATAAACTGACGCGCAATGATTCGTTCCTCCGTTTTATTGTCGGACGGGTGTACCATTACTTCGTGAAATTCCTCTTTCGGATCCGTATCCGAGACGTGGATTGTGATTTTCGTTTGATTCCCACGAGAATTCTGAATGAGATTGACCTGAAGAGCGCCAGCGGCGCGATCTGCATTGAGCTGGTAAAAAAAATCCAGGATGCGGGTTATGCTTTTGCCGAAGCCCCGGTCAATCATTATTCACGGAAGTACGGCGTATCCCAATTCTTTGTCCCCTGGCGGATTGCCCGGACCCTCTATCAGCTTGCGGGCTTGTATTGGCTGCTCGTCATCCAAAAAGAACACTTGAAAAACAAAAAATCCTAATGGACCTGGCAGAAACCTTTTCAAATAAAAAAATAATGATTACCGGGGGGCTGGGATTCCTTGGAAGCAATCTCGCCCAAAAGTTGGCAGGCCTCGGCGCGGATATCACCATTGTTGACAACCTCGACCCTGATTCTGGCAGCAACCCTTTTAATGTGCATGAAATCAAGGACCAGGTCCAGATCATTCAAGCGGATATCAACGATGAACGTCTAATGACCGCTGCTGTGAAAGGACAAAATTATCTTTTCAACCTGGCCGGCCAGATGAGCCATGTTGGGAGCATGCTGGATCCGTTCAAGGACCTGAACGTCAATGCGGTGAGCCAGTTGAAGTTATTGGAAGTGTGCAGGCAAAACAACCCTGGGATCAACATTGTATTTGCAGGAACGCGCCAGGTATACGGCCGGCCTAAATATCTGCCTGTTGACGAAAATCACCTTCTGACCCCCCTCGACAACAACGGAGTAAGCAAGCGGGCAGGAGAGATGTACCATATCGTCTATAACCGGGTGCACGGCATGGCGACCAGTGTTTTGAGAATGACGAATGTCTACGGCCCGCGGATGAGAATCAAGGACGACCTCCTAACGTTCATCGGTTGGTGGTTTCATCAGCTGCTGATGGGAGATGACATTCAGGTTTTTGGCGACGGGGCGCAGATCCGGGATTTTAATTTTGTGGACGATGTTGTCCACGCCATGCTTTTGTGTGCAGCCCACCCCTCCGCGGTCGGGAAAATTTTCAACCTGGGCGGACCGCCGGTCAATTTGCGGGGACTCGCCAAACTAATGATAAAAATTAATGGGAGCGGCAATTATGTGTTTGTGCCTTTCCCCGAAAATCGTAAACGAATCGACATTGGAGATTACCATGGCGATTACAGCCTTATTCGAAACGAGATAGGTTGGAATCCGCAAATTTCCCTTGAGGAAGGGCTTGCCAGATCGTTGGAGTTTTACAAATTAAACAAGGAACACTATTTGTAGCTCAGGATTCTAACTGAACCCGAACAGCTGCCTCGTACGCATTCCCCGCTTATCCAATATGATGGAAGAAATCCCAGTCATAGACCTGAACAAACAATACCTGTCTATTCGCGGAGAATTAGAAGGCGTTCTTTCGCGGATTTTTGCAAAGGGCTCATTTATCCTTGGGGAAGAGGTGGCGGCATTCGAAAGGGAGTTTGCCGAATACTGCGGGGTATCCCACGCTGTTGGGGTGGCTTCCGGAACGGAGGCCTTGCAATTGGCATTGATGGCCTGCGGTATCGGTAAAAATGACGAGGTGATTGTCCCTGCCCATACTGCAGTGGCAACTGTCAGCGCGGTGGAGGCGAGCGGTGCCCGGCCGATTCTGGTGGATATCGACCCTGTAAGATTAACATTAGATCCGGCGCTTTTTTCCCAAGCCATTTCGCCGCAGACTCGCGCCGTTATCCCGGTCCATCTATATGGGTGTTCGGTGAATATGGATCCGGTGCTTCAGATTGCGTGGGAGAAAAATGTTTTGGTTGTAGAGGATTGTTCCCAGGCGCATGGGGCGCTATATCGAAACCGAAAAGCCGGTGCATGGGGCGATATTGCCGCTTTTAGTTTTTACCCGACGAAAAACCTCGGTGCGTTTGGGGATGGGGGAGCGGTGGTCACCAGCAACCGGGGGCTGGCGGAAAAAGTAAGGCTCCTGCGCCAATATGGCTGGCGGGAACATTACGTCAGTTCGGTCAGGGGAATGAACAGCCGGCTCGATGAATTGCAAGCGGGCGTATTGCGAGTTAAGTTGAAGCACCTGGATAAATGGAATTTACGCCGCCGCCAGCTTGCGGATTTATATTTCGAGCGGCTTAAGAAAACGGATTTAATTTTGCCTGCCCAACCTGATGAATCCAACCATGTTTTTCATCAATTTGTGGTTCGCCATCCAAGGCGTGACGCCTTGATGCGGTTTTTGAGAGGACGGGGAATCCATTCGTTGATTCATTATCCCGTTCCCATTCACCTTCAGCCTGCTTATGCAGACCTGGGTTATGTTTCCGGCAGTCTGCCAAATACGGAAGCCGCTTCACGCGAGGTATTGTCCCTGCCAATTTACCCGGAGTTGAGTGAAGAAAAGGTACACAAGATTTGTGAGGCTGTGTTCGATTTCTTCGGATAAGCGTTTATTCCTTCGCCGGAACTTTTTGCTTGATTGGGGTAAGAATATATGGGTGTTGGCAGTTACCCATAAAATTGTGACAAAAGGAACTATTCTCTTTCCGCAAGTCATGTGATAATTTACAGGTGACTTTCTGGATGTGGAAATCCTGAATTGTCATCAAATCACTGGAGGCACTATGGCTAAAATTACACGCGAAGATGCACTTGAATATCATCGGCTCAAAGGCAAACCCGGCAAAGTGGCGATCATTCCCACCAAGCCGATGGATACGCAGCGGGACTTGAGCCTGGCATATTCTCCCGGGGTAGCGGAACCTGTTCTTGAAATCGAGAAGAATCCCGACGATGCCTATGAGTACACCTCAAAAGGCAATTTGGTGGGTGTGGTTTCGAACGGGACGGCGATCCTCGGTCTTGGTGACCGCGGCGCGCTGGCAAGCAAGCCTGTGATGGAAGGCAAGGGGGTCTTATTCAAGAAATTTGCAGATATTGATGTATTTGACATCGAATTGAATTCCCACGACCCGGATGAAATCATCAAGGTCGTTGCGGCGATCTCTCCCACTTTTGGCGGGATCAATCTCGAGGATATTAAAGCCCCCGAATGTTTTTATATCGAAGAAGAACTGAAGAAGATGCTTGATATCCCCGTCTTTCATGATGACCAGCATGGCACGGCGATCATTTCCTCGGCGGGGCTGGCGAATGCGCTGGAGATCGTCGGCAAGAAACACAGCGAAATCCGTTTGGTCATTTCAGGAGCGGGCGCTTCGGCGATCTCATGCGCTGAATTGGCCATCCGCTGGGGCGTGAAGCGCGAGAACATCATGCTGTGCGACAGCAAGGGTGTGGTGTATAAAGGCCGCAAGGAGGGAATGAACAAGTACAAGGAACGCTTCCTTGTTGAGACCGATGCGCGGACTCTGACCGATGCACTGCGCGGCGCGGACGTTTTCTACGGCCTTTCGGTGGCCAATGTGATGACGCCGGAGATGGTCAAGTTGATGGCGAAGGACCCGATCATTTTCGCGATGGCAAACCCGGACCCGGAGATCAAGCCCGAGCTTGCGAAAGAGGCGCGCAAGGATGTCATCATCGCCACCGGCCGCTCCGATTATGCAAATCAGGTCAATAACGTGCTTGGCTTCCCGTTCATTTTCCGCGGCGCGTTGGATGTACGCGCAAAGCAGATCAACGAAGAGATGAAATTCGCAGCTTCCAAAGCTTTGGCCGCGCTTGCAAAAGAGGATGTGCCCGATTCTGTTATTCGCGCATATGGCGGCGAGAGCATCAAGTTCGGACGTGAGTACATCATTCCCAAGCCGCTCGATCCGCGTGTGCTGTTGTGGGAAGCGCCCGCAGTTGCTGAAATGGCAATGAAGACGAATATGGCTCGCAAAACGATCGACATTGATGAATACAAGGAGCAGCTTGCATACCGTCAGGGCAAGGGTGAGCGGATTCGCTACTTCTTCCAGAACAAGGCGCGTTCCTCGGGCGGGAAGAAGCGTGTGGCCTTTGCTGAAGGCGAAGAACAGAAGGTTATCCGGGCTGCGTATCAAATTCAGGATGAAGGCATTGCTACTCCTGTTTTGATCGGCCGCGCTAGTGTGATCAAGGGTCACCTCAAGAATCTTGGGCTGGATTACCAGCCTGTGATCGTGGACCCTGCCACTTTCAATAATCTCGAAGCATACGCCAGGAGCTATTATGAGATTCGCCAGCGCAAGGGTGTGATGGCGAATGATGCCACCAAAAAAATACAAGACCCTAATATCTTCGGTTCGTTGATGGTGAAGATGGGCGATGCAGACGCCTTTGTTTCGGGTTTGACCTACGATTACCCCGAAGTGATCCGCCCGGCTTTGCAGATTCATCACACGGCGGCGGGTGCAACACGCGCGGCGGGGGTGTACATCATGATCGTGGACGATAAGGTTTTCCTTTTCACAGATGCCACCGTCAACATTGACCCATCTGCGGAAGACCTGGCAGAGATTGCCACACTGGCGGCCGATTACGCGAAGAAGTTGGAGATCGACCCGCACGTGGCTTTCCTTTCGTTTTCCAATTTTGGTTCAACGCCGCACCCGCTCTCGGACAAAGTTCGCAAGGCCGTGGCATTGGTCAAGGAACGCCGCCCCGACCTGAACGTGGATGGCGAAATGCAGGCCGATACAGCTGTTGTGCCGGAGATCGTGGAAGAGCGGTATCCCTTCAGTACGGTGAAAGATGCGAACGTGCTGGTGTTCCCGTCGCTTGAATCGGCGAACATTGCCTACAAGCTTCTTTCACGCCTCGGCAACGCAAAGGCGATCGGACCCATTCTGCTCGGCATGGGCGCGCCGGTGCATGTGCTGCAGACGGGAGATGACGTCAATGCCATTGTGCAGATCGCTTCTGTGGCAGTGATGGATGCGATGGGACGCGAAGAGAAGAAGGGGAAAAAGAAGTAAACGGGCGATGTGTAAAGCGTAATTTGTAATTGACCCGCCTTGAACAATTATTTCAAGGCGGGTTTTGTTATACTCGGCTTTATTTGAAAAAAGGAAACCGAATGAACAACCTTGAATCCATAGCGCGAAAAATTACAGGTATTCTTTTTGCACAACAATCCCTCGCCTCAGCGGGGTTTATTGCGGCGGCCACACTTAATTCGATCGTGGGCAAGGAGTTGAGTCAGCATGCCAATTGGGCGGGAGTGCCCACAGCGGTCTACCTGCTGGCGGGTGCGTTTTCCGCTTTCGGGTGGGGATATGTCTTCGACGCGATTGGCAGGCGCGGAGGACTGGTGACCGGGCTAAGCACGGGTGTGGTCGGCTCCAGTGTTACGTTTTATGCAATCGCCATCCATTCGTTTCCGGTCTTTCTGATTGGCATGGTGTTGATGGGTGTTGCCAATGCGGCGGTTCAACTCGGTCGTTTTGCGGCGGCGGAAGTGAACCTCCCCGAACATCGCGGACGAGCGATCTCGAATGTGGTCATCGGCGGAACGGTCGGCTCGGTGATCGGCCCGTTCGTAGCGGGGCCGGCAGGCGGACTCGTCGGTTCCTGGGGGATCGATGAACTGGCAGGCGCATATCTCGTCGCGGCGATTCTCTTTGCCATCGGTGCCGTGGTCGTGTTCATCGGCTTGCGCCCGGATCCGCGTGAGATCGGCAAAGAGGTGGCGGAAAAATTTCCTGAAACCGTGGCAGGCACAGGCGAAGTAAGAAGCGTGCTCCAGATTCTGCGTCAACCTGCGGCAATGGTTGCTGTCATCAGCATGGTCCTGGGTCAAATGGTGATGGTGCTGGTCATGGTCATCACATCGCTGCACATGCGCGGACACAACCACGGCCTGCCCGATATCTCGCTGGTGATTTCTTCGCACACCTTTGGCATGTATGCGTTTTCGATTGTTTCGGGAAGGCTTGCGGATCGTTGGGGACGCGGTGTTGTGATTTTGATCGGCTCGTCCACCCTGATCATTGCCTGCCTCGCTGCGACGATCTCACCCGATGTGCTGCCTTTGAGTGTGGCATTGTTTTTGCTTGGGCTGGGTTGGAATTTTTGTTTTGTAGGCGGCTCCACCTTGCTTGCCGATCAGCTTTCTCCATTGGAGCGTTCGCGCACGCAAGGTTTCAACGACCTGCTGGTGGGGCTGGCTTCCGCGCTTGGCAGTTTGGAAAGCGGATTCATCTTTGCCTCCCTCGGTTATAACATGATGGCTTATGTCAGCGCGGCTTTTGCGGTGGTTCCATTTGCGATTGTGATTATTTGGATGCGTAAAAAATAATTTCGATGAAAAAGATTCTCGGCGAAAATTCCAGGTGGTTCTTTTTTTTCTTCATCGTTGGCGCGGGTCTGACGCTTGGCTTGGGTTGGTACATTCAATTCCATGCCGCCGGCAACGATTTCTGGAACATTCTGTACTATGGCCGCCGCATGACTCTGGCCGAGCCTGAGTCGCTTTACAATGGGTTTTTCCCATTTGGATACGCGTTCCTGGTTGGGCAGATGCCGTTCACCTATGTGCTTCCACTGGCATATCTTCTCAATGCGCTTCTTGCGGGACTTTTCACTGCCTCTGTTTCGACGCTGATTTCCTACACCCGGTCCATTCCCGCCACAGCCATCGCGTTTCTTTGTTCCATTACCGCCCCCTTTGTTTTTCAAAACGCGAATACCCTCAGCCCGGATATCGGCAGCGCCGCGTTCACAGCATTTGCGGTCTTTTTACTCTGGCGTAACCATTTTGAAGAAGACAAAACTGAATTAACCGGCTTGAATTCGATCTTGATCGGTATCTCTTTGGGGCTGGCATTTTTGTGGCGGACTCATGCACTCGTCACCGCAACTGTAATATTTTTCGGCTATTTTCTGCTGGTTGGAATTCGCCCCATCCGTTCGCGGGCTGCGATGGTCGCCTCGTTTTTATCCCTTGTTCTTTTGCAGGTGCTCATCAACTTATGGTCAGGACACGGCTTTTTGGAAACCGCGCAGGTGTTCAACGTCTACAAATTCTTTTACGGCGTGGATATGACGAATCCGCCCACGCCTGCCGATTTGGAAAAATATTCCATCCCTGGCATGATTCTGGAAGACCCGGCGCGGACGCTTGCCCTTATGAATATCCCCTTCAAATTTCTCCTCTCATTTGCCTGGTCTTCCGTCGCCTGCTTTTTATTGGCGCCAAAAGGCAGGTTTGCCAGGTATTCCCTTTTCTCCGTTTTATTCATCCTTTTGTATTCCATTCCCGTCGCAATAGGCGACAGCGCCCGCGCGCCGTTGATGTTGATGGGAACTTATACTTCCACGCTGGCGCTTTTGCTGGTGATCCTCTCGGAGCAGGCTAAAAAATATTTTGGCCGCATTAAATGGAGCCAAGCCATTGTGCTTGTTTTATTTCTTGCGGCGGGGACGAAAACATTTTATTGGTGGCTGCTCCAGGATATCGATTTTATCCGTGCCAACCGGGCGGAGCGCAGGGCTCTCGCAGTTCTCGAGCAAACCTTGCTTCTCAGCGGAATGAAATCACCAACCGAAACCTTTGCAGACCGCTACGATTTTTATACGCCAAACACTTTACCCTACCGGTCGCGTCAAATCGGTAATTGGTCGGAGGATTGGGTCTGGGGATTCAGCGATGAATTCCCCCTGCTGCCAAACGACTCGTGGGAATCATTTGCGAAAGCCTGCCGGGAGCAGGGAATCCGCTTCCTTCTCCTTTCACCTAATAGTTCCTATCGTGGAGAATTTTTCCCGCCCATTTACGATGGCGAAGTCGCCCCGGAAACCCTAGGCCTGAGATATATCGGTCAAAGAGGGAAAATCAGGATATATGAGTTCAAATAAAAAGAGAGGCTGCAGGTGATCGCGCAGCCTCTCTTTGTTTCTATTTCGTTTACAGAAATTACCCAGACCGTTTTGTTTTTACTCCGCTTTTCATGCCAGTGGACCTCAATCCTTTTACACCCGGAGTCACCTTGGGCTTGGCGGTGGCCGGGGCAGCTGCAGTTTTTATCTGTTTGCCAAACATATTGAATGCGGCATCCAGGGTTTTGGCGGCGGTGGCTTCATCCAGGCCGGTGGAGCGGGATATTTCACTGACCATGCCGCTGGTCTGGTAGATGTTCTTGTCTATTTTCCCTGAGTTCATTTGACCCAGCAAGGCATCGAGATTGAAGGAGTTTGAGTCCCTGCCCGAGGTGGGGTGATGAGCGAGAAGTTTGTAAGCGACAAAGGAAACCACGGTCATGGCGATTTGAGGAGGGATGTTCATCTTCTTGGCGAGTTTCCCCACATACGGCTCCAGCAGCAGCATGATCGGGTTGCCGCCCGCAAAGGATGACTGCATTCCGGTGCTGCCCTGATTACCGCCCATGACCATTTCCAGCAGGCCCATCATGTCACCGAGTCCGCCAGTTTGTTGCTGTGATTGCTGCTGTTGTTGGTAGTAGCTGGGGGGAGCAATGGGTGCATGAGATTGGCCCTGCGATTGTGCGCCACCCAATAGCCCGCCGATCAGTTGAGTCATCGGGTCTGCGCCTTGTTGTGAACCCCCCTGCTGGCGAGAATTGACAAGCACTTTGAGGATATCTTCCATCGACATAATATTCTCCTTGGTAATTACAAAAAAGCGCGACGAACGTCGCGCTTTCAAAATCGTTGCTTATTCTGACGCCTCGCTCGATGCGGTTTTGCTTTCCTTGGACGGAGAGTCTTTTTTCTCTTTGGCGTCGGTTTTTTTCGGTGGGGTTGATTCGCCCGAGGGCGATTTGTGATCTGTCGCGTAGAAGCCCGAGCCTTTAAAGATAACCTTGGTGGGGGTGATTACCTTCTTGAGCGCTTTTTTGCGGCATTCGGGGCAGGTTTTGAGGGGCGCATCTGTGAAGGACTGGTGTCGTTCGAATTGGACGCCGCATGATTCACAACGATAGGTATAAACTGGCATTTTTAATCTCCTTGCTCTTTCTAGTACATGTGCGGCATTATAGCTTGCATGATTGCGTGTGGCAAGCTTAAAGACGCGCCATGTTATAATTTTCTAACATATGAATTATACGTCATTGCGAGGGCAACGCCATGGGTTCAGCATTGACGAACATGCGGAGGCCTTTATGCTAAAAGTTGAAATTGTTTACTGCGCGGTTTGACATTACACCGGCCGGACCGTGAGCCTGGCGGAAGAGCTGCTGAAGAATTACGAACACGTCATTGAATCGGTGGCTTTGATTCCCTCGGACGGAGGCAGGTTCGAGGTCAGTGTGAACGGGCAGTTGATCTATTCCAAACTGGAAACAAAACGCCACGCGGAAGCGGGCGAGATTCTAAACTACATCTCCAAGATGGTTGATTAAAGGATAACGAATGGCAAAAAAGGGAAGGGTATTTTCGGGCGCGCGCCCGACGGGTCGTCAGCATTTGGGGAATTATCTTGGGGCGATCAAAAATTATGTGGCGATGCAGGATGAATACGATTGCGTCTACTGCATCGTGGATGTGCATGCGCTGACCACTGTGGAGACCACGCAGGACCTCCGGCTGAATACTTTCGAAATGGCCCTGGATTGGCTTGCCTCGGGCATTCGCCCGGACGAGTCGATCCTGTTTGTGCAGTCGCATGTGCCTGAAGTGATGGAATTACATACCTACCTTTCGATGGTGACCCAGTTCGGTAAATTGACCGACCTGCCTACCTTCAAGGAAAAGGTGCGCCAGCAGCCGGAGAATGTGAACTATGGCCTGGTGGGGTATCCCGTTCTGATGACCGCGGATATTGTGTTGTACAAGACCGACCTGGTTCCTGTCGGTATCGACCAGGCTCCGCACATCGAGTTTGCGCGTGAGATCGTGCGTTCCTTTAATTATCGCTACAACACCAAGGTGTTGATCGAGCCGCAGGTGCGTCACACTGAAGTTTTGAAGGTGGTCGGCATTGACGGCAGGGACAAAATGAGCAAGAGTTTGAACAATCACATTGAACTTGCCTCCACCCCTGAAGAGACCGTCAAACGCGTGCGCGAAATGGTCACCGACCCGGCACGCCAACGCAAGACCGACCCCGGCAATCCCGATGTTTGCAATGTGTTTACCATGCACAAGATTTTCTCCCCGCAGGAGGAAGTGGATATGATCAATACCGAATGCCGCAGGGCTGGCATCGGTTGTGTGGATTGCAAACTTCGCTTTGCGAATAATTTGAACAAGCATCTTGAACCCTTCCGCGCCAAACGGACCGAGCTTGCTTCACAGGAAAGTTATGTGCAGGATGTTTTGAACGACGGCGCCAAACGTGCCCGCGCCATTGCCCAAAAGACGATGACAGAAGTGCGCGAGGCGATGCAGCTTCCGTAAAACGGAATAGAGATTGGAGATTAGTGATTGATAGTTTATCAATCTCCAATCCTCAGTTACTTTCCCACTCATGCGATTATTAATTCAACGAGTTTCCCAGGCCAGTGTTAAAGTCAACCAGCAGACCGTTTCCAAAATTGGAAAAGGTCTGCTGATTTTATTGGGCCTCGGCCATGCGGATAGGGAGGAGCAAGCCCGATTCCTTGCCGAGAAAGCGGCAAACCTGCGGATTTTTGAAGACGAACAAGGCAAGACCAACCTATCTATCCTCGATGTAAAAGGCGAAGCCATTATTGTTTCTCAATTCACTTTGTATGCCGATACCCGCAAAGGAAGGCGCCCTTCCTTTCTGGATGCAGCCCTGCCAGAAACGGCATCTCGGCTCGTGGACCGTTTTGCCGAATTGTTACGCGGGCATGGCGTCCCAACTCAGACCGGTCAGTTCGGCGCGCACATGGAAGTGGAAATTCACAACGACGGCCCCGTCACCATCTGGCTTGAAAAATGAACAAAAGACCAAACGCCTTCCAAAAATCAATCCATCACATATTAATGTTGAAATGGGTCTCGGCGCTTCTTGCGGTTTTTCTTCATCACCTGGATGCAATCGCCTCGAAGCTAAGCCGGGGCAGGCACTCAGTCACGGAGATTGTCGGCCTGCCCGTCATTCTATTGACCACCATCGGCGCAAAAAGCTGCCAGCCGCGCACCATGCCGCTTGTCGGCTTGTTCGATGGGGAAAAGATCGCATTGATCGGGTCAAACTTCGGGCGCAAAACCAATCCCGGCTGGTATTACAACCTGAAGGCAAACCCAGCCTGCACCGCGCAGGTGGGTGACCGGACCGCCGAATATGTGGCCCGTCAGGTGGATGACCAGGAACGTGAGAAGTACTGGCAAATGGCTGTTTCCTATTATGCCGGCTATGAAAAATACAGGCAACGCACTGCCCCTCGCCCCATCCCGGTCATGCTTTTGGAGCCGGTCGAATAAAATTGCCAAGATGAGAATTTCATGATAAAGTTGGGTTTGTAGGATGCTGTAGGTTTTCGTTGTGGAAGTATCAAAGAGATCGCTCAAAGCACAACATTTGAGTTGTTTAATTTGCCACCCGATGAAAGACATACTGCGTCACCTTATTTTTTTCTTTTGCTTAGGAGGCAAAAATGTCTGAACGTGTCATCGGTACAGTGAAATGGTTCAATGGAACTAAGGGCTTTGGTTTCATCGAACGCGAAGGCGGCCCGGATGTCTTCGTCCACTTTTCAGCGATCAAAGGGGAAGGCTTCAAGAACTTGCAGGAAGGCCAGAAGGTGGAATTCACCATCGAAAAAGGCCCCAAGGGTTTACAGGCCGCTGACGTAGTGGTTCTCTAAACGAACTGTCCAAAAAGAGACTTGTTGCAAAACAAGTCTCTTTTTTTTATTGGAAGGGTGCGTCGCACCTGACTCGATGGGGAAATGTAGATCGTTAGAATTTTCTGATTATTAGGGAAAATTAACCCGTTTGGTGCGACGCACTTTACGCGCCCGCTTCTTTCGGGACCCATAACTGGGCATCTGTTTCTACTGCCATTGCCCCCGCTGAAAGCATATCCGCGGCGTCCTTATCCGTCCATACTCCGCCCGCACCAACGACAGGCAGTCCGATCATCACTGCCGAACGGACCAAGTCCATCGCACGGGGGAAGAGGGATTGTCCATATAACCGCCCGGTGATTAACTTCCCCTTTTCATCCGCCAATGCCCCGCGAGGAGCTGTAAGGCTGATCGCATCCGCGCCTCGTTGAATTAACTTCGGCCCCAGACTTAATACCTGTTCATGCGGCAATGAAAAGATCAAAGGAATTTCCCCAACGCACATTTCCAGGGTCAATAAAATAATGTCATCTGAAAGTAAAGGCGCGAAACCAAGCTGAACCGCCATTACGTTTTCAATATTTTCAAGCTCCCGTACCATGCGTTGTGTTTCTTCCGGCCGATCCGCCATCAAATGGACGATAATTGGCAGGTCTGCGCGGTTCCATTTTGCTGAATATTTTTTCAACACGCCGTTGAACCCGGGATTCGGCAGGCCGGTGTGGAGCAGGAATCCGCCGGGGAATTGGATCAAGGCTGTTGGTGTAGTCGGCAGGCGCGGGCGCAGGGAGATCGGATTCGTCACAAAAGCGCCGAAGGAATCCTGCTGAATCCCGTTGTGGATATCCGGTGCGAATCCCAATGATCCCGCCGCGTTGATGATAGGTTTGTTAAAATATAAGTCGCGTTTCATATGGTTGTTATGTCGTTGCGAGCGCACCTTGCGAAGCAACCTCCTGACGATGAGGAGATTGCTTCGCTGCGAGTAACAAGTGCGCGGCTCGCAATGACATTATCAAGGAGAATCATGCAGCCCTTACAAGGAATTCGTGTGTTGGATCTAAGCCGCGTGCTTGCCGGCCCATATTGTACGATGGTTCTGGGTGACCTGGGTGCGGAGGTGATTAAAGTGGAACCGCCCGAAGGGGATGAAACGCGCGGGTGGGGACCGCCATTTACAGGCGGGGAGAGCGCATATTATTTATGCGTGAATCGCAACAAGCGCGGAATGGTGGTGAATTTGAAAACTGATGAGGGGAAAAATATTTTACGAGAGCTTGCCATGCAAAGCGATGTGCTGGTTGAGAATTTTCGCCCCGGCACCATGGAAAAATTCGGCCTGGATTTTGAGACCCTGCATGAATTGAACCCGAGGTTGGTCTATTGCTCGATCACTGGTTTTGGTCAAACTGGTTCCATGAAGAATAAGCCCGGCTATGATTTTATGATCCAGGCGCTCGGTGGATTGATGAGCATCACAGGCGAACCCGATGGTGAGCCGATGAAAACAGGCGTGGCAGTCGTAGATTTGTTCGCGGGGCAAAATGCGATCATCGCGATTCTTGCGGCATTGCAGGCACGCACGTTGACAGGGCAGGGACAGCAATTGGATATTTCTCTATTTGATTCACAATTGGGCTGGCTCGCGAACGTGGCCAGTAATTTTTTGGTTTCTGGAAATTTGCCCAAACGGTATGGAAATGCTCACCCAAATATTGTCCCCTATCAAAGTTTTCAAGCCAATGACGGTTGGTTTGCCATTGCGGTGGGGAATGACCGTCAGTTCGCGAGGCTGTGTGAATTGCTCGGGAAACCCGATCTTGCGTTGGATGAAAAATTCGAAACGAATTCAGCCCGTGTTCAGAACCGAGAGGAGTTGATTGCTTTGCTGACGGAGATTTTCAAATCGAATTCCATTTCTGATTGGCTGAAAAAACTGGATGAAGCCGAAATCCCCTGCGGACCGATCAATACCTTTGAGCAGGTCTTTTCCATGCCGCAGGTGCGGGAGCGGGAGATGCTGGTGCAGGTGGATCATCCCACCATTGGGTCGTTGCCTATGGTGGGCTCTCCGCTTAAGATGAGTGGCAGCCCGGTCGAATATCGCCTCCCGCCGCCGTTGATGGGCGAGCACACGGAAATGGTGTTAACGGAAGTCCTGGGTTTTTCCAGGGAACGGGTGACGGAGTTGCGGAAACAGGGCTGCATCAAATAATTTTTGGAGATCTCAGATGGATACGGTTTTATTTTCCGCCTCACCTTTGAAGGCATTTACCGGCTTGTTATTCCTGATCGCACTTCTTTTCTTGCTTGGCCTGCTGAATGCCTTCGCGGCTATATTCCCTGACAGCAGGCGCAAGAAAACTCGTGCCCGGGTTGGCACGGGAATTGTCGGTTTTATCTTATTACTGACTGGTACTGCCATTACCATTACCACGTATAACTCTTATCTATCCGGAGATAAAACCGTGCAAGTGCGGGTGGTGGAAAAGAGGGAGGTGACGAGAAATTGTAATGGTCGCATCTGTACCGACTATGTCGTCGAGACCACGGATGGCGATAAATATTTTGTATTTGGTTTGGAAAAGGATATTTGGGGTGTAATCGAGACCAATGCCTATTATCGATTCACTTATTACCCGGTCAGACCCCTGCTGGCAGACTATTTACAGGAAAACGAACCACAGGATTTATATGAAACAACCGGCAGTATCACACGGATCCAAATAGCAAACTGCCCGTGATAAAAAAATCTCCGAGTTTTTCTGAAAACTCGGAGATTCATCTGTAAAGATCATGCGGTTTCGACGAGACCCATTACTTGCAGCATTTCTTCGTTACTTCCAAACTTGAATTCTTCCAGTCCTCGCTTTTTGGCTTCCTCCGCTTCGATCGCTTCGAGGCGTGTGATATCGTCTTTCGTTATGATGGCTTTGTGGAGGGATTTCATTTTTTCAGCAACCGCTTCAACGCCCGACTTGGAGGCCTGTTTTGTTTGCAGATATTGCAGCACGGCCTTGGCGGCGTTGATTCCATCGCGGCGGGCATACCCCACCAGCCCTTCACTTGCCTTGCGGGACCACCCTCCAACAAAGACTCCTTCCAACGTGGATTCGTAGGAGACGCCTTCCACAGGGAAACGCGGTTCCTTGCTTTTGATGAATTCATTCCATTCGGTCGGCAGGCCAAAGGAATCGTCCACTTTGTCGCCGATGGCAAAAATGACCGTATCTACATCCAACATGCGTTTTGCACCGGTGCCTTTGGCGCTGGTCTTGCCGTCTTTTTCCGTGAGGATATTTTCCTCCACTTCCAATTTCGTCAATTGACCATTCTCTCCGTACATGGCGGTGGGGGAGGCGAGAAAATCAAAGTGGAACTTCGCGTCCGAGGTTTTCGGGTCTGCTTTCGCGAGGGAATCCAAAATTTTTTGGCGGCCAATTTCCAGGTCCTGATGGATCGCTTCAAGGGCGGGGCGGACGCGCTCCATTTCGCTGTCGAATTCCTGAAGGTCAAGATATCCGACCAAATGTTTCATCTCATCCTTGGTGAAATTCACTTCCGCCGGTCCGCGCCGGACCACGGCTGTCACTTCCTCCGCTTTTTGCACGTTGATGAGATGCCGGGCGATGTCCACCATCACATTGCCCGCGCCGATGATGGCGCAGCGTTTTCCAAAACGGAATTTTTTCTGGCTGAAGGGCGGAAGTTTGTTATAAAAATAAACCACATCCTTGGCATGGTACACGCCTTCGAGGGTCTCGCCCGGCAAGCCGAGCGATTTCGTCCCTTGCGCGCCGGCGGAAACAAGCACCGCATCGAAGTCGAGCGCGCGAATGGTTTCGAGGGTCATGTCGCCGTTCGTGCCGACCGAAACATTTCCATAATAATCAATGTTTGCAAGTTCAAGCGTCTGCCGGAACTGCTTGCGCAGCCCTTCCTTCATCGTATGTTTTTCGGGATAGATGCCATACTCCGCAAGACCGCCAGGTTTGATATCGCGATTGAATAACGCCACACGCACGCCCTGGTTTGCAAGCTCGCGTGCGCCAAATAAGCCGGCAGGTCCCGCACCGATGACCGCAACGAAATAGGTTGAATTGCTCATATGCCTCCTTAAATGCGACAAAAACTGTGCGATTATATTTGGAAATTATATAACTGGCAAGCTGCAATAATCATTCTAATCATGTTTTGATAATTATTCCATAACCTAATAGGTCAAAAAGGTTGGAAAAATCCCTCCCATTGCTTCGCGATCGGATGCGATGCCCTGAAAAATTAAAATAGTTGTCTGGTTGCATCTGTGCTAATATTGGCGGTAATTCATCATTGCCCGGCAGTTTTTCAACAGGAGTCTCCCATGAACACTGAATCCAAAGACGATCCCGGTAAAAAATTGCGAAAACTTTTGGGCAGCTCATCCCCGCTCACGCGCCTGCCTAAAAAAAACGCGAAGACTACCACCTTCCTGCCTGATCCCGAAGAGGACGAAAAAGCGGAAGAGCCTTCTCAGGAGGATGACTCCGCCCCAGCCGCTCCCAGCCTCAAAACTTCATCCGCTTCATCTCCTAAACCGAAAGCTGATCCTGCTTCAAAAGGCAGGCTCGTCATCTTTGGCCCCGCACTTTGGAACATTGCCAGTGTCCTCTCCCTGGCCGTCAATGTGATCCTCATCATTGTTTTGATCGTGCTTGTCATCAGCATCAACAGCATCGGATTGAGTGTTTCCTCCCTGCTCAATATGGGCACGGACCTGTTGGGCGGTTTATATGGCAACTTTGAAAAAATGGACCGCGCCCACATCACCACCGATATTAAAGTCGAAACCATCATCCCTGTGAAATTCGATCTGCTCCTCAACCAGCAGACAAACGTTGTGCTCAGCCAGGACGTGACCATCAACAATGCCCTTGTCACGGTCAACACCGGCGGGTTAAATATCTCGCGGGCCAATACAACCATCGTTCTGCCTTCCGGTACGAACCTTCCCGTTGTGTTGAATCTGACTGTCCCCGTGGACACCACCGTGCCGGTTGTTCTCAATGTGCCGGTCGATATTCCTCTGCAAAATACGCAGCTGCATGAGCCGTTCACCGGCCTTCAGGAAGTTGTCAGACCGTTTTATTGCATGATCAACGCCAACGCCGTTAATTTGGACGGGGCCCCGATCTGTAAATAACGAAAATTTTTATTGGAGAAAATTTGACAAAATCAATAACACAGGTCACCCTGAAAAACGGGTTGCTGGTCATGCTCAAAGAAATTCACACCGCGCCCATCATTTCCTCCTGGATCTGGTATCGTGTCGGTTCGCGGGATGAACCCACCGGCAAAACCGGTATCTCACACTGGACCGAACATATGCAATTCAAGGGGACAAAAAAATTCCCGGCAAACATGCTGGATAAAGTCATCTCCCGTTTGGGCGGACACTGGAATGCATCCACATCCCACGATTCCACCCGGTATTACGAAACCATGCCCGCCGACAAAATCGATCTTGCTCTGCGCCTCGAAGCTGACCGCATGACGAACAGCATTTTTGACGCGAAGGATGTTGCCTCCGAACGAACAGTCATCATTTCGGAGCGGGAAGGCAGCGAGAACGACCCCATGTTTCGGCTGGGTGAGGCGGTTCAGAACTATGCCTTTCGCGTACATCCATACCACCACGAAGTCATTGGCGATATGGCCGACTTGCGCGCCATCTCACGCGACGACCTGTACACTCACTACCGCACGTATTACACGCCGAATAATGCCGTTCTTGCAATTGCCGGTGATTTTGAAACGAAATCCATGCTTGAACGAGTTCGCAGTTTATTCGAGCGCATCCCAAAAGGAATCACCCCGCCGCGCCTCGCGCGTCCGGAACCCGAACAAAAAGGGGAGCTTCGTTTTTCTATCGATGGCTCCGGCGAAACCACATTTATTCAAATCGCCTACCATTTCCCCAATGCCACCGATCCGGATTACTTCCCTCTGCAAGTGCTGGATAGTCTGCTGAACGGCGCGAGCGGACTTTCCTACAAGACCTCCCGACTCTACCGCGCCCTCGTTGACAAGGGATACGCAGTGGATGTCTCCGGCTATTCCGATGCGTCGATTGACCCTTCCCTCTATCGAATCACGATCACCAAACATCCCGAGCGCAAGGTGGAACAGGCCATCTCCATTTTGGATTCAGAGATCATGAAATTACAGGAAAAATTGGTAAGCAAAGATGAAATCAACCGCGCTCTCAAACAGGCGCGCGCCGTCTTTGCTTATGGAAGCGAAAACATTACTCATCAGGCATTCTGGATGGGTTACACAGCCATGTTCTCCACGTACGATTGGTTCATAACCTATTTGAATAAACTCGCCCGTGTCACCCCGCAGGATGTGCAGCGCGTGGCGCAAAAATATCTTCAACCCGCCAGTCGAGTCATTGGCTTTTACAATCCGAAAGGCAAGGGCGGCTAATGGCAAAACCCCTTGCTAAACAATCCCTGCCCGGCCCGGCAGATATTCACAAGACTGTCCTTTCCAATGGCATCACAGTCCTTACGCGGTCCAATTTCAACAGCCCATCTGTTAGTATGGGCGGATATCTTCCCGCCGGCGCGTTATTTGACCCTGACCATAAATTAGGCCTGGCAGATTTTGTTTCCTCCTCCTTGATGCGCGGCACACAAATGCAAACCTTCGATGAAATTTATAATGAGCTTGAATCAGTCGGTGCAAGCCTTGGGTTCGATTCGGGAGTCCATAACACCAGTTTTGGCGGACGTACTCTTGTTGAAGACCTTCCGCTTTTGCTAAAACTTCTTGCTGAGTCTCTTCAATCGCCTTCATTCCCAAAGGATGAGGTTGAAAGACTTCGTGCGCAGCTGCTAACCGGCCTTGCCATCCGCGGTCAGGATACAGCGGATATGGCCGACATGACCTTCGATCAAATGCTGTTTCAAGAGCATCCCTATGGACGGCCCAGTGATGGTTTTCCGGAAACGATTCAATCCATCACCCGCAAGGATATGAAGGAATTTCACCGCCGTTATTTTGGGCCGAAGGGTATGGTCATTGCAATTGTAGGCGCGGTCCATCCGAAGAAAGCGGTTGAGGAGGTGGAACGTGTTCTCAGCGGCTGGCAGGTTCCAGGTCAGGTGGACGCGCCGCTTCTCCCCCCGCTCAAACCTGTTCGCCAAACACGGCGGCATCATCATACGCTGAAAGGGAAATCCCAATCCGATCTCGTAATTGGTATGACAGGCCCCCGGCGCAAAGATCCCGAATATATGGCGGCATCATTAGGCAATTCTGTGCTGGGTCAATTTGGCATGATGGGTCGCATTGGCGATGTCGTGCGTGAAAAATCCGGGCTGGCCTACTATGCTTATTCTTCGTTGAATTCCGGGGTAGGCCCTGGCAGTTGGGAGGTGAACGCCGGTGTAAACCCTGCAAATTTAATGAGAGCGATTGACCTGATCGAAAAAGAATTGCGCCGATTCGTAAAGAATGGCGTGACGAAGGAGGAACTTGCCGACAGCCAGGCAAATTACATCGGACGATTACCGCTTTCGTTGGAATCGAACAGCGGGGTGGTGAGCGCTATCTTGAATATCCACCGTTATGATCTTGGGATGGATTATTATCAAAGGTACGAGAACCTGGTGCGTTCGGTTACGCGGGAGGACGTGTTGGAAACCGCGCAAAAATATATCGACCCGGATCGACTTGTGATCGCAACTGCGGGTCCGTGATGGAAGTAATTCGAAATATTAGAAAATGATTCTGCGAACCGGCATTGACCTGATCGAAATTCCACGCATTCGTGATGCCATCGAGCGCCATGGGGAACGCTTCCTCGCACGGATTTTTACGGAAGCAGAACGGCGCGAGAGTAACGGGCGAGTCTCTTCGCTTGCGGCAAGGTTTGCTGCAAAAGAGGCTGTGGCGAAGGCGTTGGGCTGTGGAATTGGCGAAGTCAATTGGCTGGATATTGAAATCAGGTCGGACGAAAACAAAGCGCCGTATTTGATTTTGTATGGGGAAGGGGAGAGACGAGCGAACGACCTCGGATTATCGAACTGGTCAGTCAGTTTGAGTCATACCATAGACCAGGCGGTTGCGTTTGTAGTGGCAGTCAGTTGAAATAAATACATCCCGCGGGCCAGTTCCGCGGGATGTTCGTAAGGACAATTGAGCCAGGGTGTATGGCGAAGGATGACTCGAACTCTGAGTCGACCACCCGTCTCAATTATTTCTGGTCCTCAACGCCGATCCAAAGGTGGCCGGGCATAACCGGCCGATAGGGGCGAATGATGAGCTTGCCCAGTTCGAATTGCTTTTGTCCGTTTTCCAGCATGCTGGGGTGAACAAGACAAAGGTCTGGTGTGCGCCCAAATTTCTTGCTGTAATATTCCATTGCTTTTTGGATTTTTACGCTTAATGTGGTGCGCGGGTCATTGTCAAACCATAGCATTCCAGTGTGCATGAGATTTGCCTTTCTCTATCGATCAATCGATGGAGGGTGCCCAGAAGTTGAGCAGCTTGTTCCCTTCACGCAGGGCGAATTGCCGGCCGGTGCTCAGGTGAGTGAGGGATTGGATTGGAGTTCCGGTAAGGAGATTCGATTCCTGCGGGTTGCCAATGAATCCGAACAAACGGGTGTGAAAGAATTCCAGCCATGCTTTCAAATGCTGCGCGCGGCTTGCATTCAATGTGACGATGGGCCAGACACGGCGGCTGGGTCCGCGCAAGAACAGCCAGCGAAGGTTTTGCTCCACCTGTGGATTGATTTTTATTACAGATTCCACGTCGTCGATCAGTAATAGGACAGATTGTTGTTCGCCTTTGTTATTGTGCGCCCATGTGACGAGTGATTGGATTAATTCTTCGGTATTATCGTCTTGTGTGAAGAAGATTCCTGCGTTGTTTTGGCTGCCGTGAAAATCCTTCCACTCTTCCGGGTGAGAGGTGACAATGCCATATTGAACATCGGCAGGTGTGTGGAGCATATCCGTAGCCCGGGCGATGGTTTGCAGGAGGGTTGTTTTACCGCTAGCCTGATCGCCGGTGATGAGGATGGGGCCTGGGGTTGGGTCATATAAATTGAGCAGGACAGGCAGGCCGTCTTCAGCCAGGCCAAGGAAGAGCGCCTCACGCGGAAGAGGAGATGCTTCAGCGAGGACTGTCTTCAGGGTTGGCAGGTCAGGCATGGGCGATGGCTGATGCGCCTTCTCTTCCTGGGCAAGTTCAACCAGGGCATCGATCATTAAGTCAAAACGATTAGAATCATTCATATTAGAACATCCGTTCTAATAATAATCGCTCCTCTATCAGTTGTCAAGAGGCAGTTTTGGTTTTTTCATATTAAATCCATTGTTGTGCCATTTGTCTTGACGCTGTGGGTTGTTTTGGTATAATCCTCCTGCTTAATCCCTCGCCGACGTAGCTCAATCGGCAGAGCATCCGCCTTGTAAGCGGAAGGTTACGAGTTCAATTCTCGTCGTCGGCTCAATGATTGCTGAAAGAGAATACGGATCGGTGATCAGGAATAATTTATCAAGGGCAGTTACCCAAGTGGCCAAAGGGGACTGACTGTAAATCAGTTGTCAGAAGACTTCGGAGGTTCGAATCCTTCACTGCCCACTCCCAATTTGGGAACAGCACGTTAAGCCCTCATAGCTCAGTTGGCAGAGCACACCCTTGGTAAGGGTGAGGTCACGAGTTCAAATCTCGTTGAGGGCTCAGTTGCTGAAAAGCATTCTTGTAACTATAAAAGGAGACCGGAAAATGGCGAAGGAAAAATTTGATAGAAGCAAACCGCATCTGAATGTGGGGACGATGGGGCACATCGATCATGGGAAGACGACGCTGACGGCGGCGATCACGAAAGTGGCGGGCTTGATGGGGCAGGCGGATTTCAAGGCCTAC
>JACZJC010000050.1 GCA_014860745.1 Anaerolineales bacterium
GGCTTCAAATCCTGGCACGGCATGGAAGCTGGGCTCTTGTTAGCTGCTTCTCCGTTCGAGTGATCTTTTCCCCTTCAACTGGACACGCTTGTCCTTTGCCCGTTCCTCAATTTCCCCCACCGCCTATGTTACAGAGTCTTCCAAGCCTGCTGCTTGACGCCTTCCCGCCCATCCCATTAAACTTAAGAAAATCTATGAATTCGTCCGATGAATGCGGACGAACCGCGAACCTGGAGACTCCATGTTATTTTCGAACACTCCGCGCCCTGAGGCTTTAAAGTCTCTTGCGGATGTGAAGCTCATACCGTTCTGGTTGGACGACCCGAACAAGCCTGAGCCCGTCTCACCGCTTACCGAAAAGATCACTGCTGATCTCGTTATTGTCGGCGCAGGCTTCACAGGCTTGTGGACGGCGCTGCAAGCCAAACAAGCCGTCCCCGACCTTGATGTGGTTTTACTCGAAGCGGGGGAATCTGCCATCGGCGCCAGCGGACGGAACGGCGGATTTGTCGCCTCGTCGCTGACACACTCATTTCAAAACGGAATGAATCGCTGGCCAAAGGAAATGCCCAAACTGGTTGAGCTTGGGCACAAAAATCTCGACGGCATCGAAGCTGCGATAAAAAAATATAATATCGATTGTGATTTCCTCTGCTCGGGTGAGATTATCGTTGCCACCGAAGAATATCAAGTGGATGAACTCCGTGATGAGGTGATAGAGTCTGCGAAAGTGGGGGAGCACATTCAATTCCTGGATTCAAACGAACTTCGGAAACGGGTTAACTCGCCCACATACCTCGCAGGCATCCTAGATCCATCTGTTGCAATGGTCAACCCCGCGCGCCTGGCGTGGGGATTGAGGAGAGCCTGCCTTCAGCTTGGTGTCCGCTTGTTTGAGGGCACTCAAGTAAAAGGGTTGGAGGAGAGGCGCGACTCGAAGCGTGTCATCCTCAAAACACAATACAGTCAAGTCGAATCCAAAAAAGTTGCGCTGGCCACCAATGCCTTCCCGCCGCTGCTTAAGCAACTCTCCTTTTATATGGTACCGGTCTATGATTATGTTTTGATGACCGAACCGTTATCGAAATCGCAGCGTGATGAGGTTGGCTGGCATGGCCGCGAAGGCGTGGGGGATGGGGGCAATCAATTCCATTACTATCGCACCACTGCGGACGGGCGGATTCTGTGGGGCGGGTACGATGCGATTTATTACCGGAATAATGGGATCGCGCCGCATTTTGAGAATCGCCCCGCTTCTTTCGGGCTTTTAGCTGAGCACTTCTTCCAAACATTCCCCCAGCTGACAGGTCTGCGCTTCACGCATGCCTGGGGCGGCGTGATCGACACCTGCTCGCGCTATACCGCGTTTTGGGGAAAGGCAATGCGCGGCAAGGTTGCATACGCAATGGGATACACGGGCCTTGGCGTTGGTGCATCCCGCTTCGGCGCGCAAGTGATGCTGGACTTGCTCGATAACAAAAAGACCGAACGCACCGAATTGCAAATGGTGAAATCCAAACCATTCCCATTCCCGCCCGAACCCTTCCGCTCACCGATCATCAACTTTACGAGATGGTCGCTCGATCAGGCTGATCGAAATGCGGGGAAGAGAAATCTCTGGTTGAAAACTTTGGATACACTGGGTCTGGGGTTTGATTCGTGATTAAAAATTGACAGTCACCTCAAAGGTGACTGTCAATTCGTTTTATTACTTCTTCGCAGGCTTTGCCATCTCACCAACTACTGCATTATATAAACTTTCTGCCTTCAACTCGCTAAGCGAGTAACACGGCGCTTCAAGGTGGTCTGCCAGTTGCTGCGCGAGACCCTGATCAAAGGCGGCATGCTCCATGTTGATGACCACAGAGCGGGTCTTTTCGCTGGCGATCAATTCCGCAAATTTGAAACCTTCTTCTTGAGGGGGAAGTGTACCAAGAGAGACGTTTCCCGCCCCGTCCGTCAAGACAATGAGAAGCGGTTCCACATCCGGGTGGATGTGTTTCTCGTGAGTGAGCACATCATGCGCCATGAACAAGCCTGCCGAAAGCGGAGTCTTTCCGCCGACGGGGATGTCCATCAAAGCGCGTTGTGCGAGTTGGACGGAGTTAGTGGGGGAGAGCACGAGCGTGGCGCGGTCTTTTTGGAAGACAATCAGGCCTACGCGGTCACGGCGTTGATAGGCATCCGTCAACAACGAAAGGATGGCGCCTTTGGTGGCGTTCATACGCTCGGCAACTGCCATCGACCATGATGCATCCACGAGGAAGAGCACGAGATTCGCTACACGCTTCACGCGGACTTTGCGCTGCAAGTCACCTTTCTTAATGGAAAAAGCAAGTTTTTTGCGTTCCTCCGTGCGTTGTTTTTGAAACGGCGCAGCTGCACGAAAGGTGGCGTCGAAGGCAATGTCTGTGAGGTTTTCGCCGGCGGGGCGCGCTTTAATATAGCGGCCATGCTTGCGCTCCGTTTTCGTGAGCGAACGACGGCCGGCTTTCTTTCTGGTTAGTTTGTCGAGCGGGGTGTTTAATTTACGAGGCCGGAAGGTCTCGCCTGCTTTTACTTTTTGTCCGCCATCCCACCAATTCGCATTGGAACTGGCAAAGACCTCCTGCTGCTGCATGGGTTCGGGGTTGCCCTGCTGCGGACCTTCCTGCTGCTCATCTTCGAGTTTTAAGTTTTTTTTTCCTCGGCTTCGCCATCCTGCTTGCTTTCGGAATCATCATCCGATTCGCTCGGGACCGATTGGCCTGCCAGCTGTTCGATGCGTTCCTGCAGCTGTTCGGTTGTCATCTCAGCCTGCTGAAAGGGTGTGCGCTTGATGCGATGGGGCAGAGCCAGCTCGGCGGCGAGGGCAATATCATGGTCGTTGATCCTGGTGCGGCCTTCGAAGGCGGCTTCGGCGCGCGCCGCTTTGAGGATGACAAGATCGGCACGGTGACCGTCCACATTCAAGGATGCGGTCAATGCCGCTATGGAAAGCAGGTCGCGGCTGGTATGGGTGACCTTGTCCACAAGCTCGCGGGCGTGGGCGATCTTTTTTGAGAGTTCTTCCTCTTTCGCAAGCCATTGTTTGCGGAAGGCTTCGGCGTCCCTCTCGAAGGAAAGGTTTCGTTCCATGATGGTGACGCGTTCGCGCGCGTCGCGAATGCCGACAATGTCCATTGAAAGCGCGAAGCGGTCCAGCAATTGGGGGCGGAGATCTCCCTCTTCAGGATTCATCGTCCCGACGAGAATGAAGCGAGCCGGATGGGCGAAGGAAATGCCCTCCCGTTCGACCGTATTCACGCCCATGGCGGCTGAGTCGAGGAGAATATCCACCACATGATCATCGAGCAGGTTCACTTCGTCGATGTAAAGCAGGCCGCGATTTGCTGAAGCGAGAACGCCTGGCTCAAAATGACGTTCCCCTTTTTGAATGGCCTTTTCAATATCGAGTGTTCCGACCACCCGGTCTTCGGTCGCTGATACTGGCAGGTTGATAAAAGGTGTCATACGTTCGGATGTGGGCAGTTTTTTGGAAGCGCTGGCACGCTCTTTGCATTCGGTGCACCAGGTTGCGGGTTTGTCGGGGTCGCACCCAAAGCGGCAATCCTGCACGACCTGCACCTTGGGAAGCAGCGCGGCCAGTGAACGGGCGGCAGTGGATTTTGCCGTACCGCGTTCACCGCGGATCAGCACACCGCCGATGCGGGTATCGACGGCATTCAAAATGAGAGCGCGTTTCATGCGCTCCTGTCCAACTATGGCTGTGAAGGGAAATATGGCGGGCATCTATATACTCCAGCCCGTGATTATAACGCCTGTTTTGCAGAACCGGCTACTGCGCTGAAGCTCGACTCGCTCCGGTTTTGACAAATTCAGGGATGACATCTTAATATAAGAAGAGGTGAAGCGCGGAACGGGGGCCTTAGGGTTGTCAACTTCTACATTCACTTGTATAATCCAGCTTACATTTCAGTTAATTGGAGTCACGAGTGATGGATCAAAACGAAGCCCTGAGCGGGGCTGCTAGTGCACAGGGAGACCAACCGAACAATCATCAAACCATGGAGTCACTGCTTGAAACCGAATCCTTAAGCGTTGAATTGCCCCAGACCGGCGAAATCCGCAAAGGTATGATTGCAAGCATTGGCCCTAATCAGATTCTCATCAGCATCGGAGCGAAATCCGAGGGCGTTGTTGCGGGTCGTGAGTTGGAACAACTCACTGAGGAAGAACGTGCCGAGTTAAAAGTGGGCCAGGAAGTTAATGTGTACGTGGTTAACCCCGAGGACCAGAATGGCAATGTTGTCCTGTCGTTCAAACGTGCCCAGGAACAGCTATCGTGGGAAAATGTTGAGAAGATGATCGCTGACGAGACCGTGATCGATACCAAGATCATCGGCTTCAACAAAGGCGGCTTGATTGTGGCTGTTGGCAACCTGCGCGGTTTTGTTCCCTCCTCCCAGATCAGCGCCACGCGCCGCACACAGTCGACCGGGGATACCCCCGAGCAGCGCTGGCAGAAGATGACCGGACAGCCGATCTCTGTCAAAATAATCGAGGTGGATCGTGAACGTCGCCGCCTCATTCTTTCCGAACGCGCCGCCAGCACCGAGTCCCGCTCTTCCATGAAGGATCGTGTCATCGGTGAACTCGAAGAAGGGAAGACATATTCCGGCCGCGTCACCAGCCTCGCAGACTTTGGCGCTTTCGTCAACGTCAACGGCGCGGACGGCCTCGTGCATCTTTCCGAACTTTCGTGGGACCATCTCACTCATCCGAAGGAAATTCTGGAAGTCGGTCAGGATGTCCAGGTCAAGGTCATCAACATCGACCGCGAGAAGAAACGCATCGGGCTTTCCATCCGTGCCTTGCAGGATGACCCATGGAAACAGCGCGTCGAGAAGTTCAGCGTGGGTCAGCTCGTCGAAGGTGTCATCACCCGCCTCACCAAGTTTGGAGCGTTTGCCCGTCTTGAAGGCGATATCGAAGGTCTCATCCACATTTCCGAGTTAAGCGAGAACCGCGTCGAACATCCCAAGGAAGTTCTCAAAGAGGGTGATGTCAAAACCCTGCGTGTCATCCGCATCGACATGGACCAGCATCGCATTGGCTTAAGTCTCCGCAAAGTGGACTCGGCCGCCTTTGCCGACAAAGACTTCAAAATGCTCACGCAAGGTTTCAACGAGCAGGACGAAGAAGCTCCCGCAGAAGAACAAGAACCATCCAAAGAAGAAGAACCGAAAGAAGAATAAAGCCAGAGCGCACCGAAAGGTGCGCTTTTGATAACCATGCCAATAATCGTCGACGCACATGCAGACATTGCCTACAACATGTTGAAATATGGGCGCGATTACACGCGCCCCGCTGTTGAAACCCGCCGCCTTGAAGCCGGTACCCAAACCGTGCTGGATAACGAAGACAGCCTGCTTGGCTGGGCAGATTATCAGCGCGGGCAGGTCGCTGTCATTTTTTCAACCCTCTTTGCTGCCCCCGCCCGCTTTAGCAAAACTGAAAATCAAAAACAAGTCTATAGAAATTTTGATGAAGCTCACAAGCTGTATCGTGAACAGTTGTTGACCTATCATCGCATGACCGATTCTGCACCCGATAAATTTCGACTCATCGTCTCTTCCGCCGACCTGAACCTGATTCTGAGCCATTGGCAGGGAAATCGCCTGCATCCGAATTCCCCAGCCGATAATGGCCGGCCCGTGGGCATGGTCGTTCTCATGGAAGGCGCGGAAGGCGTGCGCCATCCCTCCGAATTGGAGGAATGGTACGAAATGGGTGTGCGGCTGATCGGCCCTGCCTGGGTGGGAACCCGCTATTGCGGCGGCTGGAAGGAACCCGGTCCGCTGACCGACGATGGCCGCAGGCTCCTCACCGCCATGGCCGAATACAACTTCACTCTCGACCTCAGCCACATGGACGAACAAGCCGCCATCGAAGCGCTGGATATTTATCGCGGCCCGATCGTTGCCACACATGCCAACTGCGCCGCACTCTTGCCCAACTCAGATTCGAACCGCCATCTTTCCGACCGCATCATTGCAGGTGTCATCGAACGTGATGGGGTGGTGGGCGTGGTTCCATTTAATTCATATCTTAAAGCCGGTTGGGTTTCGGGAAAAAATCCGCGGTCGGAAGTCCCGCTGGAAATTGTTGTTAATCACCTTGACCATATCTGCCAGCTTGCCGGGGATTCACTTCATGCCGGCATCGGTTCCGATTTCGACGGCGGCTTCGGCTTGCAATCCGTCCCCCCCGAAATTGACACCGCGGCCGATTTGCAAAATCTGGTATCCTTGTTGCAGGCGCGCGGCTATTCCCAAATCGATATTGAAAATATTCTAAGCGGCAACTGGATCGCCCGCCTGAAAAGGGATTTACCCTCCTGATGAACAACAAACCCCTCCCAGCTTCAACACCTGTCGAAACCACACCGCGCATGGACGATGCAGTATCTCCCCGCGCCTGGGTTAGCATTGCCATCACATGGGTGGGCTTTTTCATTTTTGTGGTCGGTACAAAACCCGATTACTTCTCATGGGATCGCAGCCCCGTGGTAGGCTTCGTGCAAATCGCTGTCTTTCTTGTCGGCCTGGCATTCATCTGCCTCGGCGGATATATCGGACTGCACATGTTGTGGTGGGGTATCGAACGAACCATTACCTCCGATATTGGTTCGAGGCTGGTTGGCACAGGCTATGTCATTGCCGTCTTTGCCGGCCTCGCGGATGTTTTTGGAATGGGCTCGCAGTCCTTCCCGGCGGTTCCCTATTTCGGACCGTGGCAGGCGTCGGGGGTCTTGATCGGGCAGGGCGTCATTGCCTTCGGATTCCTGCTGATGATTCCCTTTCAATTCCCCTGGAATCGCAACCGTAAATGAATCAAAAACACCCTTTGCATGAAGGGTGTTTTTGATTCTTGGCATATTCTTATAACAAAATCTTTCTTGCTTCCATGTAAAAGCGCTTCTCGCGCGCCTCGCCCATCGAAAACGTCTTTCGCGGCAGCGCCCCGTCGAGGATCACTGTTTTGAATAATTCGTTTTTGTGCATTCCAGCCAGATAGAACCCCGCATTACCAGCCTGCAAAGCCAGGCGCTCCACCACATCTTCGCCGTGCACGTAATCGATTTTTTCTGCGCCACCATTTTTCAGGAACCCATCGAGGAAGGATTGGATGGTGCCGACCGCCAGATTAGATGTTGGATTGGCTATCTCGATCACGCCAAATTGCTTTCCGCCTCCCACGAGACCGACCGCTTGCTTCTGCCCATTCGCATTGTCCACCCGCTGAATCATTTCCGCTCCGCTGGAAACCGGGGTGTAGCTGAAATTTGCGCCGAATGTATTTTCAAGCGCTGCGAATAGATCCTTTTTCAATCCAAACAACACGCGGTGAATCGGTTCAAATTCCAACCCCTCATCATGGACATTTTCAATTTCAACCAGCGCATAACGCGAAGGATGGTCCATCCCTGCTTCTAGTTTCATCTTTTCCCAAATCGCTTTGGCCGTCGCAAGGGAATGGTTGCCGTCGCCCATGGCAAAAAGCAGGACGGGTTGATCCGTGCCGATGCCGTATTTGGCGGCGAATGTTTCAGGGTTGGCAAGTCCGCGCAAAGCATCTATGACCCGATCTTCGTGCGCTTCGTTGACAGCGTATCCGGCTAAATGACCGCTATCCAGCATCAGGTCGAAATCATACAATTTTTCGAGTTTGGCTTTATCCGCAGCCAATGGCTCGATGACGGTGTGGTTGGGGTCGTCGATCAACACAAGGATGTGCGGCAATTCCATCACTGCACCCTGGCGGATCTTGATACGGGGTGGGAGGCGGTCCACAATTGTCCCCTCAGTGGCGCGGATCAGGCTCGATGAGCCTTTGTTGTAATCATAGCGTTCAAGGTCGAGGCAGAGGATGATTCCTTTGCGGGTTTTTCCTGAAACGGTTCGCTCCACATAAATAAGCCCGTCGCGAGGTTGGAGAATTCCCTGCTCTAAATAACTTCGCATAGTCAACTGGATGTTTTTGATGCGATTTTCTTCATCGGGCTTCTCAAGATGCACTTCCGGGAAAGTTAAGTTCAACGTGGAAGGCGCATCGCCGACCATCCGTTCCACTTCCTGCCAGTATTCCGGCTCAGACGTGAACTGGTCGCAGGCGATGACCGCCCATTTCTTTAGATCCACGCCCGGCTTGGGCAAATAGACTTGTGGGATTTGAATGCCAATATCGCTAATGATTTTCATGCAACCTCCAATAAATTATTCGTCATTGCTTCGGGCTTAGTGCAAGAGCGCCCTCGCAATGACATGATTCCTGTTACTTCCCATTTTTTGAAAACGTGATCAACTTCTCAGCCACTTCCGCGCCGACTCGGGCTTGCGCTTCCTTCGTAGCCGCTCCGATATGCGGAGAACCAATCACATTTTCCAGCTTGAGCAGTTTCCAATCGGTGGGGGGTTCCTCGTTGAAGACATCCAGCGCCGCGCCGGCGACCTTGCCGCTGGTGAGCGCTTCGTAAAGCGCGTTCTCATCGACGATTCCACCCCGGGCGCAATTGACAATGCGGACACCGTTCTTCATTTTGTTGAATTGCTCTTTGCCGATCATGCCCGCGGATTCTTTTGTCTTTGGCAGGTGCAGACTGATGTAATCGGCCTGGGCGAGCAATTCGTCCAACGTGACAAGTTTGATCCCGTCGATTTCCTTCACATACGGATCATAGGCAACGACAGTCATACCCATGACGGAGGCGCGTTTGGCGACTCCCTTGCCGATGTTGCCGACGCCGATCAGGCCGAGCGTCTTGCCGCCGATCTCATCGCCGTTGAAGCTTTTCTTGTCCCATTTTTCAGCTTTCATGGAGGCGGTAGCCTGGTAAAGAGAGCGCGCCATCATGAGCATGTAGCCGATTGCCAGTTCTGCCACTGAATCGGAATTCGCCAGCGGAGTATTCATTACCGCTATACCCTTGGACTTGGCGTATTCATGGTCAATCGTGTCGAGACCCGCGCCGCCTCGTACGATGACCTTGAGGTTGGGGCAAACGTCTATGAGCGGCTGCCTCACCTTTGTGCGGGACCGGACAACCATGCCGTCATAATCAGGCAGGACGGTCATCAATTCTTCGGGGGTGATGTCATCACGCACATCCACGGTGAGACCCGCGGCGCGCATTTGGTCGATATATTCTTTTTCGGTCTTGTCGCAGATCAAAACTTTCATCGAAATACTCCTTGATAGAAACTGAAATTAATAACAGGAATCCAACCGACGGATCGGCAGAATTCCTGTTTGAGAGGGCGAATTCACCACGAGTGTCATTCTAACAACGAGAAAAACCTTTGTCAACGACATACATCAGGGCGGATTCGTGCCGATTGTTCTTGTCGAATTGTCTGACAAAAAGATATAATGACGTGGATGACATGTCGCATCATTTGCGATGCACAAAGACGAGGATAATATTTCTCGAAACCGGTCCAGTACAACGGTCAGGAATGAACCGTATTTTCCAACCAAAAAACAGGAGTCCAATCAATGTCTGATTTAAAACGAGCCCATAATTTCAATCCCGGTCCCGGCGTTCTGCCGTTGGAGGTGCTGCAGGAGGCGCAGTCGGAACTGCTAAATTTCAAAGGCACGGGTATGTCGGTGATGGAGATCAGCCACCGCTCGAAGGAGTTTGAAGGCGTGATCCAAACCGCCGAAGCGGACTTGCGCGAACTTTTAGGCATCCCTGCCAACTATAAAGTGATGTTCCTGCAAGGCGGCGCGACCTTGCAGTTTGCGATGCTGCCGATGAACCTGCGTCCTGCAGGCGCTTCTGCCGATTATATTGTGACAGGTTCCTGGAGCAAGACCGCCGTGAAGGAAGCCAAAAAACTCGGCGCGGTTCATATTGCCGCGAATACCGAAGCGGATGGTTTCAACTGTATTCCTGCAAACCTTGACCTGGACCCGAAAGCCGCGTATTTGCATTTCACCTCGAATGAGACCATTCACGGCGTGGAATATTTTACCGAGCCGACGCCGCCCGCCGGTGTGCCGCTGGTTTGTGACACTTCATCCGATTTCATCAGCCGCCCCATTGACGTTTCTAAATATGCGCTGCTATATGCAGGCGCGCAAAAGAATGCTGGACCTTCGGGGGTTACGATTGTCATCATCCGTGACGATATGCTGGCGCGTGTTCCCGAAAATTTGCCGGTGATGTTGGATTACAAAACGCTGGCAGAAAGCGGCTCCCTGCACAACACGCCGCCTTCCTTTGCGATCTATATGGTGGGTCTGGTCTTCAAATGGGCGAAGAAGCAGGGCGGACTTGCGGCTGTTGAAAAGAATAACCGTGTCAAAGCGGACCTGGTTTATAAAGCCATCGACGAGAGCGGCGGTTTCTACCGCGGGCATGCGAAACCCGAAGCCCGCTCGTTGATGAACATTCCCTTCCGCCTGCCGAGCGAGGAGCTTGAAGATACGTTCGCGAAAGAGGCCAAAAAGGAGAATCTCATCGGGTTGAAGGGCCATCGGTCGGTGGGTGGGATGCGCGCTTCCGTTTACAATGCGATGGACCTTGCCGGTACACAGGAATTGGTGAGGTTTATGAGGGATTTCCAGAAGAAGAACGGATAATCAGTTGTAGAAAAGAGGCCCCCGAGATCAACCTCAGGGGTCTCTTTTTGCATGAATTAAGGAAGGTATATTACCTACACGGTGTATCGCTCGTGCCAACTCTCTGGGAATGTCAGTCCATTTGCATAAACGAAACGAATAAGTTGTCCATGATGTTGAATTTCGTGTTCAAGGAGGCTGAAGGCCAGGTCAATTTGTATATCAGTCAACCCCATGAAGTTAATTTCATTCAATTTTTTATTTGTTTCTTCCAGAGTCATAAGAACAGATTTCTTTATTTTCGGTGTTGCAAGACTGCACGAGAATCCTTTCCACTCACCAATTTCAATTGCTTTGGTATAACTTTCACGAGCGCCAACGATACACCACAATTGACCTGCGATACGATTGGAGGGCAGGTTTGGTAAATCCAAATTCAGGGAAGTTTCATCGAGGTGTAACACAAGATCGTATGTTAATTTGAATGCTCGAGTTAATTTCGCCTTTAATTGTTGGTTCACATTTATCTCCATAATCGTACCGCTCTATTCTGAGACCATAGAAGCTTTAATGCCCAACGGGCTTGTGCCCCAAAGGGGTATTGCGTCCGCGAAGCGTCCAGCCGCTCGCCCTCGCGAAACATCCTGTAAGGGCGCGAAGACCGGGTGCATTATCCTGGCGTTCGTCCAGGACGCTTTGTTGGGTGTTTTTGTTTTGCAAGACACCTTGCCCATCTAAAGCAATTTAATCAAGATTGCGAATTTCTGTCATCAAGTAAATGCCTTCAATGATTTGCTCTACTCGACGCTCCGCCAATGTACCAATAAATTCTCCCAGTTGCGTCTTATCTACTGTGAAAATTTGAGAAACTAAAACCACGCTTTGCTTTGATAAATTGGCTTCTCCTTTTTCTAGATGTACATTTCCAGGGGCTTCGGCTCTCTTTATATTTGATGTTAATGCACATACAATCACGGTGTTGATTCTGCTGGCATTGAAAACATTATTTTGGACAACAACATGCGGATGGCTGTAACCTGGCTCTGACCCTGTTGGCTCATCCAACTCAATCCAGTAAACATCACCTTGATTGATTACCATTTGTCCCTCACAACTTTGCGATGATGTTTTCGCATTTTGGAGAGACGAACTTTGTCGCTGGAGTCTTGTTCGTCAGAATATGCTTTATTGATTTCTTGCAACAATATCTGATTTTGGTGGTTTTTGACAAATGTTTCAATCGCAAGCCCAAATAACTCGCTTCTGGAAACATTTAATTCTTGCGCCAGACTTTCAGCCTGCTCGAACAAGGATTTTTGAATTGAAATTGCTGTCTTAACTGTAGTTGCCATTGGTTATACCTTTCTATTTCTTGCAGTATAACCATGCTCCTGCCTAAAGTCAATCGCCTATTGTGCCAAGTACAGCCCAACGGTTTGCATTCGCCGACTTGCCCTGCGGATTGTGGTGCTGGGGCGGGCACTTCGACACACTTCGTGTCAGCACAAGCGTGGATTCTATTTGGGAGCCGAAAAAACTCGAAGCCATGCTGTGTACTATGTTACGTGGCTCTTCCTTGCCTTGTTCGATAACGGAGGAAAACCACGCCACTGCCAAAGCGGCGTTCCTCCAAAAGCTCGAGCTCCAATCGAACGTTGTCAGGGAGCGATGGTTTGCCCCCTCCAACGATGATCGGTGTGAGAAACAGGTGACACTCGTCGATCAACCCTGCTCGAAAGGCGTGGGCAGCAAGCTCGGGACCACCAATGAGGATATCATGTTCGACAGCCTCTTTCAATTGTCGAATGACTGTCGGATTGAAGCTTCGCTCTATTTGCGTCTTGCGAGTGGATACAGCCTCCAATGTTTTGGAGTACACGATTTTGTCCGCGGCTTGCCAGATCTCTGCGAAGTCGCGCAGGAGTGGAGACTCAGCGGCTAAGTTGGGGTCGGTCTCCCAAACCATCAGGGTCTCATACATTCGACGTCCATAGAGATGGGTGCCAGCTGACCGTTCGAGGTTGTTGATAAATCTGTGTACTTCCTCGTCTGGCGCTGCCCAGTCGAACTTACCATTCATGTCCTCGATGTAGCCGTCGAGTGACGAGATCGCCGAGTAGATCAAGCGAGCCATACGGAACCTCCTTTTGTGAGTAGTACCTGTATAATTCAAATCCCTTCAACAAACCGCGCGAATGGCTTATGAGCCACCTAACGGTTTGCATTCGCGGACTTGCCCTGCGGGCTGTGGTCCTGGGGCGGGCACTTCGACACACTTCGTGTCAGCACAAGCGTGGACTCTTCTCGGGAGCAGAAAAAACTTGAAGCCACGCTTTGAAGGCGGGGTGCATTATCCTGGCGTTTGTCCAGGACGCTTTGTTAGGCGCACTTGACGCTGGGGTATTTTCTTATTACCTTTGGCAAAGTTCATCTACTATTAGTGAATTGGGACCTCCAGCATAAGCATAGAAATAGAGAACCGAATCTGGCGTTAAGTCTGAAATTTCGGCAGATGACATATTGCCAGATAGTGTTATCGTTTTGGCGGTTACGTCTACTAATATATTTCCCTGTCCCCATCTGGCTATACCAGTTTTATCTTCATTTGGTATCCATACAAATGTTTCGCCACGAAATAGTCTGTCAATCTTATCTGTTTTTTCTCCCTTAGAATCTCGAAAGTGAAATGCTTGAAGGTAAACATCATATCCCGATCCTGATTTTGTCATAAAGGCTTTTGCACCCGTATCAGGATTATTGTCTACATCAATAGCCACCCCCCACGCAATTTCTGGACCTGGTGTACCTGGCTTGTTTATTGTAATTTGCTCTGGTAATTCTTTGAGTGTAAAAACCACAGTTAACTTTGTGCCCTCTATGCTTGTAGAAACTTCTACAATATCAATATAACCAACTGAGATATTACTATTGGTTGTACCTTTGATGGTTTCGCCTAAATGACATATCGGCAGTGGAGTTGAAGTAGCTGTCGGTTCAGGAGTAGATGTGAATGTTGGAGGGACAGACGTAAACGTTGGCGGAACAGGTGTTGATGTTGGCTCTGGAGTTGGAGCAGGCGCACACCCAATTAATGCGAAAACCGTTAGAAGAACAAACAAAAGATTTATTAACCCAATTGACCTTTTCATGACCTTTTCTCCTTTTGATTTGAGTGCGCAAAATTGCGCGATGAAAGAATAAACGGAAAGAACATTGACCCACTTGGCTTTATTGTGATATTGCCTCCTTTTTATTTATTGCGCAGGGTTGCGCCTAACGGTTTGCGTCTGCGGAGCGTCCCCTCAAGGGGACTTTGGCGCTGGGGCGGGCACTTCGACACACTTCGTGTCAGCACAAGTGTGGACTCTGCTTGGGAGCAGGAAAAACTCGAAGCCACGCTGCGCGAAATGCTCGCCGTTCGCCCTCGCGAAGCATCCTGCAAGGGCGCGAACGAAGTGAGACGGGGTGCATTATCCTGGCGTTCGTCCAGGACGCTTTGTTAGCCGCCTTTTTCCTTGAACGGATACGATGATGAAATTACCTTCTCGTTTTGCTAAAACGAAAATTGTATTGCCAGGTTCTACGAGAACACTATTTTTAACTCTGAACCTAGTTACTTTTCCAATTCTTTTAATTTTGCTTTCATTTGGTTAATTTCTTCCTGTTGACCTGAAATTATGGACTTACACAAATCCTTTATCTCAGGATCCTGTATGTTAGTTTTTTCACACATTAGAATTGCTGATGCATGATGAGGAATCATAGATTTCAAGAATTGCTTATCTGAAACAGCAGTCTGCTGCCTAATGAGCAGAAAGAAAGCAATCAACAAAATGGAACTTATTACGATAATAATGTAATTGACTTTCTTGTTCATGTACATAGACCCCATTAAAACAAGTTCAATTATTATCATGGGGGCGGTCATTAGACCAGCCATATAAAATTGATTTATGTTAGGAATGACATTCTCGAAGGCGTTAACCATTGCATACATAAGCACATACATGGATATGAAAGACAATAGAGCCATGACCATCAGGTTTATGTACTGATTGCTATGCATAGACGTGTCCATTTGCATATTCTTTTTCATTTGATACTCCTTGGTTTGAGAAAAACGCCAATAGTTATTCTTTTGAGGTCGTGTAACGGATCATATCATCATGTTGATTTTTTCTGGACGGAAACTGCCACCTAACGGTTTGCGATATCGTCCCCGAGCGGAGCGGAGTTGGACATCGTCCCCGTAGGGGATACCTGCGCTGGGGCGGGGACGGCGAAGCCGTCCAACTGGAAAAATGCTAAGGCGTAGAAAACTGCTTGACTGCGAAGCGTGCCGTTCGCCCTCGCGAAGCATCCTGCAAAGGCGCGGAGCGTAACGAAGACGGGGTGCATTATCCTGGCGTTCGTCCAGGACGCTTTGTTAGGGGCGGTTTATGGAATAGAATTAGAAGCAACCCAATCAGTCTTATACGTAAGCTGATCATTCATCCTAAATCTATAACGAAAGAACAAAACTCTACTGTTTGGATTTATATCAGGCACTTTTCCTCTTATAACAATATATTTATTAATGTGGTCTCCATAATATTCAACATTAGAAGAAAAGTTTTTACAAGAACTCCCTGATGTGCAATCCCATATATTTTTTTGGAAAGCCTCATTAAAAAGGACAGATTTTGGCTGACCATAGACAAATTTTGAAATTTCGAGCTTGAATTCGGACCCAACTATGCCGTCATACCATATGTCAGATGTCCCAGTGGATGTGTCACTATCGGTGTCAATAGCTACTGACCATTTGTATTCTACTTTGTTCCATGTTCCCTGATTTACAGTAATATATTCTTCAAATTCCTGATTGTGAAAAATTGCAATTAATGTGTTGTCGGGGCAAAGCAATGCTTCAAATTTCATTTCATTCAATTCTGCCCGCCAATTTAAGACAAAGTTTTGATTTCCATCACATGTTGCAAGTGGATAAGGCAGAGGTGTGATAGTAGGCGTGGATGTTGGTGTAGGTGTAAGTGTCGGTGTGGATGTAATGGTTGGTGTAAATGTAAAAGTGGGCGTAGAACTTGGTGTATAAGTGGCGGTTGGAAAAAGGGAAAAGGTAGATTGTGAACATCCAGCCATGATGAAGATAATAAACACTGGCAAGGAAAAGCATAATTTCTTGATCATTTTATCTGTGCCTCCACTTTTTTAGATCTAACCGAAGAAAATCCTAGCCCGTAACAAAATTTTAATTAGGGCATTGTAAATTTGTATCATAAACATATTTATAAAGTAACTAAGCGCCTAACGGTTTGCGTCTGCGGAGCGTGGCACAAGCGTGGACTCTGCTTGGGAGCAGAGAAAACTCGAAGCCACGCTGCGCGAAATGCTTGACTGCGAAGCGTGCCGCACGCCGCGAAGACGGGGTGCATTATCCTGGCGTTCGTCCAGGACGCTTTGTTAGGCGTTTTGGGTGTGCAAGACTCTTTACTCTTAAGCATGGTGTTAGATTATAAACACAGAATAAATGAAAAGGGCAATGTAAACTGCTATAAACACAGCGGGAATAATTATTACCACTTTGTATGTTGGAATAGGTGCAAATAACTGCTCAATGACATTTTCGGTCTTCTGTAATTCATCATAAGTGATTTTTGGCTCAACAACTGGAATATCTTTTTCGGGAGGATTATTTTGTGCTATACGAAGAGCGATAGACCGATTAAAAGCCCCTATTTTCTTAATTGACAATTTTCCCTCAAGATGTTTTCCCAGTAGAAAATATTGATTTACAAAAATACTCGACCTTACTTCAATCGCAATCCAAATAAATGACAAAATGAGACCTGCGAGTGCTGTTAATCCAAGCAGGAACTTCTTGCCGTCAATCGAAGAAGACAACATAGCAGCCCAAGTCAAAATGAAAATCGAATTGCCTGTTAGGAAGTTACTCAAAATTGTCCAACGAATATTTTCGGCATGAAGCCAATGTTGATTCGCTGTTTCGTATGCAAGCCGATTCAATTCATCTTTTTTTCTTTCTTCATTCATATAACCTCTCTAAAAACGCCGAACGGTTTGCGACATCGTCCCCGAGCGGAGCGAGTGGGATACCCGCGTGTGGGCGGGCACTTCGACAAGCTCAGCACAAGCGTGGACTCTGCTTGGGAGCAGAAAAAACCTGAAGCCAGACTGCGCGAAATGCTCGCCGCTCGCCCTCGCGAAGCATCCTGTAAGGGCGCGAACGAAGTGAGACGGGGTGCACGCTGTGTTAGCCACCAATTGTCAATCTCTCCAAATTACGCCTGGTCCATAAAACTCTTCGTTCTTTTCTTCTCCATGATCTTCTTTATCAAGCATTCGTGTCTCTACTAATGTGTTGCCTTTGTGAAACTGGAATTCAGTCTCCCAACACTGATTTTCTGTTTCACTTAAAAATGTCATTATGATGGTGACTCCTCTTGTCTGAAAAGGCGGATGAATTTCAGTAGTCTCAATTCCTGTGTTTGAAATAGTTACGGAAACAAGTTTCTCTTGCTCACCATCATGGATTGGTACGGGGAAGACCCTAATTTCAGTTGGGTGATTAAACTCGCCACCTTTCGGGCTGATTAATACTCCATCATCTATTCTTAAGACCGAATCTATGGTTTCAAAGACATTCTTGAAATCTGAAGGGTTTACGCTTCGCTGAGCTAAGAATCTTGCTAGTTCCAAAGTCTCAACAAGAATCTCCCTTTCAGTTCTTTCTTCAAAATGAGATGTTTCTCCGTTTGCGCTTTCGATATTCAAACGTATTTTTGCTTCTAAGTCGGGCCACCATTTTTCAAAGACTTTTCTTAGGGTTACATCTTCGAGTTTTTCTTGCCCAGCCTTTTCGTTTATGGTTGCCAGTAATTTTTGAAAGTCTTCCTTTGATGTGGTGGTGTGCTGAAATTGAGAGAGTGGGCCTGTGATATCCGCCATCTTAATACCGTTTATTAAAAGAGCGCTTACATTGGCCTCTTTCACGGATTTAGATAATGCCCCTGCTTCAAACAATATCCAAGGAGCATTTAGGTTATCTTTTGTCAAGCATATTATGCCAAAATTGCTCTCATCTAGCTCTTTGGCTACTTCAAAAGCCCATCTTTGACCTTTTCGTATGTCTTCGGATGATACAAACGAATCGACCTCCTGCAAAACACAACTTAACCAATCCTTTAAATCCTTTGCTACGCTGTGACTCAATTCTCCAGACCAACTAATGAATATCTTCATAGATTCCTCATGGATGATTTTGATTGGTAGCTAACGGTTTGCGTCTCGTCCCCGAAGGGGATTACCCATTCTGGGCACACGACCTGCGCTGGGGCGGGCACTTCGACAAGCTCAGCACAAGCGTGGACTCTGCTCGGGAGCAGGAAAAACCCGAAGCCACACTGCGCGAAATACTCGCCGCTCGCCCTCGCGAAGCATCCTGCAAAGGCGCGGAGCGTAACGAAGACGGGGTGCATTATCCTGGCGTTCGTCCAGGACGCTTTGTTGGGCGTTTTTCATTCCCAACAGTCATTATGGTGAAACTGTTTCAATTGTAAAATTATCAAATGAAAGGGTTTTGCTAACTGAGTTAGATTGAATTCTTACACCTGCCTTGCCTGTGGTAAAAGGAAAATCAGAGAAGGAATTTACTAATTCTCTGTTTACAAAAGATTGAACCACATTGCCTTTAACTATCACTTCGATGTTAAATTGCTTGTCTGGTGGAAAACTCTCTGTTTTGGTATTTGGAATTTCAATCCATTCGCCATTTTGAACTATGTACCAAGTGGCTATTGATTCTCTTCCACCAACAAATTGATAAAAAATGCAAAACTCCCAAGCCAGAAAGTTTTTAGCGTCTTGCGCTCGAATAAGAACAGAGCCGCAATTCCCAGATTCATCCTGAAGATTCATTTGAGTACTTACTTTGTAATCCTGCCAATCAGGGCTACCAACAAATGCAGTTCCATAAGTCCATTTATCCTTATTGTTTGTAGGATTGATTTCATCTATTTGACTGATGGAAAATTCGCCATTGCTCATTATCCAATTCCCAAATACTCGTTCCCAATCTGGCTTTGGACCTTCATTGAAATTATCTTGAAATAAAAAAACTTTGCTGTTTGTCGGAGTCAATAATGGTGTTGGATAGGGGGTATAAGTGGGGTAGGGCAGTGAGGTTGGGGCGTTAACAGTGCTTTGTAAAATCATTTGAGTTGCACCGCCTTGTGTAGCAATAGTTACTAGGGCGATTTTTGTAAGTTCAGCCTCTTGGCGAATTTTTTCAACATTGATATTCCCCATTACAGTTATTATTGCGCCAACAACTGTACCGCAAACGCCGATAATGGCTATTATTATCAAGACAAGGTTGGTTTTGTTTGTTTCCCGAATCATAATTCATCTCCGACCTACAGGTGCTTTGGATAACCGATTTTTTGCAAGGCAAACGCCCAACGAATTAAGGATTGATGCGGCGGAAGGGAGTAGTACAAATGGAAAGGGACAAAGGGCCGCCGCATCTGTCCGAGTTGAACTAAGCCGTATTTGGAAAAAGAAGCCAGGAATATCTGGCGAAAATATCTCGTGAACCCAAATCCCACTGATAAAGGATAGCCATGAAGTGTATTTTACATGAGAATTGAAATCCTGGACAAGAAATATGGGATGAAATAATAAGCAAAAACGTCATCAGCGGAAACATAAAATGGACAGTTGGATACAGCGCAACTGCCGGAGGGTAATGGCAGCAGGCGGACAAAGAATTTTAGGGAGAACGGCACTGCTGCGGAGACAGGTTTCTCTGAAAGATCATGGGCAGTCCACAGGATGGGCAGAGGATTTTGGAAGGGGCATTGTGCTCCGCTTGAGAAGAGGCGGACGGCTGTTCAAGCGGATCAAGTACAGGCTTGCCAAGGCCGTCAAATCTCCCTCGACACCTAACCACAATCCAGTCTCCAATCTCCAATCTCCAATTACCAATTACCAATCCCCACCTCCCAATCTCCACCCGCTAACCGCTAATTGCTAATCGCTAATCCCTAATCGCCAATCCCTAACCGCTAATTGCTAATTGCTGCTCATCCCCCAGCATTCATCATTTCAAGCGGGTATAATCCCCCGCATGGAATTTTTCTTCCCCGAAGACAACCTAACCCGCGCAGTCCCCGAAGAAACTCGGATCGCCTCCCTCACCGCCCAGCCTTATCCCGACGGCCGCCGTTTACGCGTCAACCTCGAGATCACCCCCTTTCAAAAGCGTCCCTACCTCGAAGTCTCCCTCCAGGATGCCGAAGGTCAAGAGGTGGCCTCGGCCAACATCGTCGAACCCATGAGCTGGAAACTCGAATTCACCATGCACCTGCGCGGCGAACTCCGCAACCCCTACACCCTCCACGCGCGACTCTACTATCCCGAAGGCCCATCCGACGAACCGCATCAATTCTCTTTTGATGTGCAACCCGCGCCTCCTCCCCCGCCCGCGCCCGATTCCGATCAATAGAAATTCTCCATGCCTTTGCATACTCCTGCTCACTCTGTAAGCATGTCGTTGCGAGGCGCCTTTGGTTTTTGCCGAAGCAGCCTCCTAAAAATCACCAGTCTCCACTTATTGACCTCGTGCCTCTCCTCGCCTATCAACCGACAAAACAAAAAAGAATCCGTCCCTCCCCGTGCATTCCGTGTACAAAAAATCCTTTCGCTAACCATTGCCGCCTTTCTCCTCTTTGCCTGCTCCCAACCCGTCGGCCAGATTCCGGTTTCCGAAGACTCCCCCGAACCCGTCAGCGAAGCCACCGGCACACTCTCCGCCTCCCAGCTCAACGGGGGGGGAGAAACGATCTTCCTTTCCATCGAAGAGAACGGCTACGCCCATCTCTTCATCGTCCAGCCGCAGGGCCTGCCCCTCACCCGCATCACCACTGGCGAATGGTCCGACATCGCCCCCGCCCTCAGCCCCGACCATACCCAGCTTGCCTTCGCCTCAGACCGCGGTGGCGTTTGGGACCTCTACGTCATGAACCTGCAAACCGGTGAAGTGATTCAGGTCACCGACTCGCCCGAATATGATTCAGCGCCCTCCTGGTCGCCCGATGGTCAATGGCTGGTGTATGAAACCTATCTTAACGAAAATTTGGAAATCTCCGTGGTCTCCGTCAACGACCCTTCCGCCGAGATCATCCCGCTTACCCAAAACCCCGCCTCCGACCATTCCCCCGTTTGGGCTCCCGATGGCAGGCATGTGGCCTTCATCTCTTCCCGCGGCGGCGACAGTGACGTCTGGCTTGCCAGCCTCGACCTGGCCGGCGACGAACGTTATCAAAACTTAAGCAACACACCCTTCGCCTCCGAGAATCATCCCGTCTGGAACTTTGACGGTTCGCAATTGCTCTGGGCTTCCATTTCTCAAACCGTCGGCTACAGCGGACTCTACGTTTGGAACGCGAACGAACCTGCCCGCGCCGCGCGCTGGATCGGCGACGGTCTGATGGGCGCATGGGATGAAACCGCGCAGCGGCTCATTGCCGTTACCAACGCGCCCAATCAATACTATCTAACGTCGTATGACCTGCAGGGCAATCTCCTGCTTGCGCCTTCTCCATTAAGCGGCCGCGTGCGCGGGCTGGCATGGGGTTCCGCCGATCTCTCGGATCCCCTGCCAGAATCATTCACCCGCGCCGCAAATGACGCCATCCCCGCGCTTTGGTCTCCCATTGTTACCCCGGGACCCGAAGTGCCGGGTCAGCGCTGGTATCTGGTCCCCATCGAAAATGTGCAGGCTCCCTTCCCGCAATTGCACGACCTCGTCGATGAATCCTTCATTGCCCTGCGCGAACGCTTCATCCTTGAAGCAGGCTGGGATGCCTTCGCAAGTTTAGAGAACGCCTTCGTCCCGCTTACCACCAGCCTCGAACCCGGCATGGAAGAAGATTGGCTGTACACCGGCCGCGCCTTTGCCATCAACTCGCTCATGGCCAACGCGGGTTGGATGGTGACCCTGCGCGAAGACATCGGCGCGCAGACCTACTGGCGCGTTTACATCCGCTGCTGGGTGCAGGATGGTTCGATGGGTGAGCCGATCCACAACGCGCCCTGGAATTTGAGCGCGCGCTACGAACTTGACCCGCGCACCTACGAACAGGGCGGCGAATATGCTCCCGTTCCTTCCGGTTATTGGGTGGATGTCACCGACCTCGCCTCTGCCTTTGGCTGGGAGCGGTTACCGGCCCTGCCGAATTGGCGCACCTTTTACAATGGCGCGCGCTTCACTGAATTCGCTCTCACTGGCGGCTCGGATTGGTACACGGCCATGCGCGAACTGTATCCTGCCGAAGCGCTTGTCACCCCAACCCGCGTGCTGGCTCCCACCCTCACCCCAACCAACACCGCCACATCCACATCCACGCCTCGTCCCACTCGCACTCCGCGCATGACCTTCACACCTTCATTGACTCCCACCATCACATTGACGCTCTTACCGCCCACATCCACGCCAACGCCACCCACAATCATTCCGTAAATGAAGAGGGTGCGTCGCACCTTACTGAACAAGATACTTCCACCGACTGGACTCTGCCTGCTTATTGGAAAATCTCACCCGTCTGGTGCGACGCACTTCCTATAGATTAATAATGAAACCCAACAACACCATCATCCTCGTTTTACTGTTACTCCTCTCTGCCTGCTCGAATACGCTTGGCGGAGTCACCCCCACGCCGGTAATTGCCCTTGCGGCCGAACAGCCTGAGGTCCCGCTCGAGGCGGGGATCACTCCTTCGCCTGTGCCGTTTCAATTCAATCTTCCCACACCGGGCGCGGAACCTGTCTCGGCCTGGCGTCCGCCTCTTTATCCCATTCCCTGGGCTATGTCGGCTTACGATCACTTTTATTTTGCCCGCCCCATCGCCGCGGATCAGGTCAACTGGCCCGTGGCGGATTATCGCTATGGCGGCGTCTTTTTTGGGCGCAATATCGTTCATACCGGCGTGGATATTCCCACCCCCGAAGGCACACCCATTATGGCGGCGGGTCCCGGCACCATCGTGTGGACCGGCTGGGGGTTGTTCAGCGAAACCCCGGGCAACCAGACCGATCCATACGGGCTGGCTGTTGCCATCCGTCATGACTTTGGCTACAACGACCAGCAGCTTTACACGGTGTATGCTCATATGAGTTTGATGAATGTGATCAAAGGCCAGCACGTGGAAACGGGGGAGGTGATCGGTTTTGTGGGTTCCACGGGCGCAACCACGGGGCCGCACGTTCATTTTGAAGTGCGTTTTCCTTTTAACTCTTTCTTTTATACCTATAACCCGGAGCTGTGGATTGCGCCGCCGCAGGGCTGGGGCGTGCTGGTGGGGCGCATGATGAATGAAAAAGGGGAATTGATCCAGCAGGTGAAGGTCGCCGTTCGGTCGGAAGCGACAGGCAAAACGTTTGAAGCGCGCACCTACGGCAAACGCGGCGCGGTGAATGCCGACCCGTATTATCAGGAGAATATGGTGTTGGGCGACCTGCCCGCCGGCGTGTACAAAGTCTCCTTCCGTTACGCGGACGAAGACAGAGACAGGCAGACTTGGGTGGAGATCTTCCCCGGGCAGGTAACCTACTTTACTTTCAATGGGCAGGATGGCTTTAGCACCGAACGTCCGCCCGTCCCTACCCTGGACTTTTTGCCCACCGAACTGCCGTCCACTCTCACACCTCAGCCCTAACCTGACTTTTGCAAAGTCGTTTTTTTCCGTACACGGAAGGCACGGATTCACCTAAAAATTAACGGAAGAAAATCAGTCCGTTCCGTGAAGTCCGGGTACAAAACACCTTGACGCACTGAACATCTGTGCTATACTCTCGAAACACGTAAATGAATGTCATTGCGAGGAGCGCTCTTGCACTTTGCGACGACACTTGCGCCGCACGCCAGTGCAGGTGAGCAATCCTCCAACACCTTGAGATTGCTTCGTCGGGAAGAACACCCTCCTCGCAAAGACAGAATCGAATATTACTGGAGAACTTAACTATGGCTCGAAAATCCCGTTCCACCGAACAACCCTCTGATTCTCAAAATTCAAATATGGATTCCGCCAAGCGCGCCATGCTCGATAAAGCCGTGGGCGACATTATCAAAACCTTCGGCGAAGGCTCCATCATGCCGCTTGGCAAGGCGCAGGCCATGGTCACCGAAGTCTTCCCGACTGGTTCCCTCTCTCTCGACATTGCCCTCGGCGTGGGCGGCGTTCCCCGCGGACGCATTATGGAAATCTACGGGCCTGAGTCCTCTGGTAAAACCACCCTCTGCCAGCACATCGTTGCCGAAGCCCAAAAGGCTGGCGGCACCGCTGCCTTCATCGATATGGAACATGCCCTCGACCCGGTCTATGCCGCGCGCGTCGGCGTGGATATTGATAACCTGCTCGTCTCCCAACCGGATACCGGTGAACAGGCGCTCGAGATCGTAGAAACCCTCGTCCGCTCCGGCGCCGTGGATGTGGTTGTGATCGACTCTGTTGCCGCGCTCGTTCCCCGCTCCGAGATCGAAGGCGACATGGGCGATGCCACCATGGGTGTGCAGGCCCGTCTCATGTCGCAGGCGCTCCGCAAGTTGAGCGGCGCCATCAACCAGACCAAAACCGCCGTCATCTTCACCAACCAACTCCGCCAGAAGATCGGCGTCATGTTCGGCAACCCCGAAACCACCACAGGCGGTCAGGCGCTCAAGTTCTACGCCTCCATTCGTCTCGATGTCCGCCGTATTCAATCCATCAAAGTCGGCGAAGAAGTTATTGGTAACCGCACCCGCGTCAAGGTTGTTAAGAACAAAGTCGCCCCTCCGTTCCGTGTGGCCGAGTTCGACATCATGTTCAACGAGGGCATCTCCAAGTCCGGTGACGTGCTCGACCTGGCAACCAAGTTCGAGGTCATCACGAAGCGCGGCGCGTTCTTCTCCTATGGTGATATCCGCCTCGGTCAGGGACGTGAGAACGCCAAGGATTTCCTGCGCTCCAATCCAGACCTGATGGGCGAAATTGAAGCCGTCATCCGCACAAAATCGATGACGGGTGAAATTGCCCTGCCGCTGGAAATTGGCGGCGAACCCCTCGCAGCAGATGATGCTGGCGGAACTGAAGAATAAGTATAGAATAGATGGACACGGCAACGTGTCCATTTTTTTTGATGAAGCACCGCCTCTTTCTCTCCCTCGGCCTGACCCTGCTCACAAGCATAGTCTTTCTTCAAGCTTGTGCGCCTCAACCCACGCCCACGCCGTTTCGCCCGCCGACATCCCCGCCGCCCACGCAGCTGCTTCCAACCACCACACCTATCCCGGCAATCTTCACTTCCGTGCCGACATCCACCGTCACTGCCACAGCTACGGAAGAACCCTGCGCGAACGATCTCGCATTTCTCGATGACATCACCGTAGAGGATGGCACAACTTTTACACCCGGCGCACCCATCGATAAGCAATGGCTCGTGCAAAACAGCGGATCCTGTAACTGGGATTCCACTTATCGCCTGAAGTGGGTTGGCGGCTATCCACTCGGTGTGACAGAGGAACAGATGCTCTACCCCGCCCGCGCAGGGATGCAAGCCACGCTTCGGATCTTATTCACTGCGCCATCCGAACCCGGCTCGTACGAATCCGCCTGGCAGGCAGTTGACCCGAACGGGAATTTCTTCGGGGATTCTTTTTTCATCCGAATTGTTGTCGCGCCGTGAAATCTTTCGTACACGGATTTAACGGATTGCACGGGCTCCACAAGGATTTTTTTACAGTTTTTTCCGTGGCTTTCAGTGAAATCCGTGTAGTCCGTGTCCAAAAATGGTATAGCCATGCCCGGCCAAACCGAATTCCTCCTCGTCTTTGAATCCCTCAAAGATATTCTCAAGCCCTACGCCGAAAAACTGACCGTCAAAACCGATACGGGCGATACCTTCTATCTCGACGCCGCCTACAGCGAAAAGTGGAAGAAGGAAATTTTCTTCGGCTCGGCACAGGTCAAGAAGAATTATGTTTCGTTCTACTTGATGCCCGTTTACATGTACCCCGACCTGCTGAAAAACATCTCTCCCGAACTCAAGAAACACATGCAGGGAAAATCCTGCTTCAATTTCAAGAAGATCGAAAGACCGGTGTTCGAAGAGTTAAGTCAACTCACGAAGCGGGGATTTGAACGATTAATGAAAGAGGAGTATTCCTGATAAGATTGCGCCATGACACTTGACCAATGGACCATCTTTGGAACGCTTCTATTAACGCTTGTCCTGTTCATCACCGGGCGCTGGCGCTACGACGTGGTTGCCCTGCTGGCATTGCTCATCGTCACATTGACGGGGTTGATTCCCGTCGGGCAGGCGTTTATCGGGTTCAGCAATCCTGCCATCATCACGGTGGCGGCGGTGCTCGTCCTCAGCCGCGGACTGCAAAACTCGGGCATCGTCGGCATCATCGGCGACTGGCTCGCCAAACTCAAGGGTGGGGTTGTCATCCAACTCGCCGCGCTGACCAGTTTCGTCGCCCTGCTCTCCGCGTTCATGAACAACGTCGGCGCGCTGGCGTTAATGCTTCCCGTTGTGCTTCAGATCGCGCGCGACAAAAAGATTCCCGCTTCGTACCTGCTCATGCCATTGGCGTTCGCCTCCCTGCTCGGCGGCATGACCACGTTGATCGGCACGCCGCCCAACATCATTGCCTCCTCCTTCCGCGAAAGTACAGGCGCGCCGCCGTTTGGTATGTTCGATTATTCCCCCGTCGGCGTCGGCGTGGCGGTGGCGGGAATTCTCTTTCTCACCTTCTTCGGCTGGCGGTTGATTCCTGTCCGCAAGAGCAAGTCATCCAACGATGGTCTCTTCGATGTCGAAAACTACATCACTGAAGTACGCATCCCCGAAAAATCGCCATTAAACGGCAAACGGCTGTATGAAGTGACCGAGTTTTCCAAAACGCAGGCGCTGGTCATCGGTTTGATTCGTGGAAGTGAGCGCCGCATGGAACCGTCGGCGCACACAAAACTGGTGCAGAACGACATCCTCATCGTCAGCGCCGAGGCGGAGAACATCAAAAAATTGGTTCAAACCACGGGGCTTAACCTCGTCGCCGACAAGAAGATCCAACAAGCGGATTTGGATTCCGACGATGTCACCCTGCTCGAAACTGTGATCATGCCAAACTCGATCATGATCGGCGGCACGCCCCGCACGCTCAACCTGCGCGGCAGTTACGGCGTCAACCTGCTGGCGATCTCGCGCCAGGGCAAACTCATGCGCCAGCGGCTTGATAGCGTCCGCTTTCAGAACGGCGACGTCCTGCTTCTGCAAAGCCATGTGGAGACTATCAAGGAAGTGGTGGAACGACTCGGATGCCTGCCGCTCGCCCAAAGGGACCTGCGCCTCGCCACCCCAAAGGGACAGATGTTCCTCGCCCTCGGAATTTTCGCCGCTGCATTGATAGCCTCCGCCACCGGACTCATCCCCGTGCAGATTGCCTTCACCGCCGCCGTCCTGCTCATGGTCGTGACGCGCATCGTCAACCTGCGCGAAGCATACGAAAGCGTGGACTGGCCCATCATCATCCTGCTTGGCGCGATGATCCCCGTTGGCGCTGCGCTTGAAACAACGGGCGGCGCCCAACTCATCGCGGACGGCATTTTGAAGATATCGAGTCAGTTCCCGCCTGCCTTCGCATTGATCGTGTTGCTGGTTGCCACCATGTTCCTCTCGGATTTGGTCAACAACGCCGCGGCGGTCGTGTTGATGGCTCCCATCGCCATCCGCACGGCGCAGGGATTGGACGCCTCCATCGACCCGTTCCTGATGGCGATCACCATCGGCGCGTCATGCGCGTTCCTCACGCCCATCGGGCATCAGTCCAACACGCTGGTGATGGGTCCCGGCGGCTACAAATTCGGCGATTACTGGCGCATGGGGTTGATTCTGGAGATCATCGTTCTGGTGGTGGCGATTCCCTTGATATTGGTCTTTTGGGCTCCGTGACGTTGAAGGTAGCGGCAATAAAAAAATCGGGATGACAGGTCAATGTCATCCCGATTTGCGTTTGGCTCTCAATCGTTTTTCATATACCCGAACATGCGCCACAATCCCCGCATCATTTTATGGCCTCCATCGGGTTTAAGAAATTGGTTCGGGCAGGAACCCGGAATAACCGCGATTCCATTGGCTTTGCACACATCCACAGCAGACGGCGAGACACTGGTCATGCTCTTTACCAGACCGGGTTTTGTGCCCATCATGCAGTGCATCCACACATGTTTGACCCCCAGTTCCACACATTGGTTGACGATTTGCTCGGTCACCTTTGGGTTGGCGAGGATGAAGACCGCATCCACTTTTTCGGGGATGGATTTCAGGTCCGGGTAGCAGGCGTCGCCTTGAAAAGATGCAATCCGCGGGTTGACCGCATAGACCTGGTAGCCGTTCTCCTTGAATTTTTGGTAACTCATATTACAGCCCGTCTCGCGTTTATCCGAAACCCCCACCACGGCGATCTTCTTTTGCGCGAGGAAATCCTCCACAAGATTATCGAGTTTTGACATAAGAATTCTCCTTTAATGAAAATCGGAACCAGAACGGTTCCGCTTATATTGAAAAATTGATTCACATATTTTTTTCACAAGGAAAATTATACGCCATCCAAATCCATAAACAAGATGACGAACATCACGTTGCATGGCCATAAGACCCGTCACTTTATTTGTGGAATGAGACAAATACTGGCCTTACCAAAATGCAAATGTTTTACCTGTTGTAACTATTTTGCAAGCTTTATTTACCTGTTCGATGTTATATTATCAACAACATCCGATAAAGGCAAAACCGGTGAAAGCCGGCGACGCAAAGCTATGGGTCTACCGTTACTGTAAAGTGACTATGACCGCCAGGCCGCCGAAGATCACAAAATTCTTTTTGTGTATGTTTGGCCTGGCTTACCACAAGTCAGGCTTTTCTTATTCGGATGGCTGATCAACCTTTAAGAAGTTTTGTTCCACCAGCGCAGACCCGCTTTCACACGGAGCTGCAAAACAAGGAGAAAAGCCATGTTACGAAATTTCAAGGTCCTGTTCGTTGTTCTGGTTATCGCCATTCTGTCTGTTTCCGCTTACGCCTTTGCCGCAGCCAACACCGTCCCCGCCACCAAGGCGGGTGATGGTTTGGGCGTGGTCAGTGGTTATACGGTAACCTCCGTGGTCTACACATTGAATGGGACTGACCCATCCACGCTGGATAGCGTCGCATTTGATGTGGGAGCTGCCGCCTCGCAGGTAGAGGTTCAACTTGTAGCCACTACCGGTTCCTGGTACACCTGCACGCTCGGCACCGGCACAACCTGGTCCTGCACCACTACCGGTCTCGACGTTTCCACAATTGACCAGTTGCGCGTGGTTGCCGCCAGCAACTAGTTCTGATGATCGAATAATGAAAAAAGCAGGCCTGCTCAGCTGGAAGAACCCGTCTCGAAAGTTGGCGGGAGAATGCCACGAGCAGGCCTGCGGCTTTTATAGATCATGAAAACCAATAGGAAGCGCTCGTCCGCCCTCGTTACGCTATTATTTCTTTTCATTGTGTTTATTTTTGTAATTGCATTTGCTCCAACACAATTCGGCGGTGCGGTGACCTATGTCATTGTCAACGGCAACAGCATGGAGCCGATTTTTCATCTCGGTGACCTGATCCTCGTTCGGACGGAATCAACTTACGGGGTGGGGGATGCGGTCACTTATCAAAATGCAGAAATGGGAGCTTTTGTCTTCCACCGCATTATTGGCACGGGACTGGATCATTTCATTCTTAAAGGTGACAATAATTCATGGCTCGATTCTTATCAACCAGTACAGGATGAGATCATTGGAAAATTATGGGTGCATATTCCAAAACTTGGCAGGGCGATTGAATGGGTGCGTGAGCCGCTGCACATATCGCTTACGGTCGCTTTGCTCGGAGGTGTGTTGATGTCTGGCATGATTGTAAAACCATCCAAACGCAAAAATGAAAAAAGTAAGCCGTCTACGAATCTTAGGGGAGGGTCTGAAGGTTTGTTGTATGCAACTGGGTTTCTCGCCCTGGCTTTCCTTGCTTTGGGCGTTCTCTCTTTTACACGTCCCATGAATCGTCCCGCCGAAAATATTCCCTATCAGCAGGAAGGTAATTTTTTCTATTCGGCAGCGGGAACGCCCGGTGTCTATGATTCGGATATGTTGCACTCGGGAGAGCCTGTGTTCCCAAAGTTGACCTGCTTCCTTAACATCGGTTTCACCTATAACATGATCGGAAATGGCATACAGGGGATAACCGGCAATCAGAGCATGGTTGCTCGCATCATGGATGAAGAAAGTGGATGGTTCCGCACGATCCCTTTGAATTCAGCAGCTGCTTTTACCGGCAATTCATATTTCACCATGGCCGCCCTTGACCTGTGTCAGGTGGAGTCTCTGGTGAACCTGGTGGAACAGGAAGCCGGTTTACATTCCGGCACTTACACTTTGGAGATCATCTCAAATGTTGTTCTTACTGCAACAATTGCGGGAGAACAAATTAGCGATACGTTTAACCCAAAACTTGTATTCAAATATGACAAAGTGCATTTCTATCTCGCTGCCAGCGAATCACAACAGGATCCTTTACATTCATCGAAACAAAGCATGGCGAGTGGTTCTGATACACAGGTAAACACAATTTCCTTGTTGGGCTTGAAGCCGCCAGTTTGGGCAGTGCGCTTTATCTCCCTGCTAGGGTTTGGATTTGCACTATTTGGTTTTGCCTTTGCCGGCAGGAATGTGTATCGCACCGCCAACCAGAGTCAGGAGGCACTCATCCGCTTCAAGTATGGCTCCATGCTGGTGGATGTTTACGAACAAAACATCGCGCCGTCTGCCTCGGTGATCGATGTGGCGACGATCGATGACCTGGCAAGGCTTGCAGAGCGTCAAGGCACGATGATCTTGCACATGACACAGAACTTTCTACATTATTACCTTGTTCAGGAAAGCGGCACGACTTATCGATATGTGATCAGTACCGGCAGGAAAGGCGTTGCGGATAATATGTCAATTGCCAACAAGGAAATTGCTTATATTACAAGCCCGGTTGAAGAACATGTTGTTGAACCTGCGCCTATTCCAACCTGGCCGATCCGCCCCAGGATCACGAAAGACGAAAAGAAAGCAATTGATCCTCCCCTCCCTGTAAATGAGATTTCAGAGGCTGGTGCCTCTGGCAGCGAGAATAAGACTGCAAATCCGAAGCCAGCCCGTGAAAAAGTAACGGAATATATCATCCAAGGCGGCGAAATTGGATTCAAATTGACTCAACCAGAGACTGAGATATTAAGGAAGATCAGATTGTGAATATACCCCGTCCGCTTCAACTCCTGACCTTTGGGCTGGTGGCGCTGATATTATTCACCTCGGTGACAGCTGTTGCCGCCACCAATACCATCCCGGTCACACGGCTTGATCATGCTTTATCGTCCGTCAATATGAATAGTCTCAAGCCTTCTACTTGCTCAGGATTAATTCTGACCAACCTGGTTAGCGGCTCAGGCACGTTGACCGGAACCGAAGGCAATGACCTCATCCTTGCCAGCTCTGGCGTGGACACCATAGACGGCCTCGGTGGAGATGATTGCATCCTTAGCGGGGGAGGAGATGACATCATCAACGGTGGCAGTGGAAACGATGTATGCCTTGGCGGTGCCGGGCTGGATATGTTTGTAGCTTGCGAAGGGGAGATCCAGTAGACCTCTTGCATAAGTGTGTCATAATAGGCACATGAACTACGAAACAATCGAATATCTAAAAGATAGTGATTGCAAGCGACTAACGGGTGTCCAGCGTGAAACCGTCGGACAGATGCTCGCAGTCATCGAGAAAGGGCTGCGAAACTTTGGGAGACCACCGAAACGGAGCCGAGCCGATCAACTGCTGATGACCTTGATGTACTGGCGAGAATACCGAACAGAATTTCATATTGCGCAATCCTATGG
>JACZJC010000051.1 GCA_014860745.1 Anaerolineales bacterium
ACCCCGGCTTCAACCCCCACCATCAACCCAACACTCGAGGCCGCTTTCGTGACCCCGCAGGCTCCCACGCGGTTGCCTACTTTTACCCAGCCGGCGCCGCTTGCCATCGCTACTTTTTTGGATGATGAAGCCGCGAGGAACCGTATCCCTTTAGGGCTGCTGATTTTCGGCCTGGGCTTTATCGGCGGCTTTGGAACGCTGATTTCGTTCCTGCGCGGACAATAAAAAAAATGACCGGTCTTCCGGTCATTTTTATTCTTCGTTTCCAGGGGAATTAATTGTTGCAGGAGCAGTTTCCGCCGCCGCATCCGCCGGAACCTTCACCGCCGGAGCCGCAGGCGCAGCCGCCTTCCCCATGGCTGTGTCCCTTAGCGTTGGGGCTGTTGACGGCGAAACCCTGTCCGTGTTGAGGATCGTTTACGAAATCGACCGTGGCATCCCGTAGATAGTCGATCGAGACTTCATCCACAACCACTTTCACGCCATTCGTTTCGAAAGTCGTGTCCACGTCGCGGAAGTTGTTATCGAGGGCCATGCCGAAATTTACACCGCAGCAGCCGCCGCTCGCAACATACACGCGTAATGCGTATCCTTCAAGATTGCGTTGTGCAAGAATGTCTTTTACAGCCTGGCTCGCCGCTGGAGTGATTGTGAATAATTGGGTTTCGATTTCCTGGAGCATTTTTTATTCTCCTTTTTCTATTATGACTAATTTCGCTGGATATTATCAGGTTTGAGGCGGGTTGTCAACTTTAAGCTGTAATCAGGATTAATCCGCTCTCATTTTCTTGACACAATCTATATGCGCCTGTAAAATCCGACTGCTTTTAAGGCGAAAGCCTATATTTTTAATCCATTGGAAGGGATCACCCCATGTACTATATGCAAGGACTTACCTCTTTGGAGGCAATTGCCATCTGGGCCGTATTTGGCACAGCCATCGTCGGCTTATTGTATGCGATTTTCCTTCGTTCCCAAATCCTGCGTGAAGATAAAGGCACCGAAAAAATGCAGGAAGTTTGGGGGGCGATCAAGGACGGCGCCAATGCTTATTTGCAAAGGCAAATTCGTTCTATCGTTCCATTGATCGTTGTGCTCACATTTGCACTTTTCTTTTCCGTTTATATCGTTCAGCCGACTCCCGAAGCTCTTGAACGCTTTGCCGGACAATCTCCCGATCAGGTTCGTTTCATTATTGGGATTGCCCGCGCGGTTGCGTTCGTGATGGGCGCAGGTTTTTCCCTTGCGGTCGGTCAGATCGGAATGCGCATGGCTATTGAAGGCAATGTTCGCGTTGCCGCAGCCTCCAAGCGGTCGTTTGGTGAGGCGCTTCGGATTGCCTATCGTGCGGGCACGATCACCGGCATGCTTACCGATGGTTTGGGTCTGCTCGGCGGTACGATCATCTTCATCATCCTTGGTATTGCCGCTCCCGATGCCCTGCTTGGATTTGGTTTCGGTGGAACCCTGCTCGCATTGTTCATGCGTGTGGGCGGCGGTATCTTCACCAAGGCTGCTGATGTCGGCGCGGACCTTGTTGGTAAGGTTGAAGCAGGCATCCCTGAGGATGATCCGCGCAACCCCGCTGTGATCGCTGACCTCGTCGGTGACAACGTCGGCGATTGTGCAGGCATGGCCGCTGACATCTTCGAATCCTATGAAGTGACGATCGTTTCGGGCCTGATTCTTGGTCTCGCTCTTTGGCATGCTACTGGCCGCATCGAGTGGATCATCTTCCCGTTGATGGTTCGCGGTATCGGTGTCTTATCCTCCATTATTGGCACCTACTTTGTCCGTGGCGGCGAAACCGGCAAGAGTGAAGATGCGATGCGGGCGATTTTTAGCGGTTTCCTCACCTCCGCCCTGATCTCTGCGGTATTGTTCTTTATTGCCGGCTTCCTTTATTTGAACACTCCCGCTATGCAGGAATGGGGAGGTTGGTGGCGTCTGCCCGCGGCAGTGGGTGTGGGTGTTCTGCTCGCCATTTCGATTGACCGCCTGACGGAGTACTTCACGGGCACACATGCGGCTCCTGTGAATGACATCAAGAAGGCTGCCGATACCGGTCCTGCCACCTTGATCTTGAACGGCATTTCGGTTGGTTTTGAATCATCTGTTTGGTCGGTGCTTGTGATCGCAGCGACCATCGTTGCTTCTATTTTCATCTTCGGGACCATCCCCGGTGTGGATGGGACGGTTCGCGCCACTTTTGTGTTGTACGGTGTCGCGATGACAGGTATCGGCATGTTAACGCTTACTGGTAACAACGTGGCCATGGACTCCTTTGGCCCGATTGCGGATAATGCGAATGGCATCGGCGAAATGTCCTGGTCTGGCAAGACAGACAAGGCGACGAAAGATGCCCAGCAGATCATGGCCGATCTTGATGCAGTAGGTAACACAACCAAAGCGATTACCAAGGGCGTTGCGATTGGCTCGGCGGTGATCGCGGCAGTTTCCCTCTTTGGTTCCTTCCTTGTGGATGTTTCCCGCGCACAGGCCAGCTTTGGGGTTCCTGTCGAACAGCAAATCCAGGCAATTGGTATCCGTGTTGATATTCCGCAGGTCTTCGTCGGCATGCTCATTGGCGGCGCATTGCCCTGGTTATTCTCATCCTTTGCCATTCAGGCCGTCACCCGTGCAGCCTCCCTGATTGTTTTGGAAGTCCGCCGCCAGTTCAAGCTGGGTGTGCTTACCGGCAAAGTTAAACCAGATTACAAACAGGCGGTGAGTATTTCCACAACCGCTGCTCAAAAGGAACTCGTTTCCCTTGCCTTGCTTGGTATTGTCACTCCGATTGTAGTTGGTCTTACCCTGCAAGTGGAGGCGCTTGGAGGTTTTCTGGCTGGTATCATCGTCTCCGGCCAACTGCTGGCCGTGTTCCTCAACAATTCCGGCGGCGCCTGGGATAATGCCAAGAAGTTGATCGAAGACGAACCCAAGGATCCGAAGAACAATCTTGGAAAAGGATCCGAACGTCACAAAGCAGGCGTGGTGGGCGACACGGTCGGCGATCCGTTCAAAGATACGGCTGGTCCCGCTCTCAACCCGATGATCAAAGTGGTCAACCTTGTTGCGGTGATTATCTCCCCGATTGTGGTTCAATATGCCCAGCCTGGTTTGCCCATTGGTGTAAAACTTGGGGTTTGGGCGGTCGCCCTGGCTTTGATCGGTGTACTTGCTTGGGCAGTTGTTCGCTCGAAAGCTCCCGCCCAATCCATGACCATGGAAGTTGGAGCAGCCAGGAAAAAGAGCACAGGCAAAAAGAAATAAATGTAATGATTATCAAAATGAGGGCTGCAATATTTGCAGCCCTCATTTTGATGGTAAATAGAAAGATGAATAGGCATAAATTCGATGGATAACATGCCAGACTTTCCCGATAAACGAAATTCCAGGAAGTCTTTACTATTGATTGGGGCGTTATGGTCTATTTTATGGTTTGTTCCATGGGGTATTCTATTAACATTCGAGAGTAATATTTATCTTGGTTTTTTGCTGGGTTTAATAAAACTGGGCCTGGCGCTCGGCCTTTTTATGATACCCGGTGTGGTTCTGTTTTATTTGCTGGATGACAGACGAAATAATCGCATTGATTATTTGGGGGCCATTCCGGCCGGATTCGCCCTTTCGGTAACGCTGAGTTCGATTCTGGGTCTTTTTGGAAGACTTGCAGGTTTCCCGTTCTCCGTCGTCAAAACCCTGTATTTCTTAATTGGCTTGATTGAAATTGCCATCCTTGTATCGAAGCGGAATTCAAAAAAAAGCGGACGCGAGTTTTTTGATGCCTTTCGCGATAATCTGAAGAATATGCCCCTGTTGGCGGCTCTTCTGTTTTCTGCCCTCTTGACGTTCAATGACCAGTTGTTCTTTATTGATGATACAACGTATCTTGCCTATCTGATGAACTGGCAGCATTCAAGCCGCCTTGGTTTTGGCAATATTATCCAAATGGCGAATGTCCCTGAACTGGAGAGGTTTTGGCTGGCGCTTTATCCCATGGGGCAGGCCATTATTTCCGACTTGAGCGGCATCCCCGGATTGCTCCTGTTTGGGAATTATCTCGAATTGTTCCTTGTTCTTATTGCAGTAATCACGGCTTACTGGTTTGGTTGTGCGTTGGGTCTTTCCAAAAAGGCGGCAGGGGTGTCAGTATTAATACAAATTTCTTTATTCAGCTGGATGGTGGGAAAGGAGTGGCCAGTTGGAACGTGGTTTTATCATTCCCTTGCCGAGGACAAGGTCTCAGCGGTCTTTCACCTTGCTCCGGTGTTTTTTATCTTTACACTGCGATATATCCATACATCTACCAGGAGAAATTTCATCCTCGCGGTTCTTGCAGGGGTTGGCCTGACTTTAACTCACCCGGTATCGTTGTTCTTTTCCTGCTATATCTCGTTGTGTCTTGCATTTATTGCCTTGATATTAAAGAAAACGAAGGTCCGCGAATTCCTTTTTGTCGCGATAATGTCATTATTTTTGATATTGCCTTATATTGTCATCCGGCTGGTTGATTATTCATCACAGGCCGGGTTTGTGCCGGGGGTCTCGAACGGTGTCGCTTCGTTTGAGTTGGATCGGTATACATATGTGTTGAGCGACCTTTTTTATGGGATTAATCCGGGTGTTCTGTTGTTTTTTGATATGGACCTTGGTATGGGATATCAGATATCTAGGCTGACCCCCGTATTCATTGGTTTTCTTTCGGGTGCCCTTGCCATCTTAAAGATTAAACAAGGGGAGATATACTGGTATGTATTGTCCGTTGTACTATTGATTATCCTGGTGACAATACCATACACGGGTTGGATCTTTGGATATCTTACAGACGCGCGGTTGATTTATCGTGCCTCGTGGTTCGTTCCATTGGGTTTGGGAGGTGTGATCATTTTACAGTCCCTGAACGGGTGGATGGAAAAATCCGGGTTGTTAAAGCGGTTTCGATTACACCGGAATTTTGATCCATCGCTGGTCATCCTTTCAATTTGTATTGTATTGGTTTTTCCCTCCTTCTTTTTTGGGAATCTTCCGAAAGTACCGGACTTTTTTGAGTTATTGCAGCGCAATACCCAATTGGCAAAAATCGGCTCTTTTATCGATAATAATACGACTGACCCCGTGGTGGCGATCGCGCTGAATTATGCGGATACACAAATCCTGCCCGGGGTATCTGCTCATACCTATTTGATCTCGTTCCGCGAAGAAAAACCTGATAATGGTCATAATCAATTTTTATCGCCCGATGAGATCCAGGAGAGGATTCGCGCAAGCAATCTCATCCGTGAATTGGAGAATTCTGGGGAATTGTCGACCGAAAAATGTGAATTAATAAGGGAGTATGAGGTCAGATATGTGGTCGCGGACATCAAGGATGCAGACCCCTATATAAAAACCATCGGTTCCTGTGGTGTGGTCGGGGAAAAGGTATACCAGACCATGGATTTGGTTTTGATGGAATTAAAATAGTCGTAACTGCATATTTGTAGTTTAGGCCTCTTGCATAAGTGTGTCATAATAGGCACATGAACTACGAAACAATCGAATATCTAAAAGATAGTGATTTCAAACGACTAACGGGTGTCCAGCGTGAAACCTTCGGCCAGATGCTCGCAGTCATCGAGAAAGGGCTGCGAAACTTTGGGAGACCACCGAAACTGAGCCGAGCCGATCAACTGCTGATGACCTTGATGTACTGGCGAGAATACCGAACAGAATTTCATATTGCGCAATCCTATGGTGTTAGTGAAGCCACGGTCTGTCGCACCATCCGCAAGGTAGAAGATGCCTTGGTACGCTCGAAAAAG
>JACZJC010000052.1 GCA_014860745.1 Anaerolineales bacterium
TATATTCCGTAAGTTGAAAGTGTTTCGTATTTTGAGCGAGAGGTATCGTAATCGTAGAAAGAGGTTTGCTTTGCGCTTCAACCTGATCGCTGCTATTTACAACCTCGAACTCAACTCAATTTGACTTTTGCAAGAGGTCTAGTAAAGTATTTAATGATATAAAATACGTTCATGAATATTCAAGACGCATACGACGAGTGGTCGGGGATCTATGATTCAAATGAAAACCTGACCCGTGACCTTGACCAAAAAATGACCCGCGAAAGTCTCGCGGGTCAGCATTTCGAATTAATTCTTGAGCTTGGATGCGGCACCGGGAAGAATACTGTCTTCCTTGCGGGAGTCGGGACGAACGTGCATGCGCTGGATTTTTCGACAGGGATGATCGAAAGAGCGCGGACTAAGGTAAAGACGGGGAATGTCCGTTTTTCCGTTGCAGACCTGACGCAACGCTGGCCTTGTGACAATGCTGCGTATGATCTCATCACATGCAACCTTGTTCTGGAACATATCCAAAACCTCTCCCATATTTTCTCCGAGGCGGCGCGGGTTTTACAGCCTAAAGGTAAATTCTTCATCAATGAACTACATCCCTTCAAACAATATCTGGGAACGAAGGCGCGATTTGAGCGGGGCGGGGAGACCATCGAAGTGGATGTCTTCATCCACCACATTTCGGATTTCATCGCTGCCGCAGATGCGAACGGATTGAAGCTGGTCCGCTTGAAGGAATACTGGCATGCGGCGGATGAGGATAAACCTCCAAGGCTGGTCTCGTTCCTCTTTGAAAGGCTGAAGGGCCATTGATGTTTTTCTTATAAAATTCTTATCGCCCGATTGACGCGCACGATTTAAAATTCTCCAAAATTAAGACACATTTTTCAGGAGGCAAACATGACCGAGTCGAATGAGGCACAGCAATATTCATTTAAAGCAGAGACCAAACAGCTGCTTAATATCCTTATCCATTCCCTGTATAAGGAGCGCGAGGTATTTTTACGCGAACTGCTCTCGAATGCCTCCGATGCCCTTAACCGCCTGCGCTTCGAAACAGTGACCAATCGGGATGTGCGAGACTTGAATGCCGAATTGAAGATCCGCATCACTGCCGATAAAGACGCGCGCATGCTCACGATTCAGGATTCAGGCATCGGGATGACACGTCAGGAGGTTATTGATAATCTTGGAACAATCGCTGAATCGGGTGCGCGAAAATTCATCGAAGCCGCGAAGGAAAAGAATACAGACCTGGTCAACGTCATCGGCCAGTTCGGCGTGGGGTTTTATTCCGTATTCATGGTGGCAGAGTGGGTGAGGGTCACTTCGCGTTCGTTCAAGCCTGATGCCGAAGCGGTGAGCTGGTATGCCACCGGCGAGGATAATTATCAAGTCGGCAGGGCAGATATGAGCGAAAGGGGGACGCGCATCGAGATCAAACTCAAAGAGGATGCGGTTGAATTCGCGGAGGAATATCACCTTAAGAATATCATCCACAGGCACTCGGATTACATTGGTTTTCCCATTTACATCGGCGACAGCAAGGATGCGGTCAATAAGCAGACATCGCTCTGGCGAACTTCGAAGCAGGATGTGACCGAGGAGCAATACACGGAGTTTTACCGCCAGACCACGCTGGACTTTGAAGCCCCGCTGCTGCACATTCACATGTCCACCGATGCGCCTGTGCAGTTGTATGCGCTGCTTTATATTTCCAGCAAAGCCGAACGCAGTATGTTCTCTTTGCGAAAAGATGACGGGTTGAAGTTATACACGCGCAATATTTTGATCGATGAGTACAACAAGGATTTGCTGCCCGAGTATTTGCGATTTGTGCAAGGCGTTGTGGACTCGGAGGATTTGCCGCTCAATGTCTCGCGGGAAACGGTTCAGGCAAGTGGGCTGATGCCCAAGCTGAAAAAGGTGTTGACAAACCAGGTGATGCGCGAGTTGGAAACCCTTGCAAAAAATAACGCTGAAAAATACCAGACCTTCTGGCAGGAATTCGGCGTGTATCTGAAACAAGGCATTGCCGCGAGCCCTGCCGATGCGGAGAGCATCAACCCGCTGCTGCGCTTCAAAACGAATTTGAATCCTGAAACATGGTCTTCTCTTGCAGAGTACGTTTCGCGCATGAAAGAGGGACAGAAGGAAATTTATTACATCGTGGGCGAGGACCCGAAAGCCGTATTGCGCAGCCCGCATCTGGATTATTTCCACTCGCAGGGGACGGAAGTGCTGCTGCTCACCGACCCGATGGATTCATTCATGTTAATGGGCTTGCGCAAGTACAAGGATTTTGATCTGAAGAATGTAGCCCAGGCCGATGTGGACACAACTCAAAAACCGAAAGGCGAACCCGAAGCGGAAAAAATCCCCGACGCGGATTTCCATTCACTGGTCGATACCTTCAAGGAAGTCCTTGGTGAACGTGTCACCGACGTCCGCGCCAGCAGCCGTTTATATCAATCCGTTGCGCGCCTGGCAGATGCGGACCCCAATGCCAACCCAGACCTCCAGCGTGTTTACAAATATCTTGGCAAGGATTATGAAATCCCCAAAAAGGTGCTGGAGTTGAATCCCGCGCATACCATTCTTAAGAACCTGCTCAGGCTGGAATCAGGCTCAGAATTGCAAACCATCATCATCGAACAGATCTACGATAGCGCCCTGCTGGTGGAAGGATTGCACCCCGACCCGTCGAGCATCGCTGCGCGCGTCCAGCAGATCATGGAAGCGGCGTTGAGGCAGGAAACAGGGTAGAGCGGAACCGAGGGAGAGCCATCTTTGTGAAGGTGGCTCTCTTTTTTAGGGATCATTCGCAGGTAAAGGAAAAGTTCACTTTTCAATTTGTTCCCGCGCAAATATGCCCACAACTTCATTTCGGCGGGCGTAGGGTCTCTGCGCAGTTCACCTGTTCGGTGCACGGTTTTGGAATTAACCCTTAACAGCTCCAGCAACCACGCCTTCAATTATATATTTTTGGCAAAGCAGATAGAAAATAACAATCGGTATGATTGCCAGAACGAGCATGGCCATCATGGCGCCCATGTCAATACTGCCATAGCCTCCCAGCAAATACTGAACAGCGATGGGGATTGTCCGATAGTTGGTGCCGATCAGGAGATAGGGCAGCAGATAGTCATTCCAAATCCACATGGTGTTAAGTATGGCGACCGTAATGTAGATCGGTCTGAGAATTGGGAAAACGATTAGGAAGAATGTCTGGATCGGGTTGCAGCCGTCGATTGTTGCGGCTTCTTCGATTTCAAGCGGGATGCTCTTGATAAACCCGCTGAAGATGAACACGGATAATCCAGCCCCGAACCCAAGATAGATGGCAATGATACCGATGGGATTATCCAGGTGCAGGAGATTCGCCATCTTGGACATCGTAAACATCACCATCTGGAAAGGTACGATCATGGAGAAAATCAACAGATAGTAAATGGATGAACTTAATGTCGATTTTACGCGGGTGATTACCCATGCCGTCATGGACGTAAAAAACACGATCGTGCCAACCGAGAATACAGTAATAAAAAGGGAATACCCGAATGCCGGTATGAACCCTGTTTTAACCAGGCCGGTGACGTAATTTTTGAGGCCGACAAACGTCTGGGCATCAGGGAAGGCAAAGGGCGTGTTTGAAATAAAGAACCTGCCCTTGAAGGAATTCATCAGGACAAGAAAGAGGGGTGCCAGGTACAGGAGAGCCAAAACAAGCAGGAATCCAAAAGTGAGATTTAACCCGGTGCGCTTCGAGGTGTTCATTAGTTCTCCATCTCCTTGCTTCTGGATAAAAGCAGCTGCACCAGCACGATGATGCCGACCAGCAGGAAGAAGACCACAGCCTTCGCCTGGCCTACGCCTTCATAGCCGGTAGTACCGTAAAAGCTGTTGTAAATATCCAGCGCCATCATGGCTGTCGCTTTGCCCGGTGCGCCTCTTGTGAGGGCCAGGTTTTGATCAAAGAGCTTGAATGAATTAGCCAGGGTAAGGAATGTGCAAATGGTGAAGGCCGGCGTCACCAGGGGAATCGTGATGTTGAACAGGACCTGCCGGGGATTGGCACCGTCAATCTGGGCTGCTTCGACCAGTTCTGGCGGAATGGACTGGATGGAGGCAATGTAGATCACCATCATGTACCCAACCATCTGCCAGTTCGTTACAATGACCAGACCCCAGAAGCCATATTTCGCGCTGAAGGTGATATCAACCTGGAACCGGTAGAGAACGCCGTTGATGATGAGCAGCCAGATATAGCCCAGGACAATTCCCCCGATGAGATTCGGCATGAAGAATGTGGTGCGGAAAATATTCCTGCCCCAAACGTTGCGGGTGAGCAGGAGCGCCAGCGAGAAGGCGAATAAGTTGATCAACACCACTGAAATCAGGGTGAATTTCGCGGTAAACACCATCGCATTTAGGAAGTCTTTGTTTTCGGTAAACGCGCGCACATAATTGTTCAGACCCACCCAGCGTGCATTGGTCACGGTTGTGAACCTGGTAAATGATAAATAGATGCCTAGGAGGAAGGGTATGAAAAACGCGATCGCGAAGGCGGTCAACGTTGGCAGCGTGAAAAGCGCGTAGTAGGCATTCGATATTCTGCGCACGGGATTTCTCCTGCTCTGCAAAAGCATGAACGATGAATAAATTCAAGTCACCCCGCCCCGTTGCCGGCGCGGGGTGACCCGTCTAACTAGGTTGAAAGCTTATCCGCCGGCGGCTTTGGCTTTCTCAGCCTTCCATTGGTCAATAAACAACTGCTGCACATCCTCCCACGGCATGGAGCCCTGGGCGTACTGCAACAGCGCTGCCCCGAAGGCATCCTTGAAGGGCTGGCCTGGGAACAGAGTGAAGCGCCAAGCCACGCTGTACAGGTCAGCGTTGCCCGCATAACGCAGCACTTCTCGAGCCAAAGGATCGGTCGGCTTTTCGTCGTCGGCAAAGGTGTCGAACGGAGTCATGAACTTCAGATCGTTGGTGACGAAGGCTTTTCCGGTCGGGCTGCTGTACAGCCACCAGATGAAGTCCGCGGCGAGCTGCTGCTTCTCCGGTGTGGCCTGCTTGTTAATGGCGAAGAAGTTCTCGGTGCCAATGTTCAAGCCCTGCTTTTCTTCGCCCGGCACGCCGGTATAGATGGGCAGGTACTTGACTTCCTCAGCCTTGACGGTATTGCCGTCGACGCCGGAAATCTGGCCCCAGGCCCAGTTGCCGTTCTGCACCATCGCGCACTGACCAAGGGCAAACTCTGCCATGGAATCGTCCACACTCTTGCTGCCCAACAGGGTTGGGGCGGTGGTCGAGTTGTTGATGTAGAGGTCGAAGATGTTCTTATAATTCTCGGCATACTGGAATTTGACTTCGGCCGTGGCAGCGGGGTCGCTCAGGTTGAGGTTGTTATCCCGAAACTCGTAGAAGATTGGGAGGTTGGCCAGATGGGTCTGCCAGCGCCAGTCTTCGCCGGGCTTGAGTGAAGTGGAGCAGAAAACGCCGCCAATGCCAAGGGCATCCTTTTTGGACTGCATGTCTTCAACAACGGCCTTTAAAGCGGCAAAGTTGTTGACCTCATCCATGGAGGCTGCTGTGGCACCCTCAGTGGCGAAGTACTTGTCCATCATGGCGTTATTGTAGATGATCCCATAGCCTTCAATCACATACGGAAGGCCGTATACGCCGGCGCCATCGGTGACCGCCAGGGTTTTGTCGGTGAGATGCTTGTATAGTTCGGTGCCCGACAGATCAGCGGTGTAATCTTTCCAGGCGGCGTAGCCGACCGGACCATTGATCTGGAACAGGACTGGGGGATCGGACTTGGCGATCTCAGACTTCAACGTCTGCTCGTAGGTACCAGACGCCGCAGTGACAACCTTGAGCGTATTGCCTGTCTCGGCATTCCACGCTTCCGCAATCTTTGTGTAGGTTTCGGCGACTTCCGGCTTGAAATTCAGATAGTAGAGCTCTCCGGTAGCTGCACCAGCTGGAGCCTCGGTGCCGGCAGGGGTGCCGCCGCCACAAGCTGTGAGAATGATGCTGGCAACTACTAATAGACTAAATACTAGTCCTAACTTGGATTTCATCTTTCTTCTCCTTGCATAGATATGGTATTGATTGAATGTATCGATTTGATTTAGGATATTTTATAGTGATGGATTGGGTGTATTAGCCATCACCTCCTTTTGCTCAGTTGGAGCTGCCTTTCTGCTTTTAATAATAGCACAACATTTTATTTTTCCAAGTGATATACAAGTCTTATCTTCCAGCTTCGATCATCCGAAACACCATCGGGCTGAAATAAGGGATCAACCAGATAAGCCAGACAAAGATGCTGAACTTGTGGAAACTCAAAATCATCTTTTCATCCTTTCGTACAAGCACCACGGTTGCCCATAATGCATGGATGAACATCAAAGCGATGGCAAGAACGCCTGAGTAGCCATGAATATCGTAACTCATTCCCCCCACAAACTCGAACATCAACCCCGTGCCCCAGGTATCGCAAACGAGTCCCAGCCAGAAGAACGCGGTATGCCAGACTTTCAACCTGCCCTGTAAACGTTCACTCCAGACGCCGATGGAGTAAAAGAGCAAGGCAAGGTTGATGATGATTACAGCGAGGGGATTCATCGAAAGCCCCTGCGCCGCATGCTTTGCCTCACACCCGCCCCAAATCTTGAGGAAGGCACGACTCTCAGTTTATTACAGGCCTCTCCCAAAGTGATGTGGATGAACAACGGCATAAAATCTCCCAATTCTCAAATTATTTTCGTTCGGCACGACCCTTCAAGCTTCATTGCACCGGCTTATAGACGTCCACATTATCGAAATACACCTTGTAGCCTTCGGCATCCGCGAACGGGAAGGTGTACACAAAGAATGCCGCCTCTCCGAGGGTCTTAGCAGGGGTTTGGACGGCGGCTTCCATCATCCACTCATCGTTGATGAAGAGTGTGATGAAATCCTGATAACAACTGATGCCGATCCGATTCACCGCGCCGGGAGCCGAGTTGAGGACGCTGGAACTCTGCCAGTATTGTCCCTGAGCATTCTTAGGAGTCAACGCGATGTTTTCCCCATTCACGAATTGCCCGATCACATACGATGCTTCGCCAAGGTCAAACTCGACATAATAGTAATTGTCCTCATCCTGATACTGGCAAAACACTCCAACTGTCCCATTCTGCGGGCCCGCGTCACTCTTCATATTGAACCAGAACTCGAACGGAGAGAAATCCACCGGCATATAGGCCCAGTCCACGTAATCTGGCTCTTTGATCTGAATACTATATTGCCCGTCTTCATATTTCATGATCGTCTTCCCATCGTCGAAGACCGGCCAGCCCAGCGCATCGGATGAAAAATCATCAAAGATGCGATATTCGCTCGCCTCCTGACCTCCCGTCAGGTTTGGTCCCGATGCTGGAGCCCCAGCAGTCGCTGATAGTGTCGGCTCTTGTGCATCTGGAGCTATGGTTGGTTGTTCTGTGTCGATCGGGGGAATCGGGCTGACAAATTCAGGCGCGGGAGGCTCGGAAGTTAACTGAAAATAATATACAGCCCCGCCGAGTCCCAGAACGCCAACACAAACCACACACGCGCATCCAACAGCAAGCACGATACCCCACCACGGAAAGTTACGTTTTTTATTCATCCTGCGCCTCCTTGAAGCCTCTTTCATTATACAAAAAATCGAGGCGGATAACCATCCACCTCGATCTCGACCTAAAATCCCTGGCACAGGGGTTGGGGGCGGTTGTTGAGCTTGTCGAAACATGAGGCCGCTCTCCCCCCATTCCTGCCGCGGACGCCTTGCGTTTTAATCAAGGCTAACTCCTTTATCTGAATTACATTTGATCCCATCTGGGGGAATTACTTCAAACTTATCTAATGATGTGTTTGCCCGCCATGCCAATACGATCACTCCATTTCTTCCAGCGGAAATGATCTCACTATTGGGCACATCATTTAGAGAACACCCGTCAGGGATCAAGATGAGTCCAGCCTCTACATTGGATAACACTAAAACATCCCTTACTTCCCAAAATGCAGTGCCGTTCGCATCATAATGGGTAATTTCGCTCAGCCACAGCATTTTGTCTGCACCATCCATGACTAGCCATAAGCCATGGTCTTCTGTACCCTGGATCATCATACTGAAGCCTTCGGTGAGACCAGCGGGAAAAGGCGGATAACTCAAGCCAATATATTTGCTGAATTTTTCAGGAGCAGACCCGTCAGACAGTACGGCTGTTGGAATATCTTGGGTGGGTTCTGCAATGACAACAGGCTCAGGCGTTTCGGCCGGGTTTTCTATAACAGGTAGTTCGGGCGCAGGTTCGAATGGCCCGCAAGCTGCAAGAAGCAGAACGGTAATCACAACCAACATAAGTTTTTTCAATTGCTTGTTCATGTCAACACTCCATTTACCAATAATCAGTTGCGTGAGTGACGACATATCTATTGAATTTGTTCCCCGCAAAACAGACAAAAGCTTTCGTTTCGCAAGTGTATTGGGCTTCTACCCATCCCGAGCCTTCCCAAATCCACAAGTTGACGTTGTGATTAACAACAGCGCAGATGAGGCTTGCGCGTAAGTGCGTTATGGTCCCCATCTTGGCTGATAATCGCAGTACTCGTTATCCGTTAGACGACGCAGGTCAGTTCCATCCACGCGCATGATATAGATCTCGCAGCCATGCACTTCATATCGATCGAAATAGGAGGTGAAAGCGATCCACTGACCATCCGGGGAAAATGACGGGCCTTGAGAGTTGCCGCCCAATGGAGAAATTCGTCGTGGATCGGAACCATCCGAGTTCATAAGATAGAGTTCACGCTCCCAGCGCATGCCGGAATAGGTCACGATCAGATCGTGGATCGACCAGTCACTGCGGCCGCGCAGGAGCGGAAAATAACCGACCTGGTGTAAGTCGGAGCCGTCCACATTGACAATAGCCAATTGACTCCTGTTTTCAAAAAGCGTTGCGAATAAAATCTCGCTTCCATCCGGCGACCAGCTTGGGTCCCATGCTCGAACGTCGATTACCTGACGAAGGTTTGTGCCATCGCGGTCCATCAACCATGTGGTCGGTTTGTCGACATCCAGATAATACCGGGTAAATACGATCGTTTTGCCGTCCGGGGATATTTCTGGCGCGTTCAGGTCGCCAAAATCATAGGTCAGCATTTTGGTTTCATTGGTTAAAAGATTTAGTTCATAGATCTCGTAATGTTCGGTTTGTTTGTTGTAGGCGGAATACAGCACACTTTGTCCATCGGGCGCCACGGAGGGGTAATAATGACGTACGTCGTCGTCCTCGGTGGTTAATCGGCGATAGCCCGAACCATCTGCATTGACAATGCAGATTTGTTCCTTTTCTACGTCTTTGAATATCTGACAGGTCAATGCGATCTTGCCTGTTGGTTCATTGGAGGCAGGCGGAGTCGACAGACCAGGCGCGGATGTAAAACCTGCCAGAGGGGTACTGGCTTGCAGCGTGGCGAGCAGGTTTGGGTTCGGGTTGGGCGCGTTGGACGGTATATTGCAGGCGGGCAAAAAGATGATAAGCACAATATAGAACAGGGGGCGTTTGAACATACTTTGAGTATAACCGCCGTCATCGTGCTGGTCGCGATTGATCAGCCGCTCGCGGACGTGGATGCGGACCACACGAGTTCTATGCATGGTGAGAAAATGTAAAAGTTGAGATGAAATCTAATTCAAACACACAGTCTTGAAGCACAATACCACACACAAATTCTTAACGTACTCTAATCGAATGACGCTAGTTTATGCTTTAGAATGTCATTACTCCGATGGGGAGTAGCGCCCGACTTTTTCGGGAAGAACAGCCGTCAAGACGGAAAGAGATTTCCCGGCTGTTTGAAAGAAAACGCAAGACCATCGCCTTCCTGGCGGTGGTCTTTTTTTATTTTTAAAGGAGAAAAAATGCCAGAACGAACTTCACAGGTTGTCCGTATGGGTCAGTTGAAAGGCGCGAAAATAAAAATCAAAGAAGTTAAAAATGACGGCTTGCACGAATACGTCACCATCGTCAATCGTGGAACTGTCACTCAACCCATGTCTGGCTGGGTGCTTGCCAGCCTGCGTGGGCAGGCGTTTTATCCATTTACAGGCGATTTAATGCTGGAGCCTGGCATGATCGTAAAAGTTCAGAGCGGGCAGTTGGAACCAAAAGCAACACTGGAAGAGTGGGGCGCCTTGAAAAATTTATTATGGACAATTGGCCAGGTTTGGAACAACCATGGCGATACTGCCATTTTGTTTGACGCAAACGGTTTGGAAATTGACCGACTTTCCTATCCGCACAAGCGTGCAATGGGAAGCAGTGCCAACCGCCAAAAAATTTTGATGGGCGGCGATGGCGGTTTTAAAATTGTCAACGATTCGCTCCCCCGATCCAAAAAAGTAACCCGTAAATAGAACGGTGCATTGACAGAACCATCCAAAACAGGTTGTTGTTACTTTCAATAACGAACAGGAGATTACTCAAAATGGACTTTCTAGAAGAGTTGTTTGAAATCGGCAAGCGCAAATATCAAAAAGGCGGCGGAGTCTTTCACGACAAAGACCATAAAGATGACGATCACGATGATGACGACAAGCGCCGTCCATATCCAACCAAGTCATATCCCCAGGTACCTGCATACCGCCCGCAGGTGACCTCAACCCCTGTGGCTTTTTTATCCAATATTGTTTGCCGCAGGTGTTCCACGCAAACTGTTCAAGGTGCAAAGTTTTGCCACGGCTGCGGAACAGCCATCGAGCTGATTTTGAAGTGTGCCAGCTGTGGTTCGAAATTGCCTGTCAATGAACCCCTCTGTTCACAATGTGGATATGGAAATTAATTACTGAAAAAGGAATTTACAAATGGCAACCCAAAAGAAAAAACGCAAACGTGACATCGAGAAGAACTATCCCGTAAAACAGTTTGTCAAAAAACTGCGGCGTCTTGCTGACTGTATCGAGCAGGGACAGAAATTCCAGATTCAAGTGGCAGGAGAGCGGATTTCCATCCCCGCTGCTGCCATCATCAACATTGAACATGAGCGCAGCGCTTCTTCAGAAGAGATCGAGTTCCAGCTTAGGTGGTCGCCTGAAAAAAGGGTAAAAAAATAATCAAGTTCTACAAGAGAACAAGTCAATTGAGTCTATTGCAAAAAACCTGCCCCCATTCCTGCCGCTCTCAACCAAACCCCGAATCTAAAAATTTAACCCGCCCATCAACCCAGAAAAGAAATCGTCACTATACCCTCTCCCTGTGGGAGCTCCACAGGGGTGCTTCGCGAAGGGACAAGGCATCACGCCGATCATAACCACAACCAGGGTGAGGTCACCGTTCAAAACCCCTCTCCCATCTCCCCCAAGGGGGAGAAGCCCAAACCTTCTTCAACATAAACTGTAACTCGGTAATTCAACCTGCCTACTAACCAGAAAAGAAATCAAGCCCATACCCTCTCCATTTGGAGAGGGACAAGGCATCACGCCGATCATAACCACTATCAGGGCGAGGTCTCTCCCACCATTCCTGCCGCGGACTTGCAATTACAGACTAATTAGAAATTGACAATTTTCTTCAACAATAAAACTCGACTGAATAGATTCAGATTTTGACAAAGAACATAAATCTATATTTTTACCTAAATCTTCTCCCAACACTCGGCACAATTTCTTTTTCAAGATTAAAACACTCGTCAAATCAATTTTGTCATAATCATACACAAGCAACAAATCAATATCACGAGGATTATTCTGAGTTAATGCCGAACCAAAGAGATAACAATCTCCCCCGCCTTGACGTTCATTTTTTATCTTTCTTAGACTTATCAGGAGTTGTGTAGTTAAAGAATTTATCTCCATCATAATAGGCGGCTCCTAAAAATTCTGCAAATAAAAATAAACCAATCTTTTGTCGTTTGCAAGAATCCTTTGCATCTTGAGTATATCCATTCCATGCGCTCATTGTAACTATGGCGTTTACATCTGGAGCAACAGAGAGAATATCATGCACATCTGAAATGCCAACAATATAGACATTAGTCATAAAAACTTGCAAATCGGATTTTCCTATTCGTCGAACAATTATTTTCTGTTCAGATAGGTGCTCCACTTCTAAAACCAAAGGATTTGATGACAAATATTGAATTAACGCTTTTACACTTTCTGGACGTGGCACTTTTTCGTATTTTCCCGACTCTGACATGTCAATCCTCCAAAACTGTATTTATTTCACTTGGGAACAAAGGCGCTGATGAGTTTTTATCACCTGAAAGGTGGTTGTACTCAAATGCAGTTTTATGAACTACAAATTTATCAACAATAATCTTTTCTTCATTGGTCAACAAATCATCGTTTATAGAAAACAATTCCCCTAAACGTCGATTGTTGGGAATAATATCGGTTTGAATTAGATGCTTCCACATTTCTGCCGCATCACTCATTGGGTTATCGGAAGTTTCGGAATGAGGACCATAGGCATCAAAAATGGCGCGATTTGCTCTCAATAGGCGTCTCACTTCATTTCGTAAATCATCCCGTGATGAAAAATTGGGAACTTCAAAAAACGTTCTTATTTTAGCTGCGTGCTCAGTCTTCCAATTTCTCAAAAGTTCAACTGGAAAATGCTTTGGATTCTTATCAACTAAAGTATGGCAAACTGAGCATAAAAGAATAATATTTTCATATTCATCTCGCTCACTTAATTCTAATTCTCCTCCTCGAGGACCGTCGACTTTCTGCGCGATTATATGAGCAAGTTCTTCAAAACTTGAAACGTCCCCGCTCTCAAATAAAACAAATAAATCTCGATGACATTCAGGGTTTTGACAATAACCCCCTGAATGAGCCAACAGCATCTTTGTTACTTTTGCCGATATTGCCATAATTGATTACCTTTTACGGCGTATTCGGGCGGACGCGCTGATACAGGTTGTAAAAACTGGCATAAATTCCAAGCGCAAAAACACCCGCCGCTGTGCCAGATGTAAGCCCAACAGTTTTATCAATTTGCTCCAAAGAAGTGAGTATAAACATGGCAAAAGAGCCAACGCCTAAAACGACAGCAGAAACTCTTGAGAGCATAGGGTGAGACACATGATCAAATGCGTAATCAACAACTTTAGCCCTAATAGTTAAAGATTCTATTTGATAGCCTGTCTTTGCATCTGAAATGAGAACAAGGATTTCATGCACACCTTCTTTGCAATTATCAGTAGGAGTCGCCGAAAAACGGTATTCATTAATAGCTTGATGTAACTCTTGCAGTATCTCGTTTTTCGTGAAAAGAAAAGCATGACTAGTAAATTCAACTTTTACTTTTTGTCCCAGCTTTATATGGCTAGCTTGTTCGACCTGTTCTTCTAAGATCTTCTCAGGATCTTTTAGGTTTTCTAATATTTGTAAGTTTGCTTTTCGAATGCTTCTCTGAACACCAAGATGAGAGTCGGGCAGGTATAAATAAAACAGAAAAGTAGATTGGCTACCTTTTGATATTAGTTTAGGATATGCAACTGATATCTTGAGACTCTTGCTCTTTTTAGCTTCATATTTGGTTTTTTCACGAGCGATCTTTTGATTTTCTTCGCGCTCCATCTTCCTTTTAGCCTCTAATTCCATCGCTTTGTATTGAGATTTTTCTGCAGCTTCTCGCTCAACCTTTTCTTTTGTAATTCTGGTTGCTTGTTTCTGCTCTTCTACAGTACTTTCTTCGCCATCATCTTCCTCGTAACGTGATCTAAATTGCGGCCCTTTTATCTGACTACCAGTTACCATGCTCATGACAAAGCCCGTCTTAATGAACTCTTGGCTAACGCCAGGAAACATCATCGCTGTTCCCTCACGGATTTTGAGTCCAGCCTGTTCACTCATAATTTGAGCATAACCTGCAGGAACTCGCGAGGACATAGCAAGCAATTTATCCCCATAAGGATCCCCTGTAGACTCGCTAACTCTATATCCGTTCCAATCATTAATATTTTGGCTCGAAAGGGTAATCTGGTCAGTTATGAAGATATTCTCTACAAGAACGTTCCCATCAGGAACAGATATTTCCTTTAGCTGTTTAGCAAACTCCGCAGGATCTTGAGTCTCTTCCCCATATTCACAATCCGTTATATTAATTACCATTGGTGGAGGGCATTCATTCAACCACCGTTCAGACCAACTAATTATGTCATCTTGAATTAATTTAATTGCATACCGAAATGCTTTTGCCATATTTGTCCCCTTATGAGGTGTGATTGAAGGAACACCTTCATCCTTTAATCTGTCGACAGTAATAATGCTACCCAATTTCCCATAAACATCATATATATCATCTGAATAAGCAACCATGCCCACTCTATATCTTGGGTGTATTTTTCCCTGTCTCAGGGAACGTTGAATCATTTGAGTATAAGAAATTTGTATAACATCTTTAACTGCTTCAATTCTTGTTCTCCCGTCAGGCATAGCAGCACCCATGGAGCCACTAATGTCCACAAGATAAATCAGTGTAGCAGGATGATCAGAGTTTGCCAAATTTTTATATTTTTCCGTGGATACCATAGATAAAACTCCTATAGATTCTTCAAATTAAATTCGAACTAACAAATTTTATCCCTAAAACCCCTGCGCCACGTACTCACCCCACACACCGCGAAGCGTGTTGCAGATCTCTCCCAGCGTGATGTCATTCTCCACGCACCCAATGAACAACGGCATCAAATTCTCGGTTCCCTTCGCCGCATCCACCAACTTGCCGAGCAACTCATCCACCAGCCTCTGGTCTCTAGTCTCTCTCAACGCCTTCAACTTTGCCTTCTGTCCCAGCTCAATCGCGGGATCAACCACCAGCCTTTCCAAACTTCTTTCTTCTTTCACCTCAAAGGCGTTCACGCCAACAACAATTTCTTCTTTCTTCTCAATTGCCTGTTGCGCGGCGTACGCAGCATTTTGGATCTCGTTCTGCATAAATCCGCGTTCGATGGATTGCAGCGCACCGCCCATCTCGTCAATTTTGGCGATGTACTTGAGCGCGCCTTTTTCGATCTCATCGGTCAACTGTTCGATCAGGTACGAACCCGCCAGCGGATCGACCGAATCCGCGACGCCTGATTCGTAGGCGATGATCTGCTGTGTGCGCAACGCCACGCGGACAGATTTTTCCGTGGGCAGCCACAGGGCTTCGTCCATGCTATTGGTATGTAAACTTTGTGTCCCGCCGAGGACGGCGGAAAGAGCCTGGAGAGTCACACGCACGACGTTATTTTCAGGTTGCTGCGCGGTGAGCGTTGACCCAGCCGTTTGCGTATGAAAACGTAACTGCCACGACGCTGGCTTCTGCGCCTTGAAACGTTCGCGCATGATCCTTGCCCACATGCGTCGCGCCGCGCGGAACTTCGCCACTTCTTCCAAAAGATTATTGTGCGCGTTGAAGAAGAACGAAAGCTGTCCCGCGAAAGAATCGATATCGAGTCCCGCCTTGAGAGCGGCTTCCACATACGCGATTCCATTCGCCAGCGTGAACGCCACTTCCTGCACGGCAGTGGAGCCAGCTTCGCGGATGTGATAGCCCGAGATCGAGATCGTGTTCCAATACGGAACTTCCTTCGCGCAAAACGAAAAAATATCGGTGATCAGCCGCATCGAAGGCGCGGGCGGGAAAATATACGTCCCACGCGCCACGTACTCTTTGAGAATGTCGTTCTGGATCGTGCCGCGCAGTCCGCGCATGTCCGCGCCCTGGCGCTTCGCCACCGCAATGTACATTGCCAGCAAAACGCCCGCGGGCGCGTTGATGGTCATCGAAGTCGAAACCTTGTCGAGCGGAATCTGGTCGTACAACTGCATCATGTCGTGGATGGATGAAATGGATACGCCGACTTTGCCGACTTCCCCCTGCGCGATCGGATCATCCGCATCATACCCAATTTGAGTTGGGAGGTCGAACGCGACACTCAACCCCGTTTGACCTTGCTGCAGCAAATAGCGATAACGCTTATTGGATTCCTCCGCCGTCGAAAACCCCGCATACTGACGCATCGTCCAAAACCGTGAACGATACATCGTCGGCTGGACTCCGCGCGTATAAGGATACTCGCCAGGGAAGCCGATGTTATTTAAATAGGATTCATCGGACGTAGGGGCGGGGTCATCCCGCCCAGGCAGCGCCACCCTCGGGACCTCGATGCCTGCCGAGGTCTCGAAACGCTCTTTCCGCTCCTTGAATTTGTCCAATGATTTCTTGAGCGTGGATTCTTTCCATTTATTGTATTGTTCGTTGAGGGTCATGTTAAGTTCCTTTTGTCCTTATCATGTCGTTGCGAGGAGCGCTCTTGTACTTTGCGACGAAGCAATCTCCAACTAAAGTGGAAACGACTCTGTAATGAGATGTATCTGTTTAACTGGAGATTGCTTCGGGCAGAAGAGCACCGCCCTCGCAACGACATGGGCAAGTATAAAGCCAATGCCCCGCCTTCGGAATTGGATAAACACAGGAAGATTTCAAGATAAAAGTCACATGCCTGAAACCAACGAAACTGCTACACTTTTCGTATAAATAGAAGGAGTCTCATTAAAATGGGCAATAAAACCTTTTTATACATCGGCGCGGGGATTTTACTTCTCATCGGCGTCTGTCTCTTCGGGTATGGGGTCCTGAGCATCGTCGGCTCCACGTCTGCGCAGGGGAGTTCAGCGTGGTTTTCGTTCGGGGTCGGCTTTGCCTTTTTCGGCGCGGTTTTTCTGGCGGGGGGTATCGGGCTGATCGTTTTTGCAAACAGGCAAAAGGGAGTCGGAGGCGGGGATAACATCACCTACAAGATCGACCTGCCCTCCCAGACCAAAGTGGAGCAATTGAAATGTAACTCGTGCGGCGGCGCCTTGAAAGCGGAGAATGTGAAAATGATCGCAGGCGCGCCCACCGTCGAATGTCCCTTCTGCGGCACAACCTATCAGTTAACGGAAGAACCGAAGTGGTAATTGCGCAGCACGTATTACGTAATACGTAAGGAGAACCATGCTCCGAAAAATTATTTTAATTACGATCCTTCTCATGGCGGTCAACATGCCTGCCGCTGTTTTCGCGCAGGACCTCCCGTATTATTTTCAAGTGAACAAGGAGGATGTGCACGTTTACTGGAACTCCGATGGAACCATGAGCGTGGATTATGTTTGGGTGTTCACCAATCAGCCCAATTCACACGCCATCGATTTTGTGGATGTGGGCATGCCCAATTACGAATTTGACATGGGTACCGTCAAAGCCGATGTGAACGGCGTGCCCGTTTCTGTTTCTCAAAATGATTATGCGGGGAACGGCTCGGGATTTGCGATCGTGCTTGGCGGCAAATCCATCCCTGCGGGCGGGGCGGGAACCGTGCATGTCTATGTCGGGAAGATCGAACAGGTTCTTTATCCCGATGATGAGGACGAAGCCTACGCCAGCGCGGCATTTGCCCCAACCTTTTTCGGTTCTGAATATGTGACCGGCACCACCGATCTCACACTCACCTATCACCTGCCAAAGGATATGGCGCCCGAAGAACCGCGCTGGCATGCCGCGCCTTCGGGTTTCCCCTCCGAGCCTGAGACTGCATACGATGTAAATAACCATATCACCTACACCTGGAATTCGCCCGCCGCGGACGCATCGAAGTATTATTTATTCGGCGCATCCTTCCCGCGCAGTTATGTCCCCGCCGACGCGATCTATACTCCTCCTGCGCAGCCGTTGATCAGCGCGGATACTGTTTTTATTTTTCTCTGCCTGGGATTCTTTGGATTCATGTTCATTGGTATCCCGGTGCTGGCGGCCAATGCAACCCGCAAACGCAAAATGCAATACCTGCCGCCCAAGATCGCCATTGAAGGCCACGGCATCAAACGCGGGCTCACCGCCGTGGAGGCCGCCATCCTTTTGGAACAGCCTCTCGATAAAGTTTTCACGATGATTCTCTTCGGCACGCTCAAGAAAAATGCGGCGCAGGTCATCAAACGTGACCCGCTCGAAGTGCAGGCCAATGATCCGCTGCCTGAAAAAATGAACGATTACGAAAGGGATTTTTTGAAAGCCTTCAAGGAACCAGCCGGCAAGGAGCGCCAAAAACTATTACAGGATATGGCCGTGCGCCTTGTGAAAACGGTCTCCGAAAAAATGAAGGGCTTCAGCCGCAGGGAGACCATCGATTACTACAAGTCCATCACCGAGAAGGCCTGGGCAATGGTAGAAGCCGAAAACACCCCCGAAGTAAAAAGCCAGAAATTCGACGAAGCCCTCGAATGGACCATGCTCGACAAGGAGTACGATGACCGCACGCGCCGCGTGTTCCACGGCCCGATCTTCCTGCCGTATTGGTGGGGGAGTTATAACCCGACGTATCGATCCGCCTCTTCCTCCGCGCCGACATCTGCTCCCGTTTCGAGAGGCAATGCCCTGCCCGGAGCAGACTTTGCGGCACAGATGGTAACGGGCGTGCAAACCTTCTCGCAGAAGGTGGTTGGCAACATTAACACCTTTACCGAACGGGTCACCAACACCACCAATCCTCCGCCAAAACCGACAGCCAGCCGCAGCGGAAGGGGCGGCGGCGGTGGACGTTCCTGTGCCTGCGCGTGTGCCTGTGCCGGTTGTGCCTGTGCCTGTGCGGGTGGAGGACGGTAAAAGTGAACCGTGAAAAAGGTGATCAATGAGTTTATTGCGTACGCTGTTTAATCGTAGATCGGAAATCCAGGATCCGAAATCGGGTCTGTATCATTACGTAAAAGAAGATGAACACGAAAAATCCCGCATCCATCTTCGCCTCGATGCGGACGGTACCGGCACGCTCATCGTCAACGCCAGCAGCGTCATGCACTTGAATCCAACAGCGGCGTTCATGGCATGGTTGATTCTGGAAGGAAAAACGGATAGGGAAGGAATTAATGCGCTGACCTCAAAATATTCAATTGGCAAAAGGAAAGCCAAAGCTGATTTTTCTTCCTTCCTTTTTCAATTTGAAGAGATGATTCGTCCCGATGGCGCCTGCCCCGTCCACGAACTTGACCTCGAAACCGTTATGCCGTTCAGCGCCCGTCCTTCGGCTCCCTATCGCATGGACCTGGCGGTCACCTATCGCTGCAATAACGACTGCGCCCATTGTTATAACGCGCGTGAACGAAACTTCCCCGAACTGAACACAGACCAATGGAAGCAGATCCTTGACAAGCTGTGGGATCTGGGCGTGCCGCATATCGTCTTTACCGGCGGCGAAGCGACCTTGCGGGACGATCTCCCAGAGTTGATCAAACATGCAGAAAACAACGGCCAGATCACAGGTCTGAACACGAACGCGCGCCGTCTGATGGATATGGAGTATGTTCAACAACTTGTCGATGCAGGACTCGACCACGTCCAGATCACTGTCGAATCCTGCGTGCCCGCAGTCCATGACGAGATGATGCGGGCAAAAGGCGCGTTCAGGCAGACCATCGCTGGCTTGATCAATGTGCTTGAATCGAAGCTGTATGTGATGACCAACACCACCATGCTCCAGACGAACCTTCGCACCATCCCAGTCACGCTCGATTTTCTCGCGGATGCCGGCGTCCCGACAGTCGGTTTGAATGCCCTCATTTATTCCGGGCATGGGCTCACAGTCGGCACAGGACTTCATGAAAGCGAATTGCAGCCCATCCTCGATATTGCCATTCAAAAAACCGGCCAGCGCGGACAAAAGCTCATCTGGTATACGCCGACCCAATACTGCGAATTCGACCCCACCGCGCATAACCTTGGCGTGAAAGGCTGCACCGCTGCGCTTTACAGCATGTGCATCGAGTCGAATGGAAATGTTTTGCCGTGTCAGTCGTATTACCATCCGCTTGGAAATTTTCTCTCAGACCCATGGGATTCCATTTGGAATCACAAACTATCCACACAATTACGCGAGCGCCAAAACCTGCCCTTCAAATGTGAAACTTGTTCCCTCGTTGCCGAGTGCGGCGGCGGATGCCCGCTGCAGTTCGAGGATCACCGCGAAAATTTTGGAGTCAACCTGCCTGTGCTAAACTAGAGCCTATCCAAGCTTTAGGAATAATCACATGGAAATCTGTTACCTGATCGCCTTCCCCGATATCGATGACGGCATTGTGCCGGCCAAAGAGACTTTCAAAGGTCTTAAGGATGCGCCCTACTTTCAGCCTGTTGATATCGACCTTGTCACCCTTGGCGAGGAAACCGTGGTGATCGAAGGCTATGCAGTCTCTGCGGCCCGTCAGCGATACGATGGGCGCGTGCAAATGATCGAGTGCCGCTTCGACCTGAAGGACCCGTTTGCTTCCTCCGTCTTGCAGGTGCGTGCAAAAATTCAATCTGCGCTGCAGAGCCGCTACGTCTCTGAAACCTACCGCCAAAACGGATTGTTCGAAGATTACACCATCCTGCTTTTACAGACGGCGAAACCCACACCCGAAAAGTGGATCGAAAAAAACGCCGCCGCTCTCGCAAAATTCATCCGCTCCCAGCGTGAAACCCTGGATAAAGCCGAGATCGCAGAGATTCTGATGTCTCGCACGCAGTACTCCGCCGCGGAACTTACGCTTGTGGATTGGGAAGGCGCGGTCATCATCGCGCCCAACGCAGATTTCGAATCCGATATTGCCTTGTTGAAGATAGGGAACTATCAACTCCTTCGTTATCGCATGCTGGATCAATCCATTGAGACCATGCTCGATAAGATCAACGAGACCTTTTTCCAGAACAAACGCCGCCCCCGCGCCACGCGCGGGATCATCCGCCAGATCGCCGAACATCGAATTGAAGTGATGTTGGATTTCGAACGCGCCGAACAAAATATGCTTCTCATCGGCGATTGGTACACAGCCAAACTGTACGAAGTCATTCACGAGGAACTGTATCTAAAAGCCTGGAAGGAAACCCTCAAGAACAAACTCGACAACCTTGAGAAGATCGTCGAAACCATTAAAGATAACTTCTCCACTTCCTGGGAGGGATTAATGGAAAGAGCCGAGCTGGTTGGCTGGGTGCTTCTGCTTGTTGGTTATCTCTACCTCTTCTTCGTGGACGATCTCGCCAGCCTTGCAAAATAGGAGAATTACATGAACATTCTCAATCGCATCACCGATCGTTTTTCCAAAGTACAGCCGCTTCCCGTTGGCACACATCACCTGCAGGCCGCCGCAGATGAAAAACCATATCGGCTTCATCTTCGCCTTCATGCGGATGGTTCGGGTATTCTCATTCTTAATGCCTCCACTGTTTTGCAGCTTAACCCCACCGCCGCCGAATACGCCTTTCATTTCATCAAAGGCACTTCACCGCAGGAAGCCGCCAAACAAATTTCCGCCCGTTATCGCGTCAATAAAAAAACCGCGCTGGACGATTTCACCAACTTTACGGATCAGATTCACACCCTCATCTCCACACCGGATCTGGACCCCGCCTCTTTCTTAAACTTTGAGCGGGTTCAACCCCACACGGCTGAATCCACGCTGCGGCTGGATTGCGCCATAACCTACCGCCTCCCCGAACACACTCAAGCCGAATATGCACCCGTCAAGCGGGTGGACCGCGAACTCACCACCGGCGAATGGCAGGCTATCATGGACAAAGCCTGGCAGGCGGGGATTCCCCATATCATCTTCACCGGCGGCGAAGCGACCTTGCGCGAAGACCTCCCGCAATTGATTGCCCATGCCGAAAAAAATGGGCAAGTCTGCGGCCTGCTGACAGACGGACCTAAACTTGCCGAAAAGGAATATCTTCAGACCCTCCTGCAAACCGGCCTCGACCATGTGATGATAGTCATCCAACCGCATGACCCGCTTTCGTGGAAAGCCATCGAGATCATCCTTCCGCAAGACTTGTTCCTGACAGTGCATCTGACCATTCACAACGAAAATGTAAAAGACGCAGAAGAAATTCTGCAAAAGCTGGCCTATCTGGGCGTGGAAAATATCTCCCTCAGCGCCGCGGACGATGACCTCGTGGATGAAATGCTCGAATTACAGAGCGTAGCCCAGGGTTTGGGACTCACCATCCGCTGGGATTTGCCCGTGCCATACTCGGCTTCGCACCCTGTTGCCATCGAAACCATGGACGATAACGTCCCTTCCGGGGCTGGGAAGACCTGGCTGTACATTGAACCCGATGGCGATGTGCTTCCCGCGCAGGGCCAAGCGGATAAAGTTCTCGGCAATTTATTGAAGGATAATTTCGAAGACCTGCCAAAAAGGATTTAAGACCGCCGTCCTTTCAGGGATATAATAAAAATGCCGGACTTACTCTGGCATTTTTATTTTCGCTGTGTTTGTTCTGGTTTGATTTATAGGTGAAGCATGAAGAATAATCAGGCTTTTGTAGTGGTTTTGATCGTGATGGGGCTCGCCATACTTGCGGGTATCCTTTTCGGCAGATACACCTTGGTTTCCCTTGCTTCTGAAACTGTCAACGCCGCCTGCACTTTCAGATCGACAGACATCATCGCCAGCGCGCAAGGCGACGTGTACAATCCGAATGACGAATCGGATTCCGTAGTACCGGATACATATTATCTGGCGGTTTATTCGGTGGCAGGGGATGCGATCACAAACCCCGAATTTCAACCGGTTCCGAATGAGTGGAAGGATGAACAAGAAGATACCGCATTGCAGGATGAGACCTGGGCATTATTCACAGATTTGATCCCGCCCCAGGACCGTGAGATGGTGGCGCAGTTCAATGTCTTCACGGATGGATATTCGAACACCCTCGCCGCTGTCGACCAGCTCAAGGAGGACCCCTCTCTCTGGGTGCTGGAAATTGATATTGAAGACCTCAAAGATAAAGATGCCCTCATGTTCACCCTGGTCCATGAATATGCCCACCTGCTCACGCTTAACGCCTCGCAGGTGATTCCCGATCGGGAAATCGTGAACAAACCCGGCGACATATCCCTGCAGCAAAAGAAAGCCGCAGCCTGCCCCGCATATTTCACCGGCACCGGCTGCAGCTACGACGATTCCTACATCAATGCTTTTTATCGCCGCTTTTGGGTGGATATCAACGAGGAATGGAAAAAGATTGACGCTCTCCAATATGCTACGGATGACCAAACGCCGTACTATGACGGCCTGTATAATTTTTATTTATCGCATCTCGATCAATTCGTGGACGATTACGCCGTCACCCATCCCACCGAGGATATCGCTGAAGCCTTCGCTTATTTTGTGTTTAGTCCGCGGCCGGCAGGGAATTCCATCAAAGAACAGAAGATCGCCTTCTTTTACGAATATCCGGAATTGGTGCAACTCCGTGAAGATATATTAAATGGCGCCTGTTCGAAATAGAATTCAGGAGTTTTTTGGGAAATCCCCTGACGTGAAAAATCGAAAGGATGGCGTAAGGAGCAGACTCGGTCCGCTATGGTATCCTTGTAAAAAATTGAAGGATATCGAATGCCCTCCCCAAAAACATCGCCGAGGCTTTCACTTTCTTCGTCTTCAGCCCTGAACCAGCGGGTGATACCGTTGCAGAAGAAAAAGCGCTATTCTTCCATCAATATCCCGAACTGGTTGAATTACGCGCAGAAATAATCGAAAATATGTGCGTCTCGTTTCCGAAATAAAACCAAAAACCATGGCCAACCTTCCCATCCCCGAATCCTATTGGGTCGAAGAAAATCGATTCCTTGCGGGAGAATTCCCCGGCAGTTACAACCCAGAAACCACGCGCAGCCGCATGGATGCCTTTCTCGATGCCGGCATCGATACCTTCATCGACCTGACCCAACCGCATGAGCTCGCCTCATATGAATCCATTTTGAAGGAACAGGCTCGCACCTACAAAATCGATCCGTCCTATCATCGCTTTGCAATTCACGACCACGACATCCCCTCGCACGAAATAATGACCGCCATCCTCAACACAATCGACGAGACCCTTCAAAAAGGAGGCGGTGTGTATGTCCATTGCTGGGGCGGGGTGGGGCGGACGGGCACTGTCGTCGGTTGTTATCTCGTCAGGCATGGGTACACTCCCCAGCAGGCGATTGAACGTGTGCATACCCTCTTCAGAACCCGGCCGCAAAATTATTTCGCAACCTCGCCGGAAACCGCAGAGCAATTCGAGTTCATCCGCAGTTGGCGTGAAATTCCAGATACCGGCCATCGCCCCAGACATAATTATTGCGAAGGATGAACTGGCACAAGCGTTACCTCCAGCAAGCCGCATGGACCCGCGACCTGAGAGCCTACGTCTTTGACAAGGCAGGATTGGCCGATGCGCGCCGCGTGCTTGAAGTGGGATGCGGAACCGGTGCGATTCTGCATAAAATCAAATCCCCTGGATCGCTTCATGGCCTGGACCTTGAACCTGCTTCGCTCGTCGAGTGCAGAATCCACGCCCCGGCCGTTTCGTTGACCTGCGGCGACGCGCACTCGCTTCCATTCCCGGATGGGGCTTTTGACATTGTCTTTTGTCATTTTCTACTGCTGTGGGTACGAGACCCATTACAAGTTCTGCGCGAAATGGCGCGGGTGGGAAACACTGTGTTAGCATTGGCCGAACCGGATTACAGCCGGCGCGTGGATGAACCCGCCGCACTTAAAAAATTAGGCCAATTGCAGACAGAGGCTTTGACGAGGCAGGGCGCGAATCCCTCTTTCGGTGCAAGGCTCGCGGAGATGTTTTATCAGGCAGGTATCCTGCTGATGGAAACCGGACCCATTCAAAGCGCGGAAAAGAAGCGGTCTGCTGTTGAATGGGAAAATGAATGGAACGTGGTCGAGGCCGATTTGGCGGGTTTGGTCCCGGGTGGCGAAATCCAAAAAATGAAAGCCCTGGACGAAAAAGCCCGCAAGAGCGGCGAGCGGGTTTTGCATGTGCCCACTTATTTTGCGTGGGGTAAGAGTTGACTGCGGGCAGACTTCGAAAAAATGGAAGTATAATTTTGTGAGTGGTTACGGAGGCTCGTTTGGAAACGTTTGAGCAGGATGCAAACATCGAAAGACCGGAAGTCGTCGATGAAAAGATACACTGGGGAAGGTTTGCTCTTGATATTATCGAAACCCTTGTTCTGGCTGTCGTTTTGTTTTTGGGGATCAATGCGATTTCTGCGCGGGTGCGGGTGGATGGGTTCAGCATGCGCCCCACGCTCGAGGATGGCGAGTTCGTGCTCGTGAATAAGATGAGTTATCGTTTTGGCGAAGTGTCGCGCGGCGATATTATCGTTTTTCATTTTCCGTTGAATCCGGAGGAGGAGCTGATCAAACGGGTGATCGGTTTGCCCGGCGACCAAATCCGCGTGCAGAATGGTCTGGTGTATGTGAATGGGCAATTGTTGAATGAGCCGTATATCTACCAGGCTCCGTTGTATTCCGGTGAGTGGACGGTTTCGGAAGGACAGATTTTTGTCCTCGGCGATAATCGCAACAACTCGAACGATTCGAAGGATTGGGGACTCCTGCCTGCCGGAAATGTTGTGGGCAAGGCGGTGCTGATCTATTGGCCTCCGCCGATGTGGGATGTGTTGGAACATACAGAAGTTTTCGCCGCACAATGAGGTTTGTAATGAGCGATCTTGAGCCTGTTACCCCGGAGATTAATTTATGCAACGAATGCCACGCCGGCATCATGCAGCCGCGCCAGATCACGTATTTTACATGGCTTGGCGAGGAGTTGATCACGGTTCCGCATTTCCCCGCGTGGATCTGTGATGTATGCGGCAGGCGCGAATACGATGAAAAGGCGGTCCAGTGGCTGAATATGATCCTGGATCCGAATGCCGGGAAGCCGACGAAAAATCAACGCCGCACACCGCCTCTGCCCCGGCCCCGGGCTGGCTTCCCCCGCCCGATACAGGATTCTTAACCCCGTTATGTCCCTCGATTCGTCCCCGAGAACGTATCGCTTTCTTCCTGTTGATATATTAACTTCCGGATATCGTGTGGTCGGAAAGATCATGGTTCCAAGCCAGGGCGCGATGGGAATCATGAATGACCCGACCCACTCGTCATTGGAAGTGAACGACGCGCGCATGGCCCGCCTGCACATGCCGACCAAACTTGTGGATCATTTTGAGATTGTGCGCATGATGAAGAAACAGGTTCACGCGCTTTGCATGGCGCGGCGCGAAGACCTGGGACCCCATGCGCTTGTGCGCGGCGGCTATACCAATGTGGCGGAATATCCCGTTCGCATTACCACGCAGATATTCGAAGTGGAAGGCACGATGGAATTGCCCGGCCGTTTTGATTTTACCGCCTTGATGGCAGAAGGCTCGCGTGATTTTGTGCCGGTCTTCAATGCCACGCTGACGGCGATTCTGATCCCCAACCTGCGTGTGGAAAGCGCCGGAATGCTGGTCAACCGCAAGATGGTGGATATTATGGCGCTGCTGAACCAGCGCGTAAAGCCTGAAAATTAGTCTTGCATTCCGCTTGACGCTCCCTGAGGGGGATGATAGAATTCGCCCGCTCTAAAAATAGAGCCCCCATCGTCTAGAGGCCCAGGACGCATCCCTTTCAAGGATAAAACCGGAGTTCGAATCTCCGTGGGGGCACAAAATGAGTCGCACAAGCGGCTCTTTTCTTTTGTAACCGAAGCCCCCATTGAGGGGATGTTATTCGAATCTCCGTGGGGGCACAAAATGAGTCGCACAAGCGGCTCTTTTCTTTTACAACCGAAGCCCCCATTGAGGGGATGTTATTCGAACCTCCGTGGGGGCACAAAATGAGTCGCACAAGCGGCTCTTTTCTTTTACAACCGAAGCCCCCATTGAGGGGATGTTATTCGAACCTCCGTGGGGGCACAAAATGAGTCGCACAAGCGGCTCTTTTCTTTTGTAACCGAAGCCTCTGTAATTTGTTTCGCGTTAGCTGCCCTGTAGATTTAACTTTTCTTTCAACCAGACCATTCGATCTTGCGTGGACTTATCGCATAAGCCGTGCCCGGCTTCGTAGATTTTCATTTCCTTTGGTTCGCGCGCCGCAGCAAAGAATTCATTTGCTCGTTCGAGCGGGACGTGAAAATCGTCATTGCCAAATTGAAAGAATACAGGCGCCGGGGATACATTGGGAATGTGGAGGATGGGATCGATCTCGGACATTTGGCGGATAAATGTGTCTCGCGGCTCTCCTTCCAATTTAGGCAGGTACAGATACCAGTCCGGGAAGCGAGGCGTGGCAGCCATGATGACGTAATGAGTCGGACGCTTGTCCAAACTCCCGGCCAGCAATCCGTACATTCCGCCAAAATCGTGGCCTATAAGGGCAAACCGCTTCGTATCCACATTTGGAAGGCTGGATAGAAAATCCATAAAGCGGCGCAAGTTGACCACTTCTTCTATCGAATTTTTTGCGTCATCAGCTTGGGTTCGTTTGAGAAAAAAATCGGGGTCAGACCACAAGGTCTCCACCGTCAGGCAGGCCGCTCCATTACGCGCTAATTCCGCCGCTTCCCTGGAAAATTGACTGCGATTGGAATCGTGCGATTCTGGCTCGTACCAATGAACATAAAGAATAACAGGGAACGGTCCCGTGCCTTGCGGCAGGAACAATTCCGCTATGCGGCGGTATCCAAATGGCGTTTGAAAAGCCAGCAATTGCTTATCGAATCCATCTTCTTTTTTCTCTGTGATCAGGCGAACATCGGAAGGCAGGAGCGCAGGATCGGTTTGCATTTCAGGTAACATGAATGACCTCCATTGGGTTGATTGCGGGAATTATATGTACTTTTCCTCCGTTGACATCCCTCTCTCGGAGGGTTTATTTTCCGCGATAAATAAGCATTTGGTAAGTTCTCATCTTCAAGGCACTGGATATTTTATAATCCATCAAGCAGGCTTGCTGCGAAACGGTTGGTAAGTGATAAACGCAGCAAATATTCAGCCATAGGTGAATTATGTCCAATCTATCATCCCGTTTTACTATTTCAGCATTAAAAGATCAGATATCGAGCATCTGGCGGATCGCGGCCGCCGGTTTTGTACTTTCTTTGGGCGGCGCAGGTTTTACGGTGCTGGTCGCCGAATTGACTGGAAATCCCATTTGGAAGCTCGCCAAAGACCCCGCCTATGTGATGAGATTCCCCTCCTACATCGGTATGCTCTCCAATTGGAGCGTCATGTTGTGGACGATTGCAGCGGCCATATGCCTTTTTGGCGCGGTGATCCTGAAACAGAATGCAGTATCCTCCGATACAGTTGTGTTTATTGCGGTCTCCGGCTTGCTCAATCTGGTACTGGCGGTCGACGACCTTTTTCTCCTGCATGACTGGGTGTTACCCAAAATGTTCGACGTTCCAGAAATGTTTTTTTACCTGCTTTATGCCCTGACCTTTCTGCTGTATTTGTCGTTTTTCACATTCCGGATTTTGAAATACGACTACCTGTTGTTTGGAGCGGGGCTGATTCTGCTGGCGCTCTCACGTTCTTTGGGCCGCATTGCCTTTTTCGGCCAATTCATGACGACCGGGGACATGCTTAAATATTTCGGTATTGTCTTCTGGCTGGCATTTTTTTACAGGACGGTTTTGCAGGAAATAAATGCCTTGATCCGCCAGGGCCGACAACCCTGATCAGTCCGCTTGACATCCCCTTGTCTGCGCGTATAATTCAGCCCAAGTAAACTCACACGGAGACAAGTAATTGCCGTCCCTTTCAGAGAGCCGTCGGCCGGTGCAAGGCGGCAGGCAAGGCAGTGAAATCCCCTTCGTTATGTTGCTCTCGCAGGGACGTCATCGTCGTAAGAGAGTCGGGTTCGCCCGTTATCGCGTACTCCGAGGCCCCCTCTCAGCCTCCCATTTTGGGGAGGTGCTCCGAAAGAGCGGTGAGGCGGCAAAAGCAGGTGGCACCACGAATCGCCCCTTCGTCCTGCAAATGGATGGGGGCGTATTTTAATCCCTGCACACGGAGGTGCAACATGTTGGATATTAATCTAATTCGCGAAACCCCTGAAATTGTCCGCAAGGCGCTGAAGGACCGCCAAATGGATATCTCCCCTGTCGATTCGATTCTTCAGCTGGATGAAAAGCGCCGCGCCCTGCTCGGGCAGGTGGAGACGCTCAAAGCCGAGCGGAACACGGTCTCAAAGGAGATCGGGCAAATGAAAGACGCGACAGCCCGGGGGACGAAGATCGAGGCGATGCGTGCGGTGGGCGATCAAATAACGGAGTTGGACAAACAGGTCGCGGATGTCGAATCCGAATTAAATGGACTTACCTCCACGCTTCCAAACATTCCCGATGAACGCACTCCCTATGGAAAAAGTGAAGATGAAAACGTGGTACTGCGCACGATCGGCGTACCGCGCAAATTCGATTTCAAACCGCTTCCTCACTGGGACCTCGGGCCTGCTCTCGGAATCATTGACTTTGAACGCGGCACGAAGTTGACCGGCTCGCGATTCTACGTTCTGCAAAAGGCAGGCGCACGTTTGCAGCGCGCCTTGATCGCGTGGATGCTCGACCTGCACATCAGGCAAAATTATCAGGAGGAATATTTGCCTTTCATGGTGAAGACAGCCGCCGTGTATGGTGCGGGTCAATTGCCCAAGTTTGCGGACAATTTATACAAAGACCATGAAGAGGATTTATATTTTGTGCCGACCGCCGAAATCCCCCTGACCGGACTGCACATGGACGAGATCCTTGATGAGGCGTCATTGCCAAGATTTTATACCGCCTACACTCCATGCTTCCGCCGCGAAAAGATGAGCGCGGGACGCGATGTGCGCGGTATCAAGCGCGGACATCAGTTCGATAAGGTGGAGATGTACATTTATTGCAAGCCTGAAGATTCGGAAGCGATGCACCAGAAGATGTTGAAGGACGCCGAGGAGACCTGCGCCTTGCTTGGCATTCCTTACCGCGTCAAACAGCTTTGCACTGGGGACATCGGTTTCGGTGCAACCATCACCTATGACCTTGAACTTTGGGCGCCCGGCTGTGACGAATGGCTGGAAGTGTCTTCGGTTTCAAATGATACCGATTTCCAGGCACGCCGTGCGAATATCAAATTTCGTCCCGCGGATGGCGGCAAGACGAAGTTCCTGCATACATTGAACGGCTCAGGGCTGGGATTGCCGCGCACGCTGATCGCGGTTATGGAAAACTATCAACAAGCCGATGGTTCGATTGTTGTTCCTGAAGTTTTGCGGCCATGGATGGGCGGCATTGAAGCCATTACCCCATAACTTGATAAAACTGCCAGGGTTCTTATCCGTATATGACATCGGGAGCAAGGCGCTCCTTTATCGTTCATTGGGGATCTGCTCTCACTGGGCGGGCCGCCCCTGCTGCATAAGGCGAGTTAATCACAAGGAGACTTAAAAAGAATGGATCCCTCTTCCTGGAAATTTGCAGGACAAGTGATTTTGGAAGCGTTGACCCTGTTCGTACTTCTGGCAGGTCTGTTCGGGTTGTTGATTCCCATTTTCCCCGGTCTGACCATCATGTGGATCGGAACATTGGTGTATGCGCTTGTGCAGGCGGCCAATGGTTATATGACCTGGGTGGATTGGACGTTGTTCACCATCATCACCCTGCTGATGATCGGCGGCAACGTCATGGACAACATCATCATTGCCAAGCACGTGCGTGACAAGAATGTCCCCTGGAGTTCGATCCTCTGGGCTTTCGCGGCTGGAATTGTCGTCAGCTTGTTCTTTACGCCAATCGCGGGAATGATCGCCGCGCCCGCCGGGCTGTTCCTTGCCGAATGGCGGCGGTTGAAGGATCGTCCGACTGCGTTGGCCAACACCAGGGCGTGGATGACGGGCTGGGGCTGGGCGATTGCCGCCCGTTTTGGGATCGGTGTTATCATGATCGTGTTCTGGATGCTTTGGGCATGGTTATAATTAAATTATAAAAAGGAGTTTCAAATGGGTACATTTACAGAAGTTCTTTCCGTTATTGGTTTCGTCATTCGCGCATTGGGCTTTGCCGTGCTTGGCTTTGCCGTTGGGCGTTTCACCATAGACGCCTACAAAAAAGCCGTATGGCAGGTTCAAATTGCATTGGCGGTTGGATTCTTTGGACTGCTGGTGGGTCTCACTCAATACTCCAGCCCCGGCTCGATGGGCATGTTTGCCCTCAGCGCGGGCGCCGCGATACTTATGTCCTTCATGACGAAGAAAGAAGCAGATGGGGAAGAGGCAAAGAAATAGTCTGGAAAAAACTTCGGAAGCCAGCCGGCTTCCGAAGTTTTTTATTTTTTCTCATTTATTACCGCTTCGATCAACATTGCTTTGAATTTTCCCCCCACTACGTCTTTTCCCAATCCAATAAACGACATCGAGATTTCGCTCGCATCCGTGAATCTACCTGACACTTCTATGCCAGTATCAGGGATCTTTGAGTAGAACGGGCTTTTCTCGTAATCAGTCACTGTGATGTCCGCAAGTTGCGCCGAGCGGGCAAAGGCCGCATCATGATCCGATTTGATGATTTCAATAAGCCAGCGCGGAGTGAGAATGACAGTACTTTTGACCGCCTTTGCCCCCGGCCCAGCGAACAATCCCTTTTTGATTTTTTCGGAATTCGACTCGATGCAGATCAAGGCATCGTTCAGAATGGGACCCAGATTGTGCAATTCAATATGCTTTTCGACCGCTGCCTTCAATTCAGGCGACAGGCTTTCAATTTTTGTTTCACGTGTGGAACGATAGTAATCTCCCATTTATTTTCCTCATAATATGTAGGGGTGATCCGTCCAGCGGGTGGCAGTTATCAGATGATCGTGAAGGGTCGCCCTTACTAAAACGAAACAACCTTGCTTAACAGGGCCGTTAGCAGCTTCACGGAATTCTTTAAATCCCTGTAATCCACCATCTCCGAAGCGGAATGAACATACCGGCACGGGATGGACAATGCGCCCGCCATCACACCCGCGCGGGAAATCTGGATCTCGCGTGCATCTGTGCTGCCGATCAGTAACACCTCGCGTTGATACGGAATCCTCGCCTTTTCAGCCGTGGAGATCATCCAGTCCACCACGCGCGGATCGGAAAGCATGCCCGGGTCGCGGAATTTCACGCACGGACCCTTGCCAAGTTCTGTCATCACTTTCATCGAAGCCGGGGTATCGCCGGTGGCGGTCACATCCACAGCAAGGCCTATCTCCGGATCGATTCCGTAGGCCGCCGCTCCAGCACCACGCACGCCAACCTCCTCCTGTGTGGTGAAGACAAAGTACAAATCGTTCGGTGTGGATTTTATCGAACGAAGCGTTTCGATCAGCACGGCCACGCCCGTGCGGTCATCCATCGATTTGGCCACCAATCGATCCCCCATTTCCATATATGATCTTTCAAAAGCGGCAAAATCACCGACCTTTACAGGACAATCCTCTTTTTTCGTTGCGCCTACATCGATATACATCTTATTGATCGGCGGGACATTTTCCACATGTTCCGGCAGATCATATCCGATCACACCGGTCACCCCATTCATGAATCGGATGCGTGCCCCAAGCGTGTAACGGCCAAACGTACCGCCGACATTGGTAAACCGCACAAAACCTTTTTTGTCGATATGGCTGGCAATGATACCGATCTCGTCCATGTGCGCTGCGAGCATGATGCGCCTCGGATTCTTCGAACCCCTCGCAGGTTTTTTGCGCACGATCAAACTGCCGAGCGCATCCACGCGTATTTCGTCGGCGAGCGGCTTTACTTCCTTTAGAATTATCTTGCGGACTTCACCTTCATGCCCCGATGGACCAAATGTTTCAGTAAGCGTTTTCAGTAGTTGTTTCATAAAGCCCTTTCAAATGACAATCCCCTTTAAGGTGACTGTCATTATATTGTAATTTTTTCGCCGGCAGCATACCGCTTGCTCTCGTTTTTCGTGAAAACATGTGCGTGAGATTTCCCTATCACAGTCCATTCTTCGCCCAGCCTGCCGACAATGGCTGTGTCTTCTGCAATCCCGATCATCGTTTCACCGTCCCTTAATCGTTTGCGAAGCGCTGCCACCATTGGCTTTCCAAAGATTGGAATTGCATCAAAGTGAGGCATCACGAACGCAACGGGCAAAATCCCAAACGCGGAAATGGAGCGCAGGCCCATCGCTCGAAAATCGGGGATTTCCCTTGCGAGGATCATCGCGCCGGCCGAACAGCCCGCATAAACCCCGCCGCGTTCCCACACCTTTTGCGCAGACTTCCACACCAGGCTGTCCTGCATGGTTTGATGGAGATACGCAGGATTGCCGCCTGAGAAATAGACAACATCCGCTTCTTCCACCGCCGACGCATGTTCCAGATCGTTGGCAGATTCTGCGTCGATGACAGGAACAGCCCGAACGTCCGCCCCGAGGCGCGTGAAATGTCCCACCCCCATGTTGGACCAGCGACTCACGCTTGCATTGCCTTCGCGTCCGGCCGCCGTCGGCAGACAGACTACGCGCGGCTTTTGTCCATCCGCCCCGCAGTTTGCAAGCAGGTATTTATCCACTTCATCCATCACGGGCAGATATTCGCCAGAACCAAGTAAAGCGATCAATCCGTTCATATTTACCTTTTTATCAAATCGGGGGTCATATTTTTCAACGCATTATGTAATAAATTCAATGTATTCTTCCAATCCTCCACACGCGAAATGCTGATGGGGGAATGGGTATAGCGATGCGGCACAGAGACCGAGACCACCGGCACCCCCGCGCGGGATTGTTGTATCGCGCCCGCATTCGTGCCGCCCCCGCCCGGCTGACGGAATTGATACGGGATTTTATGTTTGATTGCGGTCTCTTCCAGAAATTTTACAAGCCGCGGATCGTCAATGGTCGACGAGTTCGCCATGTAAATTGCAGGTCCAAGCCCAAGCATGGTGTTGTAGGAGTAGTTTTCACGACCGTTGAAGTCAGGCAGATCGCGGGCAGGTGTGGAATCGACCGCAATGGCAAGATCGGGATTGAAATGATAGCCGGCGACTTTTGCGCCCCGTAAGCCGATCTCTTCTTGTACGGAAAAGGATAGGCATAGCTCGAGATTCTTAGGCGCGTTTTTCAGCAATTCGATCAAAATAGCCACGCCGATGCGGTCGTCGATGGACTTGGACATGATGGACGGCCCGGCAATTTTGAATTTTGTTGCAAAGGTCGCGCGGTCACCGACGCTTGCCTTGCCTTCCGGACCAAGGTCGATGCGCAAGGCATTGACATCGATGATGTGGGTGCGTTCCTCCACCGTGGTCATGTGAATGGGTTTCGCGCCAATCACGCCGACCGCGTGATCCTTGCCGACGATGACCTGTTTGCCGACTAGATGACGCGGGTCGATGCCGCCGACGGTTTCAAATTGAAAAAATCCCTCGCCGTCGTCATGCACGATCATGAAGCCGACTTCGTCCATGTGGGCATCGAGCAAAACACGCAAGGGTTTTTTTGCCGTGCTTTTTTTCCTAACCAGCACGCTGCCAAGCGCATCCACCTTTACTTCGTCGGCGTGAGGTTTTACTTCCTCCAATACAATGCGCCGCACTTCACCCTCCGCCCCCGAAACAGACATGGCGTTGCATAATTTTTCGAGCAGCTGGATTTGCGGTTTGCCAATGGACAACATGGTTATTCCCAAACGACCTTTTCAAGAAAATCTGATTCAAGCGAGGCGATAAACCCGGCCAGCAAACGTCCTGCGCGTTGAATATCTTTAATTGCCACCAACTCGACGGGTGTGTGCATGTACCGTTGCGGAATGCTCAAGACCATGGTCGGTATGCCTTCCGCCACCAACTGCATTGCATCCGCATCGGTGGATGAATATTCAGGCATCAAGTCATCGAAAACAGGGATTTCGATTTTTTCAGCAACTTCTTTAAACCGTTTATATAAAAACGGATGAATGCTTGGGCTGATGCCGAGCGTCACGCCTTTGCCGATCGCGAAGGTTTGATACCCGCTCGAGCCGGTGCCTCTGCCGAAGGTCATATCCACTGCCACTGCGATGGTTGGTCTTAATTCAAACGTGGATGTGAACGCGCCGCCAAAAGTTGTTTCCTCCTGCACCGACGCAAGCGCCCAAACATCCCAAATATGCGACTTGGATTGCAGTTCTTCGAGACAGATGGTGAGCGCCGCGACAGAAGCGCGATTATCGAGCGTGTGACCGCTGACGCATCCTCCCGACATTTCAACTGGTTCCGTGTTAAAGGCAACTCTGTCCCCGATTCTGACTCGCTTCGAAACTTCGCTGGGAGTGAGACCCGTATCGACCATGAGGTATTTCAAGGGAATCGCGCCGCCGCCTTCGCCATCCGGTAAAAGGTTGACGGGAGGCATCACCATTACGCCGTACAAATCCTCTCCACTCCCCGTAGCGTGGACGAGGACCGGTGTGCCGGGCATGACTCGTGAATCCACACCGCCGATGTTGGTGACGTAAATAAACTCGTCCACGATGCGGGAGACCATCAGGCCGATGGCATCCATGTGGGTGGCGATGAGCACAGACGGGCGGGGTGATGAATCAGCCGAGCGAATGCTTTTCTTCAGCGAACCAGTTTTCAGGCCATGGATCGAGCCGAGTTTACTTCGCGTGAGTTTATCCACAAGCGGAGCCCACTTTTGCTGGATGAGATCCGCCACGGGGGTTTCATATCCCGATAAGCCAGAGACTGAGATGATGGATTTAAGGAAGGGAAGAATATCGGTCATGTTTTAATCGAAGGAGACCTTGAAATTTCAATTTGAATTGATCGTACTTTTGATCTATTGGAAATTTATCCCCCGAATGCCGTTGGGGATGCAGAGGGCGTGATGGAAGGGGTTTGCGTTGGCGTGAATGTGGGAGTGGAGGATGGTGTGTTGGTTGGCGTGGGCGTATGGGACGGTGTTTGCGACGGCGTGCTGGAAGTCGTTTGAGTTGGGGTAACCGTGGAGGTTGGGGGCAGGAAGGGTGTCAGTGTGGGAGTCGGTGTGTAGGTTTGTGTTGGGGTTGGAGTTTGGGTAATGGAGGCGGTCGGGGTTGTGGTGCCCGTCACGATAAGCGGGGTGAGGCTGAGGTTTGGTGTGGGCGAGTTGGGAGTTGTGGAAATGGTCTGGGTAGGCGTGGCGGTTGCGCGCGTATCCGGCGCAAACGAAAGAGCGATGAAGCCGGCACAATAGCAGGGGATGGTGGCAATGATGACCGCAAGGATTCTCATACGGCGGCGTGTGCGTGGCGTTTCGGAATCTACCATAATGGTTCGATTATAATCCATCATTAATTACAGGACCCACTCCTTCATCCGCAGGATACGCTTCGCTATGATTCCCCTTAAACTTCGCATTGCCGGCTTTTTATCTTACCGCGATCCCATTGACCTGGATTTCGAATCGTTCGAACTGGCATGTATTTCAGGACAAAACGGCGCTGGCAAATCATCCCTGTTGGATGCGGTCACCTGGGCGTTGTTCGGTGAAAGCCGCGGTAAAAGTTTGGATGTGATCAATTTGAATCAGGATGTGAAGGCGGCCGAAGTTGCGTTGACATTTTCCTATGAAAATAACATTTACCGGGTGCAGAGGACTCTGCCGCGCGGGAAGAGCACAGTGTTGGAATTTCAGGTTTTGAATGGGAGAGGGCAAAAGGCGGAAGACGGAAGCCAGAGGGTGGATGGTGGAAAATGGAAGCCTTTAACTGAAAAGACCACCCGTGATACTCAGGCAAGAATTGAGCAGACTCTGCGTCTCGATTACGAGACCTTCATCAATGCCTCCTTTTTTTTGCAGGGCAATGCCGACCAGTTCACCCGGAAAAAAGCCAGTGAACGCAAGGCTGTGTTGAGCACAATATTAGGCTTGGAAGTATGGGATACCTACAAAGACCGCGCCGCCGAAAAAAGAAAAGCCATTGAGAACGAAGTCAATTCCATCGATGGGCGTATTGCCGAGATCGAAGCAGAACTTGCCGAAGAAGATACACGCAAGGTGCGGCTGCATGAACTTGAATCCAACCTTCAACAATTGACCTCCGCGCGTTCCGCGCAGGAAAAGATCCTTGAAAATATCAAACAAACGGCGGCAGTCCTGGCCGAACAGCGCAAACTCGTCGAAGCCCTTGCCAAATCACTTGGAAATTCCCAGGCCTCCCTGGCGGGCATTGAATCAAAACTGGCGGTTAAAGAATCTGAACTGGCAATAAATGCCGACCTCGTAAGCCGGGCAAAGGAGATTGAATCCGCGTACAAAACATGGCAGAAAGCAAGAGCCGATCTGGAAAAAATGAATGAAGTCGCTGCGCAATTCCGCGAACATGATGAAAAGCGCCAGCCCTTACTGCGCGAGATCGATGTGGAAAAGGCGAAGTTGGAGCAGGAATCTGAGGAATTGAGCAAACGGTTTTCAATCGTCAGTGAACAGTTATCAAGCGCAAGCGAATTGGAAAGCCAGATCGAAGAGGCACAAAAATCCTTGCAGGCGGCGGAGGAAAAGGTCAGCCAGCGCGCCGAACTGGAAGCGAGGCGGAATGAGACCCGTGAAAAAAATGCCGCCCTGAAAGTTGCGAACGAGACTCTCCGCCGGGAAATGGACGAGTTTAAGAGCCGCATCGATTCTCTCGAAAAAGCGGATGGAGCCGTCTGTCCATTGTGCGGGCAGGAATTGAGCGAAGCCCACCGCAAATCCACACTCAAGGAGTTGAACCGGGACGGCAAACAGAAAGGGGATCGTTTCCGCGCGAATAAGAAGGAAATCGAGGATATCGAAAAGGAGATCTCGAATGTCGAAATGAGGATCGCGCAGCTTGCCGGTGCAGAAAACGAACGCCTGACCCATTCGAATTCGATCTCACAGCTTGCCCAGCGCATCGAGTCTCTGCGCGTGCTTGCAACAGATTGGAAATACAGCGGCGAAAAACGGTTGAAGGAAATTACAAAATTACTCGAAAGCGGAAAGTTTGCCGTCGAGGCTCATAAGGAGCTTGCCAAATTAGACAAGGAACTTTCCAAACTTGGCTATGACGCATCCGCGCATGATTCAGCCCGCAAAGCGGAGGCGGAAGGCCGCGCCGTGGAAGAGGAATTCAGCAGTTTGAAATCGGCACGCGAAGCGAACAGACGCATCGAAAAAGAGATCGAGGAATTGGAAGAGGAAAGAAAAAAGAAAAAAGAGGAAGTAGCGGAACAGGAAAAAAATTATGCCGAAGCTGCAGGGATGCTCGCCAGATCCGAAGCGGGGGCTCCAAATCTTCGGGAAGCGGAGAGTAAATTATTAATCTTGCAGGAGAATGAAAACCAGGCTCGCAGCGAATTGGGCGGCGCGGAACAAAAGGTAAAAGCGCTTGCAACGCTGCGCGTCCGCAAGGCGGATTACGAAATTCAACGCGAGGAGTTGAATCAAAATATTGCCCGCCACAAAACCCTCGAACGCGCCTTCGGCAAGGACGGCGTGCCGGCCTTGCTCATTGAACAAGCTTTGCCGCAAATCGAACAAAAAGCAAACGACCTGCTCGACCGTTTGAGTGACGGTCAGATGTCCATTCGTTTTATCACCCAGGCGGAATACAAGGATAAAAAACGCGACGACCTCAAGGAAACGCTCGATATTCAGATCAGCGATTCAGCCGGCACGCGTGATTACGAAATGTATTCAGGCGGCGAGGCCTTCCGGGTCAATTTTGCGATTCGGCTCGCGCTTTCCGAAATTCTTGCGCAAAGGAAAGGCGCGCGTTTACAAACCCTCGTCATCGACGAAGGATTCGGCTCGCAGGACGCGCAGGGAAGACAACGGCTCATCGAAGCCATCAATCTTGTGAAAAACGATTTCGCAAAAATTCTTGTCATCACTCATCTCGATGAACTCAAAGACGCCTTCCCGAATCGCATCGAAGTCGAGAAGACCGAGCGGGGGAGTACCGTGAAAGTGATTTGAAGCCCCTCATTCCCGCATGCCATATTTCATTGTCTCAACCGTTCTTTTTATCCTTGGCCTCATCATCATTTATTGGATACACAATCAATATCATCTTGATATCGTTGTCACGCCGGCGCCGCCCCCGGCGAACGCTCCGTTGATTTCGATTTGCATCCCTGCGCGCAATGAAGAAAATAATATTCGCAAATGTGTCGATGCCGCGCTTGGGCAAGATTATCCCAATTTCGAAGTCATCGTTTTGGATGACCGCTCCACTGATTCGACTCTTACTCAATTAAAAGAGATCGCCTTCCGCGACTCTCGCCTCTTCCCAATCAGCGGCTCAGACTTACCCGAAGGCTGGGCCGGCAAACCCCATGCTTTGTACCAGGCCTCGGCAGCTGCCCGCGGCGAGTGGCTCTGCTTTGTGGATGCAGACACCTTCCTCTCGCCACAGGCCATCTCGTCGTGTTATGCCAAGGCCCTTGAGACAGAGGCAGACCTTTTCACGGTCATGACGCGGCAGATCCTTGGGTCATTCTGGGAAAAAGTCGTCATGCCTTTGGTGATGACAGCCCTTTCGGTTGGATTCTCTCCCCGAAAAGTCAATGACCCAAACACTCGCGATGCCGTTGCGAACGGTCAGTTCATCCTGATCAAACGAAAAATTTATGATTTGATCGGCGGGCATGAAAGGGTCAAAGACCAGATCGTGGAGGATAAGGCGATCTCAGAGCAGGTGAAATGGAACGGCCATCGACTCGTCATTGCAGATGGAATGCAGCTTGTCCACACGCGGATGTACACATCCCTTGAAAGCATGTGGGAAGGCTGGACGAAGAATATTTATCTCGGATTACGCGATCACCCGGCTATGCTGCTGCTTGGAGCGTTTGGCGCTCTACTGGCTTTGATTGCTGCATTATTTCTGCCCATCTGGCCGTTATTGGGCTTGTATTGGTTTATTAGCGGAGGCGGTTGGCTGGCAGTTGGTGTAATGGTCAAATCGGTGATCGTCTGGGGATTTTTAATTTATGTCCGCATTCGAGTTGCGCGCGGTATGAACATTTCGGGTTGGTATGCCCTGACAACGCCGCTGGGAGCAGGAGTTTTCGCCGCCATGATGCTTACTTCAGCGTGGAAGGTGCTCTCAGGGCAGGGGGTGACCTGGCGCGGAAGGAACTATCGCCCCAAACCGTGACTTAAGTCTCTTGACGATTTATTGCCCGTGTTGTTATATTTTGTCAACTTGTGATATAGGTAACAGAATATAACAATGTCTTTTTCATCCCTTGATCGTAAAAAGAAAATTTTGGAACTTCTGCAAAAGCAGGGCAGCGCCTCCATCCAGGAACTGGCGGGGATATTTGAAGTCTCCACGATGACGATTCACCGCGACTTGAACAAGCTGGCCGAAGCGGGGCATATTCAAAAGAAGCACGGCGGTGTGACTCTGCCAGACATGCTTCCCGGTGTTTCGGGGGAGTTTTTGTGCGCCATGTGCAAGAAACCCGTTTCGGAACGGACGGTCTTCATCGTTCAATTTGAAAATGGGGAGCAGAAACGCGCCTGCTGTGCCCATTGCGGATTAATGATCCAGAGTCAGTCGAAGGGTGCCTGGCAGTCTCTGACGGTGGATTATTTGCACGGTCACATGGTCAGCGCGAGCCAGGCTTTTTATGTCATGGGGAGCGAGATCAGCATTTGTTGTGTTCCGAGCGTACTAAGTTTTGGGTCGCAGCAGGAAGCGGAAAAATACCAAAAGGGGTTTGGCGGAAGTCTGATGAATATGGCTGCTGCCATCCGCCATTTGCAGGGAATGATGCATGTGCAGAAACAAGGCGCATGATTCAGAAATATCAATCAAAAAGGAAGAACAGTGTATGAAAAACAAATTTATGTTTGTGCTGGTGGGATTGATGTTGTTGAGCGCGTGCGGCGCTCCAAAAAGCAATGCAATGGAGGCCAGGGATGCCTGGGCACGTGCTGGGTTGAAGGATGGAAATAGCGCGGCGTATATGCTCATCTCCAACGGCACCGCCCAGAATGATGAATTGGTCGGCGTTTCATCGGATGCTGCAAAGGCTGTTGAGATTCACCTCAGCCAGATGGGCGCGGATGGGACAATGCAGATGCTTCCCCAGGAAGCGATCGCTTTGCCAGCCGGGGGCGAACTGGAATTAAAGCCAGGCAGCTATCATGTCATGTTGATCGGCCTTGTGAAAGACCTTAACCTTGGTGATGAAATTACCCTGACCCTGCATTTCCAAATCCATGAAGATATTACCCTGACGGTCCCCGTGAAGGAAGCGGCAGATATGGGCGGTTCCGGTATGGATGGACACAATTCAATGCCTTAGGAATTCGCACTTTTGCCGGTGCATTCTCCTTTGATGTCCCACCGGGAAAACCCGGTGGGACATTCTGCATTTCAGATGTAAATGGCTATCGTTAATGGCTCAGGAAAATGAAAATGGCAGGTCATTAAAATAGAGAAAGCACTGCGAAAATTGCATAGGAAACCAGGCACGATGATATAACGGCGAAGGTGGTGGTCAGAATTCCTGCGGCTTTCGAGCGAATCCATCCCGCCACGCCGATGCCTGCTAGAAATACGTAGATCGCGCCGTATAAGATCAAAAAAGCGCCGATGTTCATCAAGCCCAATTCTTCCGGTATGCGGTTAAGTTCTGCGGCAGCTGAGAAGGTCAATACGGAGACGATAAGAGAATATAGAAACATGACGGCTGCAGCCGAGAAAATGACAACCTCAGCTGTTTCCAATTTCGTTTTTTGCCCTGCAGTCAGGAATTGCACCACTGCTGAAAGTGAGAACCCCGCCAGCACGCCTGCCAGCCCCGCAAGCGCTCCGGCCTCTGCCAGATAATTTTCCAATGTCATGATCGTTCCTCCGTTCGTAATGGTAAATTTATGCGATTATAAAGTACCTTAGCCCGGATGTTGATACTGTTGGATGGTTTGGACCAATTGTCCCGTAGGGATGAGGCGCGAAAGCCAAAGGCAGGATATTTGTCACTTAATAAATCGGACAATTTTTGTTATATATAGTCTTTGTAATTCAGATTTAATGTGATAAAAGTCACAAGTTGTTTTTGAATCTTGCTTTATAGTATGAATATGTTAATCTTTTGTGAGGTCAATCCATGCCGAAAATTCCACTCATCGCCATTGTGATCGCTGTCTTCGCCATGGGGTATTTTGCACTCGTAACGGATGCCGCCTCGTATGGTGGGAACGCCCCTGAGACGTGTGCGAACTGCCATGTGATGGACTCGCAGTATGAAAACTGGTATCACGGCGCGCATGGAGGCTGGGCAAAATGCACCGACTGCCATTTGCCGCATGATAATTTGGCGGTCTATTACGCAGAGAAAGGCAGGCAGGGTGCAAAAGATACTTTTGCATTTGTGACGGGGAATATTCCGATCGCGATCCGTGCAAGCGACAAGACCAAGAGCATTGTGCAGGCCAATTGCGTCCACTGCCATGAAGATTCGGTGGAAAATATTGTGATGGCCGCACAGCCGTTCGACCGCTATTGCTGGGATTGTCACCGTGATGTTGCTCATACGGCACGCGGGGAATCGGGTTTTCCCTATCAAGACTCAAATCTTTATCCGATCAAATAAGGAGAATGAATTCAATGAAAAACTATACTACCTTGATCCTGGCTGGCCTTGTCATTGTTCTGGCTGTGGCGCTGGTGGGCGTTTTGACCTATGTGAAAAACCAGCCTGTCGAAACCCGTACTGTTGAATCGCTGGTTCAGATCGCAGAAATGGAACCCGATTCATCTCTGTGGGGGGTGAATTTCCCCAACCAGTACGATACCTTCCTAAAAACAAAAACCAATAATATAGACACAACCTATGCTGGTTCCTCCCAGTTCTCATGGTTGGAACGGGATCCGCGCCAGGTGATCTTGTTTGCCGGGTATCCTTTCAGCAAGGAGTACAACGATGACCGCGGTCATGCCAACGCGCTTGAAGATGTGCGCGCCACCAAGCGCCTGAATTTGAACGATGAAGATCCCAAACATACGCCGGCTACTTGTTATTCCTGCAAATCATCCTCGAACCCAGGCTTGTGGTCGGAGCTGGGTATGGAAGCCTATGACGCCATGTCGTTCAATGAGATGACGCCGAATATCAATGAATCGATCGGATGCGCCAACTGTCACGAAGCCGGCACCCTGCGCTTGATCGTGACCAACCCGGCACTGGAGGAAGCCTTCGAGCGCCAAGGCAAGGATTGGACCACTTTTACCCGCCAGGAAATGCGCACGGTCGTTTGTGGGAATTGCCATGTTGAATATTATTTCAAGGGCGACGGCAAGTACCTGACCTTCCCCTGGGATAAAGGCACCAAAGTGGAAGAGATCATTTCTTATTATGAAGCCTCGGGCTTTAAGGACTGGGTATACCCCGAAACCGAGACGCCGATGCTCAAGGCGCAGCATCCTGAATTTGAGTTCTTCACAGCGGATTCTACACATTATAAAGCCGGTGTTTCATGCGCCGACTGCCACATGCCCTACGTTCGCGACGGAGCAACCAAATATTCCTCCCACGATGTTCACAGCCCGCTGCTCAATCCGGAACAGGCCTGCGGTCAATGTCACACGGACACCGATTATGTGATTGGCCGAGTTAACAGCATCCAAAAACAGGTTGCAGAAACGAAGATCGCCACAGAAGACGCGATCATCGATGCGATCAATGCCATCAAGACAGCCACCGCCGCCGGCACTGCAGATGCCGCCCTGCTCGATGAAGCCCGCAAACTGCACCGCGAAGCGCAATTCATGTGGGACTTTATCTCCGCGGAGAATAGCACGGGCTTCCACAACCCCGAATACGCGCTGGAGGTACTGGCCAAATCCACGAACCTTGCGCGCCAGGCACAGATGCTGGCCGCACAGTCTGTGGGTGATACCTCCCTGCTCGAAACAGGCACCTACTATCCTGCCGAAGGAACCGCTCCATAAGTTGTTATTGAATCCGACACCCCGTCCACCACCGGACGGGGTGTTTTTTATTCTCTGCGGAACATTTTCTATGATATGGTCGTTAGTATAACAAGGAGAAAATATGAAAAAGCTATTCTTACTGGTGATTGTCTTTGTCCTTGCGGCCTGTTCTGCACAGCCATCCTCTGAGTTCGATAATAATATGTCCAAATGGGAGAAAGCCGGCATTTCCCATTACCGCTATGTCCTTTTTATCAGCTGCTTTTGCCCGTTCACAGAGGATATGCCATTGACCATCGAAGTGAAAGATGGAGTGGTAATTTCGATGACCCGTTCCGATGGAACCCCGGTCAGCCCAACAGACCCATCCTATGGTACCTACGAAACATACTCGACGATCGACCGCATCTTTCTTAATCTGAAAGCTGACCTGACAGGAGAAGCAGATGAAGTGGCTGTGACATACGACTCCGCCTACGGCTTCCCCCTCAGCATTTCGGTCGACCAGATCAAGGAAGCAATCGACGATGAGCTTTACATCCAAATCACCGAGTTCGTCGTTTTGGAATGAACGAAAAAGCGGCCTGCAAATGGCCGCTTTTTATTTATCCGGCAATCCGATCAATGCATCCACTGTTCGAAAATTTCATGGTCGGCGATTTGAATACGCCTATCCTCAACCTTGATCGCGCCGCTGCGCTCCAATTCCTTCATCGAGCGAGCCACCACTTCGCGGACGGTTCCCAGCCTGGCGGCGAGTTGTTCCTGCGTCCAATGCGGCACGGATTTTTCCTGCGGCAGTTCGGCGATCAATCTCGCGAGGCGGTGGGTAACCTGATAGAACGCCATCTCGCTGACCATCTTCACCATCCCGCGCAGCATCCGCCCGAAATTTGCAAGTACTTTTTGCGCGAACGCAGGATGCGCCATCACCAATTCATGCAGTTTCCTTCCGTCGATCACCCATACGCGGCAGGTTTCCAATGCCTCCACATTGACGGGGTTCGGACCTTCGTCGAATGCGGGGACTTCAGCAAAGGTATCTCCCTCCTGCAAGATGCGGACGATGTATTGCCGGCCCTGCGGCGAAAGTTTAAAGATCTTGGCGCTGCCTTGCTCAATAATATACAACCCGTCACAGGGGTCGCCTTCCCAGAACAAAACATCTCCGCGCTGGTATTCGCAGAGATGCATATGTTCGGCAATGTCCTTCAATAATTTTTCAGAAAGGTCATCAAAATATTCGTTTCCCCGCAGGACCTTAATGCGTGCGCCTACGCTTGATTCTATCGGTTTCATGCATGGAATTATAACTCACCAAGCAGAACCTTGTCGGTACCGCGATTTATCTCCCATGGATAGACAATGAATGCATCCGTTATGGCCGCATAATAATCCGGGCGCACGCTGCCAAATAAATTCCGGTAGGGATTGAAATGCAGCACGCAGGTTTCGGGGAAACCGCCCGCCGCGGAGACGCGGTTCTTCACCGAGGTGATCGTGCGCCCCGAACCCCAGACGTCATCCACGATCAATGTGGGGCGTCCGCGCACTTTGTCATCGGCGGGGAATTGAATGAACTCCGGCCAGACCATGAGATTGGATTTTTCAGTCTTCGATTGTGCGGGAAAATCCACAGCGGCAGTGAGGATGTGGGTGATATCCATGGCTTCGGCAAGCATGCCGCCGGGAATGATCCCGCCGCGCGTGATCAACACCATTGCGGTAAATTCACGGCGGAACTGGGGGAGGAGATGGTCTATTAATTTATCCAACTCTTCCCACGAGATCATTTCACGGCGGGGTTCTGAAGACATGAAGTTGCTACCTTGTGGCTGGTAATTTGTCAGTGAGGCGAATGCCGATCAGGAAAGAACAGCTGCGAGCGGGGCGGGAGCCGCAACCGGAATCGAGCGTCCCTCGGTTTGGGCTACTTCCACATCACGCGCCCACAAGTACAGGCAGGTGTGATAGGCAGTGCTGGTGTAGGAACTGAAAAGGCTGGCGACCATCACGAAGGTGAAAAAGATCAACGCGCCAATGGCAATGCCGGTCACTAGTAGGAACGTGCTGCTATTCGCCACATAGACTATGCCGCCGCCGATGCCTAAGGCCAACAGCAGGCCGACAATGGCAAAGACAAAGCCGATGAGTCCAGTTACCCAGCGAACCCCCACAAAGCTGATACCGATGAGCAGGAGATTCTCTTTCGTGATCTTTACGATGCGGGCGAGTCCGTCTTTGAGATTCAGGTCATCGATGACCATGGCTGGCAGGACAAGGAGAGCGGCTTCCGTCCACAAGGCTTCCACGGCGCGCATGGCGGTGCGCAGGATGCTGCCCAAGAGATTATTCTTTCGATTGTTGTTTGCGATGTTTCGCAGAACGCCGACAATAGTGGAAACGGCTGCAAGAGTAAGAATGTCAAAAAAGTCGCGGCGGACGATGGCCCAGGCTTCATCCATGCGGCCATCTCCCTTGGTGAGGTATCCGTAGATCAGGCGGATGGTCATGGCGGAGAATACGTAGGTTACTGTGAACTGGATGAACATGAGGATGGCGCCCATCACACCCATGACGATCCGTCCGAATTGGGAATCACCGAGCGTCACGGCGGCGATGATGATGGGGATGATGCCAAGGACGGAAATTATCATTCCAACCACCAACGCGTAGAACGAAGGTTTGAGCAAATCCCTGTCTTTGAAAGCCATGCTCCAGGCCTGTTTTAGAAAATTCCAGCCGCGCGAAAAACTTTGCATTAGTTACTCTCCTGTTGATAAAGTTGTTTCGATTATAGCAAACTTATCGGGTCGATTTCAATCCGCCAATCAGTCAATTTTATATCGCGTAATAAAGAAACGGGGTCCGGCCCGCGCACGACGATCTGCCAGCGATGGACGCCGTCCATTTTTGAAAAAAAGGATGGAACGGGACCGATCAATTCCGTTTGACGGCGTTTCTCCGCCTCGATCTTATTCTTCAACCTGTCTGCTGTTCGTCTGGCTTCTTCCTCGGCTTTGACATTATCCGCGTGACGGTATTCCAGCCGCGCCAGCCTTGCATAGGGCGGATAGCCCAGCTGCCTGCGATATTCCAACTCACGCTCGTAAAATCCATTCACGTCATGTTCCGCCGCAAATTGGATGGCGTAATGCTCGGGCATGAAGGTCTGCAAAATGACTTTGCCGCCGCGTGCCGAACGACCTGCGCGGCCTGCAACCTGCGTCAGTGTTTGGAAAACTTTTTCACTCGCGAAGGGATCAGGCAGATTCAAACCCACATCCGCCAGCACAATACCGACGAGAGTGACCAGCGGCAAATCCAATCCCTTTGCGAGCATCTGTGTGCCGACCAGGACATCGGCCTGGTGGTTTGTAAAATGAGTCAGGATAATCTCGTGCGCGTCCTTCTGGCGGGTGGTATCCCAATCCCAGCGCAAGGTCCGCGCTTGTGGAAACATGGCCTTGATATCTGCTTCCACCTTTTCACTGCCCAAACCATATTCACGAATCTGGTCGCTGCCACACTGTGGGCAGTTCTTTGGTTTTTGGCGGATGTATCCGCAGCGATGACACAGCAACTTCTCCTTATTTTCAAGGTGCAAAGTCAGGGGAGTTTCGCAGTTGGGACATTTCAATGCATGACCGCAATCGCGGCAGAAAATATAAGTTGCTGTTCCGCGGCGGTTGAGGAAGATGATGGCCTGCTCGCCGCGTGAGATGGTCTCGGCAAGAGATTCGGCAAGACCCCGCGAGAAAATTCCGCGATTGCCATTTTTCAATTCCTCACGCATATCCACCACTTGCACAGGTGGAAGCATCGAATCGGTGACGCGGTTTGGCAGACCCAATATTTTGGTCTGTTTGGTCTCCGCGTGGAATCTTTGTTCCACGGTCGGCGTGGCCGAACCCATCACAAAGACCGCCCCGCAAAGCCGCGCATATTCCTGTGCGGAACTCACAGCATTGTAGAAGGGCGGTTCGGCCTGATAATAGGAATTGTCGTGGCATTCATCCACGACGATGAAACCGATATTTGGAAGCGGTGAAAACAATGCGGAACGCGCGCCGATGATGACGTTCAATTTTCCGTCACGAGCGCGCCGCCAGGTATCGTACCGTTCGCCTTCGGATAATTTCGAATGGACGAGTCCCACCTGGCCGGGAAAGCGCGCTAAAAAGCGGCGCACCAATTGCGGGGTGAGCGCAATTTCGGGAACCAAAACAAGCACCTGTTTCCCGTTCCGAATGACTTCTTCAGCGGCGCGCAAATAGATTTCTGTTTTGCCGGAGCCGGTGACACCATAAAGGAGAAAGGTTGAAGGCTGAAGGTTGAAGGCTGAAAGAATGGTTTGCAAGGCGGCAGTCTGCTCGGGAGATAATATCAACTCGACGCTTGTTTCCTGTTTCTCGATTTTCCCCAAAGGGTCGCGAAAAATCTCATTCTCGAACAAACGGATCAATCCGCGTTCTTCGAGTTCCTGCAAATCTGAAATATTGCAGCCAGTTTCGGCGTAGATCCATGAAAGATTGATGGCGTCGGGCTGGTGGATGAGGAATCGCAGCGCAGCTTGGCGGCGCGCCAGAGTCTGCTTTGTGGAGCCAAGAGATTCCATCTCCGCTTCAGCCGCTTCAGGCTTAACCGACAGTTGGGCAACGCGAATGTATTTTGGTCTCACCCGAGGCGGGGGCAGAATGTTTTTTGTTGAGAGGATTCCTTTTTTTACGAGCAGGTTCGCGGTCTTGCGCCAATCTATTTTTGCGAAATGCGAATCGATTTGTCTTCCACGCAATGCGCCGCGTTCTCGAAGCAGGTTGATCAGGCGGGTTTCGACCTTTGATGTTTTATTCTCGTAATTTGGATTTCGTAATTCGTAATTGATATCCGCCTGCTGACTCAAGCCTGTGGGAATCATCAGGTTCACGACCGAGGCAAGCGGATTCAGCGTGGTCTCTGCAAGACGAATGGCAAGGGCAATTTGCGGCGGAGTCAGAACCGGGGCAGGGTCGAGCAGGTCAATGATCGATTTGGGATTCTGAATGGAGGAAGAGTCTGTCAGTTCGAGGACGATGCCCTGCACGGTCTGATTTCCAAATGGCGCTACGACAAGACACCCCGCCTGAATGTGCGGGGCGAGTTCCGGGGGGACGGCATAATCGAAGATGCCGGATACGGCGGGGATATTGACGGCGAGGCGGGCAAACATGAGTTGATTATATCGTTTTCAGGATGGCCGCCGCGCCATAGCCGACAACGGACGAGTGGTCTTTTGTGACATCGCCCGAGGTGGCGTAATTCAATATTTGAACTTTGTCTGCGCCGAGTTTTTGTGCCGCCCACAAAGATGCTGCAACCGCAGCGTGCCCGCAGGCGAATCCTTTGCCGGTTTGTTCGGCCTCAAAAATGGAAAAGGGATTGAAGGATTCGAAGCACCTGAGCATTTCATGATCGAAGATATGGGCGGTTTGCTGGTCGTAAAAATGGGAGAGGTCTGTGGATGCGACGATGATCGCGTTTTTCTTTTTAAGAGTACGCGCCAGCGCCATGCCAAGTTTTTTGGCAACGGCTTCTTCCGGGGAGTGGATCATGATCGGGAGCAGTTTGAATTCATGCTGGAAAACGCGCTGTAAAAATGGAAGCTCGATCTCGAGCGAATGTTCCTTGTCGTTTGGGATGGGGGTGATGGGAATGTCGAGATTTTTTTGAAGTTCCGCGAGGACTTCATTATCCACTTCGATGTTGCCAAGCGGGGTGGAGTAAGCCTGGTGGCTGGTGGTGATGAGCGGATAGGGAGCAAAGCTGTGAAACGGCGAAAGGATGGCAACGAGGTCGGGGCTGAGTCCGCGCAGGGCCGCGAAGGCATAGGCGGCAACGGGGCCCGAATATTTGTGACCTGCATGCGGGGCGATGACGCCGATGACCCGCCCTTTGATCTCGGGCAGTTTTACTTGCGCGAGGTATTCGTCCACATGGGCGGCGAGGGATTTGGGCAGGCCTTCGTACCAGGTTCCTGCAATTGGAGAGGGGCGGAGGTCAAGCGCGTTCATGAAATTATTGTAGCATAAGGGGAATTGAAAGCCGAGTCCCTTTTGAGGGAAAGGATGAAGGGTAAAAATAGGCGGACATTTCTGCCCGCCCACTTTTAATTACTCACTTTTTTATTTCCTATTTCATTCTCTCAGCCACGATCTCAGCGACATCTTTTACCTGCATCGTGTCGCCGTCTGCCTTGCTGGCGTCGGTCATCATCGTCAGACAGAATGGACAGCCCACGGCCACCGTGTCCGCGCCCGTGGATTTGGCTTCTGCGAAACGCGCTTCGTTCACACGTGCCGAGCCCTCTTCCTCTTCCTTCCACATTTGCGCGCCGCCCGCGCCACAGCAGAAGGACTTGGCTCCGTTACGAGGCATTTCCACGGTTTCAATGCCCGCAGATTTAAGGTTGTCCCGCGGCGCATCTGTGATCTTGTTGTGACGTCCCAAATAACATGGGTCATGGAAGGTAACCTTCATGTTGTCACCTTCCAAATTCATGGAAATCTTTCCCGCGCCCACCAGTTCATTGATCAGCTGCGTGTGGTGAATGACTTGATAATTCCCGCCAAAGGCTGGATATTCATTTTTGATGGTGTGCAAACAATGCGGGCAGGTCGTCACGATTCGTTTCGGTGCGACATCATTTAATATTTCCACGTTCTGTGTCGCCAAGCCGAAGAAGATATCTTCGCGTCCCGCACGGCGGGCTGAGTCACCTGTGCAGGATTCATTCTTGCCAAGTACCGCGTAATTGACTCCCGCCGTATTCAAAATTTTTGCAAAGGCTTGCGCGGTCTTTTGTGCGCGCGCATCCGTTGCGGGGGCGCAGCCTACCCACCACAAAATTTCGGGTTCGGCATTTTGCTCAATTGTAGGCACGCTCATGCCTTCCGCCCATTTCATTCTGTCTGCTTGCGAAACATTCCACGGATTCTGGTTGCGTTCCATGCCTTTGAACGCCGTCTCCAATTGTTTCGGGAACGCGCTTTCCATCATGGATAAGTTTCTACGAATGTCCAAAATATCGCGCATCGGTTCATTTCCAACAGGACAGATGTCCACGCATGCGCCGCAGCTTGTGCAGGCCCATACGGCTTCTTCCGAGATCAACTCGGTCATGGCAACATCTGTCGTGCCGTGGTTATTGAAATGATAGCGTTTGTTGATTTCCAAAGCGGCTGGCGATAATAGTTTCCCAGTGTTGTACGCGGGGCAAACTTCCTGACAGCGGAAGCACATGATGCAGGCGTAGCTGTCCATGATCTGCTCCCAGCCGAGGTCATTCATTTTCGCCGCGCCAAATTGCTCGATGCTTTGGTCATCGAGATTGATATAACTTAACTCACCGATCGATTTTCGTTCGGGCTTCAATGCAAAATTCAGCGGCGCGAAGAAAAGGTGAATGTGTTTTGAATATGGGAAATAAGGAAGAAAGGCGACGACTGCTCCAATGGATAACCAGAACGCGATGTGTTCCCCCGCTATCAAGACACTCGCATCAACCCCCGCCCATAGCTGGGCAACCGCCGAGATGCTTGGTTGCCAGCTGTCAGTGTGACCTGCCAGCGCCAGATTGAACGACTCTCCCAAAAACCGCATCGTGTTGTGGATAAAAATAAACGTGGCAACAATGGCTGAATCACGCAGGATGCCAAAGCGAGCCTTCGGGTGAAGCAGCGTTGTGTCACGGGTGGACAGAGTCGCAGGGCGGAGGATGAAGCGGCGAAATGCCATAGCCAGGATCCCGCCCACGATGGCGACATTCGCAAAGTCAGCGATGAGGCGGTAGACATCGCCAAAGAGGCCGGTGTTCTCAAGGAGTTTGAATCCGGTGTAGGCGTATATCAAATCCGCGAGATTGATCAAAAGAAAAGAGAGAAATCCCCAGCCGATCAGCCCATGCAAAATGCTGGGCCACAGGCGGAAACGAAAAACGGGTTGGAAAAGCCCCACCTTGACGATGAGTTCTCCAACCCGTTTCCAGATCAACGACCAGTCCGCTTTGCCCTTCCCGCTGGAAATGTGAGCGACGATCTTCATCACGCCGCGGTAGGTATAGTAAAGCGAAACGAGAGTTGCAACTACAAAGAGGATTTTTTCTACAAGGGTCAGCATGGGACCTCCAGGTGAATTCGGCGGGTCAGTTTTGGTTTTGACCTGCAAAATATATCTTTGTTAAGTTTAGCACAAGTTAGATTTATGCCACAGGTTCAAAGGTGGTGAGGCTGTCCCATAGTTCTGTATTGAGTTGTTCCCGTTGATTATTAGCAAACTCCCAAAAAAGGGATTGCGCGCGCGTGGGGGGATGGTTGATATGACGGGCGATGTAAACCGTGCGTCTTAATTCCAGCCCCTGAAGTTCCACCTTTTTCACACGCCCAAAAGCAAGCCCGCGCGCAGCCACCATTTCGGAGACAAAGGCGATTCCTACGCCGCGCTCCACGGCCATTTCAATGGCTTCCGGATTGCCCAGTTCCATCGTCACATTTAGCATGTCCGGCGTAATCCCAAAATTTTTCAAATTTTGTAAAACGGTATCACACGTACCTGACATTTCCTCACGCATGATAATGGGCTGGTCGACCAAATCGTCGGGGGTGGCTTTGCCATACCCCGCCCAGGGATGATTGGAAGGTACGATCAAATAAATGCGGTCGTCGAACAGAGGCAGGCATTCTATATCCCGATGCTCAAAGTATTTGCTGGTTACACCGATGGGCAGGCTCTGATTTTGTAGTTTTTCATACACGCCGTCACGCCCCATGATCTTAACGCGTGGATGCACAGCGGGATATTCCTGCTGGAATGTGGAGAGCAGGGCGGGCAAAAGATACTTCCCCGCAGAAGTGGAACAGCCGATTAGCAATTCTCCTCCCACGTGATGGTGAATTTCCTGAAATCCGTCTTCGAGCCTTCGTGCCGTGCGCAGGACTTCCCGTGCCATTGGCAATAGGGATTGACCCGCCTCGCTCAATTCCACCGAGCGCCCGCGACGAATGAATAACTCCACGCCGTATGCCTTTTCGATGGATTTAATATTCTGGCTGACAGCAGATTGGGAAAGATGCAGGCGCCTTGCGGCATTGCTGAAATTTCCCTCCTCTGCCGCTACAAGGAAGACCTTCAAGGGGGATAGCTCAACCATTTGCTTCTCCGTATTCGATAAGTGATGGTAATGATTTCCACGCATAAGGATAAACCTTTCTCATAAGCTCGCGTAGTGGAATTCGTCAAAATCCACTTATGAAGTCATGGGGAAAACACCCCAGAACAAACCTGCCTGTGAGGAGGACTCACAGGCAGGTTGTCAATCAAGATACAGGGCGACCCTTCAATATACAGGCCCCCGCTTCACTCAGCGGGCCGCCTCACTGATAACTATTTAACTACCGGCAGCTGCGCTGCAATCCAGCCGTTCATGCCGCCGTTCAAATTGCGGACGTTGGTGTAACCCAGGAACTGTAGATACATCTGGGTCATGGCACCGCGGTGACCGGAAGCACAGATCACCATGATCGGAGCAGCCTTGTCAGCGGGGAGTTGGGCGAGGTTGGCGGGCACATCATTCACGGGAACATTGATTGCGCCTTCGATGTGGCCATTCGCATCCCATTCCGCTGTTGTGCGGACATCCAGCATGAAGGGGACTGTGCCGGAGACGAGTTCGGTGTTGAAGTCGGGGGATTTGATCGCGCCGAATCCTTCGGGCAGTCCACTCAGGTAGGCATCGAGAGCTGCAAAAGCGGAGGCATCCACCTCGGGAGCCGTACCAGCTGTCGGCGCAACGGGAGCGCCTTTTTCCACTGGTAGTTCGGCCTTGATCCAGGCGTTGAGTCCACCGTTAAGGTTGACCACGTCTGTGTATCCCAACAGACGAAGTGCCATCATCCCTAGGGAGCCCCGATGACCAGATGCGCAGGTGATGATGATCTTCTGGTCCTTGGCGGGGAGTTTATCCAGATTCTTGAGCAGGTCGCGGATGGGGATATTGATGGAGCCAGCGATAAAGCCATTGGCCTCGAGTTCGGCAGGTTCGCGCACATCCACAATGAAAGGCGTACTTTCGGCCAATAGTTCATTGAGCTTGTCGGTCTTGATGCTGTAGAAGCCGGCATCGGTGGGCAGGTTGGTGAGGAAGGAGGCCATCTCACTGACCAGACCCGAAACGGGCAATCCTGTAGATTTCCAGGCGTTTAGTCCGCCGTTGAGGTTGATTACGTCAGTGTAGCCCATCAGGCGCAGAGCCATCATGACGATACTGCCGCGATGACCGGAGGCGCACAACACAATGATTTTGGCGTCTTTATCTTCGGGGATTTGGTCAAGATTGGCGAAGAAATCGCTGAACGGCAGGTTGATGGAGCCTTCGATGTAGCCGTCTTTATCCCATTCGCCCTTGCTGCGGACATCCACAATGAAGGGCAGGTCGGATCCGGCCAATTCTTCCGCCAGTTTGTCCGATTTAATGGAATAAAAACCTTCGGGCAGGTTGACAAAGAACTCATTTAGCATTTCAAACAGAGCCTGGTCTGCGATGATTGCTGTACCGATGGAGGCCGGGGCTTCAAGAGCAACGCCGGTTACTACGGGTAGTTCGGCTTTCTTCCATGCATTCACGCCGCCATTCAAATTGCGGACGTTTGTATAGCCCAATAATCTTAGTGCGGCCATGACCATACCGCCGCGATGACCGGAGGCGCAGGTGACGATGATGGGGTCATCAAGGCCGGGCAGTTTATCCAGGCTGTTGAGTACTTCTCGTACCGGAATATTGACGGTGCCTTCAATGTAACCGTCTTTTTCCAGTTCAGCGGCTTCGCGCACATCGAGGATGAACAGGTCTTTCTCGGCAAGTTCTTCGTTGAGCGAAGCCACCTTGATGGAGCCGTAGCCTTTGTCGGCGGGGAGTTCAGCGGCAAGTGCGGTGAACAAAGCAAGCGCATCAAGGCCGGGTTCTTCGGTGACAACCACGGGAACTTCAGTGACAACCACCGGAGCTTCGGTAACCAAGGGGGATTCTGGTTGAGGCGCGCCGCAGGCACTTAATATCATGCTGATAACGATCAGCAACCCGAATAAAACCTGAATTTTTTTGGACATTTTCTTCTCCTTATGAAGATTCTGATATTAGCAAGCGCTTTTACAGCTGCTTGTGACAACCAAACGAACAAGTGATCATTCCGCTAAAAGTATGCGTACATCTATGTAACCGATGAAGTTCAAGTACATTTTTGCAATCGCCCCGCAATGACCAGATTTACAAATTATGACGATTGGGAAGGATTTATCGGAGGGAAGTTGTTCCAGATTTTCAGGGATTTTGTGAACCGGCAGGAGCATCGCAGTTTCAAAGGCAACACCAGCAGGATTGTCCGATTCGCCGCGAACATCCAGGATCAGCAGTGCGGTGCCGTTTGCAATTTCAGCATTAAGATCAACCATGGTTACAGTGGAGAAGTCTTCCGGCATGGCAGTGAGGTAGGCGTCGAGGATCGTGAGGCGGTTTGGATCCACTTCCGGAACAGGAGTTGCAACTCTTGCCGGGGCGGGAACGCCGGGCTCAAGCGTGAAGCCGGCATTCATCCAGCTGCCGACCCCGCCATCCAGGTTGATCACATCTGTATAGCCCAGCAGACGCAGAGCGATCATGCCCATCGCGCCGCTGTAGCAGGGCTCACAATAAACCACAATCTTCTGGTCTTTGGCTGGGAGTTTATCCAGGTTTTTGAGCAGGTCGCGGACCGGGATGTTGATGGCGCCCTTGATGTGACCGCTGGTTTCAACATCGATTGGTCTGCGCACATCGACAAGAAAGACAGGCTGTTCCGCGCGGACAGCATTAAGTTCACCCGCTGAGATGCTGTAATAATTCTGTTCAGATGGGAGGTTTGAAATAAATTCGCCCAGTGCAGTTTCCCAATCCACCAGGCCGGCTACCCTTCTTCCGTCAGCTTTCCAGGCATTCAATCCGCCGGCCAGATTGACCACATTGGTAAAGCCCAATAGTCGTAATGTCATGGTGGCTATTGAACCGCGGTGACCGGAGGTGCAGTGAACGATAATGCGCGCACCTTTGTCTGCTGGCAATTGATCGAGTCTTTTCAGAAGGTCAGGAAAGGGGACTAGGACGGAACTTTCAATATATCCATCCGCATCCCGTTCGGCTTGCAATCGGACATCCAAAAGGAATAAATTACCGGACGCCAGTTCAATGGATAGGGCATCCGGTTTAATTGCAAGGTAATCTTCCGGCAGGTTGGATAGGAAATCGTCAATCCTGATAAAGAGCGCCTCGTCCGTAATGGTTGGGGTGCTAATCACAACAGGAGCATCAGGCAAGCCGCCGTTGACAATCGGGAGGCCGCTGTCTTCCCCCGCCACACGGCAATTTCCCATATTACGGACATTGGTATATCCAAGCATCTTTAACGCCATTAAAGCAAATCCGCCGCGGTGTTCGGACCCACAGAAGATCACAATTGCTTCATTGAGATCGGGCAGCTTATCCAAATTCTGGAGCAATGCCCGCAGAGGGATATTGACCGAGCCCGCGATATAACCATCTATCTCCAACTCGGTCGCTTCGCGGACATCGAGCAGGAAGGGTGCGCCATTCGAAGCAAGTTCTCCGCTGATTTTTATCGCGCTGACCAGCCCAAAATTTTTGTCGGCAGGAATGGATTCCCAGAAATGAACAAGCAGGGACGGATAATCCAGAGGTATGGGCGCAGTGGGCATCACGCTGATTGGGGCTACTTCTGTTAGGGCGACTTCTTTAACGGGTGCATCCGCCCCGCATGCTCCCAGCAGCATACCGAAAGCCAATAGCGGACCAATCAGCAGATACAATTTCTTTTTCATCAAATTCTCACGATGGCTTTCATGGAAGAACCGGTTCTTCAACTCGAGACGGAATTGTGTCAACGATCACGCCTTGGTTTGCCTGCAGCTCATTGGGATAGACTTTGTCGGCAGTAAGGAAAATTGCGGCATTACCATGGCAGGAATTGCAGGAGGAATTCTGCGGCGTTTGCCTTTGAACATTGTGTGGCGTGGAATAGACCCAGGTGGATTTTGAATTAAAGGCCGGAAGGAGATTTTCGCCATAGAAGTTGTACGCATTTACGGATGCAGGCACATGCCGCAGGACAACATATTCATAAGGGCGGTGATAATTTGGGTCTGGATTTTTGCCGATGAAAAAAGATAAGTAATCTCCCTCGGTTTCATAGAATGGGTTCCCCGTTTTTTCACTGATCGCCACATGGCAGCCATCACAACTGGTATACGAAACCGAGTGGCAAACCTGACAGGCCAGCTTATCTTTGTGGAGGAGATGGTTTTGATTCGTGTCATTCCATGCACCCATTTCCGGGTGGCATGATTCGCAGGAAGGAGTCTGCTCTCCTGCATACCGGTGGTTTTTCTGCGTCCTCTCGATTCCCTCCGCTTCGGTATGACACTGGGTACAGGTTGCTCCCGGGCTATGCATGTCTGCTGCGGTATGACAGCCCATACAGTTCATGCGCTCAAGACGAAAATGTGCATCGCCTGGAACTCCCTCATGTTTTCCAAGATATTCATTCCCTACACGGCTTCCGTGGCAGGCGGTGCAATTTTGAGACATGGACGGCGTTTTCATGACCACATGGCCCTGAACAAAGCCGCCGCCCACGTGGTCTGGCTGGCTGATGTGGCAATCACCGCAGCTTGCATGGCAGGTCGAACAATGATTGCCGAACATGGAGTGCATGGCTTCCTGATCCGGTGAGGCATACATGGCTTCGATCTCCGCCAGATGGTTCACCCGTGACAGTTTTTCCTGCACTATTTCTTCCCGCAGGAGGACCGTCCCCTCTTCTGTATTCGGCGGGAAGTAATGACAGTCCTGGCAGTTGGTGTGGCAGGATCCGCAATGTGTATTGAATAAAGTCATTAAGGTCTCGACCCTCTTGGCATCATGTTCGGGCGCGGATGCCCCACGCGTTTCCAGGACTGTCCAGTACCCATCTAGTGTGACGTGCAGTCCGGTTCCTGCCATTGCCATGTCGTAATGGCAGCTATCGCAAACTTTTGCGGGAAGCGCGCTTGGGTCGACGATCAAGCCGCTGTGTGCGGTCTCTTTATGATTCGAAGTATTGTCGCCGCCATGGCATTTTATGCAGGTTATTTGCCCGTGCGGGTCAGCGATGAAATCATCCCAGTTAACAAGAACTTTCTGCCAGGGCTCCAACGGAGCCACCTCGCCACCTCAGCCAGCTCCCGTGGATTCCTTCTCGACCACAACCTCGGGCATGGCTGTATCAATCAGGCGTTGTTTATCTATGTGGCAATTTTTGCATTCATTTAAAAACGCCCCCTCAATGACCGGTGTTACCAGAATAGGAGTTTCCTCCGGCAAGGGAGTTGCTATGGCTGTTGCGGCATCGGCACGCGCACACGCGGTAAGGAAAAACATGGATATAAGCAGGGTGATTATTATGCGTTTCAAGATGTCTCCAAATGATTGTGCATTGTTTCACAATTGATTTTATTCCATTCCCTTATGTCAACAAGTGATTTACATAATATTTGCTTATTAGCATTGCTTATTGAAATTTATTAGACCTTTTGCATAAGCAAGATAGGAAGTTGATTAAGAAATTCCCGCCATGATTGCGCGGATACAAGCAGATTTGCGAATCAAGCTGTGAAAATGTGCAGGAGGAAAAGGGCTTTAGCAAACCGTTTATCATAAAAATGGAATGTCATATTCAAGAAATAGAAAAAACCGCAGGGATCACCTCCCTGCGGTGCAGCTTTCGGGTGAATTGAGCCTGGGTAAATTAATTCCCGGTTTCCGCACAGCGGAAGCCGCGGCTCAGCCCGGCGGATTGGGGTTCATGCCGGTAACGGGCGGTGACCATGATCTCATTCTTGTCTTCATTGTAGGAGCCGCTGCGCAGGGAATGTTCTGTGCCGTTTTCCGGGCCGCTGGGGTTTGCGTACGGTGTGGCCAAATAGTATTCGGGATCGTACCAATCGGCGACCCACTCACGGGCATTTCCAGACATGTTCAATGCACCATACGGACTCGCGCCCAACGGATAGCGATATATCGAAACTGTCTCATGGATCATGCTGTCGGCGAAATTCACGAGGCGCGGATTTGGAACTTCATTTCCCCAGGGATATTTTCTTCCATCCGTTCCGCGCGCGGCTTTTTCCCATTCCGCTTCGGTCGGCAAACGCCTGCCGGCCCATTGACAATACGCATTCGCCTGGTCCCAAGTGACGTAGGTGACGGGGTGATTCCGATAGACCCAATTCTGATAATTGATATTGTCGGAAACCAATTCCGTGCATCCGCCTGCCTGAATGCACCTGATATACATGGAATTGCTCACCTCATATTTATCCATCCAAAATGCATCAAGGTAGACGACATGCTGGGGGGAATCGGCGTTCTTGCGGACGAGTCCCTTGCCCATCAAAAACTCACCTTCGGGCACATAGACCTGCGCCATTCCATCCGCTGTGGATGTCTTCTTGTCAATCGGTGTGAAAGGCGACTTTCTACCCAAATTGAGGGATGCAATATCAAAGCGGACCTTTTCCAGGGTCAGGGTTCCTTTTTTATAAGATTCGATAAAACGAATGGGAACATCCAAATTTAATACAATAATTGTTGTGATCGACACGAGAATAATCAGAGCAATTGCGATATATGGTTTTTTAGTTCTAAATATATTCATGAGAATGATTCTAGCAGGAATTTCCTCATCTCACCATAAAAGAGTTGCTCCCATGTTTTATTAACGATATTGTACAATGAATGCGGAGACAATTATGCGAGCATTCATTAACCAACCAAAACGAATTCCACTCATTCTCAAACTTGGTATTTGGGTCTCTGAAAAAGTGACTGGCAAGACCATGCTCCCCGCGCGGATTTTGGCTTGGTACCCTAAAGCCGCGATTGGCTCAGGCATCATGGAATTTCTCGTTGCACACGAAGATGGACAGATGACTCGGCGTATGCTCAAACTCATCCGTATGACTGCTTCGCACGCAGCGGCTTGTCCATTTTGTATTGACATGAATTCGTACGAACATCGTCAATATGGAATCACCGACGAAGAAGCTCAAGCTTTACATGGAGATATTGAAGAAATATCTTCGTTTTCAGAGCGTGAAAAACTGGCAATTACCTATACTCGCCTGATCTCTTCCACCCCGTTGAAATTCCACCCGGATATTGTTGAAAAAGTAAAAGCCGCCTTCACCGAACGCGAATTCGTCATTCTCGTCAGCACCGCGGCCCAGGTCAATTACTGGGCACGATTAATTCAGGCGCTGGGAATTCCACCAGTGGGGTTTGGGGAATAAAAAAAGCCCTCCAAAGCCGTTTTCGACTTCAGAGGTCTTTTTTGACGATGGACGATTGACCATAGATTACGGTCAGTCGTCCGCGGTCAATGGTCGGTTCTTCGCTCTTACTTCCCCAATTTCTTCTTCATCGCCTCAGTCAGTGCAGGGACGATCTGGAACAGGTCACCGACCACGCCGTAGCGGGCTTGCTTGAAAATGGGGGCGTCAGCATCCTTGTTGATCGCCACAATCACCTTGGCATTGCGCATACCAACGAGATGTTGAATCGCGCCAGAGATACCGCAGGCGATGTACAAATCAGGGGCGACAACTTTGCCAGTCTGTCCGACCTGGTGGGCATATGTGATGTAGCCACCGTCCACAGCTGCTCGAGAGGCACCAACAGCGCCGCCAAGTAATTTTGCCAAATCAGTGACTAATGCAAAGCCTTGCTGGGCGCGCCATACTTCGGCTTGCTTTTCGTCCATGCCATTAGGCGGGGTAAGGGACGGGTTGTTCGAAACGCCGCGTCCGCCAGAGACGATGATGCCTGCGTCGCCCAGGTTGACGGCGCTTTCAGAGGCAGAGTAGCCTTCGACGGTTGATTTCGCTTCACCCGCCGCGGCAACTTTGGTGATGGTCCCGCTCTTGCCTGCTTCATGGTTCGGTTTCGGGAAAGCGCGTCCACGGATGGTTGCCATGATGGGCTTGCCGGAGCACACGGTCTTTTCCAAAACTTTGCCTTCGTAAATGGGGCGGGTGGCAACGAACGAATCGCCGTTTGCTTCCAAGGCTGAAACATCGGTGAGCACGCCGGTATTCAAATCCACCGCCGCCATCGCGGCCATTTCACGGGTGCGGGCGGTTGTCGGAAACAGGATCAGGTTCGGGTTATGAGAAGCGGCGAGCGCGGAGAGGGTGGAGGCATACGTCTCAGCGCGATAATCTCCCAGCGTGGAATCATCCGCAACGAGGACTTCATCCGCGCCATATTCCAATGCAGTTTTCGCAACATCATCAACCTTGGATCCAAATACCACGGCGACCGCTGTGCCAAAACTTTTTGCGAGACCAAGCGCTTCCCACGAAGAGGGCTGGATGTCGCCTTTGAAGTGGTCCACATAAACGAAGGTTTTCATAGCACTTTCTCCGCGATGATTTTATCGGCAAGTATTTCGGCGATCACGGCGGGGGTCTCGCCGGTGATCATTTCTGTGGTGGTTTCCTGAACGGGTGGGTTCATCAACTCGGTGCGCGTCACAACGGGCGCTGGCGCGGCGATTCCAAGATCGCTCAACGACCAAACTGGAATGTTCGCTTTCGAAGCTTTGCGAATTCCCATGAACGATGGGTAGCGCGGTTCGCCGATGCTTTGTACGACACTCAACACGGCAGGCAGATTTGCTTTCATGGATTGTCTGCCTTCTTCGAGGACTCGTTCAACGGTCGCGCTTCCACCATCGACTTTGATCTGGCCAGCCAACCCAAGCATGGGCCACCCGAGGACTCTGGCTGTTTGCGCGGGAGTGAGTCCTGCGCCATTGTCGAGGGTCTGACGTCCGAACATGACCATGTCCGCGTCGCCGACTTTTTTGATCGCCGCCGCGAGGACTTTTGCCGCGCCGACGGTGTCGAGATCGTTCAGCGCCGGGTCCGAAACGAGGATGGCTTCATCCGCGCCCATGGCAAGCGCATGTTTGAGCGCTTCCTTCGCGGACTCGGGTCCGATGCACAAGGCTGTGACCGTCCCGCCCAGTGCTTCCTTTTGCTGAAGCGCGCCTTCAACCGCGTACTCGTCGAACGGGTTGATGACCAGCGGCGCGTCCCCCCATGAAACCTGCCCACCCTCGGCTTTCACTTTTGCTTCCGAGTCGGGTACTTGCTTGATACATGCGATGATTTTCAAGTTGTACTCCTTGTAGAAATTCTTTTTACCACGAGGGGTCACAAAGATTCACGTAGGTTCAATGCTTTTCCTTTGTGTTCCTTTGTGGTGTGATTTTTCTATCCTAAATAAGCCATCACCACCAAAACATCCATTCCAATAACCGCCACAAGCCCGATCAGGCTAAAAATCTTCTGCTCCATTTCCCAGCGTTTGCGGTTCTGCAGCCTTTTCAAAAAGAAGTTCTTGAACGGGTAAGGGGTCTTCTCGTTGGTGAGGCTGTTATACAGGTCTTTGTAGTACTCGTCCGTTTTGAACCAAAGTTTATAACTATTCGAGAGGAACAATAGACTAAAGAGCAGAAAGGCGATTACAAATCCAAGGGGAGGTTTTTCGAATGCGGGCATTATTTGAAACTGGATTTGCTGATGATCTTTCCGGTTTTCAGGTCCAGGTCGCAAAACAGTGCATCCGTTGTGAATGTGGACAGGGTGAAATCTTCGTTCAATTTAATACGTGTGTACAGGGAGCGCAGGTCGGGTTTTTCCGCCTTCCAAACGACGACTCCGCTGGGATTGACCATATACAGGTTGGATTCATTGAAGGGGAAGCCGGTGTGACTTTCCAGCACAATATTTCCATCGTTCGTTTGAATCGTTTTTTCGATTTGTGTAAAAAGGGGTTGGAGCGCCATAAATGTTTGTCCTTGCCATTGGGTCTGCCGCCAATCCGAACTTCGGAGGGGAGGGCCGTTTGGGAATTTCACTACCTTTTGCTTGTGTATTATATCTCAATACCTGGATGCCTACCGAGCGGTAGGGAGTTTTCGGAAGTTGTTTAAATAAAAAAACCCGACGCGCCTCTCGGTGTGCGTCGGGTTAGGGGATGGGGTGATCGTCCATCATTTCTCTTGAACTCCCATGTTGCTGAGTTCATCCGGACTGAATTGGGAAACGAACAGGTCCGAACCAGCCAGAACAAGGAATAATATGGCGACCACTACTGCAAGAACGAACATGATGCAACTCCTTTCTTTGAACAATATAACGATTTTGCAGGTGAAAAGATACATCCCCTTTCAGTACTGTAATGGAACCACAATACAATTTTGAAAGGGATGGAATGCTGACGAGAAGACAGTCCATTTTGTTCCCGCCCTTATTGACATTCCAATTATTTGAGATAAAATACATCCCGCCAGCAAAAGACATGCCGAAGTGGCGGAATTGGCAGACGCGCTACGTTCAGGGCGTAGTGAACTTACGTTCATGAGGGTTCAAGTCCCTCCTTCGGCACACTAAATGGGACCCGTTACGAGGGTCTCTTTTATTTTCGGCCGCAAGTCGCATAAAACGGATGGGGGTGGTATAATTACACTATAAATAACAGCTTCTTTCATCTAATGCGGACACGAAGTTTCCCCCCATCTTCGTGTCTTTTTGTGCCAATTTGACGAATTTTTTCCACTATTAAGGAACCTTTATGGCTGAAGAAAATTTGATTGCAGGAAATATCGAGTCCGTTGATATTGACGCCCAGATGCGCTCCGCCTACCTGGATTACGCCATGAGCGTGATCGTGGCGCGCGCGCTGCCGGATGCCCGTGACGGCTTGAAACCCGTCCACAGACGCATTCTATACGCCATGCATGAGCTCGGTATCCGCTCGAACTCATCCTACAAAAAGTCCGCTCGTATCGTGGGTGAAGTGTTGGGTAAATATCACCCGCACGGCGATTCGGCGGTCTATGAATCCATGGCGCGCATGGCGCAGGATTTCTCGCTGCGTTATCTGCTGGTGGATGGTCAGGGTAACTTCGGCTCCGTGGACGGGGATGCCCCCGCGGCCATGCGTTATACCGAAGCGCGCCTGCAAAAAATGGCCGAGGAACTGCTGGCTGATCTTGAAAAAGATACGGTGGATTTTGGCCCCAACTTTGACGATTCGCTGGAGGAGCCGCTCGTTCTTCCCGCGCGTTTGCCGAATCTGCTGCTCAATGGGGCATCGGGTATCGCTGTGGGCATGGCGACCAACATCCCGCCGCAGAACCTGCGCGAATTGACGGGCGCGATCAATCATCTGATCGATCATTACGACAAGATCGAAGATGTTACTGTTGATGATCTGATGAAATTTGTGATCGGTCCCGATTTTCCCACAGGCGGAATCATCGTCGGAACAGAGGGAATTCACTCGGCATATGGAACAGGCCGGGGTCGAATCGTGATGCGCGGCGTCGCTCACATCGAAGAGACAAAAGCCGGGCGATATTACATCAATATTACCGAGATTCCCTACCAGGTCAATAAATCCACATTGATCGAGCGCATCGCTGAGTTGGTGCGTGATGGCAAGATCGACCAGATCTCAGACCTGCGGGATGAATCCGACCAGCGCGGCATGAGCATCATCATCGAGTTGAAGCGCGGCGCCCAGCCGAAGAAGGTGTTAAACCAGCTTTATAAATATACGGCGTTGCAGTCCACGTTTGGTGTGCAAATGCTTTCGCTCGTGGATGGGGAACCGCGCACCCTGCCGCTCAAGCGCATGCTGCATATCTTCATCGAGCACCGCCAGACGGTCATTGTCCGCCGCACCAATTTTGAGCTGGCGAAGGCGCGCGCTCGTCAGCATATTTTGGACGGATACCTGATTGCTCTGAATAACATTGAAGCGGTCATCAAAACCATTCGCGAAGCTGAAGATGCGGATGTGGCCAAGACGAATTTGATGAAGCGTTTCAAACTGAGCGAATTGCAGGCGCAGGCGATTTTGGATATGCAGCTGCGTCGTCTCGCCGCATTGGAACGCTGGAAGATCGAGGAGGAGCATAAGCAGGTCCAAGCGACCATCGAATATCTTGAAGATCTGCTTGCAAACCCCAAGAAAATCCTTGCGCTGATTAAGACGGAATTGCTCGAATTGACCGAAAAATATGGCGACGACCGACGCACGCGCATCGCCGCCGAAGCCAAAGAGGATATTCACGATGAAGATTTAGTTGCGGATGAATCTGTGCTGATCAGCCTTACAGAACGCGGATATATCAAACGCGTGGCTGCTTCGGCTTTCCGTTCGCAAAGCCGCGGCGGGCGCGGCGTGATGGGACACACCACCAAGGAAGAAGACGAGGTGGTCATGCTCATTCCCGCCCGCACCCTGAACACAATGTTGTTCTTCTCGGATAAAGGCAAGGTATATTCCGAAAAAATATATCAAATCCCTGATTCGGAACGCGCCACGAAGGGCATTCCATTGGTCAATGTCCTTTCCCTCGATCCGAACGAAAAAGTGACGGCAGCTATGGCTGTGGGAGATTTCTCACCGGGCAATTATTGTGTGCTGATGACGGGACGGGGAAGGATCAAACGCGTTTCAATGGAAGAATTTGCTTCCGTCCGTCCCTCCGGCTTGATCGCCATGAACCTGGATGAAGGGGATACCCTCGGCTGGGCGCGCCTCACTTCCGGCAAAGACGAGATCATCATCGTCACCGAAAATGGGCAGGCCCTGCGATTCAGTGAAACCAAGGTCCGCTCGATGGGACGTCAGGCCGCCGGCGTGCAGGGAATCAAACTCAAGAAGGATGATGCGGTTACCAGCATGGACGTGGTGGAAAAAGATGGCGCTCTGCTTGTCATCACAACCAGGGGATTCGGAAAACAGACCCCACTCACCGAGTACATGGCCAAGGGACGCGCCACTGGCGGAAATTTTACGATCGACCCCAAAGCCTTGAAGGAGATTGGCAAGATCGCTGCCGCGCGAGTCGTTCAAAAAGCGGACGATCTGACGATCATGACCTCCAACGGGGTGACTTTGCGATTGAATGTGAAAGATGTTAAACAATCCGGCCGTGCGACAAGGGGAGTGCATCTTATCAAACCGCAGGAAGGTGATGCGGTTGCCTCTGTGGCGCGAATCTCGGCCGATGATTTGAAAAAGGCGGGCGCGCAGATGAACGAGACGGAAAAAACGGAAGCACAACCAAAGTTGGTGTAAACAAAAAAGGGCGGGGCTTCAAGCCCCGCCCTTTTTCATTCATTTTCATTTTGCGGTGTAAATCAAATGCTGATCTTGCCCATAACGAACAGGAACAGCGAACCGAGCACGCATACCGAAAGGAATAGCATCACCGCCACCACGAACCGTTGGATGGGGGTCATTCCCAGAAACCGGCCGGAACGTCTGCGCGGGGTTTCCGTCCCTGCAGCGGGCTGGAATTTGGCTTCTTCATCGGCAAACGATTTTGCTGAAACCTCTTCGCGAAGATTATCGAACATGGTCACCTCTTTTTCAGGAGTATATCACGCTGACGGGCGCAGGCTTACATCCCCAAATCGGACTATCACGGATTTGTCATGGATATCCCTCAGCCGCAAACTACCATCGGATTCGAGGCCGTCCACTCTGCCAGTGACGGGAACTTCGCCTCCCGACTTAACCTCAACCTGACCACCGCGAAAGGCAAGCAATTCCTCCCAGGCTTTGATCAATTCATCCTCGCCCAGGCGTTCGCGCCAGTGGAGGAAAGCACCCAGGATGCCGGACAGAACATCTTCGCGGATTAACTCACTTCCAAGTTCATCTTCAAGGCTGGTGGCGGGGAATTGCAAAAATTCCGCTGGTGGAACGGAAGGTTTATAAACGTTGATGCCCATGCCGATTACCAGCGAGTCGACATCATCACCAGACCACACAGATTCCACCAGGATGCCCGCCGTTTTTTTTCCATTCAATAAAATATCGTTCGGCCATTTGATCTGCGGCTTGAGTCCAATTCGGGAAATGGAGTCTGCGATTGATAGCGCAGCCAGCCCGACGGTCCGCGAGAGATGCGGGCGCATCGACGCGGAGGGGCGCAGGATCAAACTAAAAGCCAGGGCGCTGCCTTTTGGGGTGAACCATTTTCGGTTGAGTCTGCCGCGTCCCTGCGTTTGTTCATCCGCGATCACTATCGACAAATCCTTTGCGCCCTCCGCCGCCCAAGCCAGCGCCTCATCGTTGGTGGAGCCGATTGAATCGAAATAGCGCAGGTTGTTGAAGTTTAATTTGGAAAGTTTTTTTTTGAGGGAGGATTCGTTCATGTTAAATAATAAAACCATAAGGTCTTCAAGACCTTATGGTTTTATTTACTGAACAATATCATACGGGTTGATATTCGAGCCGCCAATACGGACCTCGAAATGCAAGTGCGCGCCGAATGAATTGCCTGTATTGCCCGCCGCTCCAACGACCGTGCCCTGCCCAACCGGGGTACACTGGCTGACATTGATTGCGCTCAAGTGGGCATAGACCGTCACATAGCCATTGCCATGATCGATTTGCACCACGTTGCCATAGCCATAATTCCAGCCGCCCTGCGCCATGGTTACAATGCCGGTGCCAGCTGCATAAACCGGATCGCCTTCAGCGGCTTCAATATCGATGCCAAGGTGGCCTGGCCCATATCCGTTGCCGGTGATGTTGTGCGAATTGGCTGGCCATCCAAACCCGCTTGCCACCGGGCCGCCGCCGCAGCTGTTGGTTGCATTCGCGCCGCCTGTGCCGGTGTTGGCGCCGCGGCCTGCGGTTTGCAGGTCCTGTTCCCACGCGCGCAGATCACGGGCGCCGCCGGGGATCATTACAAGAGTGCCCGGTTCAACCTTGGGGTCCGTTAAGTCGATATCGTTGCCGGGAAAATTGATAATATCATCAGCGATGGCATCGAATTTTTCAGCGACCGATTCGAATGTGTCACTGTCCTTCCATTCATAATACAACCCGTCCACCGGCGGAATCGTCAACTCCATGCCGGGTTTTAAATTATGGGGGTTATCCTCCAACTGCGTGTTGACATACAAAATGGATTCGGATTTAAGTTTGAATTCCTCGGCGATGGACAGCATGGCATCGCCGCGCGAAACGCGGTAGATGGTCGGTCCATATCTGGGTCGTTCCGGGATATTGGTGATTAATTGCAATTTACGGAGGATGGATGGAAGTTCGCTTCCCTCCGCGCCGACCACTGGTTCACCGGCCTGAGGCTGCCCAACGCTTCCAGTTCCCGGCTCCGACGCGCTTGTGGGCTGGGCAACGGCGGTATACGTAACCGGGCGGGTGCTTTTATAGTAAAGGGTGGAACTGAGTAAAGCCGCCACGATTACCAGCGTTACAACCCAGCTGATTACCGAAAAACGATCCACCCTGCGGTTTTTGCGCGGTGAAGTGGACGGCTCGTTTGCGGCGGATACATCCGGCTGAACCTTTGGATTGCGTTTGAATCTTTGGAAAAAAGATCGGATATTTTTGGTAAGCGGTTTCATTTTTTTGTTTGCTGTTTATTTATCTTTCAATAAACAGCCAGGTTAAGCATCCCTGGTGAGGTTTTCAAGAAATTCCAAATTATTCTTGGATTTTTCCATGCGGGTGATAATAGCTTCGGTGGCGACAGAATTATCCATGCCGGCACCCTGGGGCGGGGGAGAAGTCATCTGGATGAACATGCGGCGCATCAGCCAGACACGCTGCATCAGGTCCGGACCGAGGAGCAGATCTTCGCGGCGGGTGGACGAGCGTTCGATATCCACTGCGGGGAATGTGCGGCGTTCCTGAAGTTTTCGCGACAGGATCAATTCCATATTGCCGGTACCTTTGAATTCCTCGTACACAACGTCATCGAGGCGGGAGCCGGTATCCACAAGACAGGTGGCAATGATGGTCAGCGAGCCGCCGTCTTCTACATTGCGTGCCGCGCCAAAGAATCGCTTGGGGGGATACAACGCGGAGGGGTCCATACCACCGGAGAGGGTACGGCCCGAAGGATTGACGACCAGGTTGTAGGCGCGGGCGAGGCGGGTGATCGAGTCCATTAAGATTACTACATGGCGTCCAATCTCCACTAGTCTCTTGGCGCGCTCCAGGGCTAATTCCGCAGTGCGGACGTGGGAGGTGACCGGTTCATCGAAGGTGGAGGCGACCACTTCCGCATCCACAGAGCGGTCCATGTCAGTTACTTCCTCGGGGCGTTCGCCGATCAGTGCAATAATCAAATGCACATCGGGATATTTGGTTGAAATGGAGTTCGCAATTTGCTTGAGAATTGTGGTTTTGCCCGCCTTGGGTGGAGAAACAATCAATCCGCGCTGGCCGCGGCCGATGGGTGCGATCAGATTGATCAAACGGGGAGCCAGGGTGGCCTGGTCGGTTTCAAGATCAAAACGTACTTCCGGGAAGATGGGAGTGAGGTTTTCAAAGACAACCCTTCGAGTGCCCGTTTCCGGCTCCAACCCGTTGACGGATTCCACTTTGAGCAGGCCGAAGTGCCGTTCGCTTTCACGAGGCGGACGCACCTGCCCAATCACGAGGTCGCCTGCGCGTAGATCGTATTTTCTTAATTGCGCCTGTGAAACGTACACATCCTGGTCGCTGATGCGGTAGTTGGTGGCTCGCAGAAAACCGATGCCTTCGCTCATGATCTCCAGGATGCCGCCGCGCAGTTCAATGCCTTCTTTCTGCGCCTCCGCTTCGCGGATCAGCATGGCGAGGGACTCCTTTTTCAGGCGGTTGAAATTTGGAATATTGAAGCTCTTCGCCATTGCGCGCAGTTTGGAAAGCGGTTCGTTCTCTAATTCAAGTATTTTCATGTTGTAATCTCTTATGGGAAAAAATTGGGATAGGAATGTGAAAAAGACCAGTCCCCGCTATATTGGGCTGGCGGATTTCCTTAGGATATTGTTGGTGATTTTGGGATTCTGGTCAAGGTTCTCGTTACAATTTCAGACACAATCGATTTGTGCCTATGATCAACGTAGGTAATTTATCAATGCCTCAGGGGAGATAACGGGATTATAGCACTTCCACGGGGATGATGCAAGCAATAGGTTATTAGAATTCATGGTCGAGTATACGATTTTGCAAATCCAACAGGCGGCGATAGAAACTGTCTCTGCTGGAAAGTTCAGCATGTGTGCCGCGTTCGATGATCTGCCCGTGATTCATCACAAGGATTTTGTCCACATTTTCGAGACCTATTAATCGATGCGTAATGAGTAGTGAAGTCTTACGTTTCATTACAGCGAATAATGTTTCCAAAACTTGCTGCTCGGTCAATGGGTCAAGATTGGCTGTGGGTTCGTCGAGGATCAAAATTGGGGCATCTTTTATCAAAGCACGCGCAATTGCCAGCCGCTGACGTTCTCCGCCCGAGAGACGCAGTCCTTGTTCACCGATTAGCGTGTCGTAACCTTTTGGCAGGCTCATGATGAAGTTGTGAATTTGCGCGGATTTGCAAGCTGCTTCCACTTCTTCTCTGGTGACTTTCTTACGCGCGAATCTCAAATTCTCGTAAATGGATGTGTTGAAGAAATACGTGTTCTGTGAAACATACCCGCTTCTTGCTCTGACCTCGTCCTGATTCAACGCTTTGAGCGATTCCCCGCCCAAACGGATTTCTCCAACTTCGTACTCCCAGAATCTTAGCAGCAGATTTGCAATGGTACTCTTGCCTGCTCCGCTTGGTCCGACGATGGCGATGGAGGTGGAAGGTTGCAGGTTGAAGGTTACATGTTGCAGGGCAGGTGTGGCTTGGGTAGGGTAGGTGAAAGAGAGATTGGTAATTTGTAATTGGTGATTGGTAATTGGCAACTGGTCACTGGTTACTGATAACTGGTCACTGACCTCCGGCTCTGTATCCACCACTTCAAACAAGCGTCTAGCCGCTTCACGCGAGGAATTCCACATTTGGGCGGCAAGGGGCAGGGGAATGACGGCTTCGAACGAAGCGAGAGTAAGCAGGGTCAACGAGGCGAGCATGGGACCCGCGAGATTGCCATTGGTGATCTGCGGAATGGTGAGGAAGAGCACGGACCACATGCCGAGTTGGGTGAACAATGTCCCCAGCGCGGCGTGGATGCCTGTCACACGTGCCATGTAGCGTTGGGCGTTTCCGTAGTCGTTTGCGGTGTCTGCAATTTGTGCGAGGCGTTCGTCGGCGCGACCATAGGCGATTAGGTCTGCCATACCTTGAATGCTGTCCACGAGGCGGGTTTGCAAGTCGGCGCGCAGGGCGATGGTCTGTTCGGCAGATTTGCGGCTGGTCGTTTGTGCGAGGATGGGCAGGAACAAGCCGAGGCTGAGATAAAAGGTCAGGAAGACTGGAGCAAGCAGCGGGTAGAAAGAAGCGAGGAAGATGGCAGTGAATGCCCCAACGACGATGGCGGTCAATGGCGGTGAAACAACACGGACGTAGAAATTTTCCAGTGTTTCCACATCGCCAATAATGCGGGCGAGCAAGTCGCCAGAGCGGAAGTTCATCAGGCGGGCGGGGGCGAGGGGCTCGAGTTTTTCGTAGAACCACACACGCAGTTTTGCAAGCAGGCGGAAGGTCACATCGTGCGAGACGAGGCGTTCGAGGTAGCGGAAGATGGCGCGGGTGATGCCGAAGAAGCGGGTGCCGACGGTGGATACGCCAAGGTCCGCGACGGAGACGGCAATGGCGGCGGTGGAGATCAGCCACGCGGAGGTGCCCATGAGGGCTACGCTCGCAAGGATGGTGATGGAACTGAGCAGGACAGAGAGCGCGACGCGATGCCAGTTGCCGCGGAGGAAGGTTAGTAAACGGGGAAGGATCGATTTTTGATCCCCAAAGGGGACGTTGTTTACGATTTCAGATTGACGATTGACGATTTGGTCAAAGGTCGAAGGTCGAAGGTCGGGTGTCTTGGGAGTTTGGGTTTTGACCTTTGACTTTTGACCCTTCGACAGGCTCAGGGCAGGCTCTTCGACTTGTTTATAAGTTTTTACCATGCTCGCGTACATGCCGTTCTTCGCAAGTAGTTCTTTGTGTGTGCCTTGTTCGATGATTTTGCCTTCATCAAGGACGATGATGGTATCGGCTTGGAAGATGGTGTTGAGGCGGTGGGCAATGGTGATGACGGTTCGTCCCAGCATGAGTTCGCGGGTGGATTTTTCGAGCAGGGATTCGGTTTCGGGGTCGAGCGCGGAGGTGGGTTCGTCGAGGATGAGGATGGGCGCGTCTTTGAGGAAGGCGCGGGCGAGGGCGAGGCGTTGGGCTTGTCCGCTGGAGAGGCGGGCGCCGCTTTCGCCGACGATGGTTTCGTATTTTTCTGGGAGCGATTCGATGAAGTCATGTAGGCGCGCGGCTTTAGCGGCGGTGACGATTTCATCGTGAGTCGCGTCCGCTTTGCCGAGGCGGATGTTTTCGGCGATGGTGGTATGGAAGAGGTGAGGTTTTTGGGGAACCCAGGCGATGGAATGATGAAGGATGAAGGATGAATTGGTGGTTGGTGATTGGTGATTGGTAACTGGTGATTGGTAATTGATGCTGCCTTGTGTTGGATGAATAAAACCAAGTAATAAATGAGCAAGCGTTGATTTTCCCGCGCCTGTTTTGCCAACCAAAGCAATATGTTGACCTTTGTCTATTTTTAGGCTGATATTTTGTAATGCGGGAATTGTTTCATTTGGGTAAGTGAATGAAATATTCGATAATTTGATGGTCGAGAAATCGATATTCGATATTCGATTGTCGAGTATCGAGTATCGAGTATCGACGATTGGCGTGTCCAAAATCTCATAAATCCGCTTTGCCGCAGTCGTGCCATTCATGCCTGCGTGGAATCTTGCACCAAGGGCACGCAGGGGCATGTAGAATTCGGGGGCGAGGACGAGCAAGAAGAGCGCGGGCTGAAATTCCATGTTGCGGTAAAGCAGGCGGAAGCCAATTTCCACGGCGACGATGGCGGTGCTGATGGTGGCGAGCATTTCCAGCGCGAGAGCGGAGAGAAAGGTGATGCGTAAAACGCTCAGGGTCGTGTCACGGTATTGCTCAGAAACCTTGGCGATATTTTTCGCCTGTCCCTTCGATTGACTGAAAAGTTTGAGCGTGGTCAACCCTTGCAGGCTGTCGAGGAAGTGCGCGCTGAGCAGGCGCAGGGTTTCATATTGGCGTTTGGTGACCGCCTCCGCGCCTTTGCCGATGATGATCATGAAGAAGGGAATCAACGGGGCGGTGATGAGGAAGACGAAGCCAGTTAATAAGTCGATGGGGAAGACGAAGAATAAAATGGAAAGGGGAACAAGTGCAGTGACAACCAGTTGCGGCAGATATTGGCTGAAATACGCATCCAACGCCTCAATACCTTCGACGGCAGCTGTGGTCAGCTCGCCAGTGCGTTGTCCGCGCGAGTAGGCGGGACCGAGTTTGAGGATGTGGGCAAAGAGCCGTTCGCGCAGGTCGGTTTTGATTCTGACAGCGACGGCGTTGGCGGCAACTTCGTTGACCCAGGCTAAAAACGTCCGCCCGCTAATGGCGATGAGGATGAAGAGGAGTGGGGAGGTGACTTGCGCAAGAACTTGCTTTTGGAGGAAGACTCCGTCAATCACGCTGCTGAGGTTCCACGCCTGCCAGATGGTCAGGAATCCAGCTAAAAGTCCGGAAAGAATCGTTAAGGTCAGGGAGAGACGGGAATCGCGGGTGAGAGTCAGAAGTCGGCGATGCATGGGTGAAGTGTCAGGTTTCAGGTATCAAGTGCCAGGTTAAAAATTTGGAAGGTTGAGCAAAGTATACCCTCGTCAACCTTCCAGAAATTTGTTGATGTCTGTAGGGGCGACCCTTCAATATCTTCAAGATAACTTGATTTGGCTGGGCGGGTCGCCCTTACAGTTGATTTAGTAAACGAGGCTCTTCTTGTCGGTGCTGATGCGCTTGCGGAACTGGTAGTATGACCAGCCCTGGTAGACAAGCACGATGGGGACGAAGATGAGCGCGATGATGGACATGACGGTCAATGTATATTGCGATGACGAGGCGTTGTAAATGGTCAGCGAGAAGGCGGGGTTGGTGCTGGAGATCATCACGCGCGGGAACATCAGGGTGAAGAACGCGACCTGCGTCAGCACGATGTGAAGTGCAACGGTAATGAACGCCCACCCTTCCATCTTGCGGTTGATAAAGAAGATGGCAACCACGATTGCAACGACGGAGGCAATGGGAGTGAAGCCCGGGTCAATGCCAATCTTGGAGGTGATGTCGGTGGCGATGTAAGTGAAGACTGCCAACAGGACGACCACCACAGCCGCAACCACATATAGTTTCTTCGAAAGTTCGCGGGCACGTTCGCGCAGGTCGCCTTCGAGCTTGAGTGTCAGGAAGGTCGCGCCGTAGAGCAGGAAGACCGTGATCATGGTCAAGCCGCCGAGCAAGCCATAGGGATTAAGGAGGGTAAACAGGTTGCCCGTGTACATCATATTCGCATCGATCGGCACGCCGCGCGCCAGGTTCGAAAAAGCCGTGCCAAGCAGGAGAGCGGCAAGGAAGGAGCCGACAGCGATCATCCAATCGAAGGTGTGACGCCATTTTGGGTTGGAATCCTTCGAGCGGTATTCAAAGGAGATGCCGCGAATGATCAGCCCAACCAGCAGCAGGAAGAGCGCGAGATAAAAGCCGCTGAACATGGTGGCGTACCAGTGCGGGAATGCCGCGAACATGGCGCCGCCAGCCGTCAACAACCAGACTTCGTTGCCGTCCCAGGTCGGTCCGACTGTGTTGATGATGGCACGGCGTTCCTCATCCTTTTTACCAAGGAAGGGCAGTAACATGCCGACGCCGAAATCGAAACCTTCTAGGAAAAAGAATCCGATCCAAAGGACGGCGATCAAAATGAACCAGAGTGTTTGCAGAAATTCGTAAGACATGGTGTTTCTCCTAATCGTCCGCGCCGACGGCGGCAGTGACAACGTCCACCGATTCGTGCATGGCGGCGTCGGGCCCGGCAATGGCGTATTTTTTCATCAGGTAGAACATGGCGGCGGCAAGCGCACCGTATACAGCTGTGTATCCGATTAACGAGATGAGCAGGTCAACGGTGGTGAGGTTGGGCGAAACTGCATCCTCCACCTTGAGCAAGCCCTGCACGATCCACGGCTGGCGCCCCATTTCGGTCAGGATCCAGCCGCTTGAATTCGCAATGTACGGCAGGACGATGACCCATGGAACCCACTTCATCCACTTTGCGTTTTCGTATTTTCCGCGCGTGGCAAGCAGGAACAGGAAAGCAAACAACATCATCGCAAGACCGATAGTCATCATGAAGCGGAAGGTCCAATAGGTGACGACCATCAGCGGGATGTAATCCCCGGGACCGTACGACGCTTCGTACTCTGCCTGGATATCATACACGCCTCGAACTTCGCACTCGAAGTTGTTACACGCCAAAAAGCTTAAGACTCCGGGGATGCCGATCTGACTCGTGCGGAACGACCAGACTTCCTGTTTGCCGGTCAAATCACCGATGGTAAGGATCGAGAAATCCGCAGGCGCGGATGTTTCCCAGTGCGCCTCGATGGCGGAAAATTTCATCGGTTGCGTCTCGAACATGAACTGTCCATTGGTGTGACCGCCGAAGAAAACCAGTGTGCTGGAGATCAAGCCGACGATGGTGGCGGTCAGGAAGGAGCGCTTGAACAGGTCCACGTTCTGCTTGCGGGCGATGTGATACGCGCTGATCCCGATGACGAAGAAACTGGCGGTGGCAAGCCCGGCGGCGACAGTGTGCCAGAAGAACAGCCAGCCTTTGGGATTTGAGATGAGCGCGAAGAAATCCACCAGTTCCGCGCGCCCATTAACTTCATTGATGATATAGCCAACGGGATGCTGCATCCAGCCGTTGGCAAGCAAAATCCAAAGGGCAGATAAATTCGATCCGATGGCAACCAGCCAGATGGAAGCGAGATGCGCCTTCTCGGGAATCTTCCCTTCGCCAAAGATCCACACGCCGAGGAAGGTTGATTCGAGGAAGAATGCCATTAGGGCTTCAATGGCAAGCGGCGCGCCGAAAATGTCGCCGACATAGCGGGAATATTCCGACCAGTTCATGCCGAACTGGAATTCCTGCACGATGCCGGTTACGACGCCTATGGCAAAGTTGATGAGGAAGAGCTTGCCCCAGAACTTCGCCGACTTGTGATAGGTTTCATCCCTGGTCTGGTAGTAGCGCGTTTGGAAATACACCACGAACCAGGAAAGCCCCAACGTGAGTGGGACAAAGAGGAAGTGGTAAACGGTTGTGAGACCAAATTGCCACCTTGAGAGGGTGATTGGATCCATGATTTTGTTCTCCGAAATTATGGTTTTTTAATTACAGTAGGTGACAAGCCTACAGGCTTGGACTACTTGTGAAATAAGGAACTTTCTTGTGTTCACAGATTATAACCCTGGAGGTCACAGGGTTAGCGAGAAATACCTCAAGGTCGGCAGATGCAATTTATACAGGAATAACTATGGATGGAGAGGGCACAGGCGGTGTAGTCAGGGCCAGTTCAATCCTCGAAGCATCCTCCACTAGGCTGTGAAAAGTGATGCGGCTCATTTCGTCGCGAAGCAAATTCTTTAACCGCACCCACTGGCAGTGGACCGGGCATTTCCTTTCAAACGGACATTCGCCAGGTTTGAGAACGCAATCGGAGAGATAGAGTTCGCCCTCAAAATGTTCGACCACTTGAAGCATCGTTATTTCGTGTGGGTCGTGTGCAAGAGAGATGCCGCCGTCGCGTCCAGCCTGGGTTTCGATAAAACCACCGCCCGCCAATTCAGCGACAATGCGCTGGAGAAACGCCGGGGGAATGAGCATTTCACGCCCAATCTCAAAGGTAGGCAGGCGCATCCCCTTTGGTTTTTTGGAGAGAGCCAGTATGACTCTGACTGCGTAATCGGTTTGGCGGTTGATTTTTAGCATCGGGTTAATGTTGACATTCGGAGTAAACGTTTAAGGATATTGTAAGAATATGTGCCTTTTTTGACATGTGTTGTAAATCACATCATGAAGTGACATATATCTTTTATTTATGACAAGATTTGCGATATACATTACAATTTTTATCGAAATAACTTTGCTCTGCGAGATGGGATATAATCTCAAAAAAAAATAACTCAGAGGTTTTCATGATAGATCCTGTAATTTTTTCGTTCAAATTGTTTAATTGGGAGATCGTCCTGCGCTGGTACGGTGTGCTGGTGATGTTGGGCGCGGTGGTCGGTGCGTTTTGGGCTGAAAGAGAGATTCGGCGGCGCGGTGAGAACGGCGAAACCATTTGGGATGCGATGATCTGGGTCCTGCCGATTGGCATCCTTGGTGCACGGTTGTGGTATGTGGTCAACAATATTTTTGCCGGAGGCACTTATTACCTCGACAACCCAATCAAGATTCTCTTTGTTTGGGAAGGCGGCTTGCATTTCTTTGGCGGCCTATTGTTCGGCGGGGTCGCATTGTTCTATTTCCTGAAGCAAAATGGAATGGATGTGTGGCTCTTCCTCGATGCCCTTGCGCCGGCCACTCTGCTCGGGCAGGCGCTTGCCCGCCCGGCGAATTTTATCAATCAGGAATTGTACGGCCAGCCGACTCAATTGCTGTGGGGGATTCCAATCGATGCCAGCCATCGCCTCGCTCAATTCTCAGACCTGAGCCGGTTCCCAGTCGAAAGCACACGCTTCCACCCGACCTTTGCCTACGAAATGATTCTGAATCTCCTCATCGTTCTTCTTTTATGGTGGCTCTCCCGCCGCTATGAGGAAGAATTGAAACCGGGCGCGTTGTTCAGCGCGTGGCTGCTGCTCGCGGGTCTTTCCCGCACCTTCATTGAATTCTTCCGCCCCGATCAGGCATTGATCGGTGACACCTTCATTACTTACACGATGGCGGTTTCCTTTGGCATGGCGGTTGTGGGCGCTGTCATGCTGCTCGCCCGCTTTGGGAAAATACAGCTTGCCATGGCCGAAGGCTGGGAGGATGAGTATCAGGTCAAAAAGGTGGAGCCGAAACCCCGTCGTCCGCGCGTCAGGCCCTATGCGGAGGATGTGTCGGATATGGATAATGCCCTGGCAGTTTCTGCACCTGTAAAAAGAAAGGTCGCGACAAAGGCAAAGACAGCCGCAAAGAAATCTGCCTCAAGATCTGCCGTGAAAGGCAAGAAGGTGCCTCCTGCCAAAAAACCTGCGCCGAAACGCAGGGTTGGAAAATAGCGAATCAAAAAGAGCGCGCCGTGAGGCGCGCTCTTTTTGATTCGCTATTACATATCCAGTTCGATGCTTTTTACGGGGACCAGGTCTTCGCGGGTTTCAAAGTTAAACCTTTCGAAAATATCGGCATAGATCCTCATGATCTGTTCGCGGGTGAAGCCCATTTTTTCCAGCGAGTAGGAATGGTCGCTTTTGAAGGCAAGCGTTTCCTTTACCGCCTGGTCGATGATGACAGGCAGGCCGGGTTTATCGGGATACCCAAATTGTTCATAGAACGCGCGGATGACCGACTCCGGGCGTTGGATCAGGTCATCGTATTTCATGATCAAGTGTCGGGGAGAGGGATGCGCATCCAAATAAGCCAGCGGATGCCGGTACCAGTGCTGGGTCATTTCGAGGATTTCTTCGATGTAATGATATCCATCGCCGGGGTCGGTGAACTGGCGGCGGGCGTAGTTGATCCATGAGATGGTGGAAGGCAGCATATCCAGCGGATTGCGGGCGAGATAGAGGATGCGGGCATCGGGGAAGAACTCGGTCAGCGTTGCGATTTTTGGGCTGAACGCGGGGTTCTTGGCCACGAAATATTTTTTACCGGATGCATACAGGTGCCTTTGCAGCATGGAGCGGTAAAACGTCATGATGCGTTTCTTGTGTTCCGGTGGAAGCGCTTCATCGAAATGCTGGTAGTCCGGCATTTCATCCATGAACGGAAACAGGAAGGTGACGAAGTAGCCGTCCCAAATATGCAGGTGGATGTTCTCATCCTCTTCAGGTTGGAAAAATGAAATAGGATGGATCTTTATGGTGCCGAGGGTGCGGCGGTCGAAGGCGTAGAGCGCGCGGTGAAGCGTATTATTAAAATAATTTTTATCCAGCCGCGAGACGAATTGTGTGATCTTCTTTTGCGTCACTGAGGGTGTCAGGTAAATATCCCATGTGGTCAGGCTGGTAAAAGTTTCCGAGTCGCGCGAAAGCAGGCGGTGTAAAAAGGTCGAACCGCTGCGCAAATTGCCGAGGATGAACAACGGCTTTTCAATGGGATGATTTTTGTATTCGGGGAAGAGGATGTCATCCAGCCAGAAGCAAAACCAATGGATGAGCATACCGGCGGGCCAGATGAGATAAAATAATGCTAGGAAGAAAAAACGTTTACGGGTGAGGCGGGCAGTTGTATTTTTTGATTTGAAAAACGAGCGATAGAAAGTGCGCCAAAACAGGCGGAAGTTATATCTCATTCAGGGCGGGATCCTTGCATATCGATTTCCTTCCGATATTCTATCAGCAAATGTAATTTTGTGATTAACGCTTTGTGAAGTTGTTTTGACATTAAAAACGCCTCCACCCGGCCTGGAAACTGGCCCGGTTTTCTGAATCATCTGCCTTGGGAGTAAAATTCCATTTTCAATCCGAAACATCCTTGGAGGTACTATGAGCGACGATTTGTTGACCTATCCGGCGGCACAGGAATATCTTGCCACCCTGGTTCCCCAACGGGAAAAGGAATTACAAAAGATGGAAGCATATGCCGGGAAAATGAACTTTCCCATTATCGGTCCCGTTTGCGGTTATTACTGTTACCAGCTGGCGCGGATGATCAAGGCAAAGTCCATTTTCGAGCTGGGTTCAGGGTTTGGATATTCCACGGCGTGGTTCGCCAAAGCTGTGAGGGAGAACGGAGGCGGCGTGGTACATCACACCGTCTGGGATGAGAAATTATCTGATAGAGCGCGAAGGCATTTGACTCGGTTGGGAAGCGATGACCTCGTCCGCTACCATTTGTCGGAGGCGGTTGAGGCGCTCGGCAAAACGGATGGCCCGTTCGACATCATCTTCAACGACATCGACAAGGAAGCCTACCCCGCATCCCTGCCCGTTATCAAGGAAAAATTACGCAGCGGCGGATTACTCATCATCGACAATATGCTCTGGCATGGCCGCATCTTTGATAAGAATGATAAATCCCCAGCAACAAAAGGCGTGCACGAATTTACCAAACAAATCACATCCGATGGCGATTGGATCGTCTCGCTCACGCCCATGCGCGATGGGATGATCGTAGCGTATAAAAAATAATGACCTCCTTCAACTCCGTTCCCGAACGCCGAAATTCCATCAATCTTTCGAAATGGACCTGGTATCCAAAGGACGTCCTGCCTTTGTGGCTGGCGGATATGGATTTCCCAGCGGCGCCGCAAATCCTTGCGGCGCTTCATCGGCAGGTGGCACATGGCGTTCTTGGATATGAAATGCCGTCCCCTGCATTTTATGAAACGATTGCCTCACGCATGATGGGGTTGTATGGTTGGAATGTGGATCCTGAATCGATTGTTTATACGGCGGGTGTCAACAATGGATACAACGTCGCTGCCCGTATCTTGTGTTCCCCCTCGCGGGGATATCTGATTCAGACGCCCGTCTACAACGAATTTCTGGAAACCGGGGAGAAGCTTCACGTTTCCCAGTTCGTTGCCCCGCTGGTGAAAAAAGTGAAAGGCAACCGAATCAGTTTTGAGGTCGATTATGATGCGTTTCGGAAAAAGGTGAGAAAGGCGGGGATGTTCCTGTTGTGTCATCCGCACAACCCGGTTGGACATATTTTCTCGCGCGCTGAACTGAAAAAGATGGCGGAAATATGCATCGAAAATAAAGTCATCATCGTCTCCGATGAGATCCACAGTGAGATTCTGCTGGGCGGGGCGCGTTTCACCCCGTTTGCAAGTCTTTCACGTGAGATCGCGAAATACACCATTACCCTGATCTCTGCCTCCAAGGCATTTAATGTACCGGGTCTTTCCTGCGCTTTTGCGATCATTCCTGACCCAACCCTCAGAAAGCGATTTTTTGATGTGACATACGGGATGTCTTACGAAGTTTCGACCCCTGGTTTGACTGCGGCGCAGGTGGCCTATTCAGGAAAAGCGGACACATGGCTGAGACAGATGCTCCGTTACCTCACCTCCAACCGCGATTTCCTCGTGGATTATGTGACCCAATACATGCCGAATATTCGTACCACGATCCCAGATGCGACGTATCTATGCTGGCTGGATTTCTCACAGGCAGGTATCGAAGGTTCGCCTTTCGAGTTTTTCAAGGAGAAGGCGAAGGTGGCTTTAAGTGATGGAAGGCTTTTTGGGAAGGGCGGGGAAGGTCACTTAAGAATAAACTTTGGAACATCTCGGAAATTGTTGACTGAGGGTCTCGAACGGATGAGAAAGGCTTTGGACTCTATATAAACGAAGTAATCTCATTAAGCTCCTTTTTGTGAATATCCGGAACGGTAGCGTTTTCTGCCGGGAAACCAACGACAAGAATCAGGAAGGGCTTTTCATTTTTTGGCCGCTTGACGATATCGTTCAGAAATCCCATGGGGCTGGGGGTATGGGTGAGTGTGGCGAGCCCGGCATGGTGAAGGGCAGTGATTAAGATACCAGTTGCGATACCTGTAGATTCAGAAACATAGTAATTTTTCCGATGGCTGCCATCCGGCAAGACCCGGTAACTTTCCTCAAAGATGGCGATCAAATATGGGGCGGTCTCGAGAAAGGGTTTATTTTCGTCAGTTCCCAGGATCGCCAGGTCCTCGAGCCATTCCGGCGTTGCGCGGCGGGTGTAAAAATCATGTTCCTCTTTTTCTGCCGCCACACGAATTTGCCGCTTGATGGCCGCGTTTGTGATGACAACGAAATGCCAGGGTTGTATGTTCGCTCCATTCGGAGCGGTACCTGCCGCAAGAACGGCATGCTCGATTATCTCCCGGGGAACGGCGCGGTCTGAAAACTGGCGGACTGTCCTTCGCCGCCTGACTTCTTCATAAAAAGAAAGAACGCGCTCTTTCATTTCGTTTTCTGGATATTTTCGATAGGTCGTCAGGGGAATAAAGTTTGGCATGTTCGAATCATTTCCTTTCCCGATGAATTTGACCAACTATAAGACCTTTTTCGTGAATTGCCAAACAAAAAGACGGATGGGAGTTTACCCATCCGTCAGGTATTCTATATATCGGGGAAGGAGCGAATTGCAACCTTCATTTCGTTTGGGGAACGTCTGGCTCTAAAGCTGGGCTTTAACCAGGTTGGAGCGTTTCGGTCCTCCCGTCATGATGTCTTTCAGGTGGTAAATCTATCGCAACCTCCTTTCTTATTCTTGACATCATCATACAACAAAATAAACGTTTTACATTAAAAATTTCCGTTAATTTTGTAAGTGGTCGTATAGATTAATTACCTGCGTGTAACCCAATACTTGAGCTCTTTGTGGATTGGGTAAAGCGGTAATAAATTTGCGCCATATCCCTTGCCTGCATGTTGTATCATCAGCCTGCGCGCGCGGTGCAAGTTGTTGCGGTCCATGTTCAAAGGCAGGGATAGGAGTTCCTCCAAAGTTGCCTGCAACGGTTTTCCAGTGAGTTTTCTATACAAATTGAATTCAACCTGCCAGGCATCCAATTCTCCATAAATGGATAATGCGGTCAATGCACCCTGCTTCAAGTGCCGTACTTCATGGACGAATAATGTCCATGCGCGTGGATTTTCCAGAATGGACTCCGCTGTGTAATGAACTGAATTCAAATAAAACTTTCGTTCAAGAGTCCAGAATGCTCCCACACTTTTCCTGGCACGCCTCATTCCGACCATGATCTTTCGCGCTCGGACGTATTCCACCGCATCCCGCCCCTCGGCGGAAGATTGAGCGACCTGCTCGAAATATTTTTCAAGCCATTCGGGATTCCGCATGATTATTTCAATGCCGAGTCGGCGATTCCGCGCAGAAAACCCACTAATGTTTCCAACCCGGATTCAGGCAGGGAAAGGTCGTCCAATTGAACAGCGAATTTTTTTCCGCTGCTTTGAATCTCAAGGTCATAAATGAAACAATCCGCGCAGACGCCCAGACCCGGTCCCCCCGTGGAAAAATTCCCGGCGGCGGAGATGAGTTCACCCAACTGGGTTAATTTCTCATCGGTGAGTTTGCCCGTTACGGTTTTGTCGATACGTTTATCGGTGACCGTGAAATTTCCATTGGAGGCAATCTCCACAGAGCGCATCAAACCCATGATCCCGCCGGAGTGGGTCATCTTAATAATCCACTCCTCACTGACACCTGGCATGGTGGGCGTGGATGCTGGAGCGGGTGTGGCCGCCGGCGTTTTCGATGTGGACGAACATCCCGATGCGAGGAAAACAATCATCCAAAAAAATTGAAATATGAGTCGTTTCATTCTTACTCCTTTGACAACGTCAAGCATAGCAAGAAATGGACGAACCTGCAACGATTTTGTTCCTCCAATTTTATGTGATAGTTCCTGAGAGCAGGATACGGTAAAATTTGAGCGAGGTAATTCTATGAGACAGGTCGCCATTCTTGGAATTGGACAAACAAAGATCGATGAACATTGGAACAAGTCCCTGCGCGAGGTCGGCGGGGAGGCCGCCTTTGCCGCCATGCAGGACGCGGGTGTGGAAAAGGTCGATTCGCTTTTTGTCGGCAACATGCTTTCGTCCATGATCAGCGGGCAAAATCAACTCGGCGCTTTTTTTTCGGATTGGATCGGACTGTGGAAACAGGAAGCCGTTAAGATAGAAGCGGCTTGCGGATCGGGGGCCGCGGCGTTTCGTTCCGCGCTGATGGCTGTTGCCTCGGGCGACGTAGAATCCGCGCTGGTAGTGGGTGTCGAAAAAATGACGGACAAAGCCGGGCGCGATGTCACTGCCTCATTAGCCACTGCCGCCGACGCCGATTACGAAGTGGAGCAGGGGGTGACATTTGTTGGCATCAATGCGCTGGTAATGCGGAGGTACATGCATGAGTTCGGCTGGAAGCATGAAGACTTCGCCCCGTTCAGCATCAACTCCCATGCCAACGCCATGCACAACCCCTATGCGCGCCTGCATGAAAACATCAACGTGGAAAAATATGAACGATCGGCAATGGTTGCAACCCCGATCAACCTGATGGATGCTTCGCCCATCGGTGACGGCGCGGCGGCGGCGGTCATCGTCCCTGCCGAAAAAGTGATGCGCAAGCCCCGCATCCTTGTTGTCGCTTCGGCTTCGGCAACCGATACGATTGCCGTGCACTCTCGTAAAGACCCGTTGTTTTTGCAGGCGGCTTATCTTTCCTCCCGCCGCGCCTACGAAATGGCCGGAATGGCTCCCGCGGATATTGACTTATTCGAATTGCATGACGCATTTTCGATCATGGCCGTGCTTTCACTTGAAGCCTGCGGGTTTGCCGAAAGAGGCCAGGGCGTACGGCTTGGTCTCGATAACAGGATCAGCCTGCAGGGCGATCTGCCCGTCTGTACTCGGGGCGGATTAAAAGCCCGGGGCCACCCGGTTGGCGCGACAGGGATGTATCAAATCGTGGAAGTTGTCCAGCAATTGAGGGGGGAGTGCGGCCGCACGCAGGTGAGCGGGGCGAAGATTGGAATGGCGCAAAATATCGGCGGTTCGGGAGCAACCATCCTCACTCATATTTTGAGAAATGATGGGTAGTTTCGGGCCTTTCATTGCAATTTCATAATGAATCGCTATTTTTGGGTCTAAATTCACTTTATCGGCTTGCGGCTTGAAAATGTCTGCAATATACTATTGATTTTTGAATAAAGTAAGTCCCAAAACAAGGCTAAATTTACTCGTATTTTCGGCTAAAAAAGAGACTTTCAATTTTCAAAAATCAATAAGTTTACCTTTCTTGCAAGGAGGCAGCCATGAAAGAGGAACGCCGAAGACTGGCGCGTAAAAATTTTTCCTACTATATGCGGGTGTTGGATGAATCTACCGGCGAGATAATCGGCCAGCTTTCCGATATCAGTACCGGCGGGTTTAAGATCGAAAGCAGCACGCCCATCGCGGTGGGCAAGGACTTCCAGTTGCGGATCGACCAAACCAGCGAGATCTCAAATAAAAGTTTTTTATCGTTTGCCGCACGGGTGAAATGGTGCCAGATCGATCCGTACGACCCGACTATTTATAACGTTGGTTTTGAGCTTGTCGATATGACTCCCGCCGACTACGATGTTTTCGTAAAAATGTTCAACGAATATGCAGCCCAGAAACGGGCGCATCATAAAACAAATTCAGATTATATCTGGGGATGAATCCTGTTGAAGATGAACGCCCTGCTCGGTGAGCAGGGCGTTTTTTTAAGCATTCAACCAGGATATAAAACCGTGTAAAATTATCCTCATGAAAAAATTCTTACGCTGGCTTATCCATGCCGTCCTGAAACTCCTCACGAAAGTGGAAGCCATTGGTTACGAAAACCTGCCTGAAAAAGGCGGTTTTGTTATCGCGGTGAATCACCTGGGTTTTCTCGATGCGCCGATGGCCTATTATGCATTGGATACCTGGAACCTGTTCGTCCTCGTTGGAGAGAAATGGGAGGAAAATCCGCTCTTGCGCTGGCTTGGGAAACACCTTAACTTTATATTCGTCGACCGCTTCAACCCGGACCTGCGCGCTATACGCGAAATGATCAAGCGCATGGAGGAGGGCCAGACCCTCGTCATTGCACCGGAAGGAACCCGCGCGCGCGATGAAAAAATGGCGCAGGGTAAACCCGGTGCGGCGTATCTTGCCTCCAAAATGCAATGGCCCATCGTGCCGGTGGCAATCATCGGCACGGAAGACCGCATTTTCAAGGGCAATCTCAAAAGGTTCAAACGTACGCACATCAAATTGATCGCAGGGAAGACCTTCACCCTTCCGCCTTTCCCAAAAAAGAATCGCGAGGAAAAACTGCAGGAATATACCGATGAGATCATGTGCCGCATTGCCGCGATGCTGCCCGAAAAGAATCGCGGATATTATGCAGGCCATCCCCGCCTCATGGAATTGCTTGCAGAAAAACCATGAGCGCGTCCATCCGTTTTATCGCAAGAAAAATTCTTCCGCTCTTCGCAGATATCGAAGTACGCGGGGATGTGAGCAAACTTCCCAAAGGCGGATATATGCTCGCATCGAATCATCTCGGCAGGCTGGATTCGCTCGTCGTGTATTATGTGATCGATAACGACGATCTCATACATCCCCTCACCGACAAATATAAAAAATACTTCCTTGCCAGAATTATCGCCTCCTGGTTGCGAGTAACCTGGCTGACACGCGGACAGGCCGACATGAAGGCTATGCGCGAATTTATCACCCGCTTGAAAAACGGGGGAGTGATGGTGATCGCGCCGGAAGGCACGCGCTCGAAGACCGCGAGCTTGTTGAAAGCCGAACCCGGGGCGATCTACATTGCAAGCTCGGCGAAAGCAGGCATCATCCCCGTTGCATTGACCGGAACTGAAGATGCGGTCGTAGTATCTCGTTTAAAAAAATTCAAAAAGTTAAAGATCACCATCACTGCCGGGGAGGAAATCTATTTTCCAGCGGATATTCGGGCCGTCAAAGGCGCGGAACGGGACGCCCTCCTGCAAAATTCCATCGATGAGGTAATGTGCCGAATCGCGGCGATGCTGCCGGAGAGTTATCGGGGATATTACAGGGATTTTCCGAGGGTTCAGGATTTAGTGAAGACTGTTAAGCACTAACGATTAACAAAACGTACAACCGCGCCTCTCTGCCTCGACGATGGCCTGGTCACTCGACCAAAAGAAATTTTCTTCGCCGATGGTTTTGACCAGACCGCCGCGGTTCATCATTTGCCTTGCACTGTCGTGGACTCCTGCAAACATGAGCGTGCCGCCTTGCCTGTGAAGCCGCTCATGCAGGCGCTGGATGGCCTCGATGCCCGCCGTGTCGATCAACGACACGCCGCGCATGGAAAGGATGAGAGCGTGCGTTTCTTTAAGGTCGGCAAAGGCTTCGTTGAATTGGCCTGTAGCTGCAAAGAAGAGCGGACCCGTTAAAAATGCCACGCGCACATGCCGGCATTGGCCTGTGGTTTCAATCCCCTTTTGTTTGAGACGCTCGGTATCCACTTCCTGGACAGAAATGTCAATGCTGGCGATCTTGTTGAGGAAGACCGCGCCTGCGAGAAACGAGCCGATCAGGATGGCCTGCGTTAGATCGAGCACGATGGTGGCAAGCATGGTGATCGTGAAGGCGATCATATCGGTTTTGAAGCGTTTGCCGAAAATGAATTTGATGGCTCCCCATTCGTTCATGCGCACGGCAGTGACCATCAACACGCCAGCCAGTGCGGCAAGAGGAATTCGCGCCATGAATGGGGCAAGCAGGAACATGGAGAGTAATAACCCAATCGCGTGGACGATGCTGACCATACGGGTCTGCCCGCCCGATTTGATTCCCACGCTGGAACGCGCAATTGCGGCCGTTGCGGGCACCCCGCCGAAGAAGGGGATGATCATATTGCCAACGCCCTGCGCGATGAGTTCCTGATTTGCTTGCAAGCGGATGCCGGTCATATTCGAGCCGACCGCGCCAGCCAATAATGATTCGACTGCACCAAGGGCGGTGATGGTGAGAATGGGGGCAATAAAGTCGGATAGGTTGTTGAAAGGGATATTGGAAATGTTGAGTCGGTCGGCGAGGAACAGGGTACGGGGGATGGTTCCGATCATTGAGGCTGACCAGTTCAAGGTCCAATTAAGAAGCGTGGCAAGGATGATGCCGAGCAGGGAAGCGGGGAATCGCGTGTTCCATTTTTTCGGCCAGAAGACCATCGTCGCAATCACAGCCAGGCCGAGGAGTAGCGATTGCCAGTCTGGTGTGAAGCTGGTGGAAAAATATCCGATCAGTTTTTGTGCAGCGGTTTCTGAAGCGGGGGTTTTGATTCCCAGAAAATTATCGATTTGACCGATAAAGATGATGAGGGCGATGCCCGAGGTGAAGCCGCTGATGACGGGCGCAGGGATGAAGGCGATGAATCGCCCCAGCCGCAGGATGCCGATTGCGAGCAGGATCACGCCCGATGACAGACCTGCAACCCAGATTCCTTCGAGCCCATACCGCTGAACCAATACGATCAGCACAGCAGACATTGCGCCTGTCGGCCCGCTGATCTGGTACGGCGCGCCGCCAAGCAAGCCCATGATGAGGCCCGCGAGAATGGCAGTCACCAGACCCGCAGCGGCAGATGCACCGGACGCGACTCCAAACGCAAGCGCGAGTGGAAGCGCAACCGCGGCGACTGTCAGCCCTGCAAGCAAATCCTGTTGGAATCTGGCGAGTGAATAGTTTGAGAACTCGTCTTTGTAGAGGCGAGTCAAAGAACGACGTGGCATAGATTGTTCTCCGAAATAAATAGTTTTACAAAGGCTCATGCCGAGGCAAACGCTCGGCATACATGCTCCCCCAAGGCGTCCCTTGTTTTAGTGGTGGGATTTTATCATAAAGGCAATCTTTTACTATTCATAAAGTTCATTGCGTCTTTAGAATACAGATTCTCATTGTCTAGAATTTCCTATTCACAGTCAATTCCCGATGCTTCAATTAACACAAGCCAATCATCATACAGCGATTTCAAATCAATCATTGTAGTCAACCCTTGCTGTAGACGTCTTATTACAGGTCTTAACTCTCTAGATATTTTCGCCGTGCCTTCATACACATTAAATAATATTTCTGCTTTTTCAACTTGGTCATGTCCCGCTTCAACTAATTGTCTTACTGAAGCAGCTAATTTGCAGAAAGCAGCTTTGCCTTCTGGATTTTTAAGGACTTCTTCGGGAAGCCGAGTCAAAATAATTCTATAACCTCCGTCAGCATCATGCAATTGCTGCGAAAGTTGATTAGCAAGTTCCAAAATCTTTTCTGCTGGTTCAGCTAAACGGCCCGCTAACCTACGGGCAGACAGTAATTTAGCCGAGCTTGACATTGGTTGAGTATTAATGATCTTAACTTCTTCTGTCGTTTCCTTCTGTATTTCTGTAATAATTTTTTGCTGTTCAGTTATTAGATTAAGAGTTATAGGAGCTTCATGTATTCTCTGTTCGTGAAGTGCTAAGAGATCAAGCATACCAGGCTCATCATCTGCGCTCGCTTGGGGTACAGGACCATTTTTAGGATGCCCGCTTTGAATTAAAACTTTAGCTTCTTTGAGAGCTTTTATGATCCTTTGTACTATCTTTGCAATTTCTTTCCTGTAAGCTGAAGATGTTCGATCTTCAAACCTTAATTCGCGCCAGTCTATACCTTGGTACTTGGAAGCTAATACCACTAATTGATCAGCACTGGTTCCCTCAAGAAACCCATCAACATCAGTATATAAGATTGGGATGATCAAATTATTGATACCCAAGTTAATTGCATTTTGAACGAACGTTTCCAACTCATGACGACAGTACTGACTTGCAAAATACCCCTCCGATAATATAGGGATAAAGACAACAGCGCTCTTAAGGCCATTTTCAATTTCTACAGCCCATTCTCCGCCGAGCTTAAGCGAATCTCTATCTGAAAATAAATTGAGTTCCTGGTTTGTAACGAGCTTATATTCTTTTCTAATATCATCCCCAATTGCTAAAATTCGAGCCTTTTCTGCCGCATCATTCTGGTGAACATAAGAAAGAAAAGCATCATAAATACCCATTTTATTACCTCCTCTAAAGAGTAATTAGTCTCTTGTTAGAATAGCAAATTCCAAAGCAAAAGTCAACTTAAATTTATAAGATGCCTCCGACCTAAAGGCGCCTTTTGAGATATTTGCTCTATTTATTTTGAAATGCCACAATATGACTATTGCTGCGAAAGGATCCTTCAGATATGATGGGTCATGAAATAAAACTAGGAATTTGTCAAAATCCCCTAGTTCTCTTTTAGTCAATTGGCTGGTCAGCGATTATTGACAGACATAAAAACTCACAATTCCTTCTCTCTCTCTCTCTCCCCCTGCAAGAAACGCCATCATTAACCCACGTCCTTTATATTTACCACGTAACAATTGCACTTTCTTTTTGTTTGTGTAAGATAGATTTAGCCATATATTGATTATATCTAATCGTGATTATAGCTCTGTATTTCTTTATTCTTCTTATCTAAATAGCGTAAGCTGATGGGCTCCTGTGATGAATTAAAACATAATCCCGCAATCATACGGCACAAGGTTTTCGCTGTTAACGTCAATAATGGTATGCGGAAATGAACGGCTGATCGTGTAGGTCTGGCGATAAAAACCGCCCCATTTGGTAAAGACGATCAATTCCACGATGGCCGTGTTCTCGGTCAACTGCACGAGCGGCTCAAGGTTTGTCATCGCGCGGGCTTTCGCTTGCTGGGGAAGATCAAATGCATTGCCAAATCCTCCATCGTTGATATCCGAGAGGATGGCATTGACCTCGTCGCTATTGCACACGATTTCGGTGTCGTTATAGTTGGCGTGCCAATCCAGATAGAACTGTCCCGCCATGATATGCATGGCGGCGAATTCAAAATATCCCTGCTCCACATCTGCTACAACGAGGTGATCAAAATAGTTTGCCAGTTGTGTGTTTTCAGGTATATCGGCAAAGGAAGCGTAGGGCGTAAGCCCATCCGGGAGCGGGTATAAAACGGGGTAAGCTCCGAGGCTGTCCACCTGATAGACATAATCCAGTGTATACCCGTCCTGCATGGAAAGGTGGGTGAGGACATCGAAATACTTAACGACTTCGAACTCACCCCCTTGTTTGACTCCCGTTTCAAGCAAGGCTTGCGGAGCGCCTCCCGGCTGGATGCTGCGCACAGCTTTCACAATATTTGCGCAGGAGGAAATTATCGTCCCGTTTCTGGAGGGCGACAGGAACTGGCAGGACAATGAAAAGGCAAAAAATACAAGCAGAAGAAATATCGTTTGTTTTTTCATGGCAGCCTTCCACTAAAGATCATCCTTGCGAAATGAATTCAAATGTTCCATCGAGATGCAGATAAAATGTTTCCACATTCAAATTCGGGAAAAGCGCCTTGATCTTGATCTGCGCGTCTTTCAGATCGTGCCTGTGGCGTTTGTAGGTTCCCTCGCGGCCGTAGGCGCGGCAATCCTCATGGTTAATGAGGCAGACAGTTTCGATGGTATGGATCTTCACGGCAAGTTCGACATATTTCAAAACCATCTCATAATCGTGCACGCCGCCTGCGAGGGAGATGATGTCGAAGTTGTCGTACCCAAACCGGACGGTGATCCACGGTTGGATGAATTTTTGCAGGCGGTAGTCCATACAGTGCACCACGATGGCGTCGCAATGGATGATCGGTTTTTTCGCTGGCATATTTACCTTTATGATTGATCTCGATATGCCCTTGAATTCATTCAGGGCTGCTTGGTCACTGTAATAGTTATAAAACTTCACCTTCACTGCGTTTCAAGAATTTTCCGTCTCCGCTTTTCCCAAGCCATTGATCGCCATCCACGATCATCTTCCCGCGCAGGAAAACTTTTTCAGGATAGCCTTTCAATTCCCAGCCTTCGTACAAATTGTAATCGGTGCGCTGATGCGATTGCGCCACCCCGTATTTCACTATTTTCTGCGGGTCCCAGATCACGAGGTCGGCATCCGCGCCGACAAGCAGGGAGCCCTTGCGCGGATACAGGCCGAAGATCTTCGCGGGGTTCGTGCTGGTCAATTCCACGAATTGATTTGCGCTGATCTTCCCCGTGGCGACGCCTTGAGTCCATAAAACCGGCAGACGGTCTTGAATACCCGGCAGGCCATTTGGAATTTTTGTGAAGTCGTCTCTGCCCAGTTCTTTGCCGGGGATGGCGATCTCGCTTCCTTCATAGACGATGGGCCTGGTTCCATCAAAATAGAACGGGCAATGGTCCGTACCGATAGTTTGCAAAATGCCATCGCTGAGACCCTCCCATAGGCGGGCATTGTCTTTTTCCGTGCGCATCGGCGGAGAACATATCCATTTTGATCCATCGGACCGGCGCAAGTGTTCGACAGTGAAAAATAAATATTGCGGGCAAGTTTCTCCCATCAATTGGACTCCGCGCTCGCGGGCATACTTGAGCATGTCCACTTCGCCGCCTGCATTCATGTGGACGATGTAGACCGGCGAATCCGCCTGCTCCGCCATTGCCGCCATGCGTAAAGTGGATTCCACTGCGCCCCAGGCAGGACGGGTCAATGCGTGCCATTCGGGAGATGTGTGTCCGGCGGCCAATGCCTGCCCGACAAGCGTATCGATGACATCTCCGTTTTCACAGTGCGCCATCACCAGCATGCCGTTTCCCTTTGCGATCTGCAGCGCTTTGAAAATACTTCCATCGTCGATGCGCAGGCGGCCATTGTAGGCGGTGAATACTTTGAGGGTTTGAATCCCCATTTTCATCAACGATGGGATTTCTTTGGCGATCTTCTCGTTGAATTGGGTGAGGTTCATGTGAAAGGAATAATCAATGGCGGCTTTTTCAGCTTTTCGCATCCACAAGTCGACTGAATGTTGAAAATCCTCTTTTTCCAAAACTACAAAATCCATTGCGGTGGTTGTGCCGCCGAAGGCCGCGGCTTTGTGACCCGTGTAATGATCGTCGGAAGAGACGGTGCCGAACATGGGCAGATCCAAATGGACGTGCGGGTCCACGCCGCCGGGCAGGATCAGCTTGCCGCTTGCGTCTATCAATTGGTCAGAATCAATTGTCAGGTTGAGTCCGATGCGTGCGATCGTTTCGTCCTCGATCAGAATATCCGATTGAAACGTGTCGAACGCGGTGATGAGAGTTCCGTTTTTTATCAATGTTTTCATGGCGTACTCGTTTCGTTGATTTCAAATGCGTACAGCCCGTCATTGCCGACGCTGACGTAAAGACGGCCGGGGACGATCACTCCGCCGATGACAATCTCGCGGGAGTTGATGTCGATGGCCCATGTGGGTGTTTCGGCGCCGGGGGCGATATTGATGCAATTCACTTCTGCGCCGTTGCTTCCGCACATATAGGCTTCACCTTTTTCGCCCACGGCGATTATTTTCCCATTTGGGTAGGGGAAGCGATAATTACCAACCAATAAGTTTTGGCTGCCGAGCCAGATCATGCGGGTGTCGGTCCAGGAAGTTGTGTAGAACATCCAAAACATTTTGTTGGGAGTGACGCCCTGCTCGAATGGGGTGAAAAGAACGGAGGAGGCGTGTTCCCAGGTGATGCCCGGCTCGGTTTTTACTTCCGCGCCATCGAGTTGCCAGCCGATGAGTTCGTGGCCAAGACGATAATAATTTTTTCCATCTGCGCCACTGAAGTAGGCGGGGTCAAGGAATGTGTACTGGTCAGGAGAGCCGATGGGGACTTCGATGCGTTGGCCCGTTTCAATGTTAAAGACCGAATTTTTTAGATAGAGCATTTTTTGATCCGGGCTGAGGCGCGGCGGTTCCTCGAGGTAGGCGTCTGCGGCAAAGGCTCTCCAGAGAATTTCACCCTGTGGGTTGACCGCATACACATCTTCGACAATGGTCAGATAGATGTTGCCGTTCGAATCGATGATCGGTCCGGATGTCGCGTCGCGTCCCTTGGAGACCTGTGCACGCCAGAGGATGTTTCCATTTGGGTCGAGAGCGGTGATGCCGCCATTGGTGTCCGCGATATAGATATTTCCTTCCGCATTCAAAGCAGGTGTGCCGATGGGAGCCGCTTCCAATTGAGTCTGCCAAAGAATGGTTCCATTTGGGTCTATTGCAACAGCCGTTTTATCTACTCCACCGATGATGAGAATACCGTCTTTTGTAACGACCGGCCTGCCGCTTGGCCCGCCGGGAATGAGGAGATTCCAAATCGGTTCAGGCTGGGAGTCGAGGCTGAAATCAACATACAGAGTTCCAAACGAATCATGCCTTTCACTTGCCCATAAATGATCACCGGCGACTTCCAACTGGTTCGTTTCGGCGATGATGGGGGGTATATAAACTGTTTTGTAAACCACCCAGCCGCTGAGAGATATGAAGAGCAGGCCGCCAATAGCTAAGACCATGCGGCGATTCTCTTCGACCCAGATGGAAGCGGGACGGAAGATGCGGTCATCCAGCCATTCTTCGATGGCGGGGGTCAGAAATCCGAAGCGATTTCCGCTGCGCAAGTTTTCGTTGCTCATCTGCCTGCGCAAGCCTTCGCCCAGCAGGTTGAATCCAAGCACACCCATGCATATGACGCTGCCTACGATGATAAGAGCTGCCGGGTCGGATATCTTTACGAGAGCTGAGGAAAGCATTTGTCCGAGCTCGGGCAGTCCTTCCACGTTGACGGTGACAAAGTCCAGGATTTCGATCCACACACCGCCGCCGATGTAATAGCCGAGAAACCCCAATTCGGCGGAGACCAGCAGTGTGGCACTGATCTCAAACGCAAGCAGCATCCACAGCATGGATAAGATCTGGCGCAATACATGGACGTATAGCACGCGCCGGTCCGATGCGCCCAAGGCTCGCGCAGCTTCGACGAAGGTCTGAGTCTTCACAGCGCGCGTCTGTTCGCTGACGACGCGGGCTGTTTCTGCCCATCCGGTAATTCCCAACCCGACGATGAAAGCCCACAAACCCTTGTCGACGCCGATCATATAAATCCCAAAGATGGCTGCGATCAATACCGGAATGGAAAGGGATGTGGAAAGAAGTGATTCAAGGAATCGACCTTTGCGCCCTTCCAGCCAGCCCGCAGCCAACCCGAGAATGACACCAAGCAGTAAACGAACTCCTGCCACTGCCAAAACCATGATCATGGTGGGGCGCACGGCATAGAGCAAACGACTGTACAGGTCGCGTCCATAGCGGTCTGTGCCCAGGAAATAACCGGGCACGTCGAACATCTTATACGGAGGGGTGCGGATTTTCCCGTCCACGATCAGGGAATAGTTTTCCTTCATGGGGTCGTGCGGCGCAAAAGCGGGACCGAAGATTGCGATGAATGTGATCAAGGCGACGAAGATACCGCCAAATACGATATACCAATTAATCTTTTTGATGGAAATCCTCTGCTTGCGGGGGAGTATTTTAGCCTTTTCAGAAGAAGAAATTTCATGGACTCGTAAAGCTGATTTTTGGGGGGCAAATGAATTGACAAGAGGCTGGGGTTGCTGAATGATTTTAGCAGGCGGAAGTTCACGAAGCTTTATCAGACCTCTTTTTGCCGCGAGGTTTTCGGGATCCAGATTTAATACATTTTGGAGGCAATAATTTCTTTCGCTGGACGATTCAGCAGCTTCACTCATCCACAGCCAGTATGTAACATTCTTCGGATTAATTTTAAGCAGTTCACCCAATAATCTTCTCGCCGTAGATTTATCACCTTCCTTAAACGCCTTCCTGCTGTTTTGGAATAACAGCTCCTCCTCTGTTTTCTGAGTGGTGGGGATAGCTTGAGTTGTAGTGACCTTGCTGAGGAGGGCCAAACCTCGTTTGGCGGCGGCATTGGCAGGATCAAGCTTGAGCACAGTCTTCAAGCAATAAATTTTCTCATTGGTTGATTCAACAGCCTCCGTCATCCAAAGCCAAAACTTAATATTCTTGTTATCGTTTTCAAGAAGACGTGTGAGTATAAATCTTGCGGCTGTCTTATCCCCCTGTCGCAAAGCTTTCACTGCATTCTGGAACATTATATTTTCGGTCGTCATTCGATTGTTTTATTGGCCATTGTGAAGAGACGCTGGTTAGGACCCTGATCTGTATTTACGAGACACGCCAAGGGCCTTCTCCTTCAAGTTAAGTTTCAGCACGCAAGCGCGGGTCGATCAGGCGGGAAAGGGAGGTGGCGAGCAGGTCGATGAATAGAAAAATCGCGACAAGCACAGTCAACAATGCGGCGATCAAGGGCGGCGAGAGTAGGTCTTGTGAACGCGCTCCGATGCTTAATGCAGAAGCGATCAGCCTGCCAAGCCCCGGCCAGTTGAATAATCTCTCGATGATGATCAACTCTGCGATCATAAGCCGCAGGGAGGATGCAACCGTAAGCAGGATGGGCGCAAGAATGCTGCGAAAGGCGAATTTATTTTTTATGTTTTCAAAGGAATGACCAAAACTCAATGAGGCGGTCACATATTGTTTTTCCAATTCTTCGGAAAGCAGGCCCCCGGTTACCTGCGCAATCTTGACCGTGGGTTGGAAGGTCAATGCCAGGACGGGGAGAATGAGGTGAGCGTCCCAGCCAAATCCCTGAAATGGAATGAGGGTGCTGTTTCCCGAAGTGGCATAAAGGAATATAAACAGGAAGAATGTGATCAACAAGGTTGCGACGTAAAAACTTGGCAGGGCCAACCCTATTGTGGAAGTGAATGTCAACCAGGTGGAAACCCCTGCGCGATTGCGCCGAACCGCCAGCCTGCCGAGGAGAATGCCGGCCCCGATGCTCAGCGTGAGGGCGATTCCGATCAGACCCAGGCTGGCGGTCGAAACGCGGGCGATGGCCTCCGCTACGGGTTCGCCATTAAAGGTTTTCCCAAAATCTCCTTGTGCGAGTTTTGAAATGTAGTTGAAGTACTCCGGCAGAACGGGAGGCAGGTCCGTTACTTTTGTGGAGTACGGATTGTTCGCGGAAATCACCGGTGCAATGGAAAAGGCAAAATAATATCCCAGAAAATTCGCAAAGACCAAAACGACCGGCGCTAATGCTAGCCGCCGCAATAGGAAGCGCAGCATCCAATTCTCCTCATTGCAGTTGTGATGTAACTTAATTTTATACTGAAATCTGGATTTAAGTTGGGTTGACCTGGAAATAACCCAAAAATGTCTTGCAAAACGCCGAGACCTTACCTGCTTCTTGAAAAAGGACCATGCGCGAATCTGATATAATTTTCGCAATGAATCCAAAGCGCTTTTTCATATTGCTTGTTCTTGCTGGCCTGCTATTGCTGGGGTTGTGGCTACCAGTGAATGCCGCACCTTCATTACAGCAGGCTTTTTCCACGCCAACCCCGGGGGCAGATGGACGCATCATATATATCGTTCAGCCCGGTGATGGCTGTTTTCGCGTCGCAGCTTTGAATAATATCACCGTAGACCAGCTCCGACAGTTGAATTCAAATCTCGATGAAAATTGCAGCCTTATCGAAGGGCAGGAGTTGCTGATTGGCATTGTTTCCGTTGTGTTGACTCCCACTCCCGGAGCGGCCGCCACACCTGCAACGCCGACGATCACTCCCACGCCTTTATCTGGTACCACCGAAGTGTGTGTGCTGCTGTTTGACGATGTGAACGGCAACGCGCTGCGCGAAGAGACCGAAGGGGCTGTTGCGGGCGGCGCAGTAAGCCTGACAGAAAATAACGGCAAATATTCCGCCGCGCTGGATACTTTCATCCCTGCCGACCCGGAAGCGTATCAGGGCATCTGTTTTACCGACATCCCCGAGGGGAATTACAACATCACCATGGGCATTCCCGATAATTACAACCCGACCATGGAATTGGATTATTCGCTGGATGTGAACGCGGGCGATCGCGCGTTTGTGGATTTTGGGATCCAATCCCAGGATGTGGTGGTAGACCCCGGCGCAACAGATCAGGGCGGAAGCGGCGGCCGTTCGATTATTCTTGGAATTTTAGGCGGGTTATTCCTGCTGGGCGGGGCAGTGTTGGGATACTATGCCTGGCGTTCGGGAAAACCGGAAAGTAAACTTTCGGGCGGCGGGTTCTTGAAAAAATAATCCAGGACAATGCGAGGTCAACCTCGTGTTATCTTTTTAATTTTGAATGTCTTTCGATGGATGGGGGATTGGCCGATCTGGGCGAGTCTCATGCAATGCAGGCTGGTGCCATAACCTTTGTGATGTGAAAAGCCATATTCCGGATAGGCTGCATTCAATTCCAGCATTTTCGCGTCACGAGCGGTTTTCGCTAGAATGGATGCGCTGGCGATGCTCAAGGAGAGCTGGTCGCCTTTGACGAGGGCGGTTTGCGAAATGTCCAGTTCGGGGAGTTCGAGGCGGAAATCTGTCAGCAAATAATTGGGAAAGACATCAAGCCTTTCCAGGGCGCGGCTCGCGGCGAGGCGGGTAGCCGGGACGATGCCCAGCGTGTCGATCTCTCCTGATGAGGCAAAGCCAATACTCCAGGTTAGCGCGGTCTCTTTGATGATGGGGATAAGTTGCAGGCGTTTGCGGGGAGTCAACTGTTTGGAATCGCGTGCCCCGCTCAAGGTTTGGGAGAGAAGCGCAATGTTGTTTGGCAGGATCACCGCTCCCACGCAGACCGGCCCAGCCAGGGCGCCGCGTCCGGCTTCATCCAATCCTGCAATGTGTTGATAGCTGTTCCAGAGTTCCTGTTCGTAGGATAAATCAGGAAAAATCATATTTGCCGCGCATGGCGTTGAGATGGATGCGAAAAATATCGCCGAGCATTTGCAGGGCATCGCGGACTGCGCTGACCTTGCTCTCCGGGTCGTAATACCATTGGATGGGGATCTCTTTGATCCTCAATTTTTTTCGGCGGGCGATGAAAAGATTTTCGATATCGAAAGACCAGCCCAAAAGGGTTTGCTGGCGGAAGATGCCCTCGGCAATTTCAGCGCGAAAACATTTGAAGCCGCATTGGGTGTCGTTCAACCCGGGCAGGATGAATAAGCGGATGGCGAGGTTGATGGCGCGCCCGCCCAGATGGCGATAGGAAGGTTCGTTATAACGAATGGCTCCCGGCGCTTCGCGCGAGCCGATGGCGATATCAAAATCAGAGATGGCGGGCGGGATGAATTTTTGGATTTCATTGATGGGCATGGAAAGGTCGGCGTCGCAAATGAATCGATATTCGCCGCGCGCCATTAACATGCCGTGCCGTACGGCATTGCCTTTGCCGCGCTGTTCCTCCTTGAGGACGGTTACGTTTGGGTGCTGTGATGCGAATTCATGCGCCAGTTCAAGGGTGCGGTCCGAGCTTCCATTCTCCACGACGATCACTTCGGATGTGTAATTTTGCTTTTTCAGGAATTCAAAGATTTTCCCCAGCGTGCGAGGCAGGCGGCCCTCTTCATTATGAGCCGGTATGATGATGGACAGAAATGGATTGTTCAAATTAGTTACTGGTTTATGAAGAGGAAAATTCCAAACCCTGCAACAATGCAGCATTCAATGACAAGCATGCCGGCAAGAAGAACCGCCTGGGCGCCGGTCATGCCGAGGATTTTCTTTTTTTGCGGCGCGGGTTTTAGCCGTGGAAGCGGGCGGGCCGGATTGGGTTCAACTATGCTTGGGCTGGCTGGAGTTCCCGTTTCACTGCCGTCTTCGAATGCAAATTCCAGTTCGTCGGGGTTGAATTGGACGGACTCATCGGCTGCATTAAAAATGGCTTGCGCGCGGGAGGCTGGTTTTTCATCTAAATTGACCGGGGACATCAGGAGCAGTTCCTCGGGAGATTTGGGGTCGAGGATGCGGTTGGCCAGGTCGTAGATTGAATTTGTGCGTAAGACGGGGCGCGCCTGGAGAAGCGAGCCCGCAAACTGGTTGATGGCGTCGCTTCGCAATACCCGCACGTTCGGCCGCACGGATTCGATCTGTGCACCGGGGTCGCTTGCGATCAGCACCGGATCCACAGGCACCGGCAGGCGGATCTTTTGGCTTTCCAAATATTTATGGAAGGCGCGCGCCAGTTTATCGATCAGGTCCACCAAATTCCTTCTTGCGGGCAGGGAACTGCCTGTGCTGGTGATGGTATTCCACTGGTCCCCCTTGGCTTCAAAATGACCTTTCACCGGGGTGACAAAGATGACGGAGACTCCGCTTGTTCCTATCAAAACAAGCGGGATCACGATCTCGCTATCTGGCAGGGTGAAGTTGCGGATCAATACAAAACCTTTTTCCAGGGAACGGTCCAATTGAGCGATGACCGTCTTTTGAGCTTCCAGTTCGGCGAACCAATTCAAGCCGTATTTAAGCGTGCCCTGGATCCGGGCAATGATATTGATATTTCCGTTTTCGTCCTGCAGTGGGGTTTTATCTATAATTCTCATGGAGTCTTCTTAAAAAAACGGCGCACCTTCCAAAAGGTCGTTGATTGCGGTTTCGTGTGTGGCAAGAAATTCACGGTCATCCTTCTTTACCAGCAGTACGCGTTTCCCGACGGTAAAGGTGCTTGCAAGCAGGTCTTCGCGTGCGCCGATGACATAGTGCTGGCCTTTTTGAAGCCGTTCCAAAAGCACCTTGCGCTCCACGATAATTCGATCGGAAAATGTGGCGCCGCGTTTTTCATAAACCCGGGCCATTGCGACCTGTCCATTTTTATAGCGTACTGCCTCGATGACACCATCAATCTTTTTTGCCATATGTTTCCTCACGCTGGTAATTTTAACACACACGGGTTAAACAAATGAGGCACGGTTCACAGAGAATTTTCCTCCGTGTCTCCGTGCCTCTGTGTAAATCGTTTGGGCGATGGGATTCGTATCGTCTCCAAGAGGGGAAAGCTGCGCCTGCTCAGCTCTCCAAAAAATTGTCGGGGCGATAGGATTCGAACCTACGACCTCTTGCTCCCAAAGCAAGCGCGCTAGCCGGACTGCGCCACGCCCCGATCAAACGAACCTGCCGAGTATAATGCGGAGGATGAATACCCGTCAAGCAGTATCCTGGATTATAAACCTCACGCTTCTCATCGGACTTTCAGCCTGCTCCACATCAAATGAAAGAATCCCCACTCAAACAGTCGTCCATCTCCCTCCAACGGCCGCGGTCACATTAACGCCAAGTCCCATACCACTGACATTTACGCCCACACCTTTGGCATGCCTGTCCCAGCCGGGGACAATCAAGCAGGAGGCGATTTCCTACACTAACCCGTCGCAGGAGTTCCTCGTCTACACCCCGCCTTGTTATACCGAGATGACCGGCATAAGATACCCAGTCTTATACCTGCTTCACGGCCAGACCTACACCCAGGATCAATGGATCAGGCTGGGCGTCCCACAGATAGCAGATGCGCTTATCCGGTCCGATGAATCAGCCCCGTTCATTATTGTCTTTCCCGACGATCATTATTGGAATGCAGAACCTGGGGACGGTTTTGGTGACCGCCTGATTCTCGATATCATCCCTTATTTGGACAAAAACTATCGTACGCTGGCAAACCGTGAACATCGTTCCCTTGGCGGCCTTTCCCGCGGCGGCGGCTGGGCGGTGAAACTCGGCTTCGAGCATCCCGAATTATTCGGTTCACTGGGCCTTCATTCTCCGGCGGTCTTCAAAGATAATGCACCATATATAGAAAGGCTCATCAAGGGGATCCCGGAAGAGTCCCGGCCAAACTTGTGGCTGGATGTGGGCGACGCAGACCGTGAATTAACCAGTATATTGCTTCTGGAAGAGATCCTTACCCGCAATAACTACTTTCACGAATATCATTTTTACGCGGGAGATCACTCCGAGCTGTACTGGGGCGTGCATGTGGAAGAATATCTCCGCTGGTATGCGCAGGCGTGGCGAGAAAAGCCTGCGGAGCAATAAGATATAATTTCAAAACACAATTTTAGGAGAATAAATGAAAATCTTTGTTACAGGCGGAGCAGGTTACATCGGCTCAGCCACCGCCGACGCGTTGATACAGGCAGGACATTCCGTAACCGTCTTCGACTCGCTTGTGACGGGCCATCGCGCGGCGGTGCCAGCGGAGGCAAAATTTATCCACGCTTCGCTGGATGACAGCCACGCGCTTGCAGAAGCGCTGACCACTACCCGATTTGACGCTATCATGCACTTCGCCGCATTTATCGAAGCCGGAGAGAGCATGAAAGACCCCGGTAAATTTTTTCGGAATAACTTTACCAATTCACTGCAGTTGATGGAAATTGCCGTGCAGACGGGCGTAAAGAAGATCGTCTTTTCTTCCACGGCGGCGGTGTATCGTTCCAGCGAAGAACCATTGACAGAAGAATCTCCGCTGGGCCCGACCAACGTCTATGGCCATACAAAGTTGATGACCGAGCAGGCTCTCGAATGGTATCGCACCATTCATGGGCTGCATTATGCTGCGCTGAGATATTTCAACGCTTGTGGAGCATTGCCCGGACGCGGCGAAGCGCACCAACCCGAGTCGCATCTCATCCCGCGCGTGCTGCAAATTGCACTGGGTCAGGCCGAGTCTGCGACCATTTATGGCACGGATTACCCTACGCCGGATGGTACATGCATCCGCGATTACATCCACATTGCGGATCTGGTCTCGGCGCATATCCTGGCTTTGGATGCGCTCGATAGACGCGATATGTTGACCTATAACGTTGGCAGTGGAAATGGCTTTTCGGTAAGGGAGGTTATCGAGACGGCTCGCAAGGTAACTGGCCATGCAATTCCTGTGGTGGAGTCTCCCCGCCGGCCGGGGGATTCAGCCCGCCTGGTCGCCTCGCCGAAAAAAATCATCAACGAGTTGGGGTGGAACCCGACGCACACGAATATGCAGGAAATTCTCTCCAGTGCATGGGAATGGCACAAGTCTCATCCAAAGGGATATGAAAAATAAAATACCTCGACTTTGGCTGTTAGCGGAAAGTCAGCGAAGAAAAAGAAACAAAAAGGGTACGCAAGTGCCCTTTTTGCTATTAAATGCGAGTAGAAGCGGCAATGGAATTGGACAAGCCGAGTAGGAACGCCTCCTTTTTGAGCCA
>JACZJC010000053.1 GCA_014860745.1 Anaerolineales bacterium
CTTTTTCGAGCGTACCAAGGCATCTTCTACCTTGCGGATGGTGCGACAGACCGTGGCTTCACTAACACCATAGGATTGCGCAATATGAAATTCTGTTCGGTATTCTCGCCAGTACATCAAGGTCATCAGCAGTTGATCGGCACGGCTCAGTTTCGGTGGTCTCCCAAAGTTTCGCAGCCCTTTCTCGATGATTGCGAGCATCTGGCCGAAGGTTTCACGCTGGACACCCGTTAGTCGTTTGAAATCACTATCTTTTAGATATTCGATTGTTTCGTAGTTCATGTGCCTATTATGACACACTTATGCAAGAGGTCTAATAAATAAACCGGATTTTATATTATTAAAAACAATCTTAACTAACGCGCTTCTAATTTTTTACTAAAGGATATACTAAAGTCTCTCATGATCCAATATTTGCCTTTCAGAAATTGACACGATCTTTTTCAACAACGAAAGTGACACATTGAGTGAATACAAATAGCCGCCACAAAATCGCGCAGTATAATAATAATTATGTGAAGCCATATTGCTGCATCAATACGATATGTTTTAGGTGGTCAATAAACATTGGGACAGATAACTGGAAACAATCAAGTAAAGCTATCTCCACGATTCAAAATCATTATCGAAAAAGGCGAAGCTATTTTAAAGTATTTCAATATAATGTATGTCTCAGTTCTTCATTTATAGTATTTTTTCCTTAATAATATAATTTGGTCTACCTTTCACCTCATCCAAAATTCGCCAAACATATTCACCCAACATGCCAAGCATTAACATTATTAATCCGCCTATTACTAAAATTAATATCATAATTGGCGCCCATCCCTGAAAAGGCGTTTTGTGCATAAAGTAAACTTGTATAATTGTTATGGCGTACGCGAACCCACTGAGAGCCACAATGCCGCCTATAATGGTCATTAGGCGTAAAGGAAAATAGCTGACATTTAAAAACCCCGAATAAAAATTTCTGAGGCGTTTAAGAAAATCGTATTGCGATTTTCCAATTTGTCTCTCCAATTTATGGTATGGAATATACTTCACTTTAAATCCTACCCACAAGATATCGTATTGATAAAAACGATGCCGTTCTTTTAAGGACTTGATTGCATCCATAGGCTTCCTATCAAGTAATGCAAAATCAAAACCTCCGGGGGGAGCATCTGGTAACATCAATTTATAAAATATTTTTGACGTTAGCTTTTTTGATGGAGATGTGCCATGCGAAATTCTGTAACTTATTACTATATCGTTTCCCTGTTCCCATTCCCTGATCATCAGCGTGCATTGTTCAGGCGGGTCTTGCAGGTCAGCCGCCATATTGATTACACAGTCGCCAGAGGCATTGTCCCACCCGGCAAGGATGGCTGCCATTTGCCCGAAGTTTCTTGAGAAAGAAATTATTTTTACGTTATCATCCCTTTTTCGAAGCGCCAACAACTCCGCGTGAGAATCATCCTTTGAACCGTCATTTACAAACAAGAGTTCATAAGTATGATGCGGAAAGTGAGTCTTTAATTCATAAACCATTCGCTCATACAAAGGAGTGAGAGAACCCTGGTTTTGATAAACTGCGAAACAAATTGAAATATGGCCCATATACGTAGCAAAGGTTATTAAGAACCTTTTTTTCCTTTTTCGCACATCAGGAAGATACTTGAGCACAGATCAGGATATTGCTGTCCCAATTGGTAACAGCCCTCCAAATATTCAGGAGAGATAATATCGGTATTCAAAAGTCTATCCCATTGAAAATTTGCCAGTGCTTTAAAGAAAATGCCCGAACGATGCATTACATTCAGACCTGCGGCTTTTGCATCTCTCTCCAGGGTATCCAGCGTATACGTTATTCGATGTCCATGCTCTTTTTCCGCGGGGGTAATCGCCGAGTTATGGCTAATTAATCCCATTTTTACGGCAATTTGCCTTGAGGGCGCATTGGCATTCGGACAGACGAGAAAAAATCTACCCTGGTCTGACAACCATTCATCATTGACTCTTTTCATCACACCAACTGGATCATCCAAATGTTCCAAAACATGAGTCAGAATGATGTTATCGTATTTAACCGGCAGGGTTACCGTTTCAAATAACGCGTTGACATATTTCACCGTCCCCCCCAATTCCAGTTTTGCAATTTCGATAGCATTATTAGATGCTTCCACGCAAGTAATATCTCTGAAGAATGGAAGAATACGTTTTGTGAAATCTCCTTTAAAACTTCCTAATTCCAGCAAATTCCCCTCTTTAAAAAAGGGGATAAATGATTTAAGCATAAAAGGATGCATTACGTCAAAATCGAACCCATAGGCATATCGATGCTCGGATGTGTCATCATGTTCCTTGTTATAGTCTCTTTGGGAATTCATATTATCTTCCTGTTTTTTTCGTGTTGTGGGCTTCTGTTTCCGGCCGTCAGAAATTCAATTAATTAATTTCAACTTCATCTTTACGAGCCTTTCACTAACGCCTTCAATAACGAAATCAAATTTTCCATAAAGATTAATCGCGTAAGCACTTTCCTTGTTTACCTCTAGGTCTATTTCCCTGATTTTTTTACCAGCAGCATATTTGATACATTGCCCCAGCAATTCTGACGCAATGCCCATGCCCATAAATTTTTTCAGAACACTTACGTTCGTAATAAACACGGAACGATCCGTATTCTGATTAAAATAAGCCGCCAGCAGCCCTACAAGAAAATTCTGGTTCCACGCTTCAAATGTTATAGATTTTTCTAATAACTTTCGGGAATACTCTTCTAGGTTAACTCTTTCAATAAGAGGCGGATAAAAATCATCACTACACTCCTTTAAGTGCGCTAAAATCTCCTGTGCGTTTACTGTTTTTATTTTGTAGATGATTTCCATATCATATAAAGCAGGCACTATCATTCCAGAACCGCAAGACCGAAACCAAAACGTCCAAATTCATTCCCATTATATAACATATATAATTTATCTTCGCAACGAAAAACATGAGGGTAACACATCATATTTGAATCCCATCCCCCTGTTGTAACATCAATTCCGACGTTGACGTCGTCTCTGATCCAATCTTTTAAATTTTCTGAATAAGCATATCCAATTCGATAAGCCCTGTTCTTATCCTGCCTGAAACCAACTGCCTGTCTGTAACAAAAATACATGTGATACCTTCCACCAAATTCTATCACTGTTGGCAATGCTTGACATTCATCTGAATTCAATTTGTCAGCGACTAACTGCCTGCCTTCTTTTATCCAGTTTATTCTGTCCCGGGAGGCGGCATGTCCGATTTTATATACGCGTTCTTTGACATCTTCTTCTGGATTATATATCCACCTGACACCATATATATACCACATGTGATAAATACCATTAATATTAAGAACAAAGGGATCGCCAACTAAAAATGGCTCAGCGATTGAAGAAGTTAGTACGGGACCGGCTCCCACTCTTTTAAACGTTATACCGTCATCATCGCTGACTGCCAACCCTATGGATGTTTCAACAGACACTGAAACGCGCCTGCTCCAGCCGCCAATATATCCAAACACCCTTCCTTCATCCCGCATGATATTTAGCGGGAAAATTCCATGCTCATCATAACAACCTAAGCTGCCCAGTTTAATGACAGTATGCTTGGAGACGCCGATCACATTTTTTAGGGATTTGTCCATTTCAACAAATGAAATATGACTCAGATATTTCCCTGTTTCATCCTTTTCCCTGGTCGAAAAATAAATTCTAACAAAATCATCAAAGACCAGAGTCTGAGGCGATTGGGCAAATTCCAAACAATTATTTGCTAGTTTATATTTTGTTGGATCGAAAATTTTTCCGAACTTTTTCCATTTCATAAGAATAGCCACTTATAAAGATTAATCATGCTCCAACTGTGCTAGACCAAAACCAAACCTACCAACCTGGTTTCCTAGATAAAACATATAAATATTGCCATCGAGTTCAAAGACATGGGGGTAACTGATCATTTCTGAATCCCAGCCCTCTTCTGAAACATCAATGCCCACTTTTGCATCATCACGAACCCAGTGAATTAAATCATCAGATGACGCGTATCCAATCCGATATCCTTTTTGCCTACCCCTAAAACCTGTGCTATAGCGGTAGCAAAAAAACATGTGATATTTGCCCGCATAAAAGAAGACATCGGGACTTGCCTGCGCTTCATTTTCCTCAACCTTGCTCTCAATGAGGTTATTATCCTGCTTAACCCAATTAATCCCATCACTGGAAACAGCCATGCGGATTTTATACACAGGTTCCGGTTTACCGTCTGCTTCAATCCATCTCTGCCCTGCGATATACCACAGATACCAGCGGTCATGGTAGTTTCTAATTTTCGGACCGCTGATAATAAATGGTTCATTAATGCTATAAGATAAAATCGGGCCAGCGCCAAGTTTGTTAAATGTTACGCCTTTATCACGGCTTACCGCAAGGCCAATTGCGACATTAAACGGAACAGATTCACATCTTGTCCAGCCGCCATAATAAGCCATTATCATTTCTCCATTTCTGATTACCGAAGTGGGATAGGTTCCAAATTCATCAAATGTTCCCGATTCCCCCAGTTCCAAAACCGGTTTTTGGGATATATTAACGATGTCAAATAAATTATTTCGATTCAGGTCTACAAATCCGGTGTAACTGACATATTGTCCGTTTCTATCGGGCCGGGGTCGGCAGGAAAAATAAACCCTAATAAAATTATCGAAAATTAAAACAGAAGGAGCCTGGGCAAATTCCTTTAACCAGCTTCTACCCTCTACCTCCTGAGGGTTAAAAACTCTGCCTAGTTTTTTCCAAATAAACATTTTTCCATATCCGTAAAAATTATATTTTTTGCAAAACAGCGGTAAGACTTAATCCAAGCGGAAATCGCACGAATTTCTCAATGAAACTTTCAAATGGAATCACATATTTGTCATAAATATTCCCCTGATTCTTTACAAGCTGGGCACCATTTGTACTGGCTAATTTTGTTTTTTTTATTTTGAAAAAATATAGCGAACCGAGAACACCTAATATATCCTGATACCAAATATCCGTGATTGCATATTTATCTGGATCCACGATATCCTTAAGAATCTTTTTATTATATCTCCTGTAATGCCCCAACATCTCATCGTGAACAGAAAATAAGGAGGGTAGAGCTGGCACTTCAATCAAGACTTTCCCGTTTGGCAGCAGAACTTCATGAACTTTATTCAACGCCTCCCTATCTTTTTCGATATGCTCTAATACATGGACGAAAACAGCAGTATCAAACAGCCCAAATGTATCCTTGGTCATATTAAATAAATCCACCATATGAAATGAAATATGGTCTGGAAATTTGTATTTATATTCATGTATTTCAAACAACGTGATAGACGGCTCTATGGAAATTATTCTATCAAGTTGCACAGAGTGTTTTACGATTTGATTGGTAAAAGACCTGTCTCCACTGCCAACTTCCAAAATATTCTTACCTAAATATCTTGCAATAAGATCATATTGATACTTCCTGTAGTTGGTCAGCTCGAACTCTTCCAACTCTCCGGACAACCAGTCCATTCCATGGACATACTGATCCGTTTCTTTATTACTTGTAACCTTATCATCCATATCCATGATTATAGCCTCTCATACTATCGTATAAAAAGAGGTTAAATATTTCATTATTTCCTCTTTTGAATTAAACATCATCACATCTATTATTGACAGTAAGGAAATAAATTCATTGTTTGACTGTTTATAAATAAAATCGGTTGTTTTTAGAAAACATAAATCTATATTTTCGTTCCTGAAATCAGCCTTTGAATAAAGTTGAACCCCGCCAATGGGATTCAAATACATGTCCGCTTTTCTGGCTTTGCATATTGCCACGACTTTTTTTTCTGCTTTTAATCCATGGTCAACTGGAATTGTCGATGATACCAAAAAAGGCGTTTGAATTCCCAAATATTCCCTGACTAGATTCAAGGAATTTAGGATAAAACCAAACAAATTATGCTCCTCAAATAAAATGCTTTTTTTAATTATAGGGTAAACGGAATCAAAATGCGGCGCTTTTCTATAGGAATCAATTATCCTGTTCAGCATTTTGTCTCTTTCTAACGACCAAATATCAGCCAGGTATCGGTCTCTTACATCCAAATGATCCGAATCTTTTTTTAGCGGAAGGGAAATATAGGAAACTTTTCCGTTGACCAAGATCCTGTTCCTGTTAATCCATCCTTTTTTTGTATATTTGATATTATCATAAACCACGAACTCATCAACTGCATTGATGAGTTGAAAATACCCAATATAAGGAAAGAAATACGGCTGCATAATCGCTATTTTCACAACAAATCTCTTTCAAGTCAATCTGCCTCAATTTAGCCTAACTCATCCGTAAAACCTTCTTTATCAAAGCAGAGATTCGCAAAACATCCTGTTTCTCCAAGCTTTCATAAAGCGGCAGGCAAAGCACACGGGAACTGACGTCCTCTGAAATCGGGCATAGCTGCCTGGTCCGAAGAAAAGGAAGTGTATTTAATGATGGATAAAAATATCTTCTCGGGTTGATCTGGTTTGAATTAAGCGTTTGCTTTACGGATAGAAGTTGAGTCTCATTTTGGAACACCACGGGGTAATAGGCATAGTTATATTCATAGTCTTGCGAGATTTTGAAGAAAACGATTCCCAAGCCTCTTAACTCATTATCATACACTTCACAGATTGCGCGGCGTCTTTGTGCAATGCCGGCTACATTGGGCAGCACACACAACCCCATGGCAGCATGGAGTTCCGAGTTCTTTCCATTTAAACCCAAGGTGTAATATTCGTCACCTAAATGACCAAAGCTTTTAATTTTTATAAGGGTATCCGCCATTTGCGGAGTATGCGCTACAATCGCCCCGCCTTCCACAGTATGAAATAATTTCGTAGCATGAAAACTAAGCGTGGAAAGGTCGCCATAATTTAACAGGGAGGAACCATTCAATTTGCATCCAAAAGCATGAGCGGCATCGTAGATCACCTTTAAATTATATTTTTTGGCAATCCCATCAATTGCTTTCACGTCACAAGGATATCCGTATACATGTACGGCTAAAATTGCCCGTGTTCGCTCCGTAATGGATGCTTCAATTTTAGCGGGATTAATACAAAATGTTTTGGGGTCAATATCTACAAAAATTGGTTCGCAATATTCCCACAGAATTGCATTAGTAGTGGCAACATAGGAAAAGGGGGTGGTAATCACCTCGCCATGGATGTCTAGAGCTCGCAAAGCAATCTGAATTGCCATAGTACCATTCGAAATATATTGAATGAAGGGAACATCTAAATATTCCGCCAGTTTGGCTTCCAGTTCTTGTACCAGCACACCATTGTTTGTTACTGTACCTGAAGCCCACAGTTTTTCAAGATACTTAACATATTCTTCCAAGGGAGGCAGATATGTTTTTGTTACATTAATCATTTCAATTATCCTTCAGATTTCACAAACCATTTCTTTTTTCGATAAGAAGAATCCGACAACAACCAGGTCGTATCAAATCTGCAACTTACCAGTAAATTTTCACTGCTGTTCTGTTATATCGACACATCCAATTATCCGCACGCGACAATCAGTATACCCAAAGCAATGATGATTGTTCCAACAATACGGCCTGGAGTCACAGGCTCGTTCAATACCAACAGATTAACAAGGGGAAAAACAAGGAAACCCAGCACTCCTAGAATTGGAAAAACCACGCCAAAATCGTTTTTTGATACGACAAAAAAGTAAATCATTGCGCCAACTCCAGTGAGAACAAAACCAAGCATGATCTGCCAATTGAAAATGATCAAGCCAAGTGCATTGAAGGGATAAGCGACAATTTTCTTTCAATTTCCCATCTTAAAGAAGCAGCGCCTCTTTTCAGGAACACCTGAGCCGTATAGGAAAAAATCACCACTGGTAACGCCTGTAAAATTATTTTATGCATATTCTTTTCGAACTCCATCGTCCAAAGGTTATTCATCAAATTCTCGATACAGTTTTTCGAGAACATCAACACCAGTATGTAAAGGCTCCTGTGAAACATTTTGCATATCCACAGTTATACACTGAATTAATAACTGCCACCCCAAAATGAGAGGTAAAACGGCAATCATCACTGTTCCAGTGGAAGCAATCGTGCGCGTAATGGAGGAATGATACCAGTGATAAAGCCCAAAGAATAATCCAAATGCGCTAAAGCCCAATCCCAAAATCAGCAACAATGAAAAAACGCCAAAATCGCGGACAAAATACTGTATAAATAATCTGTGCAGAAAACCGATCAATAAACGCGGCGGGAATTCGAGCAAAGCCTTCCACTCTGAGAGCGAACTGACTTCATTCTGGTATTTCGCGGGGATATGCACATCTTGCACCACAGCACGGATCATGCCCAGTTCCATCAGCATACTGCTTTCAAAGAAAAAACGCGGGTGCACCCTGTCGGTATCCAGCAAGGGAATAATAGAGGCATGGATAGCAGTATAACCATTGGTCGGATCAAAGATGTTCCAGTAGCCGGAGGCAGCTTTTGTCAGGAAGGAGAGAGCAGCGTTCCCAATACGGCGAATAAGAGGCATGGATTTCAATTCATCAATATGCAAAAATCGGTTGCCTTTTGTATAATCGGCTTGATTCATTAAAATAGGCACAATGAGCGGGACCAAGTATGCCGGATCCATCTGGTCGTCGCTATCCATTTTGACGATAATCTTTGCGCCTAATTCAACAGCTTTAGCGTAACCCGTTATCATTGCACCGCCCACCCCCTGATTTTTTTCATGCAAAATCAGGAAAATACGCGAATCCAGACAGGATCGCACCAGTTCAGCTGTGTGATCGGGGCTGCAATCATCCACCACAATGATAAATGTCACAAAATGGGGAATTCCAGCCAAAACCTTTAGAATGTGTTTTTCAGCCCGGAAGGCAGGAATAATTACTCCAATTGCAGGAAAAGGACCCGATAAAGTCATTTTATTAATTTGGTCACCTCTATCTTAATCATTATTAATGGATACAAACAAACCTGCCGACAATTGTTTCCAAACATGTTTCGAAAATAATAGATGCCGGGAATTTTTTTAGAGCCGTACTTATCACGCCAAAATTAAGGCGGAAGAAACAAACAACTAGTGAGATGGTATCCTCCGAAAAATATAGAATGCCATGTTCTTGAATTTTGCCGTACGAATACGCTGCAAACAAGAATATTCTACCCGACTTGTAAATACATAATAAGTAACACCAAGTTCCTGCAATTTAGGATTGCAGGGGTTTACCACCATATTAAATACATCACCCTCAACAAGTAAAAAATCGATCTTTTCAATATCAGGCGAAGCGGTCACGACGATATGGGCATAACGATTATAAACTTGCATGTACTTTCCTGAAGGGTCAAATTTTCCCCAAAGTTCATTTTGCGGGGAGTATTGGGTGCTATTTAATACATGTGCACCATTAGCAGCCAAATAGTTTGCCAGTATCTGATTGTCATAAGTAATCCATAAAGACCGGCCCTGATCCGCATCATTAATATTACGGATTGCTTCAGATAATTCGCTACTTAGGATAATACGCAATCCACGATATAACGGATTAACTGAAAAGGTGGAAACCCATGAGAATACAATAAAAATTACCCAGAACACCAACTTTTTTTGCAGTAACAATGAAATCAGCATAACTAAAATAGCAAGGGGGACCCAAATACCAATGCCCCAGTTTGACAGAAAATTAGGAACCACGGACTTAAGAGAGGTGATCCAAAAGTAATACGAGCAAAATATCGCAATAGAGTAAATTAAGGTAAAAGTCACAAAGCCGAAAGACTGCTTAATTCTCACTTGTGTCAGATAGTAAAAAATCAGTATATGGTTAAGAAGCCCAAATACGATTATCGCTCGAGAAGTTGAAGAATAATTCAATAACAGAAATTTGCGCAGTAAATCTGGAAGGTCAATGAAACTCCAAACCAACAGTAAAATATAACTAAACAGTAAGAAGATTAGAAAATAATCTAGTGGCTCCTTTTTCAAATAACTTTTTATTGTAGTAAAGGATAATACAGGTAACAGGAAAATAGATAGGGCAAAAAAGGAGGATGCTTCAGACTGATTTGGGCCGAGAGGGATTGGGGCTTCATTATTCAATAGTGCTATATCGAAAAAACCTCCTAGTAATAGCAAGGGATTTAGGTTACCTCCTACTGTTCGACTATTCCCCGGGTAGGCCGAATGGGTAACATTATTTATTAGGGCGTGGTTATCAATCACAAATATTGCGAGAGTAAGAGCATCAACAATTAATACCAGAGCAAACGCCAGGAAAAGCACTTTTATCCGGGAAGATACTAATTCCCGCCTAATATTTTGCATCTGACCAAAAAAAGGCACCGATGCACCTATTTCCTTCCTCAAATGGTTTATTAGAATTCCCAACATCATTAATACCAGGCAAATTACAGCCGGTATTAATGATGGTACATATAACAAGGAAGCAAAACACAAACTAAAATAAGATAATGCAAGTGCCCAAAACAGTAAACGCCAAGCTGATTGATAATTCACCATCCTCATGAAACAATATAATAATAAGAAGAAATACGCAGCTATTTCCACAAAAGTGGTTGAATACCACCATTGAACCACAGGCATTAACAATATTGACAGAGCCGCCATCGCAGCCAAATACCATTTTCCATTGCTCATCTCCAAAAACAGTATATATGCCGCAAGTACCAATAATAAGGCACGAAACCACCAGCGAAAGGCAAAAGCGTACTTTACAGGCAGGAAAAAAAACGACCAATTTTGGGGTTCAAATATTGCTTCCCAATTATAGATGGGAGAATCGGTCAGCACTAGGCTTTGCCCATCGCCCAACAAACGATTTTTCTCCGCAAAATTTACCTGTGACTGCGCAATGATCCATGGGGTGGACACCCTATATTCATCTGAGCGAATAGGCCGTAACGTGCCATACAACAGACTTGGATCGGGCTGATCAGGGCCTTGAAAATACCACCAGTACATACCTAAAGACGAGCCATGGATTTGCAAAGAAACTAATACCGTAAAGACCCCTAATAGCAACATTGGAAACCAATATTCACGTTTAAATAAAAAAGCCAGCCTGTGCATACTTCCTACCTTTTCAAATGATTTAGTGTGCACATCAACAAGTGGTATCTGAATTTCCGCATATTTGAGCAAATGCCGAACCATATTAATAACAAAATCGATATAATAAGCGAAAATCAGAATTCTAAACCACTTCAGAGAAGTTAGTCATTCTTTCAGCCGAAAATCTTCATAATCAAGTGAAAGGTTAGGATTGTAATATGGATCACCCTGCAGCAGGAACTTTGCCCATTTCTGTTTGAAATAATCCATTTCCTTTCTAAGTCGCGCCTTCTTTTCGAGCGAGTTTTCATTTCCTCTGGTCTTGGATTCGTGATGATATAGTTCTGCGTAAGGCGTCCAAACGATCAAGTATTCGTGTGACTGAGCCTTTAGGCAGAGATCAATATCACTTAAGGCTAAATCAACCTGTTCATCAAAGCCCCCAATTTCGTAAAAAACCGCCTTCCGCATCATCAAGCAAGCGCCTGTGACAGCAGTGTAATTCTGTATCAATCTCAAGCGGTTAATATATCCTGCAACATTGCCGGGAGAATGTTTATGAGGGTAACCCGCGAACCCTGCAATCCCTAGTATAACACCTGCATGTTGGATGCTATTATCAGGATAATACAGCTTTGAGCCAACCGCCCCCACCTCTCTTCGAAGGGTATGCTCGAGCATTCGCTCCAACCAGTTGGAAGAAATTACTTCGGTGTCATTATTTAAAAACAAGATCACATCACCATGCGCATGGTCAACAGCAAAGTTATTGGCGCGCGAGTAATTAAAGGGTTTATTGTATTCAATAATTTTTATGACCGGGTCTTTTTTCAACTCGGCATATAAGCGAAACGTTTGCTGCTCCCGGCTGGCGTTTTCAACAACGATAATTTCGTAATTTTCATAAGTGGATTTATTCCGAATCGAAACAATACATTTATGTAGATACTCCGAACGATCCCGATTCAATATAATAATAGAAACCAAGGGGGAATCTGTAATGCAATACTTAACCTGATACATTGTGGAAGCAGGACCATCTTCTACCTCACCATTAAGCCCACATCTTTCCAAATGCTCCTTGAGAGCTTTTTTTCCCGATTCGTTAGCATTTTCTTTAGCAATAGGAGAAGTATTGGGTGTATTGGTTGTTGAAGATGGCCAATATCTCCAATGGTAAAGGACTTTGGGAATATGCACTATGTTTTTTGCCTGTTCAACTGCGCGAAGGGTAAGATCATAATCCTGGGCGCCCTCATAGCCACTTTTTAGCCAGTCAATCTTATCTCCCAGTGTTTTCCGAACAACCATGAGATGGGTAATATAATTAATACTTCTTAAAAGGTCCCTGTTATACGCGGTTTTAAAATGAGGATCAAATCTTTTTTTGCCATTCATTGTTATTTTATCTTCATCAGAATAAAGCAAATCTGCATTTGGCTCTTGTTTAAGGGCCATAACCACCTCAAACAGGGCAAATGGCGCGAGCAGATCGTCGTGATCCAGGAAACCAATGAAATCTCCCGTGGCAAGACCTATTGCAGCGTTTGTATTGCCAGCAATGCCCAAATTATCTGCCAGATGCATAATTTTAATTCTTGAATCTTTCCTGGCGTAACTATCCAAAGCCTTTCGAAGGGCCGCAATCTCAGGGCTGCCGTTGGCTATACACAATTCCCAATTATCATAAGTTTGTCCGATAACCGATTGAATTGCTGCACTCAGTATCTTTATTGGGGTTTTATTAACCGGTGTAATTATACTAACCAATGGACGGTATTGGAATTGCCTGCTGGCTTCCCGTTGTTCAGTCAGCTCTTTTTGGTCGGGTTCGTTATTGGCAATCCACCTATCATAAAGCAATCTTGCTTCGGCTAGGCGCAAAATGCGGTCTCGTATCCTCTTCAACATAGCACCAGGCCCTTCATCACGCACTACCTTAAACGCCTGATCTGCCAGGTGCATCATTTTTTCACGATAACTTTCAGGAGGCAAAAGTTTTACTCGAATTCGGCGGAAGAAAGACATAACCTTCCAAGTCTTGCTATTTAATACTGTTGTTAACTGCGCCGAGAACGCCTGCGCATTAGTCAGTTGGGCTTGAGTCTCAGCTAGTTGCGCTTTTAAGTAATCGTCCTCCCCAATAGTTTCTTTTATCAATTTATAATAATCAACATAAGAGAAACCGCAATTCTTTTCCAGCAAATTTGCCAATTCGCCATTCCCGAGAAAATTATAAATTGTTTCGATACCCCACTGTCGCTGAAAATTACGGGTTGTATCCAACGCAATTCTTCCAAGAAAATATGGGATCATCATCGGTTCCAATTCCCCATATTTTCTAGATTCGGGAAAGACCTTCTTGAAGAATTCAACATCTGTAATTTGTAGATAATTGTTTAATATTTGTTTATATTCAAATATGTTTCTCAAAATATTTTCTGAAGTATCGGCGCTTAAATTTGAATAGTCATCACGCACCCTGTATAGGGTTAATCGGTCTTCCATGAGATGGATATCATGTCTAAGACAGATTTTGATCCACATATCAAAATCCTGGAGTCCTGCTAATCTTTCATCAAATAATCCAATCTCATCAAATACATTTCTTCTTATCATTGTACTAGGAGCGCACAGGCAGTTTCCATGGAAGAAAAAAAACCTTGCCCATTCCACCTTCGAGTGATTTTGAAGGGCATGATCGAAAACCTTTGAATAAATGGTTTGATATACCCGATTACTATTCTTGTTAACGGTAATTTCCCTTGTAAAAACCGCACCTACATTCAAGTTTTGTTCCAAAAATTCCACTTGTTTTTCCAATTTTTCAGGCATCCATGCATCATCAGAACCCAAAAGGGCTATAAATTTGCTGGAAGAATTGTTTATACAAGTGTTCGAGGCAACAGAAGTGCCTTTATTTTTATCGTGAATCAATAGCTTAATTCTTGGGTCATTAAATTGACGAATAGATTCAACCGTCTTGTCTTGAGACCCGTCATCAGTAATGATAATTTCAAAATCCTGATAGGTTTGATTTAAGACACTTTGAATACATTCCCCAATATATCTTTCGTGATTGTAGGAGGGAATGATAACGCTAACGGTCGGCATTAATTTGTCAAACTCCTGGTGAATATAAAGTTTTTTTTCACTTCGTTCGGTTTCAAAATTACACAAAAATAGCGCAAAAGCACACTCGCTTAATAGACTATACTATTACTATAGATTATACTGCAACCCTTTTACCCAATTTATGAATGATCTACAATTATTAATCGCCAGGCAGTGTTATATGGGCATCTGGTAATGGCCGACCCTGCCAAGAAGGCAAGTTATGAACAGGCTGCCAAATCGCTGGGGAAGCCGCTCTTTTCCCTCACGGTGGCAGACTTCCCTTCGACACAGTAAGCGAAATACGAACTGTCAGGACAGGCTTCAATGCGCCGGTGATCGATGAGGTGGACCTATCTGAATACAGCGGCGCGGCGGGGGCCTGATTGTGATACGCTCCCACGATGATTTCAAGGTGACACGCCTGTCTGTGATAGTGGGCGACACCAACGGGGCGGATATCGAAAGCGGCGAGGCGGAAGAGACCCCACTTAAGAGTGGACCCTGGGTATACACGGCCGCCAGCACTGTTCCACAAGGCACCACTGTACGAATCATGGTGACGGTCAGCGACCAGCCTGGAGGAACAGGAGAGAAGATGGCCGAGAAAACCCTGTAACTTATAATAACAAGCCAGCCTCGAAGATCAACGGGTGGAAATCGCGGATGATATATTTTTGAACCATGCGGTACATAAAGAAACGGGACATCAGCCGCGCAAGTCTTGGAATCATACGCAGGGGTTTGATGCCGGATTTCTCGCCGATCCCATAGATCGGTTT
>JACZJC010000054.1 GCA_014860745.1 Anaerolineales bacterium
GTTCCAGTTTTGATATTTGGGATTCTTTGCGCGCACCACGTCGTCGAAAAGATTTCTCAACTTTGTAGTGACCGGTCCCATGGCTCCCATGCCGACCGGCCGATGATCGATCTTCGTCACAGCCACCACCTGTGCGGCGGTGCCGGTCATGAACATTTCCTCCGCAATAAACACTTCTGTGCGGTCGATGGAACGTTCCACTACGGGAATCCCAAGATCGTTCCGCGCGAGTTCGATGATCGAGCGGCGAGTGATGCCTTCGAGAATGTTATCCGTTACCGGCGGAGTCACGAGCGTCCCGTCGCGCACCATGAAGATATTCATGGCCGAACCTTCGGAGACGTGACCGTTCTGGTCCAGCACAATCGCTTCATCGAAACCGGCGCGGTTCGCATCCGTTTTGATTAGTGCCGAGTTTGCATAAGCTCCCGCCACCTTTCCGCGCGCTGGGATCGAGTTATCGTCGATGCGCCGCCACGAGGAGAAGGTCACATGCGCGTTCGTATCGTTCTTGACATATTTCTCGAACGCCATCACGAACATGCAGAATTCATCCTTCAATTCATGCAGGCGCACGCCGATGCCCAGATCCGATTTGTAAATAGTGGGGCGCAGGTACACATCCTGCTGCCAGTGATCCATCCGCAAGACATCCAGCGTGAGCTGGGTCAAACTTTCCTCGTCGTATTGAATGTTCATTGCCATCATTTTGCCCGAGTTCAGTAAACGGTGAAAATGATCGTAGGGACGAAAAACGAAGAGACGTTTCTTCTCTTCGTTCCAGTAGGCCCGCATTCCACCGAAGACGGCGGTTCCATATAAAAAACCATGTGTGGCGATGCTGATCTTTGCCTCGTCCAGGGGGACGATTTTTCCCTCAAAGAAAGCGTGCTTCGTGAGATCCACTGACACCTCCAAAAATTAAATTGGTTTGAATTGACCTTTTGGAATTATAACTTATACAACACCGTTGTCATTTGGACGCTTCGCCTCTTTTCCCGCCCGCGCCTGTTCCCACTACCCGGGCATATCCCTCCGCTTGACAAAAAGCTGGTTTGGTTCTAAAATCTAATTAGACAACCATCGAATTAGATTTACGGAAGTGAAAAATGAACGAAATGCTTGATTTTGTAAAAGCCATGTCCGACCCGAATCGCCTGCGGATTATTGGCTTGCTCTCGCAGAAATCCGCCACGCGAGTGGAGGTTGCCGAGCAGTTGAAACTCTCCCCAAAGGACTCCCTGACTCACCTGGGATTTCTTGAGTTTATTGGGGTTGTCACCCAAACGGATGGTGTTTTTACCTTGAACAACGACAAGCTTGCCGTGCTTGCCAAAGAGAAATTAGCCGAGGCGCGCCCAATGTACGTCCCTGCGGAGGGGTTGGATGAAAAATCCCAAAAAATATTGAAAGCCCACCTCAACGCTGATGGCAGCATAAAACAAATCCCCTCTTCGCCAAAGTTGCAGGTGATCTTAAATTACCTTATCGAATTCTTTGAATTCAATAAAAACTATACCGAGAAGGAAGTCAACACCATCCTGCGGCGCTTCAACGAAGATACGGCCGGTCTGCGTCGTGACCTTGTGGATGCTGGTATGTTGGCCCGGGAAAGCAATGGCTCGCGTTATTGGAGAGTAAAAGAAGGTAATAAATGAGCGAAGAGCTTGTTGTTTTCTTCAAGGCTCTCTCAGATGCGAACCGTCTGAAGATTATCGGCCTGCTCGCCCGTCAGCCTTACAGCGTGGAGGAACTGGCTGCGTTGTTGAATCTCAAACCATCCACAGTTTCGCATCATCTTTCGAAGCTTTCACAAATCGGTTTGGTCAGCGCCAAAGCGGAGAGTTATTACAACGTCTATCAACTGGATGAAAAAGTGCTTGAGGCGAAATCCCGCAATATTTTTTCGCAGGAGAATCTTGCCGCTTCTGTTGTGGGTGTGGATGCTGACGCCTATGATAACAAGGTGATCAAAGATTACACCCGCAAGGATGGCAGCCTGAAAACCATCCCTGCCCAGCGTAAAAAACTGGAAGCCATTTTACGTTATGTGGTGAAAGCTTTTGAAGTCAATAAACGATATAGCGAGAAAAAAGTTAACGAGATATTGAGCCGTTATCACGAAGATACTGCATCTTTGCGGCGTGAACTGGTTGGATTCGGTTTGATGAAACGCGAAGGCGGCGGCGGAGAATATTGGAGAGAATCATGATCGTAGAGTACCCGCTTACAAAAGTAAATCGCATTAACCTGGCAAAAGCATTCAGGAATGCGCCGCGCGTCGATATATCCATTGAGTGTGTTCTTGAGGCTTACATGGGAAAAGCCTTTGTGGACAATGCGGAAACCCCTTCCGCTTTCAAAATATTGGTCGGACCCTTCTTTTATCTTGCCGGAGATGCCTTTGGCGAAGGCGGGCAGGTCATGCTTAAGGATATCAAGCCTTATAACCTGTTTATGTCATCTTCCCCTGGTTGGGTCGAAGAGTGCAGGAAGTTGTACGGTGAGCGCCTCGTTGCCTTTGAGCGATACAGATTTTCGTCAGAGAGACTGTCTCTTGAAAACGTTCAGCAGTTTTGTCGGAAATCCGTCCATGATATTAAACAAATGGACATTGCCTTGCTGGAAAGGGTACAAGGGCAAGACCACTTTATTGACATCTCGGATTTCGACTCCCCTTCCGATTTCATGGAGCGCGGTATTGGGTATTATGCCGAGAAAAATGGCGAGGTTATTGGAGCTGCATATTCTTCGCTGGTTTGCAATCAGGGAATTGAAATCAGTCTCTTTGTTTTGGATGATCACCGGCAGCAGGGTATTGCAACCGCTCTTTCTGCAAATTTGGTCAGATGGTGTCTGGAAAATAATATGGACGCCCACTGGGATGCGGCCAACCTCGAGTCTTGCAGACTGGCTGAAAAGTTGGGATATGTTTCATTGGGAAAGTATCAGGCATTTTATCTGAAACCTGAATGAGCTTTGATTTATAAAAACCTTCCAGGGTTACGGTCTGGAAGGTTTTTTGTGCAGGGAGAAACTCGCACTGTCGTTCAATGGCAGGTTCAGCCGCTCGGAATCCAATCTCATCACTTTGCTGTTGGCAAAGAAGGCAAAATCAAATTCAGTGGGGTCTCCTGCCCGTTTGCCGGGAACAGGCATCAGCCGCGCGGTGAGCGGTTTATCCAATCGCAATGCCAGGGCGCACAGGTCAAGCAGAAGCGGGGAAATTTGATCCGCAGTGGTATCTCCGGGCAGAGGGATCGTATCCAACCCCGTGCCGCAAACGGCAGAATAAAGCAAAGCATCTTTGATGGTGAGCGTGCCTTCAGCGGCTCGTTTTGCAAGGATGGTATCTTCGAGCACCGGTTGCATGAAACCATTGAAACCGATGTGCGGAAAATCTGCGCGCTCAATGGCTTCGGTCAAAATCGCGGCGGATGCAAGAGAACCATGCAGCCCAATTTTTTGCACACCCATTTTTTCAACTGCGCCGCCAAGTGAATGCGCATCATCGGGAAAGGGCGCAAGCGAAAAATCAATGCCGTTGAAACGGGTATTTGATAAGTCGGTATTCGCTATTTGAGCGATGGCTTGACCGTGTTTTGTGATCTCGGCGATAAGAGCGCTTCGTCCTTTGTCCAAAGTTGCTCCCCCCGCAAAAGCATTTACCGCCACATCAGCAGACTCCACCGCAATTGCAAACGCTGGCTTGTCGTCATCATGATAGGCAGCTGGGAAGAACGGCGCCCCGGCACGGACATTCGCCAGCGCGGCAAATTTCAAGTTTGCAAATCCATTCGGGTCGAGCGGAGCGCATTTAACGATGATCTCTGCGCAGGCTTTGACTTGTGCCATGTGAATGGTGTTTTCATTTGCCATCACGCCGCTGAAGAAAATATCCTCGCTCGCGGCAATTGCTTCTGGAATGATCTGATAGCTGTGTGGAAATTCCGGTAATGCTGGTCCCAGGGCTGCATAAAAAATTCCCGCATCTTTCATAGACTTCGCAAACTGATTTGCATAGTTGGGTAATTCGTCAATACGGCTGCTGCCAAGCAATTTTGGAAATGGGATCGTCGCTACTCGTACCGTCTGCACTTCATAACCAGCCGCTTCGTATACAGACTTGGCATTCGCAAGAAATTCACCAGCCTTTTGCAAGACGGTTTCATCAAGTGGATATTTTGGGTTAAGGAAATAGGTGATAGAACGGATTTTCATGGTTGTTTATTGGCATACTCTCTGCCATAACCCCAAAGGAATTTATCAAGGTCTTTGAGACCAAACTTGGTGAGGCTATAGTGTTTTCTAAAAGATTCAATAATTTCTTTGTAACGCGGATAATATCGAAGATCAGCCTGCTTGAAGTCTTCAAACTGATGCTGCACATGATATGCCCAAAGCAATTGGTCAACATAGCTGTCATAAATCGGATACATTTCTGGTCGATGCCAGTGACAATATTTGCTGGCAAAAGAATAATTGGTTCGTGTTTTCCCGCCAACTTCTACACGCGCAATTTTCTCAACAACCTCGAGAGAGCCACCCCGAAGATCGACATCTATGTTTTGACGCACGATACTCTGTGCTGTTCTTACAATTGCATAAATATTTGTACTATATAAAGAATTAAGGACTGTGGCTTTTATAAGAACGTTGCGTAAAACATCATTAGAAGGATACTTCTCAAGTAATTCAGACAATACATCTTCAACCAACACAAGGTTATTGTCATTGTCAAATTTGTCTATATATTTTCGAACCATGTCAGCAGTTGGAATTGCAACTTCTTTACTCATACTGTTCTCTGTCTCACCACTTCAAACATCAACACCGATCCAGCCACACCTGCATTCAAAGACTCCATCACCCCAGACATGGGAACGCTGATTTTTCCATTTGCTAACCCCCGCGCGGACTCACTCGCGCCTTCCGCTTCACTTCCGATGACTAAAGCTACGGGCTGATGCAAATCGGTTTCCCAGCACGATTGACCGTCCATGTCTGCAATCAAAACCTGCAAGTTCGTGGATTTCACGATTCGCTCGATTTCTTCCCAATTTGTGGAATGGATTGGCAACTTGAAATGCGCGCCCATCCCAGAGCGGAGCACCTTTGGGGCAAAGGCATCCGTTGTCTCAGGCGGGACCAGGACGGCTTGTACGCCCGTCGCTGCGGCAGAGCGTAGCAAAGTGCCTAAATTGCCCGGGTCACGGATTTGGTCAGGAATTAGGATGAAATTGGGGGAATTGGTAATTGGTAGTTGGGAGAATTGGAGAACTGCGAGAATTCCCTGCGGAGATTCTGTATCGCTCAGGGATTTCATCAAACTCTGCGAGATTTCTTCCACTTCGATGCCGCGTGGTTTTAGGCGTTCAACCAGAAACTTTCCCCGCTCGTTCAATGAATCGTCATAGAGCACAGTCTCAAATCTCCAGTCTCTATTTGCCGCTTCTTCGACGAGCCGTACGCCTTCCACGACAAATGCGCCCGCCTCGCGGCGGTCTCTTGCGCGGCTAAGTAATGCGCGGACAAGTTTTATCTTTGGGTTATGGTTGGATGTGATCATTTGAAAGGCTTGTACTGAGCTCGTCGAAGTGATGAATTATGAACTGGTCGAACCCCAAATATCGAGAAACACCTTGACGGTTGCATCGTCGAATAAAACCAGACGGACAGTTTGAATGGTTGAGTCTTTGGCTTCTGAAAAATACGTTTTAATTGCAGAAAAAATAATTTTCGCCGCGCGGTCTTTGGGGAAACCGAAGATGCCTGTTGAAATCGCTGGCATGGAAATGGACGAGCATTTCAATTCGTCTGCAACACGCAATGAGCCTGTTACAGCGTCCGATAATTTTTTATCCTCGTCGCCACGTGTGCCCGCATCGTGGGTATCTCCCCAGACCGGACCAACAGCGTGGATGATGTATTTTGCAGGCAGCAACCCGCCCAAGGTCCACGCAGGATGCGAGTGGGTGACGGGGCCATGCTTGCGAATCCATTCATCGCTTTCTTCCTGCACAGTCGGTCCGCCGCGCTTGGATATTGCCCAAGCCACGCCGCCGCCATGTTGAAGATGTTCATTCGCCGCATTGACGATGGCATCCACTTTATCAACGGTAATATCGCCCTGCACGATTTGCAGGGTCTGGCCTGTGGCTAAATTTCTTTCAACCAAAACGGAATTCATTTTTCTATTTTACCCCCGTTAAAAAATTTGGTCGGGAATTTTCATCCCGACCAAATTCGATTTACTTTGTTTTTGCCACAACTGCGGCAAACGCCTGCGGGTTGCGGACTGCGATATCGGCCAGCATCTTGCGGTTCAGCTCGATATTCGCCTTCTTGAGCGCAGACACCAGCTTGCTGTATGTCGTGCCGTTCAAGCGGGCCGCGGCGTTGATGCGGGCGATCCACAACTTGCGCAGATCGCGTTTGCGCACGCGGCGATCACGAGTGGCGTACCACAAGCTCTTCAGCATCGCCTCGTTCGCTCGTCTGAACAGAAGATGCTTCGAGCCGCGCTGGCCCTTGGTCATCTTCAAAACTTTTTTGTGACGTAGATGGCTGTGAGGCCCTCTTTTTACGCGCATGTTACTTTACCTCCTGCAAACTCGCGGGCGTCGGTGATTTTTACACCAGTTGCGAACACCCGAAAGCCGCAAATAAAAATTGACTACAACGTTGGGTCGAAAGACCTATTTCATGTTTGGGGCAAGGCGCTTGATGCGTTTGATGTACTTGCGTCCCAAAACGGGGACCATCTCGCTCAATAATGCCTTGGTGCGGTCAGACGTACGGCGGCGCAAATGGCTTTTGCCACCTTTGGTTCGCACGAGTACGCCGGAGCCGGTCAGGCGGAATCTTTTGGAAGTCGCCTTGTGGGTCTTCAGCTTGTATTTCTTTCCAGGTTTTGCTTTGCGAGGCATTGCTGGGGTTCTCCTTTCAGACAAAATTAACCGCGGGACATTTCACTCCCGCGGACGGTCAACATCTTTAGGGACTTATACCCTTTACGGGCATTACACAACTCTCAGGCTTCCGCTTCGTTCTTAACCTCAGCCTGATCGGTTTTCTCTTTCTTTTTTGCCGCACCCTTGGCAGGGACAAGAACCACGAGCATGGTGCGCCCTTCCATTTGCGGCGGGACTTCGATCGTTGCAATATCGGATAAGTCCTGGGCGATCTCTTTCAAATCTTCTAACGCAATTTCGGGATAATCCATTTCGCGTCCGCGGAATTTCACAGTCACCCGCACCTTGTGTCCCTGTCCCAGCCAGCGGCGGGCATCGTCCACTTTGAAACCACGGTGCGCTTCGTTCGTTTTCGGGCGCAGGCGGATTTCCTTGATCTCGATCTTGGTCTGGGCTTTCTTCGCCTCGCGTTCCTTCTTTGTTTTTTCGTAGATGAATTTTCCAAAATCCATCACACGGCAAACAGGCGGGGTGGCCCCTGGTGAAACTTCCACCAGATCCATTTCAGCATCGCGGGCAATTTGCAGGGCCTGACGGATTGGCACTACACCGACGTTTCCGCCGTCCGGGCCGATCAGACGAACCTCCGTCACACGGATGCCTTCGTTTACTCGAAATTCGTTCGCGCTTATGAGTTTCTCCTCTTGTTATAGATACAACAAACCCAGCTTTTGGCTGGTTTTTTCGCGGGCGAATAATACCACGAAGGCGGGCGAATCGTCAACGAAAACCCTGAAATTTACCTTGCCGAATCGACCATCGGCAGGAAAACGGTACGGTAGAAGGCATCGTGTTCGTCCGGGTGGCTGAACATGATGATGATCAAGGATGAGCCGCCATTTTCCGCAGCTGCCACATCCACGGGACGCCCATTGGAAGTGGCGAAATATAATTTCCAGGTCAGTCCATTCGCCTGCCGGCTTTCCGCTTCCACCGGGGCGCCGTCCAAACCGCGATAACCGTACGCGCTGGATGAAAAATAATCCTTCAATTCCTGGACGGTTACAAAAGCTCGGAGAGCAGCCACTTGTGTAATATCGAAGGGGGAGGAATAACGAACGAAAAAACCTTCATCGTAATACCAGTCTTCCGGCACCAGAACTGACATTCCAAAAGTGTTTTCCCTTTTCAATTCGACAGAGGGATCGCCAGAGTAAGGGACAAGGAACTCCACTTCCTGCATTTCATTCAAGCAAGACCGCTCCGGCTCAATGATCGGATTTTCAAGAAAGTCCAAAGCGACCTGCATGGCGCAGCCGCTCAAGTCGCCAAATGTCGGCACATGTCCCATATTGGGGAATTCGAAGTAGAAGCTGTTCGAGAGATTTTCCGCCGCCTGTTTTCCATAGAATGGAGGTGTGGCCGGGTCGAACGCCCCAGCGATGACCAGGCTGGGAATATCGCTGACGACCGCATCCTTCTCACCCAGGTCTGGGCCGACCGCTCCCCAGAATTTACAAGCGTTGAACATCTCGCCAAAATTCCCATAAAACGGGCGCCAGATGAAAGTCTCCACATCCACCTGTGTGGAAGTGGCACGGAGTTCGTCCTCGGTAGTGGCAAGGACATGCTCGCGGCACATCATGGAAACGTACAACCCGGGGTTGATCCCGTCGAACGCATACGGCAGAGCATATTGCGCGGCGATTAACGTGGAGAGATCCTGTTCTTTGACTCTGTAAATCGTCTGTGGCGCTGTGTTGATGAAATAGGAAACTTTCTCCAAACCCAATATCACGGATAACAGATAATAGCCATCCACCGTCTCCATGACCGTGCCCATCGGGTAGGCGGATGTGGATAACGTAATGGGACGGGCGTCCAGTTTCTCCACAAGATCCCAAAAAACATTTTCGAGGTCTGGATAGGCGCGGCTGCATTCCGGGTTTGCAGCGCAGGAGGAAAATAATTTCGACAAGGCAGAATCAACCGAGGCTGGATATTCATGTAAAACATTTGTTTCCACGGGAACTACCGAATCTAAAATGGCCGCCCGCACGATTTCAGGGTGGTTTCGCATGGTTACAAGTGCGAGCCGCGTTCCATAGGAAGCGCCGAACAGGTTTACTTTTTCGTATCCGAGGACTTTGACAATATCCCGCAGATCTGCCGCCGACTCGACTGTTGAATAGGAATTCAACTCGATGCCATTTGCGAGCAGGAGTCCATTGCAGGAAAGCAGGGCGTTTTTGTAAACATACTCCCGCGATTCAGGGTCGAGCATTCCATAAATATCCTGACGGTAGGCCTTATCGAGTTCATCGCATTTCAAGGGAGGGTCGGAAAGACCCGTGCCGCGCTGGTCGAAGGTGACAAAATCACGCTCGGAAATGAAAGGTTCCACCAGGTATTGATATGCATCCGCGCTCATTTTCACCGCTTCGCCGCCGGGCCCGCCTTGAAGAAATACCACTGGGTCGGGTGCGGGGTTGCTCCTTGTGCTGTGATAAACGACCACGGCCAAATCTATGGTTTGTGATGGATCGCCCGCCCGGTTTTCAGGAACACTCACAAAGCCGCAAGTCACTTTTATCCTGGCGGGAGTCTCAAATTGACAGGGCGCTTCTTCGAAAAGAGGTGTGTAAACAACGGTCGGTTGCGGGGTGGGCAGCTGGGTTGGCAGCGTGAATGTGCTGGTCGCTGTTATCAGGGATGGCATGGTTGCTGTGGAGATTGAATTTTTCGGCGGAGGTGAAAGAGGTTTTCCAAACGAGCCGTTGAGTATGACGATGGCTGCCACGGAGGCGCAGATTAGAACAAACAGGCTTGCCACTGCGGATGCGATAAGGATCTTCCTGTCCCTTTTCTTTTTTGCCGCGAGTGCCTGCCGTGCCGCATTTTTTTGCGCATCGATTGCGCGGCTATCATCGGTATGTTGTTTTTCTTCGTAGGGGATAAAAGGTGGAGCGGAACGAAACGATTCTTCAGGTTCACTATCCGCCTGGGGCGGGGTCCATGCCGGGGGAGGAGGAGCAGGCTTGGGCGGGGAAAGAAGCGCAAGTTGTTTCTTCGCGTCAATGTTGTTGGGGTTAATGGCGAGGACGCGGCGAAAACAATATTCGCGTTGTTCCGAATTGGAAAGGCAGATGCCCAGCAGGTACCATCCCCGCTCCGATTGCGGATATTCCTTGATGAGTTGCGCGAAAATGGAAGCAGCCTGTTCCCGGTCGCCGGACTGAATGGATGAAATCCCCGCCTGAAGGAGTTCTTGTTCTGACACGAATCTGTCCTTAATAAAAATAGAGCCGATGACTCTCGGCTCTATTATACAACGGACTTGAAATTACACGTGCGGCGTGACTTTGGCTGCCAGTTTTTCCTTCGGTTGGAAGCCGGTCATGCGTTCCTTGATCTGGCCGCTTTTGAAGAGCATCAAGGTGGGGATGCCCATCACGCCATACTGCATCATGATGTTCGGGTTCTGGTCTGCATCGAGTTTGACCACCTTGACCTTGCCTTCCCATTCGCCGGCAAGCTGCTTTACGATGGGATCGATCATTTTGCAGGGCTGGCACCAGGCGGCTGTGAAATCCACAAGAACGGGCAGTTCTGCGCTGATAACTTCCTCTTGAAAATCTTTTTCGGTTACGTATTTTACTTCTGTCATTTATGCCTCCACGAACATGGATGCGGCGTTATCTGTCTTTATTACGTTGACGGGTGTATTCTGCCATGATAGAATGCAATCCGCTTTAGGTATGGGCGCGTAGCTCAATGGCAGAGCAGCGGCCTTTTAAGCCGTTTGTTGAGGGTTCGATCCCCTCCGCGCTCACAAAAGTCCTCCGTGTTGGAGGATTTTTTTGTTGCTTCTATTCGCACATTTATCTTGTCATCCTTTCGGGATTATTTATCGCCCTCTTCCTCTTCTTCCAACTCGTCGATCTCATCTAAATCTTCGAGATCATCCTCGTCCAATGACAGGAGATCGAATTTATCGAGTTCTTCGTTGAAATCTAGGTTTTCGAGGGCATCTTCAAGGAATTCAACAAGGTCTTCGTCTTCGGTTTGCTCGATCAAGTTGACGATATAGATACGTGCATCCTCACCGCCGATCTGTGAAAGGGACCAGATGGCCGCAGAGACGACATCGTCATCCTCTTCTTCGTCTTCGAGCATTTGGAGCAGGATTGGGCCTGCTTCCTGGATGGCAAGTTCGCCGGCGGCCTCGGCGGCAGCAAAACGGATGCGCGGGTCGTCTTCCAGCAGTTTGCTGACGACATCGTCGTTCCATTGATTATCGTGGGAGCGTCCCATGGCGCGCAGGGCGCTGGCCACCCAGCCGGCTTCTTCGCGGTGGAAGGCAGTTTCGATGATGTTGACCATTTCATCACGCGAAGAATAGCCGAGCGCCTCAAGCGCGCGTTTTCGCAGGGCGGGGTTGTCTTCGCTGCGGATGACCGCGATCAACGCGTCTTCGACCTGGGATTTTTTGTCCTCGTCGAGTTCTTCCAATTCGCCAAGCAGCACGAATTCACCGAGCAGGTTCGCCGCTTCCATGCGTGGCGCGAGGTCTGCGTCGTTGAGGAACACTTCCACCAATTGGCTGACAAGCTTCGGGTCGTTCGATTCGGCGAGCAGCGCAATGGCGCGCGCGCGGACTTCTCCATCTGAGTCGTACAATAGGGCCTTGCCGATCTCCTCGTAGGAAACGAGGGTGTCTGAGTTGAGGTGAGATACAAGCTCGTCGAGCAGGAGCAGTTTTCGGTTGGGTTTGACGCTGGGCCACACATCCATAAAAAGCTGCAGGGATTTTGGATCCAGGTCGGAGTAGTGCGAAAGGTGATGGTGCGGAATATCCTTTTTTGAGTCCAGCAAATGATCGAGGACTGATTGAAAGGAGATTGTTTCGGCCATAGTTAAGGAATGGGGATTTGAGCAGGGTTGACGAAATCCATCACATTGACGAACAGCATCAAGGTGATGAGCAGAAGCATGGCAATGCCGTTCACGGCATTCTCCCATTGCGCGGGGATGCGTTTGTGGAAGAGGATTTCAGGAAGGGTGAAAAGGATGCGGCCGCCATCAAGCGCGGGGATGGGAAAGAGATTAAGCACACCGAGCGATATGCTGAGAACACCGATCAGGTTCAAGGTCCAGTTCGTGGGGCGTGTGTTGGTGGCTGCGCCTGATGTTTGGGCGGCGGCAACTTCCTGGCGGCTGGTGACATCCTCCTCCACGGCCACATCGAACATATCAAAGATACCCTTGAAGCCGATGAAGCGTGCATCTTCAGGAGCGATCACACCCTGAATCAGCGCAACGGGGAGATAGACGATGGTGGCGGCTTGCAAACCTGTGATCGCAAACCCGCCGCCGACACTTTCCACAAAGGTTGCAGGGCGGGTTGGATACCCAAGCCCAACCCCCAGCGCGCCTTCGCTTTTCATTCTGCTGGAAAGCGGCGTGGCGATGACGGTGACCTCTTCCCCGTTCCGGTCGATCAATAGCTCCACGGGTTTGTCGAGGTTGGCCTGAATAATATCAATGGCTGCCTGCACTTCGATAACTTTTTCACCATTAATCGCAAGCAAAATATCTCCCGATTGAATATCCGCTGCCTGCGCCGGCGAATTCTCGGAAACCGAATCGATCTTGATCGAACCCGGCACGGGGATTCCTTCGGAGGCGATCAGAAAAGAAAAAACGATCACAGCCGTAATGAGATTCATCAGCGGGCCGGCAAACAACACCACTAAACGCTTCCATGGGTTTGCGGATGCCAACCCACCGGGCACCGTCGGGTCATTCTCTCCTTTGGGGCGAATGAATCCGCCCAGCGGCAGGGCATGGAGTGTAAATTCAGTTCCCTGCCATGTGAAAAGCGTGGCAAGTTTATACGAAGGCAGGCCAAAACCGAACTCCTCCACCTCCACCTTTGCCCAGCGCGCCGCAATAAAATGCCCTAATTCGTGCACAAAGATCATCCCGCCCAATACGAGGATGAAAATAATCAACGTTACAAAACCAGATACCATTTTTAATTCCTTAGTCTAAGTTGAACGACGACGGAGATTATATCTTCAAATGGATGTGACATCGTTAAAGATTTATTAGATAAAACACCCCGCTTCATTCCTAAACGAGGCTTGATTCCGTTTCCCCTACGGGGACGATGTCGAAAGGCATTTTCTCCCCGCCGGAAAGCGCCCCGCACCCAAAACTCAAACCAACTTTGCCTCCCCGCCTACTCCTGCCACAAGCACATTGCCGACACCGGGAAGTTCCCTTAATCGTTTCTCCACTTCTTTGGCGGTCTCCCCCAAACACAACACATGGACATTCGGCCCTGCATCCACTGTGTAACCGACCGGCAGCCCGCCCGCGCGCCACTGGCGCACCTGGTGGAAGATTTCCACAGTGGTTGATTGCCAGTACATCAGCGGTGGAATGGAAGTCATCATCACGGAATGCATCATGTCCGAGTCGTGTTCGATGATGTTTGCAAAAGCCTCAAAATCCTTTTTGAGAATTGCATCGCGGCACGCGTCCAGTCGGCGGGGCGCATCTGCCACCCGTGCTTTTTGCAAAGGGCTTGTCCCTGCAATGGCGTGGCCTTCGGTCGAGCCCGTTTTTTTGTGAGATGAACTCACAATGGCAACGCAATCCACCAAATCCCAATGGTCAGCAGGTGCGATAGAGAAGGCGTAGGAGTCTGCTTCATTTTGTCCCATTTGCCATTCGACGAACCCAGCCGGTATGGAGCGGGAGGCGGAACCCGATCCGCGCCTCGCAAGGACGGAAAGTTCCTGCTCGCTGAGCTCCAATCCTGCCGCCTTCGATGAAGCCAATGCCAATGCCGCAAACGCCGCCGCAGACGAGGCAATCCCTGCCCCGGCAGGAAAATTATTCTCGCTCATCACTTCGGCATTCATCTTGATTCCCGCCTTTTCGCGAACCAGGTCCAGGATGTACGAAACGCGCTCCAACCCCCTACCGACGATCTCACGCCCGTTGATGATGAGTTCGTCGAATGGCAGCGACGGCTGAAAACTGACCGTCGTCCGTGTGAAGAGTCCATCCAGGTTCATCGAGATGGAACCGTTGTCTGGAAGGCGGAGAGCATTGTTACGGTTTCCCCAGTACTTGATGAAAGCAATATTAGGATTCGCTTGGGCAGTGGCAGAAGAGGGTTTCATGGCAATTTCTCGTTGGAAATAAGCGGTTTTCAGGGTGATTTTACGCAAAATAACGGGTGTCGCTTGCACTAACATGACAGGCTTCATGTTTTGGGGAATAAATCAAGTTTACCATGTTGAAATTCCGTAAAAAAACACTAGCAGCAGAAATGGGTATGCTTTCATCCCTATAATGCTCAGGAATTCGATTTTGATAAACCTGCAAAAATACTTAAGCAGAGAAACGTGCAAGCACGGTTTCCATCGGTTCGGCTTTAATATCTCCAAAATCGAGCCTAAGGTTGATTTTGGATTTCAACTCCTCCGCGCGTTGCTTGGCGGAGTCTGTGCTGGCGGAATGACCCATCGCAGGCAGCATCAATTCCGCCGCCTTTTCAATCTCATCCCGATGAATGAAACAACCCGCCAGTTCCAGCGCGGCATCAATGGCTTGCGGCAACACTTGCACTTCCAAAGAGATTTTGATGGCTTGCTTCAACAATCGTTCCGCTTCGATCCAATCTTCGGAAGCGATGGCAACCTTCCCCAAATGAATCAGCGTCGCGGCAATATCCCAGCGCAAGCCCAGAGTATTGAATATCGTGAGGCTTTTTTCAAGTCTTTCTTTGGCGGAAAGCAAATCCCCTTTTTGAAATGCCAAAACTCCCATCTGACCATAGATGGTTCCCATGCTCCAGCGGTCGTGGATCTGAGAACTGAGCGCGAGGCTTTCCTGCAAATAACTGTCTGCGTCATCCAACTTGCCAAGTTGAATGGCAATCGGGGTGAGATTGTTAAGCGCAAATGCAATCCCAGACATGTTTCCCAGTTCCCGCCATATTAATAATCCCGCTTGCATCTGCTCGTAGGCATACTCAAAGTTGCCTTCCTGTGCGGCGTTAAATCCCTGGTTGAGATGCCCAAGCGCAATTGACCAAAGATCATTGACGCGCATGGCAATCTGCACCCCTTCATCAAGCAGTGCGCTCGCAAGCGAAAAATCTCCCATCATCGAAACTGTCTTGCCGTAAACAATCAATGCCTGCGACAGGAATTTTGTTTCTTCCACGCTTCGCAGAATTTCAATGCTTTCCTCAATCATGGCGCGGGCTTCAACATGCTTACCTGACCGCCCTAGAAAACTGGCGCAGGCCAATAGGGCTTTGCCCATGTATTTTTTCTTTTCATAGGTATGGGCTTCCCCCCGAAGAGCTTGGAGCAGCGCGCTCGTCTGCTCAATCCCATCCTGAAACCAGCCGTGGACGGCATACACCGTCCAATACATATCCAACGCCTGATCCATCAGGGCGTACATCTTTTGCTTAAGCGCGTGCTCCCACGCAATGCGAAGATTTCCAAATTCATCGAACAATTCGCGCAAGCGTTTCGACTCATTTCCGCCAAAAAGCGCGGTTTCACTTTGACGCAGGAGGGTCAAATAGTATTCGCTGTGCCTATCGCGTAAAACGGCTTCGTCTTTCAGATAATCCTTTGCATACTGACGGATGACTTCGTGCAGATCAAAGCGCCTATTGGATGAACGCCGCAGCAGTGATTTGGATACCAGACTCGATAACACGCCTCTCTTCGCGCCGACAACTGATTCAGCTGCCTCGCGGCTGAATCCACCCTGAAAGATGGTCAGGCGGCTCAATGCAACTTGTTCAGGTTTGGCAAGCCGCTTCCACGAGTGTTCAAAAACAGCGCGCAGACTGCGATGCCGTTCAGGCACATCCCGCAATGTGGATGAGAGAAAATCGAACCCGCGCTCGATCTCGTCTGCAATTTCCCCACAAGAAAGCACATTGACCCACGCCGCGGCGAGTTCGATGGCAAGTGGCATTCCATCCACCCGCTGGCAGATGCGGATGGCGGCTTCCCGTTCCTTGTCGATCAACTTCAGGTCAGGGCAGATGCGCCGCGCATGAGACTCGAAGAGTTGCAAGGCTCCATATATTGCCATTCCTTCATCCGCATTGGGCGGGACGGAAAGCCCGCTGAGTTCAAGCGTCCATTCGCCTTGCAGGTTGAGCCGCTCGCGCGACGTGACAAGGAATTTCAGTTTGGGCGCATGTTGCAAAAATTCTGAAAGCAAAGGAGCGCCGTCTATGATGTGCTCAAAATTATCGAGAACCAGCAGGGTGTTTTTCTCGCGCAAATATTCCAGCAGACGAGGTTTGAGTTCGTCGGCACCCCCAGTGGGAATGTTCAGGACAGACGCAATGGCAGGCAGGATCGAATCGCTTGTGTTGATTGCGGCGAGTTGAATGAAGTAGACGTGTCCGTCAAAAAGCGCGCGCTGGGCATGAGAGACTTCCATTGCAAGGCGGGTCTTGCCGATGCCGCCCACACCAAGAATGGTGATGAGGCGGTAGTGCGGCTCTGTCAACATGCGCGTGAGGGTCTCGATCTCATCTCTGCGCCCAATGAAAGGCGAAGGGGAGACGGGAATATTTGACAGCGGGGAAAATGATTCAGAAAGGGCAGACCAGTTTTCGGGTCGGGCTGAGGCGTTTTTTAGTCCCAGGGAACTGCCTTCGCCGCGCGCGATCTTGAGGAACAGAGTCTGCTCTTCGGGTGGAATTTCCAAATGAGTTGCAAGCAGTTCTGCGACCTGACGCGACGGACGGCGTTCATCGTTTTCGATTTTGCGAATGGCGGAAACCGAACAGCCGACAAGATTTGCCAACGCTTCTTGCGTGAGGTCGAGCCTTTTGCGGCGGGTTTTGAGCCATGTTCCGAAAGTGTCTGCGTTCATCGCGCGGGATTGTATCAGGCTTGTGTCACTTTTTGTGTCGGTGAGCGCCACCCAAAGATGGGATGCGAAGCGTATGATGCCGCCACCAAAAGGAGCCGACGATGAATGATGTTACTCAACTACAAGCACGTTTATTGAAACCAGGCGCAGGTCCAACTCTTTCGTTTTTAGGTGTGAATTTGGCGTTCAAAGTTTCGAGCGCGGACACGAACGGCGCATGGGCATTGCTGGAATATGTTGCGCCGCCGAAGTTTGCGGGTCCGCCGCTGCATTGGCACAAGGTGACGAATGAAGTCTTTTATGTTTTGGAAGGCACGGTGACTTTTCGCAGGGAGCAAGAGTTGTTCAAAGGCGAACCCGGCGCGATGGTGTATATCCCGACGGGTGTGCTGCACACGTTTTCCAACAATGAGGATAAGCCCGCGCGTTTTCTGACCTTCCTTTCGCCTGGCGGCTTTGAGGAATATTTCAAAGAGTTGGCGGCAATGGCGCAATCGGAACCAAGCTGGCCCCCGCAGGATATGAGCAAGCTGCTGGCGTTGTACGAGAAGTACGACAATTATTTTCCAGACGAATCTTAGTTACGAACGTGTGACGCTGGATTTGAATATTGTGTTCGTTAAAAAATAATGTTTTGAAAGGAATAAAAATGACTACTTCTGTTTTAGTATCCGATAAACCCAGCTCAAATTCGTTGGTACATAAATATCCACTGGTGATTTTCTTTCTGCTTGTGTTTGGATTGACCTGGCCATTCATGATCGTGGATGTGCTTGGTTCGCATGATGTTCTGCCGTTTCGTTTGCCGATCCCGTTGATGATCGTGATGGGATACATGCCAACTCTGGCAGCAGTGATCGTCACTGGTATGACGAAGGGAAAGGAAGGCATCCGTGCCTTATTCAGAAAATTGTTGATCGCGAAGGTTGGACTGCGTTGGTATGTACTGGCGATCTTTGGGTATGCCGCTGTTTGCGCAGGTGCAATAGGACTGTCTAATTTGTTTAGCGAAGCATCCATCCCTTTTCTATCAGAGAATTTCCCGAAATTTTCCAACCCCGTGGAAATGGTGTTGTCTGTTGCGGTGATGTTCCTTGCGATCAGTCTGGTCAACGGAGAGGAACTTGCCTGGCGCGGATTCGCTTTGCCGAGATTGCAGTCGAAATTCAATGCGTTGACATCCAGCATCATCCTCGGCGTGGTGTGGGGATTGTTCCACCTGCCCCTGTTCTTCACATTGACAGGTTCATCGCAGGCAGGCGCATCATTCCTTGATTTTTTGCTCTCAACGGTTAGCCTGACGGTCATCTTCACGTGGATGTACAACCACACGCGCGGCAGTGTTCTGCTGGCATATCTCTTGCACGGTGCAACCAATACATGGACTCGGATCTTTGCAATTGACCATAATGAGAATCCGCTTGTAGGTGGAGCCGTGACCGGTCTGACCGTTTTGGTCGCAGTGATCGTAATTCTGTTCATGGGCGCGGAGAATCTTTCGCGCAACGGAACAAGAATTCAGGAAGAATCTTAGAACTGAATGAATAGAGTTGGGCGAATAACAATTCGACCATCATGGAGAAAACATGAAACAGAAAGAATTCAACATCATGCTCGAAAAATATGCCGATGTGATCGTAAAGGTCGGCTTAAATCTGCGAGCAGGACAAAACCTTACCATCCGCGCGATCATCGAGGATGCGCCACTCGTCAGAAAAGTGACCGAGAGCGCATACAAGGCAGGCGCTCATTTTGTGGATGTTCTATGGACGGATGAACAACTGACTCGCATACAAATGCAGCACGCATCTTCCGAATCTTTGGAGCATGTTCCCGCATGGATGCTGCCTCGCTTTGAAGAATACCTCAAACGCGGAGACGCCGACCTTGCCCTTACCTCCTTCGACCCGGACTTGATGAAAGATATGGACCCTGAACGAGTCGCAAAATACCGCAATGCGCGGCTTAAGGTTTTTGAACAACTTAGCCAATACGAAAATTTCGCAAATTGGTGTGTAGCTGCCACCGCGTCACCTGCGTGGAGCAAAAAAGTATTCCCAGACCTATCAGTTACCGATGCGCAGTCTGCGCTTTGGAATGCCATCTTCAAAGTATGCCGCGCCGACCAGCCCGACCCTGTGCAGGCATGGAAAATGCATACCCAGGCATTGAACAAATACAAAGATTATTTGAACTCTAAAAAATACTCCGCTTTGCACTACACCGCTCCTGGCACAGACTTGACGGTTGGGTTGCCTGAAAGCCAGATATGGCAGGGCACAGAAGCAACCTTTGAGAATGGGATCGTCAGCGTTCCAAACATTCCCACCGAGGAGGTTTTTACCCTTCCGCACAGGGAAAAGGTCAATGGCACGGTCAAGTCCACCCGTCTGCTCAGTGTGAGAGGAACCCTGATCGATGAATTCAGAATCACATTCAAGGATGGACGCGCGGTGGATTTCTCCGCTCAAAAGGGAGAGGATGACCTGCGCAAGTTGATCGAAACTGACGAGAACGCCTGTCGACTTGGTGAAGTGGCGCTTGTTCCAAACAGCTCGCCAATCAGCCAAAGCGGTCTTCTGTTCTACAACACGCTCTTTGACGAAAATGCCTCCTGTCACTTCGCGCTTGGAAGGGCTTATCGTGACAGCATGAAAGGCGGCGTGAATATGACTGATGAGAAATTCGCTTCACATGGCGGCAACACAAGCATGATTCATATTGATTTCATGATTGGTTCAGAAAAGTTGGATGTGGACGGCATCACAGCAAATGGCATCCCTGAGCCGCTCATGCGCAATGGAGAATGGGTTATGCAAGTGTAAAACGCCATATAAAAAAGATGGATCTTGCAAGCTCCATCTTTCAGATTTTATCCAACCATAATTTGTAAAGGAATATTTATCATGTCTCAAAATCGCATCAAACTCTTTAATCTTTTTCTATTGCTCATGCTGATGATGTCGGCATGTGGCACAAGCAACCCAATGGAACTTATCCCCGATGTGGAAATCCCAGGCGTCTCTGATCCACAAGACCAGCCTGTGGAAGTGGATACTCCGCCCGTGGCTGACCAGCCGTTATTCGATGATGTCATCTACAACGTCGTCGAACAATGTCAGGGCGCTGGGTTGAATCAAGCCTGTCACAATGGCGAGATCAGCGACCTGTCCGCCGGGCAGACCTTCCGCGCCGAATCCGCTTCGCTCGATTCATACGACGTCTGGGTTGTCCGTCTGCAAGCCCCCGGCGTGGACAGCGACTTCGATAGCTTGCTGATTCTGGCGGCGGGCAATGCCGAAGTGCGCTTCGATGAAATTTTCATCGGGCGCGATGAGACCAACCAGAACCTGCCGCGTTTGGTCTTTTCCACCACCGACGGCGCGGATTTTTCCAGCGGGCTGATCATCATCAACGAAAGTGAAGAAGACCTGCTTTCATTGGATGCCAACGGCGCGGGGCTGACTCTCGGCTCGACGGCGGTTGTCACGTCCCAGCCGAATGGTGAGATGAAAGTCAGTATGGTGACAGGATCTGTCGCTGTCAGTGCAAATGAAGAAACGATTGACGCGTCTGCTGGTGAGAAAGTTACAGTACCGATGACGGCAGAATCCAAACCATCCGGCACTCTGGCTGTCGGAAAACTGGAAGACGATCTTTTGACGCCGCTTGTGCCACCGAGGAAACCGGAGGACACCACTGAATACTTCGCCAACTATTATGTTAAGAAATTCGAGAATGCATACAACCGTTGTTTGGATGGAGATGCGCGTCAGGTCTATCGAGCGCAGTACTTCACTCGGAAGATTTTCGATGAACAGAGCGTTGTCTCGGCGGCAGTTCGAAGAATATTGGGTGAGCCGAGACTACAGGAAATTCGCGAGAAGTTCAAGAACTGCGCCACTTTCGAGTTGATCCTCACCGGCAGCCAGCAGGGCTCGTCATCCCTAAGTTGGACGAGCAAGGTCAGCGGTGATGTCATGCAGCTACAGTTCGATCACCTGGGAAAACTTGTCACGCCAATGGAAGGCGAACTTACCGTGACGGAATTCTCGCCCGATATGCCCCTGCCGCCCGGTTGTACCACTATCACCGAAACGGCGAACAGCATTTTGCGTGTGCAGGAATACTCCACGCTGAAGATCTACTACAACACCATGCGCATCCGTCTTTATTTCTGGCCCAACCCAGTTACGGAAAAACTCATCATGAACTGCCCCAGCGCGCTACCAGTAGAACTCCCACTGGATTGGAATACATACTATTGGTATCTACATCCCGACCTACTCCGCAAAGAGAACCAGAGTTATCTGATTCAAAACTGGGAATACACCGGTGGACAAATCTATGCCGAAGCTTTTTATCTTGGGCGCAGTGGAACCATCAAAGACGGCACCGTCACTTCGGATACGGCTTTCACCCTGATGCACACGCCACAGAAATAGTGATATTGAAAAAAATACTGGAGATTAATTATGAAGACAATTGCAAATATTTTCTGGAATACCGATCAAAATCGTTTACGGGCTGGCTGGCGTTTTCTGATTTATTTTATTCTTTTCTTTATGCTCACCATAGGAAAGGATGTTTTGGTCAGTTCCTTTAACGCGGCTCCTTTACCGAAAGCCATTGCCTATTTGATCTACCTTGCGAGCGGATTGATCCTAACCTGGGGGATGGCACGCTTCATTGATCATCGGTTGTTTACCGATTTCGGCTTCCATTTCGACCGTAAATGGTGGTTGGATCTGGGTTTCGGCTTGATACTCGGCGCATTCCTCATGACCGGGATATTTCTTTCGATGAAATTGGCTGGCTGGATATTGATCACCGGCTATGCCAGCACCGCTTCCGGCTTGCCCATTAACCTTGCCTTTCTTCTTCAGATACTTATGTTTACTGTGATATCCATCAATGAAGAATTGGCTTTTCGTGCTTATCAATTGAAAAATCTCGCTGAGGGGTTTGCAGGCAAGCATATAAGTTCGCGTCCTGCGATTCTATTCGCCTTTTTATTTTCGTCTGCCCTTTTTGGGATCAGCCACATGGCGAATGGACACGCTACCGTCTTTAGTGTCATCACCACGATATTTGCCGGGCTCTCACTCTGCCTGCCCTACATGCTTACCGGAGAATTGGGTATCTCCATCGGTCTGCATCTCACCTGGAATCTATTTCAAGCGAATGTATATGGGTTTGCTGTGAGCGGCTCGACTCCCGCTACACATCTTCTCTCAATCGAAGTAGTTGGTCCCAGTGCCTGGACGGGCGGGGTGTATGGACCGGAGGTGGGGCTGATCGGGCTTGTGTGGGCGCTTATTGGCTGCGGATTAACTTTATTGTGGGTCAGATGGCTCCGAAATAAAACAGGATTGCACATTCCGCTGGCAGGAAGGTTATAAAGGTTGAGCCACTATAAAAATTTAGTGAGACGCCCCTGCCGAAGCAGGGGCGTCTTCATTTTCAGCTTTTGCGACTTTGGGACCATCATATTTAGGTAACACCAGTCTTGCCGACACCAGATATTGTGTTCCCTTGAGATTACATCGCCAATGCGATATTGGGATGACTTTGAGCGGTGGCGGTGGTCATAGCGTGATGATACCATTATCTCGGCGGGATCAACCCTTACAGGGTGCTTCGCGAAGACCCACGCCGAGCATGTTGTTTTTTCAAACCCTGCACTGGCAATGGGCCAGTGCAGGGTTGTCGACGTGTGCTCGAGAGGAGAAGAAAGGAGCGAGCTGGCACGTCCCGATGAGTAAAACGGTGGGCAGCTAGCGACATAAGGCTCCAATATCATTCTTCGCCTGTAATGCTGATCCCCAGGCGATGTAAGACCGGGTCGCGGAGTCAAGGCTAATGCCGTAGGCAGCATCCACACTGCAAGCCGCAGCTTTCGCTTGCGCAATATAAGAGCGGGTAGCCGAATCCACCGGGCTGGCTTCTGCTTTGGCTGCCTTAGCCCACGCGGTGTAAGAATAGGTGGCAGAGTCTACATTGGCCCCGAGGGATGCGGCAGCGTTAGCTTCCCGGACGACCAGAACAACTACAGCTAATAGGGAAATGGCGATGAGCAGGCGAATGAAACGATTGGTATACATTTTGATCTCCTTTTTGGTTCAACAAGTTATAATGTTTTCAGAAACCCGAGTTGGTCTCTACTATGCCTATACTGTAGCAAATCGCCATTCCGATTTGGTGGCATAAAATGTCACAAAAAGTGACACTTATTCGTAATCTGAAGCGAACCTGTTTATTTGGAAGATGATGCAAGAACAACATTCTTTTGGCTACTGGCTCAGGCTCAAGAGAAAGGCGCTCGATCTCACTCGCGAAGCGCTGGCTGACCGCGTCGGGTGTTCCGTATCAACCATTCGTAAACTTGAAGATGAGGAACGGTATCCCTCTGCACAGATTGCTGAGCTGCTGGCTGAAATCTTCAAGATCCCCACAAATGAACGACCAGCCTTTTTACGGTTTGCGCGTGGCGACTGGAGATCTGCTCCCAGCCTGGGGGACGAAGAAGCCCCCTGGCGCGTCTCAACACCAGAAATTCCCCAACATCCCCGTTCGAATTTACCGGCAACCTTCACTTCCCTGATTGGGCGGGATAAGGATATTGCGGCTGTCCAAGACTATTTGACCAATCCAGATATCCGCCTGGTCACCTTGATCGGTGCGCCGGGAATCGGGAAGACGCGCCTGAGCATCGCGTCAGCGAGCAAGTCACTGGCCGAGTTCTCCGATGGGGTTTTCTTTGTCGCGCTGGCTCCGCTGGATCAGCCATCTTTGATACCTTCCACCATTGCACAGGCGCTTGGGTATGTTGAAAAAAGTGACTTGCCTGCCGAGAAACGTCTCATGGAGGGTATCGGGAACAAACGAATGCTGTTTGTGTTGGATAACTGCGAGCACCTGATCGAAGATGTAGTTCGGCTCGCCTCTTCCCTCCTTTCAGCCTGCTCCCGCTTAAAAATCCTCATCACCAGCCGCGAAGCGCTACGAATCCCTGGTGAATGGCTTTATTCGGTACCTGCACTGGATATGCCAAAAGAGAACTCCATCGTTGAAGTAGAAACCATTTCGGAATTTCCAGCTCTGGTGTTGTTTGCCGAGCGTGCCCGCGCAGCTCGTTCAGATTTCGCACTGAACGCCGAAAACATCCGGGCCGTCGCATCCGTCTGCGCACAGCTCGATGGATTGCCATTAGCCATCGAACTGATTGCGGCGCGCGTCAAGACGTTATCAATAGAGCAAATTGCTGCACGGCTCAATGACCGTTTCGCATTGCTAACAAGCGGTAGTCGAATCGCGCCCTCACGACAACAAACATTGCGCGCGACTCTGGATTGGAGCTATGAGCTGCTGACAGAAACGGAAAGAGAACTTTTTCGACAACTTTCGGTCTTTGTTGGTGGATTTACATTGGATGCGCTCGAATCGGTGGCGCTTCTGGATTCAAATCAATCGATTCTCGATGCGCTTTCACGCCTCGTGGACAAATCACTGCTACTCGTCGAACAGCAAGATCAACCGCGTTACCGGTTTCTTGAGCCAATCCGTCAGTATGCCAGAGATAAACTGAATGAGACCAAAGGATCGAACTTGATTCAAGATCGTCATCTGAATTACTACCTGCGCGTTGCGGAGGAGGCAGAACCGCACTTATTCGGCGTCTGGCAACAGGACTGGAAGAATCGATTGGAGTTGGACCATGACAACTTGCGGGTCGCGCTGGCATGGTCGCTGGAAAGCGATCAGATCGAAGCGGGGCTGAAATTGGCAGGAGCGCTGGCATGGTTCTGGCACAGTAAGGGTCATTTAAGCGAAGGCAACCTATGGCTGGAGAAACTCCTTGCCTCTGGCAACGGCACCCAGGGAAAGGAGCGAGCGAAAGCGCAGCGTGCATCCTCCATCCTCTCAACAGGTTCAGGCGATTATATTCGAGCCAGAGCCTATGCAGAATCAAGCATTAAGTTATATCAAGAAATTGGAGACAACCAAGGGGCAGGCTTAGTGCTTGCTGACCTGGGCGCGAGCCTTCACTGGGACGGCAAGGAAGAAGAGGCAATACAGTCGTTGGAAGAGGGTTTGCGCCTGCTTCGGGCAACTGGCGAGCGCTGGGGGATCGCCTACGCACTCCTCTGGTTGGGCGATACGTGGTTCAGGAAGGGAGATATTGAGCGCGCTGCCATAAGCTGGGAAGAGAGTCTGCGCCTCACGCAGGAGTTGGGGGACCACTATCTGATCGCCTGGTCGCTTGGTGGTTTGGCAGATGTGACGCGTCTGCGCGGTGATTACCAGAGTGCAACAGGAATGTTTAAAAAGTCCTTGTCCCTCTATCAGCGTTCAGGAAATAAGGTCGGCCCACCGTTCTCGCTGGAAGCGCTGGCATTGGTTGCCGTTGCGCTAGGGGATGCGAAGCGAGCGGCGCGTCTTTGGGGTGCCGCATCCGCCTGGCGCGAAGCGATCAACGAGCCGCTCCCCCCGACCTACCAGAGGGACTATGCTGCCTCTATTACCCAGGCGCGTGCTCAACTTGGGGAAGAAGTTTATGTCTCCGCATGGTCGGAGGGCCACGCGATGTCACCCGAACAGGCTATCGCCCTGGCGTTAGAGGAATAAATGCCTCCTGATCAATATAAATTTCAAATGGCAACCCAAGATTTCCAATCGGCACGGCAGACGCTTAGGTGAAAAACAGGGCAAGCTGTAGAGCCTGCCCGTGCTGGGTCTCATGCAATTTGTATATTTCTGGTTGGCTGGAAAAAAGCACATCAGCTAGGGACAAGTTTGCCTCAAAACAAACCTTATGGAGAAGGCGAAAAAGAAACTGATGAAGTATTCATCAAGTTTTCTAGTTTTGGGGGTCCCAATGGGATTCGAACCCGCGATCCTAGCCTTGACAGGGTTGCGGAACCTGAATATTTCTTGTGCGTCTACCGGCGAATCTCTTCGCCCACCGTGTCTACCACGCCAGATCATTTGATCTTGTGTCATTCTTATTGCAGGTTTTGAAACAGGTTTAGTCGAATTTCAACTTTCACTTCACAGTTTTACCCTAAATTATTGTGACGACGTGCAATTCGTGTTATATTTCACAATATAACACTTTAACTTACTGGAGGTGAGATGTATGGCGCTGTATATGCCTTACAAAGTTAAAGTTGGAGATTAAACAAATGGAAAGCATAGAGTATTTTCTTCTTCTCACGGGGGCTATCTTTTGCGCGTATCGTGCCACTGTATCCAAACGGATTCTATCGTCAACTTTATATCTGGCTTGCATCAGCGCATTGACTTCAGTGGTCATCTTCATGCTGGGAGCAACCCAGGTGGCGGTAATGGAGCTCTCAGTTGGCGCTGGACTGGTCACTGTTTTGATGGTGTATGCGTTGAGCGTGGTGGGCGAAGACGCGCTTGACCCAACCTCTGTGATCCCAAAACCACTGGCATTGGGACTCGTTGGCACGGTGACGATCCTATTGGGCTGGATGGTCTATCCAGCAATTCAAGTCACTATTGTGTCAGGTGATGTGGACCTCGCGAGTGTTCTCTGGCAAAGCCGTGTGCTGGATGTTTGGATACAGATCGTTTTGATCTTCTCCGGTGTAATGGGCGTCTTGGGATTGTTATCTGAACGAACGCCTGGGCATAGCGAAGAGGTGCACGCATGAACTTCTCCCCTCTCAATATTATTCTGATCGGAATAGCGGGATTGCTCGGCGTCGGTTTTTACGGACTCTTGATCACGCGCAACTTGATCAAAGTTGTAATGATGCTGCAGATCCTTATCAAAGCAGTTGTACTGGCTTTGGTGTTTGCTGGAAAAATAAGTGGCAATTTAGGCTTGGGACAATCCACAGCCGCGACCGTCATCGTAGCCGACACCATTGTTGCAGTAGTTGGCTTGGCGCTGGCAGTGCAAGTGCGCCGCCGCTTTGGCACATTGGATGTTCCGCAGATTTCCACGCTAAAAGGTTGATATGGCTGGCAACTTAATTCTTCTCATCATCGGAATTCCATGGTTGGGTGCGCTCGTTGTTTGGGTCATTGGTGACCAGCGCGCAAAAGCTCAACATATATTGGCAGTGATTTTTAGTTTGTTGTCAGGTATCGCTTCATTGATCCTTCTGGCTTTCGTTGATTCACAACCTGCTGTCAATTTCACACTCGGATCCGCCTTCGGCAACTTAACTTTTGTCCCTGATGGATTAGCCGTGACATTGACTGTCATTGCAACTGTCATAGGTTCATTGGCAGTTTTGTTTTCAGTTGACTACATGCGCGGCGAAGCGCAGCTCGGACGCTATTACTTCATGGTCTTATTCTTCATTGGTGCAATGGCTGGATTGGTCTTGAGCGGTAATTTGCTGTTCACTTTTTTCTTTTGGGAAATCACTGCGTTTTGTTCTTATGGATTGATCTCTTTCTACAGCGATGATCCGAAAGCTGTGGCGGGCGGTATCAAAGCGCTCATCATTACACAAGTCGGCGGTGTGGGTTTGTTAGCTGGTACTTTGATCGCCTATGCAAATCTCGACAGTTTTCAAATTTCAGATGTGCTTGCAAATGCAAGTGTAATTCCAGCCGCCGCTTTATCTTTCATGGCGTTTAGTTTCATAATTGCCGCCGCTGCGAAGTCAGCGCAATTCCCATTTCACACATGGCTGCCAGATGCAATGGAAGCGCCGACCCCGATCAGCGCCCTTATTCATGCCGCAACGATGGTCAATGCAGGCATTTATTTATTGGCGCGTTTTTACCCTGCATTCGCATCTGTCCCTGGATGGAGAACCGCTGTCATTATAGTTGGCGTCATTTCGGCGTTGATCACTGCCTTCATGGCATTGACCGCCACCGATCTAAAACGCGCGCTGGCTTATTCAACGGTCAGTCAACTGGGTTACATGGTTTATGCCATTGGGGCGGGCGGTGTGCTTGCGAGTCAATTCCATTTGTTGAGCCATGCGGTTTTCAAAGCCTTGCTCTTTCTCACGGCAGGTTCGGTCATTCACGCCGTTGGCACACGTGACATGCGCCGCATGGGTGCGCTCAGCGCAAAAATGCCATTCGCTCGAAACGTCTTTATCATCGGCGCACTCGCGTTGATGGGACTTCCCATCCTCAACGGCTTCTGGAGCAAGGAACTCATTCTTGAAGTCGGGCTTGAACATTCACCGCGTTGGGCGTACATCCTCATGCTCATTGGCGCAGGTCTCACCGCCTTCTACACCTTCCGCATGACATGGATGGTCTTCTTCGGCACACAGCGCGAAGAATTGCATGTTCATGAAACAGGTACAGCAATGAAAGTTTCACTCGCCTTGTTATCCATCGGCACATTTACCACATGGTCATTTTTTGGAGGATTAAACAAGCTGTTTTCTGCATCCCTACCATTTCATGCAATGGAAGAAGAATCCACCCTGGAGATGGTCAAAGCGATCAGCTTCGCACCCGCCACCTGGATCGCTTTACTGGTAATTGCTCTTGGTTTGATATTGTTCTTCACTTTAGGTCGAAAGGTTGCGCTGACTGAAAGTCCACGCTGGCTCAACTCACTCACCGAATCATCTTTTGGTTTTGAATCAGTGAATCATTTTGTCGTGAACACAGTCAGCAAATTTTCTGAAAGTTTACGGGTCACACAAACAGGTCAACTGAACTGGAATATTCTCGGCATTATCGGCGCATTATTTATTGTGCTGGCAGTGCTGTTATGGGGCGGTGCATAAATGACACTATTGACTTTCATTGGGATGATCGTAATTCCGCTGGTCGCTTCGCCACTTGTTTATTTATCAGGCCGCCTCGGCACGCATGAGACAACCTTACATCGACGCTCCTTCCTCGTGCGCGAATTGGCTCTGCTCGCCATTCTGCTCGCGTGGATTCCATTTGTTCTGTCCGTACAAACCTTCCTAACAGGTGGCACACAGGAATTCATCATCGAAACCATGTGGCTGCGTGTGGATGGCATCAGCTTATTGGCTGCCGCTATGATTCTCACACTCGGCACATTAGTCATCTTGTTCTCTGGTCCATACATGGCTGGCGAAGTTGGCGAAGAAAAATATTACGCCATGCTGTTGACCATGATCGGTTTGATGATCGGCCTTGCCTGCGCAGGTGACTTGTTCAATTTGTGGGTCTGGTTCGAAGGCATGGCGATCTCATCTTATTTGCTGGTTGCCTTTTACCGTGAACAAGCCGCTTCCTTGGAAGCAGGTATGAAATATCTCGTGCAAAGTGCTATCGGTTCCGTGATGGTGTTGATGGGCATCGCTCTGGTTCTGGCAAATGCTGGGACGTTGGATCTGCCTGGGATTCGTGAAGCAGTCAGCGGGTCAGATGTGAACCGTTTGGCTTTTCTTGGAGCGGGCGCGTTATTCGTTATCGGCTTCGGAGTCAAAGTTGCAATTGTCCCACTGCATACCTGGCTGCCCGACGCACATTCACAGGCGCCAAGCGGAATCAGTGCCATGCTTTCGGGTGTGGTGATCGAAGTCGGTTTAATAGCGATGCTGCGCGCGCTTTCGGTGTTGCCAGGTTTCTCGCTTTCGTGGGGAATTCTGTTCATGGCTTTTGGCGCACTGAATATGCTGTACGGAAACTTGCTGGCGTTGCGGCAGACCGTGGTCAAGCGCATGTTGGCATATTCCAGTCTGAGTCATATTGGTTATATTCTTTTGGGGCTTGGCATAGCGCTTTATTCCAGCATGGAACTTGGCGCACAAGGCGCGTTCTTCCATCTCTTCAATCACATGCTCATGAAGGGACTCGCATTTCTGTCTGTCGGCGCGCTGATCTTTGGACTGTTCCTGCAAAATGATTTGCACGCTTCATTGAAAATAACCGACCTTGCTGGAACCGCGCAAAAGTATCCATGGGTTGCGCTTGCATTGAGCATCGCCGTTTTAGGACTCGGCGGACTGCCGCCGTTGGCTGGCTTCATGTCCAAGTGGCAGATTTTTGTAGCTGGTTTTCAAACTCAAAATATTTGGATCATTGCGTTGATGGTTTTTATGGCGCTCAACAGCGTGCTCTCGCTTGCATATTATGCGCCGCTGGTGAATATGATGTATCGCAAATCACCATCCTTGCAAGTGCTGGCTGGTAAACAACTATCGCTTGCGATTGTATTACCGCTGGTGGTCATGATGTTCGCAGTGATTATCCTGGGCTTTGCTCCTCAGCTAATGGATTGGGTAACCATCCCCGCCGCAAAAACTTTAATTGCAATGTTTGGAAAATAACCCATGACAAACTTACTCCTTACACCCTTGATTGCATTCCTTGTCTACGGTCTGGTTGTTTCGGTCGTCTCTGCCTTGGGACGAATGTTCGCAGCCAAAGGACACGAGTCTGAATTTAAATCAGAGCCCTATGCCAGCGGAGAAGATTACGACCCGATTCCCGCCGCGCCGGGCTATCGTCAATTTTTTGTCATTGCATTATTTTTTGCGGTACTGCATCTCGGTGTAATTATGGTCGGCAGCAGTGACCTGTCTTCGGTCACAGTAGTTTATTTGCTCGGGCTGATGTTGGCGCTGGTCGCTTTGATCCTCGGATAGAAATGGTGAAACCATGAAAAATAATGCTCAACTTTGGACAAAGGTTATTAATCAAGTTCGTACATGGGCGCGCATGAATTCCATCTGGGCGGTGCATTTCAACAGCGGCTCATGCAACGGTTGTGACATTGAAATTCTCGCCACGCTTACGCCGCGCTACGATGTGGAACGCTTCGGCATCAAACTTCAGGGCAGTCCCCGTCACGCTGATGTGCTGATCGTGACTGGGCCAGTTACCCGTCAGGCCCGCGAACGTTTGATCCGCACCTATGAGCAAATGCCCGAGCCTAAATTTGTCATCTCGGTGGGTTCGTGCAGTATTTCGGGCGGCGTATTCGAAGGCTGTTACAACTGCGTCGGCTCGGTCGATGCAGTCATTCCAGTGGATGTGTTTATCCCCGGCTGTCCGCCGCGCCCCGAAGCCATCATTGACGGCATCGTTCAATTGCTCACGGAATTAAAAGGCGGCAAAGCTCGCACACCACAGAAACAAAATATTGCCGAGGAGATTTCCACATGAACATCGAACAACTTTTAGCGCAGGCCGAGCAACTTCTCGCTCCGTGGAACAAGGAAACTATTCATCCCGAATCAAATCGTCTGGATGTCGTTATCATTGCTGATGATCTGCGCGCGGCGGTCAATGCGCTGCACGATGCACACTGGGGATATCTATCCGCGATCACCGGTCTTGACCTTGGGCCTGCTTCTGCTCAAATGGAAGCGCTTTATCACTTTTGCAGCGGCCTCGCCATCACATCCCTACGTGTTCGTTTGCCGCACGATAACGCCAGCCTGCCAAGCATCGCGGATATTCTTCCGCCCGCATCATTTTTTGAACGCGAGATGCAGGAAATGCTGGGCTTCAAATTTAGCGGATTAAACATCAGCGAACGACTCTTTCTCCCCGATGACTGGCCTGAGGATGTGTATCCAATGCGGGCAAATTTCACTCTCGATCAAGCCGCGCCGGTAGCTGGCCGCCATGCTGACGAATTACCCGAGCAGGGAGTTGTCGGCGGCAATACTTTTGTCATCCCAATTGGTCCGCAGCATCCCGCGCTCAAAGAACCCGGTCACTTTGAATTCACTGTGGACGGTGAAATTGTCACAGCCGCGCGTATGCGGCTCGGTTACGCTCATCGCGGAATTGAGAAAGCCGCCGAGAGTCGCAACTGGATTCAAAACTTATATCTCTTCGAACGCGTTTGTGGAATCTGTTCACACACACACGCGCTCGCGTACAGCCTCGGTGTGGAAAAACTCGCACAGGTCGAAGCCCCGCCGCGCGCGCAGGCCATCCGCGAACTGGTGGCGGGTCTTGAGCGCGTACATAGTCATTTACTTTGGCTGGGAGTTGCCGCTCACGAAGCTGGCTTCGATACTTTGTTCATGTACTCATGGCGTGACCGTGAAACTGTGATGAACCTGCTTGAACAGATTACGGGCAACCGCGTCAACTATTCTGCCAACTTGCTGGGTGGAGTCAAATGTGACATCGGGCCCGAACAAGCGAAAGCCATCAAAGAAGGATTAAATTATCTCGAGACACGCATCCGCCATTATCTCGAAGTCGTGACTACCGATGTGATGTTCCTTAATCGTACACGCGGCATTGGTACGATCTCATACGATGAAGCTGTCAAATTTGGTTTGTTGGGTCCAACTGCGCGCGCCTCCGGGCTAGTGCGGGATGTGCGCGTCGAAGCTCCTTATGGAGCCTACACTCATTTCCCCGTCAGCGCAGTGACAGAAACCAATGGCGACCTTGAAGCTCGTTGTGAAGTTCGGTTGAAGGAATTGCTGGTTTCTTGTTTCACCATGCGCACCATCGTGGACAATCTCCCCGAAGGCCCGTTGACAGTCCGTATGCCGCGCAAAATTCCCGCCGGGGAAACAGTTTCCCGCATCGAAGCGCCGCGCGGAGAATTATTTTATTTCATCAAAAGTAACGGCGGAGAAACTCCGGCACGTGTTCATATCCGCACACCCAGTTTGTGCAATTGGGTCTCTGTGCTGGAAAAAGCAGTCGGCCGTCAACTGGCGGACATACCCATGTTGATCGCCGGCATGGATCCATGCTTCTCATGCAATGATCGCGTTGTCACCTTGAAGCGCCCCGGCAGCAATGAGAACTGGTCATGGAAGCAACTGCGCGAATATGGAATTGAGTATTACAAACGATGAACACATTCACCTCTCTCATCACGCTCTTGATCTTTCCCGCCGGGCTGTCGCTTGTTTTGGTTGGCATGTTCTACGAATGGGTCGACCGTAAGCTGGTTGCCCGTTTTCAGAATCGCGTTGGTCCGCGCTGGTTCCAGCCGTTTGCAGATGCACTCAAACTTTTTGCCAAGGAACAGATCAGGCCTGCCATAGTAAATCCATATTTGTTTTTTGGTTTGCCAGTCGCCGCGCTTGCAGGCGCACTGACCGCTGCGCTGTATGTGCCATTAATGGGATTAAGCCCCGCTTCCAGCTTCCCCGGTGATTTGATCGTGACCATTTATCTGCTCAGCCTGCCGACGATGTGTGTCGGCCTGGCTGGCTGGAACACAAGCGGACGCTTCTCATTGATCGGTGCCACACGCACGTTGACACAATTATTCGCCTATGAAGCGCCTTTTCTACTGGCAATGCTGGGTCCCGCTCTGGTTGCAGGGAGTTGGCAGATCAATACTATTAATAGATTTACCCAGGACCATTGGTTGATCTTAACCCAGCCTGTTGGCTTCATCGTTGCGTTGATCGGCCTGATGGGAAAGCTCGAACTGCCGCCCTTTGACGCTCCCGAAGCGGAAACTGAGATCGTCGCCGGTGCGCTCACCGAATACAGCGGACGCGGCCTGGCCATGTTCAAAATAAGCAGGTCTGTGGAGTTGATCATCGGGCTGTCATTGGTTTCTTCCTTTTATCTCGGCGGATTGAACGGCATCCCATCATTTTTATTCAAGTCACTTGCCTTGCTTTTGGTAATGTCCGTGCTACAGGTTTTACTGACCCGTCTGCGCATTGACCAGACCGTCGGGCTTTGGTGGCGATTCGGCGCAATTTTGGTTTTGGCACAGCTTCTGGTTATGATCTTATGGAAAGGATTAGCGTTATGAAAATTGGAACCATGCTCAAGGATGTGATTGAGTCTTTTTTCAAAAAGAATGCCACTCAACTGTATCCAATCGAAAGAACCCCCACTCCTGAAAGATTTCGCGGCAATTTGCAATATAACCCCGCTGCTTGTACAGGCTGTTGTTTATGCGTCAAAGACTGCCCATCCAAGGCCATCGAACTCGTCACCCTAGACCGCGCCGCCAAACGCTTTGTCCTGAAATATCACATGGACCGCTGTGTTTATTGCGGGCAATGCGCCATCAACTGCAGGTTCAAATGCATGGGCATGTCCAATACAGATTGGGAACACGCTTCACTAAATAAAGAGGAGTTCACAATTTATTATGGAAAAGATGAAGATATCGAACAACTCCTGGCCAACCTCGCTAAACCAGCTGCTGAATCAATTGTCAAGTGAAATTGGGGAAGCTCCGCGGGTCGCCATTGTTGGAATCGGAAACTCGCTGCGTAATGATGATGCCGCTGGAATTCTTGTGGCGCGCGAGTTGCAGCACCGTGAGTGTGCGGCGGATGCGTCCCATTTGCTTATCATTCAAGCAGGTCATGCTCCCGAAAATGTGACTGGCGAATTGCGCAGTTTTGCGCCTGAATTGATTCTGTTAATTGACGCGGCAGAAATGCGGAATATCCCCGGCGCGATCTGCTGGGTTCCGATCCAAGCCATTGATGGGATGAGCGCATCTACACACAGCCTGCCGCTCTCCATGCTGGCACGCTACCTGACGCTGGAACTTAACTGCATGGTGGCATTAATCGGCATTCAACCCAAGTCCAATGATTTTGGCGAAATCGTCGGTGCAGAGGTCTTGCAGGCAATTGATGAAATCGTGGACGAAATTTGCAATACATGTTTTGCGCTTAAATCTGCGGGCTGAAATTTTGCATATATTTTTTATACTCGAAGATTTATTTGGGCGAAATGCCCATACTGCAACTGACCGCATCCGGGCTGAGACTGACGATTGCCAAACCTATGGTTGAATTGTATGGGGGAGTATTAACATCGAAAGTTGCACTAGACAGGGACGTCAATTCATCATCACTATTCCAACATCTAATGAAATAACTCCTGCTGTAATTGGGAATACCTGTATCGTTGCTTGGTTCATTCACCCAATCTGGAAATAATAAGCCTTGCTGACACCAAGTATTGTGTTCTTTTGAGATTACATCGCCAAGGCTAGGTCAGGGTGGCCGGTGGCGGCGGCAGAAGAGGGTTTCATGGGAAATTCTCGTTGAAAACAGGTGTTTTTTAGTGTGATTTAATTTGAAATAATATGTTTCACTTGCGCAAACATGGCGGGCTTCATGTTTTTGGGAAACAAGTTAAGCGTACCATGTTGAAATCTCCCCTATTGCATGAGTGACCGGGATATTTTTTTGTATTCCCTGTCCCTGCGGTTGTGGCCAAATATCAGAATCGCATTTCCACCCCGCTCAACCGCATCGACATCCACATTATCGAAGTCCCCAGAGTTGATTACGAAAAACTAAGCGGGGACAGAAGCGACCTGCCTGCAAACGCGTGCAAGATGCAAGAGATGTTCAACACAACCGATTTACCAATTCCTAATCTGCCAATGTGTTATGCAACGCAGACATGCGCATCGGCGAGGTAAGGCAGTTTGCTAATCTCCAGTTTGTGCGGTTTTAGTCCAATGCAATATGGGTAATCGCTGCCATCATTACAGTACCGGCCGTGTAAACAACGAGATTGGAAAGTCTGTGTTGAAAGGTGTTCCCCCCATAAGCCCAGCAAGTAGTGCGGATGAATTGGTCACAATCCTACCAATTCATCCGCCATTGAGCAGTGAAAACAAAAAACGTTGCTGATTTGATACACGTGAATCGAAGGCCGATTTAAAACCAGTTCATTCGCCCTTTTTTCCTAAAGGGATGATCTTCTCAACAGTTGCGCATTGACCGCAACTACAATGGTGCTGACGGACATGAGCACAGCCCCGAAGGCGGGCGAGAGCAGGATACCCCAGCTGGCAAGGACTCCTGCCGCCAGTGGAATGGCGACGATGTTGTAGCCAGCCGCCCACCACAGATTTTGGATCATCTTGCGATAACTGGCGCGGCTGAGTTTGAAGATCTTGACAACATCCAGCGGATTGCTGTTGACGAGGATCAAGCCTGCGGATTCGATGGCAACGTCTGTGCCGCCGCCAATGGCGATGCCGACATCGGCGCGAGTGAGAGCGGGCGCGTCGTTCACGCCGTCGCCGACCATTGCCACACGTTTGCCGAGCTTTTGCAACTCTGTAACTTTTTGGTCTTTATGCTCTGGCAGGACTTCGGAAAAGACACGTTTGATGCCAAGCTGCTTTGCGACTGCACTGGCAGTGGCGTGACTGTCACCTGTGAGCATGGCGACTTGAATTCCCATTTTTGTTAATTCATCAACTGCCTGTTTGCTTTCGGGACGGATCACATCTGCAACGGCGATCGCGGCGATGATGTTTTCTTTTGTGGTCAGATACACAACGGATTGCGCATTGCTGTTGGCGGAGTCTGTGAATGCTTTTATGTTGGATGCAGGAGACAAAGCAAGCATTTCCAGCAGACGCGGTCCGCCGATGTAGTAGGTCTGTCCATCGTAGGTGGCTTGGACGCCGCGTCCTTTCAAGGCGGAGAAATTGCTGACGGGTGGAATGACCAGTTTCCGGTCACGTGCGAAGCGGCGGATGGATTGAGCGATCAAATGCTCGGAGTCAGATTCAAGCGCAGAGGCGAGAGCCAAAGCTCGAGATGAGTCCCAGCCATCCGCGGTGACCATATCCACTACGCCGAATTGACCTTGTGTGAGCGTGCCCGTTTTATCGAAGATCACGATGTCAATTTCACGCGCGGCTTCGAGCGCAAGACGGTCGCGGACGAGAATGCCGTTCTGCGCGCCCATTGCGGTGGTGATGGCAACGACAAGTGGAACCGCGAGACCGAGCGCGTGCGGACAGGCGATGACGAGGACGGTGACAACGCGATTGAGAACTTCGATGTTGAAAGCATCGGCGAGAGTCCACGCAATGGCAGTGAGCAGCGCGGAGGCGAGCGCAATGTAAAAGAGCCAGCCCGCGGCTTTATCGGCAAGCACCTGCGTTTTGGATTTGGATTGCTGCGCCTGCTCGACGAGACGCATGATGCCAGCCAGCGCAGTTTCGTTTCCTGTGGCAGTGACTTTCATGCGCAGGCTACCGTCGCCATTGATCGTGCCAGCGGTGACTTTCGCGCCATCCATTTTATGCACGGGAATCGATTCACCTGTGATCATGGATTCGTTGACATCGGAATGACCATCGACCACTTCACCATCGGCGGGGATGCTTGCGCCAGGACGGACGAGAAGCAGATCGCCATGTTTGAGCGCAGAGACGGAAACTTTTTCGGTCATGTCGCCGTGATGGATGCGCTCGGCGGTGTCGGGCATGAGTTTGGCGAGTTCATTGAGCGCACCAGATGCCTGACGCACGGAACGCATCTCCAGCCAGTGACCGAGTAGCATGATATCGATGAGCGTGACGAGTTCCCAGAAGAAACCTTCACCCAGATTGATGAACTGTGCCGCGACGCTGTAAATGAGCGCGACGGAGATCGCCAGCGAGATGAGCGTCATCATGCCAGGCTTGCGTTCTTTTAATTCGGGGACTGCCATTTGCAGGAAGGGAATTCCGCCATAGGCAAAGATGACCAAAGACAAAATAAATGGGATCCATTCGTCGAATGGGAACATGGGCGGCATAAACCCGAGCCACATTTGGATCATTCCGCTGTAAGCGACCACGGGAATGCTCAATAGCAGACTCCACCAAAAGCGGACGCGGAACATGCCCTCATTTCCGCTGTGGTCTGTGCCGTGACCAGCGCGAGCGGAGTGGTCTTCGTGAGACATTTCTGCTTTCGCTGGCATGTTATGTTGATCGGTTGTGTTCATGTTTACCTTTAAATTAATCTTTCTTATGTTATCTAGATACGTTGCCTGTGAGAACGCTTACATCGCCTTTCACAAGGTGACTGTCACTTCGCAAGTGACAGTCACCTTTACGCCAACATCCTTACTCCTGGATTCTCGGATTCGTCCGCGAAAGATTTTCCGCGCCCGAGATTGCGACTGCGATGACGGCAAGGATTACAAACAAGCCAGTCAACATCCAGCTCTGCGTTTGATTAGCGCCGTCAATCGAGAAAATTTGCGTCCAGGTATTCATTGAGGCGTGCAGGAGGTATGCCAGCAGGACGCTTCCACGCGTGTTGTTGAACATCCACGTGAACAGGACGGTCATGCCTGCAAGTCCAATTGCATAGCTGATGAAAGACGACTCTGCCTGCGATGAACCCAGCTTGAAGAATAGCGGCAAATGGAACAATATCCATGGAATGCTGAGGATCAAACTGGACGTCAGAGCGTTGTATTTCGACTGCAATCTCGGCAGGGCAAAACCGCGCCAAGCAAGTTCTTCAGTGTTGAATATTATTGAAAAAATGAAGAGGAGCGCGACATTGATTAGCAATCCAATCGGTCCAGAAAAGGGCGGCATCTTCGTCGAGAGAATTGGGAGGGCGGGCAAAACTCCAAACTGGTTGCCGAGCAGGATTGCGGCAAGCAATACTGCCGCCAGTCCAAAGATCGCAAAGGCGTACCATCTGAATCCGACGCGGGCAATCAAAAGTTTTCCGAGCAAAGCACGGATGCCTGCCCTGCCTGCGGTCAGCCCAGCGACTATCACCGCCGCTAAGCCTGGCATGAAGGCTTGCAGGATCAGTATAGCCATAGGCGGCTGGAACGGCAGCAGGCTACGCGAGGCGAGGACTTCCACGATCATCAAAGGCCAGGTTAATCCGTACACCAGCAGGAAGAAGATTGGAAGGGGATATTTCTCAACCAGCGACTTGGAGTCCATTTTATTGGTTGCGATAACTGAAGTAGTCATTTTGATTTTCCTTTTCGAAATTTTTGAATATGATTTTTTGAACTTACGTTGTTGGTAAGAATGGTTGAGGTTGAACATCTCTGTTTTGTCAGATAAATTACTTCTCCTTTCTATCGAACCAATCTGCCTTTGAGCTCATGTTTACTTTTCGTACGTTGAACACATTATCAATTAGAACGCTTACATTACTATCTACGCTTGCATCATTTCTACTGAGTACTCAGCAGGTTGATATCCCAGCCGACCCCGTGTGACCGCGATCAATGCAAGTGCAATGATCCAGATCAGAATGACAGTGAATTGAAATGGACGCAGGCTGTTATCCGAAAGCAGGTTTGCCCAAGTATTTTGCGAAGCATGCAGCAGCGTGACGATGAGAAGACTGCCCTTCGTCATATTGAAAACGTAAATGTAGACAATCACCGCAGCCATGGAAAAAGCGGAAAACCAGTACACGCCAACAGTTTGGAAGAAGGGATTTTCGTTGGTCCAGAACAGCGGCAAATGAAGCAGCACTTCTGGAATAGTGATGAGTAAGGCGGTGATCAAAACGCCATAACGACTTTGCAGTCGTGGCAGAGCAAAGCCACGCCAAGCGACCTCTTCTGTATTGGACAAAAACCCAAGCAGAACAAACACGAGAAAGATCAATGCAGTCTGCCAGAGAGGTTTTTCTGCTGCTGGGATGGTGGGCATCACACCACCAAAGAGCACATGCAGACCAATGCCGCCAAGAATGATGGCAGCCAACAGGAAGGCGCCGATAAGATACCAACGCAAACCGACTCTCCAGATCAAAAATCGCTGCAATAGTTCACGTACACCTGCACGTCCTGCGATCACTACTGAGACGATAATTGCGCCGATTGCAGGAGCCCAACCTATCAGGATCTCAAAAAATTCAGGGATCGAGGCAGACAAGATTCCCTGCGAATAAAGCGCCTGCGGAACCATGACCGACCATGCCACCACGAACATGATGATGTACATGGAGATCAGTGGGTTGTGTTTGATAAATCCTTTTATACCGTTCTCATTTAAATTTGTGTTGATAAATGTAGACATAATATTCTCCTATTACTACTAAACAGCCAGGCAGAGACTTGCATCAGCTATAGTTCTTCCAAACTCTGCCCTGCTTTTCAAATTTTTCTTCAAGTACAAGCGTGCCCTTGCCAGGCGGCTTTTCACCGTACCAATGGGGATGTTCAACGCTTGAGCAGCTTCTTCGTAATTAAATTCCTGCAAGTCAACCAAAGTGATGATCTCGCGATAAATATCCGTCAGTTCGTCCAGTGCCTCATACACCAGTTTGACCTCTTCCCTCCACTCGACCGCCTCCTCAACTTTTGCGGTTGGGTCTGCCAGCCATCTGGGTGATTCCGCCTCTTCGCCTTCATCGTCCTCCGGGAAGAGCGGCTGCACCGGGCGCCTGCCGGACTGACGCAGCATGTCGTAAACGGTATTGGTCACGATCCGCATCAACCAGGCGCGGAACGAACCGCCGCGGAATCCACGGATATTCTGGAACGCCTTCACGAAGCCATCCTGAACCGCTTCCTCCGCCAGCCATGGGTCGTTCAACATGGCATATGCATGGTGATAGGCAAGGTCCTGATTGGATAGCACCAGTTGATTGAAGGCATCGAGGTCGCCATTTGACGCCCGTTCGATCCATAATTCGTCCGTTCCTGAGAGTTGTTTTTTGAGTTCCATCTCGTTTATCCTGATTAAACCTATAAGAACGTTTTTCATCCTGCCCCTACTTTATTTCTTTTCCAAAAGACTTGGTATCAAAATTTCACACACTTCACTTGACAAAAATTTACACAATCGGTCTTAAAGCAGCACCCCACGTCATTGCTCCTTCGAGAGACAATTCACGAAGGAGCAATGCGAGAGCCGCGGTTAGACTACATCTTCCCGCTCGGGGCGATACCCAAGTGTGCCGCGTGTCAGAACAAGGAGGATGAGCGCGACGATGGAAAAAGCGATAAAGTTTATCCAGCCGGAGTCCAGCACTTTTAGCAAGCCAGTGAGTTCCACATCCTTCGGGATGAGTTCACTCGTCAACTGGGTAGCCGCATTGCCAGAGGCATGCAGCACAATGGCGATCCAGACATTGCCGCGCGAGCCGTTATACACCCAGGTATAGAGGAAGGTGGTAGCGATGGCAGTCAAAACAAATTCCGTGAAACCTTCCAAAGTAAACGGATCGAACATGGGCGTAAGCAAGGCGGGTAGATGCCAGATCCCATGCAGCGTTCCGAGGATCAAGGTCGCAATGACAGGTCCATATTGTTTTTGCAAACGGGGAAGCGCAAAACCGCGCCAGCCGGGTTCCTCTCCAATGGAGGGGATCAACAAGCCGATCAACACGCCCGGCAGGAATACAGAAAGCAGCAGAGATGGGTTCGCCATAAGGTTGGCAAATGGTGCGCCGTTGTAGATGAAGCTATAAGCGCCGATCCAGATCACAAGCGGGACGATAAAAATAACCGTATACCACTGCACGCCTGCCCGAAACTGGAACATACGGCGGCGCAGATTGCGCATGCCTTCCTTCCCTTCAAGCACATTCGTCACCCAGAAAGCAGCCACGGTTGGTCCCAGAAGCGAGCTAAGAATAAAAGACAACGAACTTAATACATCGGGGACATTGGCAAGCTCAAGCGCATCGATCACCATCGGTGAAATGAAGAACCACATCACCGCATATGCCAGGATAAAGTAGGAAATCAGCGGGTGGTTCCTGATAAAAGCCGAAAAGCCTTTTTCGTTCGATAAAGTGCCGGTAATTGTAGACAAGATATTTTCTCCTAATTAAAAATTTTGATATATGCAACATTTATTCTGTTCGTTTGATATTGATATCTACATCTGGCTCCTTTCAATGGCGCACTGAATTTTTTCCATGCTTGTGTTATACAGAAAAACAAGCCTTGCCTGGTATGAAAAACATCCACAAAATATCGTACAAAAACTAGTACAATGTAAAAGTTTCCTTGGGCTCGTTTTTATTGTTTGTGGAGGATTAAATGGACTACTCGTTCGGCACATGGGTTAAACGCAGAAGAAAGGCTCTCGACCTTACCCAACAGGAGCTTGCCCGCCAGATTGGTTGTTCTCCCTCTCTTATTTTTAAAATCGAATCCGATGAACGCCGCCCCTCCCGCCAAATGGCAGAACTGCTCGCCAGGCAATTGGATATCCCCACTGAACAACAATCTGTTTTTCTAAAAACTGCCAGACAGGAAAAAAGTATCGCCAGTCTGGATTCGATCCCGCCTCTCTCCGGTATCGAACCTGATTCTGCCCCCAAACAGAATCCTGGCAACTTGCCTGTTTCTCCCACTCCGCTCATTGGACGTGAACACGAACTCAACGTCATCACCAAACAACTGCGCGAATCCGCCTGCCGCCTGCTCACGTTGACAGGTCCCGGCGGCATCGGAAAAACCCGCCTCTCCATCGAAGTGGGACGCGAACTCGAATCTGAATTTGCAGATGGCGTCTATCTCATCTCCCTCGGCAGCATTGGCATCACTGAAACCATCATCCCCACCATCGCAGACGTGCTTGGGCTGGGTTTCTCTGGTCCCGCTGACTCCATGGTGCAGCTCACCAACTTCCTGCGCACAAAAGAGATACTTCTCGTTATCGACAACATGGAACACCTTCTGGAAGGCGGAAGTCTTTTAGGTGAGATCCTTCAACAGACCCAGCATGTCAAAATACTAGTCACCTCGCGCGAGCCATTGCGCCTGCAATGGGAATGGCTCTTCGAAGTGCAAGGACTACCCCTTCCCGAAGAGACTGATGCCGATCTGGAAAACAACAGCGCCATCCAGTTGTTCATCCAGCGCGCCCGCCAGACATCCCGAACTTTTTCATTAGAGTCTGAAGATGTCGCGGCGATCCTCCGCATTTGCAAAATGGTCGGCGGACTGCCGCTCGCCATCGAGCTCGCCGCCTCCTGGGTGCGGATGCTCTCCTGCCGTGAGATCGCGCAGGAACTTGAAAAAAGCCTTGATTTTCTCGAAACGAAAAAAATCGATGTCCCCCAACGTCACCGCTCGATCAAAACCGTCTTCGACCACTCATGGATTTTGCTGACTGATGAAGAACGGGATCTATTAAAGAAGCTGTCTGTATTTCAAGGCGGGTTCACACGCGAAGCCGCCATCTCTGCAACGGGCACATCCCTTTCCTTGTTATCGTCGTTAGTGGATAAGTCCCTGCTGCGCCACAGTAAAAATCCAGATCGCTACGATGTGCACGAATTAATTCGTCAATACACCTTCGCCCAACTTCAATTCGATGCGGCAGAGGAAGAACTTGCGTCGCTCAAGTACGCTGTTTACTACTCCGATTGGATCGCTTCACTGGAAGTTCCCTTCAAGAGTCCGAAACAGCCGCAAACATCACAGATGATCCGTGCCGAGACGTGTAACTGGCATTGCAGTTGGCATTGGGCTGTGAACAATCAGCGGTTTGACCTTTTGAAGAAAATGACCCCCTGCCTGAACTGGTATTTTGAAGTTCATGGCTATTACGATGAAGCCATCTCAGCCTTCAAATCCGCCGTGGATGAGTTCCGTTCAAAAGGCGCGCCAGCCAGCCTCAAAAGCGCCGAAGAGAAAAGCGCTTTTGCCTTTCTTCTGGACTCATTGGGTTGGTTTGAAGCCCGCAAAGGGAATATCAAACTGGCGATACCGCTCCTTGCCGAGAGTTTGGAGATCGCCCGCGAGACAAACGACACAGAAGTTCTCTATTATATTTATGGGAATTGGGGGTATGTCTCCCTGATGACAGGCGAAGTATCAGAAGCAAAAAGGTTGACCATGGAAAGCCTCAACTATGGCAAGGCGCTTTCACCCTGGCATACAGCCATTCCCATCAGTGTGCTTGGCATCGTGTCATATCAACAGGGAAATGTGGAGGAAGCCTATCATCAGTTGACCGAGAGCCTGAAGATCTGGCGCACCGTCGGCGACCCGCGCGGATTGGTATTCTGCATGTTGTATTTGGGAATGGCCGCCATTGCGCTGAACGATATTCCAGATGCCCGTGCTATTTTGCAGGAGAGCAACGACATCGCAGAAGCCAACATGGACCGCTGGGCACACGCTTTCGGGTTGGATATGCTTGGGATCGCGGCGCAGACTCAAGGTCAGTATGAAGAGGCGTTGGATTACTTCAAACAAAGCCTTGCGTTTTATAAAGAGATCGGCGACCAATTTAACAGTACACAGATCACCGTTCGTCTTGGGCAAACTTATGCGGCGCTTCGATTGAACGAAGAAGCGAAATGCCTGTTTCTCGAAGCCAACGCCAGCGCTCAAACAGCAAAATGGACACCCATCATTTTGAATGCATTGGTCTCATTTGTAGAAATGCAGAACGATCTTTCGGCTGAAACAAAACTGGCAGTGGCATTGTCGGTCTTGTCGCATTCTGCCATTACCCCGAATATCCGCATACGCTGTGAAAAGTTGCGCGATGAGATAAAGGCGGAGATCACAGTGCAGGCGATAGAATTCGCAGAGCATCTTGCAAAGGAAAAGAGCCCAGAAACCTTTGCCCAGGAACTTTTGAAATAAAATCAACGCCCATCTCTCAAAAGAGATGGGCGTTGATTTTAATCAGTCCGATACACGATCATGCAACAATTCCTTGCTTTGTTGAGTATACGGGAGGATTTATTACTATTTCCACTCATTGAATATTACCTGAAACGTTTTCTATTACCCCTGTCAACAGATTAAAGTCTATGGATTACTCGCTGAGTATGGCAGGAAAATAAGAGAAGGAAGTTGGAACAATAGTCGAGCTACATAAAAAATATTATCCCTATCGCCCTGCAAAAAGAAAAACACTTTTTAGTTCCCCAAGCCGCGGAGGCTTGTAATAAAACTTCAAGACAAATCAGAGCATGGATTCGGAGAGGCGAACTAGATCTGTTGAAAATACTATCCTTTTGCCGTATTTATTGTGTTCAGGTCTTGAAGAAAACCTTCATAAAAAACGTGTCTCACTTTTATCTCTGCCCGTCAGAATTCATAAAAAATGATCAATGTGACCTGACAATAATGCTTAATGGTGAGAGATATTACTGTCGGATTATTAAGAATGTAAATTGAGCAGTATTTTCAGCTATTATCTTCCAATTGCTTCATTGATAATCTCTAGATTAACCATACTGTACAAGGTTTGCATTTCATATCGAGCATTTTCGCTAATTTCTGGACCAAACTCGAAGTGAAATGCGATGGCTTTTTTGGGCATAACATACTGATGGTAAATGAGTCCTAGTACAGCAAAGAACAATGGTTAATTTAATTTATTGATGTGAACCTTTGCGACCGCCATATTTAGGCAATACCAACCTTGCTTTGACCATATATTGTGTTCCCTTGAGACACCATCGCCAAAGCAATGTTTGGGTGGGCTTGTGCGACGGCAGTTGTCATGTGCAAAGTTTATCACGAAGAGCATTCTCCAAAAAAACAGGGCAGGTTGAACACCCTGCCCTGTTTTTGAGTCTCAATCGGTGAGTATCACCCCTGCTGCCTCAAGGTCGAATCCATTTGGCCATTGAGTGAATTTATTATATTTCGCCCCGTTCAGATTTATTCCGCTCAGGTTCGCCCCGGTCAAGTTGGCATGGCTCAAGATCGCGTTGGATAGATTGGCTCCGCTTAGGTCGGCTCCGCGAAGATTGCTGCCGCTCAGGTCAGCTTCCATTAACGCGGCGCCATGAAAATTAGCATCGCTCAAGTCGGCATCTTCCAGATTGGCTTTGCTCAAGTTGGCATAGCGCAGTTTTGCTTTATCAAGGAAAGCTTGATTCAGGTTTGCTTCGCTTAAATCTGCCTTGCTCAAATCAAGCCCGCTTAAGCTGGCTTTACTCAAGTCGTATCCTGCCAGATGCAATGGTTTCGGTTCGCTTAGTAGTGCGTTGAGTTCTTCCTTTGTAAATTGCATTGATTTGCCTTTCAGAATTTAACCACTAGTTTATTTCAAGTTCTTTCAAAAACTTTTCTTTATTTGCAGAGCGTGCAGTCTTGCCGCTCGATGTTTTGATGATCCATTTATCGTCAACAACTTTGACGTGACGTAAAGCAATGGCGGAGCTCTTCGTCACATGCTTGCGGATGGCGTCCGCGATCGCCTCTTGTTCTGACGGGGAAGTTGATTCTGCTTCGGCGATAATCACAACCTCTTCGGTGCCTTCTTCTTCGTCGTACATGCCGAAGGCGACGGTGCGTCCTTTGTGGACGCCGAGCACTTCGCATGCGAGCGACTCTAAATCTTGCGGGTACACGTTCTTGCCACCAACGATGATGAGGTCTTTCTTTCTTCCTGAAACATACAATTCGCCATTGGCAATGTAACCGTAGTCACCTGTCAGATACCAACCGTTCTTAATGGCGGCTTCAGTTGCGTCAGGGCGGTTGAAGTATTCGGTCAGCATGCAGTCACTTTGCACGGCGATCTCGCCAACACTTCGATTTGGCAGGTCGTTGAAGGATTCGTCCACCACGCGGATTTTTGTATTCGGTAGGGGATGCCCGGACGAAGTCATCTTCATCGAAGGCTGACCAGCTATCGGCGGAGTCGCGAGGCGCTGGGTCATGAATGTTTCGCGGTCGATCTCATCCACGGCGGGCGTTCCATCCAGCGGACTTTGAGTCACGGCGAAGACATTCTCCGCCATGGCATAACATGTTTGCAGCGCAGACTTCTTCAAACCGTATGCGGAAAATTTTTCAAAAAAGAGATCATGGCTTTCAACATGCACTGGCTCGGAGCAATTGATGATGGCACGCCATGATGAAAGATTCACGCCTTCGAGATTGCGCTCGCGAATTTTATGGGCACAAAAGTTGTAGGCGAAGTTGGGTAACCAAGTGAGCGTGCCTTTGTATTGTGAGATGGCTTGATGCAGTTTGTACGGCGCGCGCACCCAATCAAATGGCGACATGTTGACGAGCGGAATGCGCAGGAGCACGGGCAGGAGGAAGCAGGCGATGAAACCCATGTCGTGATAGAGCGGCAGCCACGAAACAATGACATCCTTTTCAGGATCGATGTGGATCGTTTTACCGTACGATTCAAGTTGGTTGAGAACAGCGCGATGAGAAAGCGCAACACCTTTTTGCAAGCCGGTCGTGCCAGATGAATGTTGAAGGACGACGATATCTTCAGGTGATGACTTGAAGCCTTGCAGAGATTCAAAGTTTGGTTCGGCTTCCGCTTCGACCGTGCTGGTGAGAATTACATGGCGAACGGAATTACCTTCAACAAGCGCGCTGCGGACTTCTGCTTCGAACTCGGGGTAAGTGACGATGGTGGTCGGCTTGGTGATGGAGATGAGCGAAGCGAGGTCGGCGCGGTATTTTTCGGGCGCAAGTTTCTCGGTAAGGAAGGGCATGATGGACGGAATTGCACCGTGCAGGATGGCTCCCCAAAATGAATAGATGAGGTCTTCGCCATGCTGCAAGATGAGGATGACCACCTCGCCGGGTTTGATTCCTTCACGGGCGTAGGTTAATGCAAAACGATTCGCGCCGTGGATCAGGTCGCGATAGGTGATCGGTTTATCAGGCTGTCCCGCATGTTGCAGGATGATGCTGGTCTTGTCAGGGATTTCTTGGTAGGAGCGTTGGAGGAGGTTGGGAAGTGTGGTCATGAGTGGACGATGGACGATAGACCACAGACGATGGACAAGCAATTCATGGTCAATCATCCGTGGTTTGTGGTTGTTTTTACTTTCGCGATTGAATCAGGCTTGCCAATTGATTGAGATTATCAAACGTCTCGGCATTCAATTCAGTATCTTCGATGCGGACGCTGAAGGTGTCTTCGATGAAGAGCGCGAGGTCCATCAAGCTGAACGAGTCAATCAATCCGCTTGAGATGAGGGCTTCGTCCGCAGTGATGATCTTGCTTGGCTGTTTAAGAATTTTCTCAGCAATGAATTTTGCGATGGGGTAGATGATTTCAGGTGTCATAAGTTAAATCCTTTTTATTTTTATATAACCCCGTTGGTTGAGTAGGGCGGGTGTTCGTCCCGCCCATATCGAAACCAACAGTTAATGAAAAGTACTCTATTTATTGGTGGTTTCGATACGCCCTCGGCTATCGCCTCGGGCTACTCAACCACCGGATTGCATTACTGCTCTTGCAAGCCCATTCTTACCGCATCCAACGCCTGCAAGGCAGTCAGGTTCCGCCAGGGCCAGCCGCTGAGCATGTTCTTGGGTTTATCAAAGAAATTGCGCGAGAACGAGAGATGGAAACCGTCGTTCAATTCAGTGGAATGTCCGTGGTTGGGCAGGGGTTGCAGTGCCGCCCAGAGATTCCATAACGGGATGTCGTATTCTACGGCAATTTCCGCAATTTCGGCGTTAATGCTGTGGTCACCTTCGAGATTGTCGCCCTTGGTAGCAAGGATCGGAACCACGCCCTGCTCAATCGAATACTCAATGATCTGGCGCATGTATTTGCCGTAATCATCGGCGGGGCGGTCATTGAAGTTGGTTTCCAAACTGATGATGGCAATACTTGGGTTGTGAAGTCTAAATTCACAAGCAATCGGATTTTCATTCTTTTCGCATTGCTTCGGATCAGCCCGCAAAGGAGTCAGAATCGCGGCGACGTTATATCCATCACGCATGGCTAAACTCGTGCGCGAGAACGAGCCTTCGTAATAATCGATTGTATCTTGCAGGTAAGCATATTCACCGAGGTTGTACGCACCGTCATTATCAAAGTCTACTAAATAGAAACCCGTGTTAGTTTGGCAATCGCCCACTTTGGAGAAATGATTTGGGTCGCGTCCGAGTTCTTGCCCGCGTTTGTAGATTTCTCTGGCAGTGTCGGTCACTTCGGGGACGATGGGCAGGGACATCCATTCATCCGCCGCCAGCGTTGGGCGCGGTGTGGTAACCACAACCTTGGTGGCTGTGACGCTCTCTTCTATTGCAGTTTCAGTGATCTTAACTTCAGGCACAGTTGTTGCTTCTGCTTCAGTTTGTGATGCTTCAGATGTGCTTGTGCAGGCGGTTAGCAAAACAAGCAGTAATAACAAGGTGGAACGGAACTTCATTTAAACTCCTGTTGATATTATGTCATTGCGAGGAGGGCGCTTTCCCTGACGACATCGTACCCGTAAGGGTAAGCAATCCCCTGCAATCAGGAGGTTGCTTCGGGCAAAGAGCAAGGGAGCCCTCGCAACGACATATTATTTGCAATTTTCCAAAATATAAGGCGCGAGGTTTTTCGCCAGCAAATTCTCTTCCGCAGGCGTGAGATGAATTGCGCTGTTGGTGAATTCATCCGCAGGGACGATGTTCCACAAGTCCACATACGTCCAGCCGTTTGCCTGGCTCAACATCGTCATAATCTCGCGGTAATCGTCATACGCCCAGCGGGGGTAGAAAAAATTATAGCGGATATCGCTGTTCGCGCCCGAACTTATTAACATCGGCTCATTTACGAGCAGCATGGGCGTTTCGCCCACCACGTTGAAACCCGCCTCCAACGCATTGATAGCAAGTTGGTCTTCGGTCAGCGGCGCGATCAGGTCGTGATAACTATCGTCCGCTTCGAAATCGGTTTGGGCTTTTTCGTAATCGGACGGATAGACCTGGTCTATCCCAGTGGCGGACCACATCACGCCATAAATTTGCAAGCGGAAGAAGTCCGCCCATGAGCGACGATCACCGACAAACGTTTTCTCCCATAAGGATTTTTTCTTGAAATTGGGATCGTCCGCCTCGACTCTTAACTGGTAGTTGGTCGCCAGTTCCCGAGCCTTTTCTTCATTGTTAGCCACCAGCGGCGTGGACGTTTGCTTTTCCAGCGGGAACGCATCCAGCGTGGTCATCCAGATGACGAGGTCGGGGTCATATTGCATCGCATACGATAGAAGCATGACATCTTTAGTCAGTGAGATGGTCGGGTACCCCAAGTTATACGCGCGGACATTTTTTCCGCAGGCGTTGAGGTTATCTTGGTTGAGTTGTCCTGCCAAGGTTTCTTCTGGTTTGAGCAACGTACCCCACACCGACGAGTCACCGACAATGATGACGCGGAATTCATCGTCGGCTTTGGGTGTGCCAGCGATGACATGTGAGGCGAACATTGCGTCGAGGTCAAAAAGGCTGAGGTTGTACGATTGCTTGGGATTCTCGCCGAAGGGCAATCGCTCCCGCCCTGGGTAGAAGACGTTGTATAGCGAGAATTGTCCAACACTCGGCTGCCATGCGGCGATGACAAGGTTGAAGAGCAGGAATAAGAGCAGTCCTTTGATGAGGATGTTGAGGGGTTTGATGGGTTGGTTCATGTAATTACCATGTCATTGCGAGTCTTCGAGAAGCAATCCTCAACTGAGTAGGAGGTTGCTTCGGGCGAAGAACCAGAGCGCCCTCGCAACGACATTAATGGGCTCCAAACAATTTCAAAATTACCTGCCACGAGGTGACGGGCGACGAGAGCGCGAAGAAGATCCATCCAATGGCGACAAAATGGAAGGTGAGTAAGATTCCGCTGATGTTGAGGATGGCTTGTCGTGTTGGTGTGGTCGCCCAAGCGGCGGCTTTGACTTTGGTGGCGTCATTCCAGCGGTTGTGGATGAAGAGTCCCAGCCCGTGCCACAAGCCCCAGAGGGTGAAGTTCCAAGTCACTCCATGCCAGAAGCCGATCAGCAGCATGGTGGTGACTTGGGTCAGCAGGATCATCGTCGGGATGGACATCGGTTTCTGCCAAGACCTGAGCCAGCGGGTGATGGGATTAAAGAAATACGCGCGGAACCACTGGGTGAGAGTCATGTGCCAGTTGTTCCAGAATTGAGTCAGGTTGGGTTTGAGGTAGGGCGAGGCGAAGTTCTCTGGCAGTTTGATTCCGAGCAATTGGGCGATGCCAAGGGCAATGTTGGTGTAGCCGCTGAAGTCGAAGTAGATCTGGAAGGTGTAGGCGTAGACGATGACCCACATCCAAAACGTGGAGGTGACTTGAGTTGCGTTGGTGTCGTTCAGAGCGATGAGAGCAAGAGCATCAGCGATGACGAATTTTTTGAACAAGCCAAGCAGCAGACGTTGACCAGCGGGATAAAAGGTTTCAAAGTATAGACCTGCAAAGGGAGCGCGGAGATCTTTAATGAAACGTTCAAGGCGGTCAATGGGACCGGCGGTAAAGGCAGGGAAGAAGATGACGTAGGTGATGAATTCTCCCACGTCTACGGAGGGGAAGCGACCCGATTGTTTATCGCGGATGGTGTGGATGAGTCGGAAGGCGACGTAGGAAAAGCCCAACCAGCGGAAGTCGTTAATGGAGACGTTGGTCAGTGATTGACCTGAGAGTGTGCGAAGGAAGGAACTGAGCCAGAGAGATAGGGCGGGAATCTTGATGAGGAGAAAAAGCCCGATGGTTAGAACCAAGCCCACCGTTAAGAAAGAAGCGCTGAAACGCGTCAGACGAGATAAGGCTAACAGCGTCAGTCCTGTTATCAAAAAGATGAGGAGAGTCGTTTTGAGTTGGGGCGGGCGCGAGGCGGTGAGGAGTTGGAAGTCTGCGGAGAGGAAGCGGGTGAGGTTGAGGAGTAGGACGACGCCAGCGACGATGAGAAGGATGATGATGTTTTTGCGTTGCTTGCGAGTCTCATCGTCGGCGGTGATGTACCAGGTGAGGACGACGAGCACGAGTGTGGCGAGGGGAGCCCAGAAGTCGGCGCCGCGGATGGGGAGGGCGGGTTGCAGCCAGAAGATGACGACGACACTGGCGATGAGTAGAAACCACGTCCGCCCGCGGTGGCGCAGGAGTGACCCCCAGAGGAGTGAGGCGGCGGCGAGAATCAGGATGTTTTCAAGCGCCATTTAGAAGCCTTGATAGATCCACGTCGGGCTCGAGTCTGCGGTGAAGATGACGAGTGCGATGAGGATGAGGCAGAGGAGGAGGGCGAGAAGGTTTTCGCGTTTCATGGACGATAGTCGGCAGACGATGGACCATAGACGATCTTTTCCATCGTCCGTGGTCCGTCGTTTATGGTCGGTTTACTGGACTCCGCAGACCAGCCAGTTGCCGTCTTGTTCGACGACTTCGTAGGTGCGGTCGGCGAGATCGAGGGATTGAGGTTCGCCGTTGTAGCTCATGTTGAGCATGCCGGTGCAGTCGACGAGGGTTTTATCGCCGTCGGTACCGGATTCGGCGCAGGACATTCCGTCTACGGTGACTTCGACGAGGGCGAAGGAGTCGAGTTCGATCAGGGCATCATCTTCCCAGTCGGCGCAGGAGTTGGAGATGAGGGCGGCTTGGTCTTTGGTCGCAAGGGCGTTGATGTAGCCTTCGACGGCGGGAGCCGCGCCGCCACTTGCGGACGCTCCGCAGGCGGAAAGAAGAATGCTCAGGGCGAGCATGAGAATGGTGAGTTTCGTATGCACAGGTTCCTCCATGAATTGGTCAAACGATTGCGGATTATAGCATGGAGGGATTTGAGGAATGGATGCCCTCATTGAGGGTTTTGGGATTGTTTAGAAATTTGAGTATTGATTGCTGCCCGAATTTTGCTTTGTATATCTTTCTTGATATCAGGCAGTGTTTCAAGTATCCCTTCAAGAAATTTTTCTTTCAGATTATCTTCTCTAATTTCTACATATTTTTGGGCTTGTTCTTTTGATAAAGGAATATCAACATCAATTTCGACACTAATGGCTTGGTGTGTTGCTTGAATACGTATTGGAGCAGTTTCAGGTAGCTTTTGGAGTTGAAATTTAATATCCATCCCTGAAGCATCCATAGGCTCAATAACCTTGTTTTCATAATTGAACTTTTCCATGCGAAAATCAAACTGATAGTCTTCACCCTCCCTTACTTGCATACTTGATTGGCGCATATTGGCTTCATCACGAGAAATTGGGATATCCACAATAAGAGGTTCGAGTGGGTCATCTTTTATAATATCTAATTCATCAAGAACGTCGCGCCACATAACCAGTACATTGTATAGTATGTTTATCAACCTAATCTCTGTTCCATTGTCTAGTTTTACATAAACTTCAAGCTGGGGAGAAAAATATTTTCCTAGTTCATCCTCAAACATAATAATTCGCAAGTTTTCATACATTTGAGATGCCTTAGTAATCTGAGGGTTATTGCGCGAAATTTCGCGATGCTTTGATGCATTGGTTATGTCGCCAATTAATCCATAATCTGGGCATCGGTTCCGTAATGAGTTTTTACTTGGTTGGATATTAACAGGAATGTGTTCTCGTAAATAGACCTCTTGCAAAAGTCAAATTGAGTTGAGTTCGAGGTTGTAAATAGCAGCGATCAGGTTGAAGCGCAAAGCAAACCTCTTTCTACGATTACGATACCTCTCGCTCAAAATACGAAACACTTTCAACTTACGGAATA
>JACZJC010000055.1 GCA_014860745.1 Anaerolineales bacterium
GGTATATAACTTCTAATCCAACACTAATCTGGAATGCCTTCAGCTATAATTGGAGCATGACTGAACTGCTTTATCAAACCGATGCGTATCTTAAAGAGTTTACAGCAACCGTCATTTCGGCAGATGCCGAAACTCGCTCCGTTGTGCTGGACCGTTCCGCCTTTTATCTGGGCGGGGGCGGCCAGCCCTGTGATTTTGGGACTTTGGAAATTTCTGGCTCTACCTATCCGGTGGAAAAAGTGAAGAAGCAAGGCGATGATGTTTTGCATTTTCTTGGCGGCTCTGACGCTTTGCCCGATCCCACTTCCGCTGCTTTCGGGACCTTGGACTGGGCACGCCGATACGAGTTGATGCGCACCCATACCGCTTTGCACATCCTGTGCGGAACGGTCTTCCGCGATTATGGGGCGAAGGTTACCGGCGGGGATATGGATCCGCTCAAGGGCCGTATGGATTTTGAATTCGAGACCATGCGCGGGGAGTTGGTCCGTGATATCGAAGCAGCGGTCAACTCCGAGATTAAGCAAGGACGCGAGATTCGGGTGAAAATCCTGCCTCGCGAAGAAGCATTCCAGATTCCGGACCTGATCCGCACGAAGATCAACCTGCTTCCCGAAGGCATCCTGCAAGTGCGGACGGTGGAAATCGTTGGTCTCGATCTGCAAGCTGATGGCGGCACGCATGTGAAGAATACATCCGAGGTAGGCCGAGTGAGGGTTGTAGATTACAAAAGCAAAGGCGCGATCAATAAACGCATTTACATCGAGATCGAGTAGCCCGAATTGGGGATGAGATTTTTACATTGTCGTGTATATAATTGTGTCAAATTCAGACCAAACCAAAAGGAGAATGTATCAATGAAAGCAAATAAGATTTCCATATTCCTGGCAGTTGCGGCGTTGATCGCTTCATCGCTGGCGTGCGCTTTGGGCGAGCCCACCCTTAGCAATGTCCGTGTAGCGAGAGACCAGGATGGCACCCAGTTGTCAACCACCTTCGGTGCAACGGATACAATTTATGTCGTTAGCGACCTGGCCAATGGGAAAGCCGGAAATGTGGTCACCTCCAGGTGGAGCGTGGTTAGTGTGGATGGGTACGATCCCGGCTTCGTGATCGATGAAGTGGATTTGACCCTGGATGAAGACCAATTATCCTACACAGTTTATTTCTATTTCGAGCCCCCGGAAGGCGGCTGGCCAGCCGGTACTTTTCAGGTGGAGGTATTCTTTAACGGCACTCCCGTAAGCACAGTTCAGTTCACTGTACAATAAAGTGTATGCAACAAAAAGCGGTCTCCCGGACAGGGAGACCGCTTTTTGTTTATAATGAAGCAGCGGAGGATGGCATGGAATATAAAAAACTTGGCAGAACAGGGTTGAAAGTTTCAGCCCTGTGCATGGGGACGATGCAATTCGGGTGGTCATTAAATGAAGAGGATTCGCATCGAGTTCTTTCGGCGACATATGACGCGGGGATCAATTTCATCGACACCGCTGATATTTATTCCAAATGGGTGGACGGAAACCCGGGCGGTATTGCAGAAACCTATCTCGGGAACTGGGTAAAGGAAAATAAGATTCCGCGGAACAAAATTGTGATCGCCACCAAGGTCCGCGGCGAGATGGGCAAAGGACCCAATGATCAGGGGTTAAGTCGAGTTCATATTTTGAAAGCGGTGGATTCCTCGCTGCGCCGGCTTCAGACGGATTACATTGATCTGTACCAATCGCATTGGACGGATGACGATACTCCCATTGACGAGACCTTGCGCGCGTTCGATGATCTGGTTCGGCAGGGAAAGGTCCGTTACATCGGCGCCTCCAACTACGCCGCTTGGGAATTGATGCAAGCCTTGTGGACTTCCGATAAATACAACCTTGCACGTTACGACAGCCTTCAACCCCACTACAATTTGATCTATCGCGAAGAGTTCGAAAGGGAGTTGCGTGCGGTATGCGAGATGTATGATATTGGTGTGATTCCCTACAGCCCGCTGGCGGGTGGATTCCTCACTGGGAAATACCGTAAGAACGAGGCGCTTCCTGAAAGCAGGCGTGCAGAAGGGCGCAAACGTGCAATGACCGAGAAGAATTTCGAGTTGTTATATGAAATAGAGGCAATTGCCTTGCGTCATAAGGCATCCATTTCGCAAGTGGCGCTGGCATGGATGTTGGCCGACCCTGTCATTACCAGCCCGATCATCGGAGCGACCACAGTTGAGCAATTAAATGAAAATCTTGGAGCCCTCAATATACATTTGACCGCTGAGGAGCGCGATGCTTTGAATAAGATGACCGCGTGGAAAAGAGAGAGTTGAAATTCTCGTCTGTTTTCTGTTTTTTACCTGCGGGAGGCTTAACTTCCAGTAGTCTGTAAACTTGCCCAATTCTTTACTTCGCGGATGTGATCGGGGGTGGTGCGGCAGCATCCGCCTATGAGACGCGCTCCATTTTCATACCAGATCTTGGATTGCTGCCCAAATGCATCACAGGAAGTTTCTCCGTGCCAGGTGTTGGTTGCGGGGTCATACACTTCGCCCGAGTTGGGGTAAACGATGATGGGTTTATCGGTGTTCTTTTTAATTTCCCGAATCAAGGATGGAATGTAAAGCGGAGATGTGCAGTTGATGCCAACTGCGGCAACCTGCTCGAATTGATTAAGCCATGCGGCGCAATCAGCGATTTCCTCTCCATTGCAGATGTGCAGGCCGTCTTTTGCACTGAAGGTGAACCATGCGTATGTGTTTGGAAATTCGCCTAATAGTTTGACCAATGCCCGGGCTTCGGTCAGGCATGGGATGGTCTCGCAGGCTAACAGGTCCGCGCCGGAGGCGATGAGAGCTTCCACGCGCGGGCGATGAAACTCCATCAATTCATTTTCGGTCAATTGATAGTTGCCGCGATATTCGGAACCGTCTGCGAGGAATGCGCCGTAGGGCCCCACCGAGCCAGCCACAAGCGGACGGACCCTGTTAACACGGTTATTTTCGTTTGACCAAAATTCATCGCGGGCACTTTGCGCGATACGCACGGATTTCTTCATTAGGTCGAGCGCTTGTTCTCGGCCAAGTCCGCGATTGGCGAAACCTTCAACCGTAGCTTGATAACTGGCAGTGATGGCAATGTCCGCGCCTGCGTTGTAGTAATCGAGATGCACCTGGCGGATGAGTTCGGGTTGTTCCATCAAAACTTTTGCCGACCAAAGCGCGTCGTTCAGATCGCAGCCGCGGCGCTCGAGTTCGGTGGCAAGTGCGCCGTCCACGATGGCCAGAGGATGAGTTTGAAGGAGGCGGTTAAGAGGATTCATGATTATTGCCATGGGAGTTTGTTGAGATCAACATTGCCGCCGCTGATGATAACCCCGATTTTGAGTCTGCTCAAATCGATTTTCTTTTCCCATAGCACGCCAATGGCAACAGCCGATGAGGGTTCAATGATAATCTTTGCTCGTTCCCAAACGAACCTCATTGCTTCAACAATTCCAGCTTCGCTCACCGTGACAATCCGTTCGACATTTTTTTGGATGATGGGAAATGTAAGCGTTCCAAGTGACGTGAGTAAACCATCCGCCAAAGTTTTTGGATTTTCAGATGGTATTATTTTTCCAGCCTCCATTGAACGAAACGCATCATCCGCCAATTCGGGCTCGCCCGCGATGACGCGAAGCCCCTTTATTGTTTCCGTGGCTGCGATGGAAGTGCCGCTCAACAACCCGCCGCCGCCAACCGGCGTTATGATGACATCCAAAACAGGAACGTCTTCAAGCAGTTCCAGGGCTGCGGTGCCTTGACCTGAAATTACCCGTTCGTCATTATATGGATGGACCACGCTCGCGCCCGTATCGAGCCTGATCCTGTCCAATGTGCTTTCTCTAGCTTCAAGCGTCGGCTCACAAAAGGTGATCTGACCGCCATATCCAGCAACAGCATTCTTCTTCACCAAAGGCGCATTGTTCGGCATGACGATGTATGCTGGAATTCCGCGTATCTTTGCTGCAAGTGCCAAAGCCTGCGCATGATTCCCCGACGAATGAGTGCAGACTCCGCGAACGGCTTCTTCCTCTGTAAGCGAGAACACCGCATTGCACGCGCCGCGAAATTTGAACGCGCCTGTCTTTTGTAAATTCTCGCATTTGAGAAACAGCTCAGCGCCTACGAATTGATTCAAGCTTTCATTTGTCAAAACAGGCGTGCGATGCGCGTAAGGCTTGATTCGTTCCGCGGCCTGACGAATATCCAGGAGGGTGGGAGACATAAGTTTTCCTTATTTGTTTGGGTAAAATTTTGCGGATCTTTCTTTTGCGGGGCGAAAAGCAGGCTGAGGATCAGGGAAACCGCCGCCCCAAAAATTGGGAGAGTGAATGAGCTTAAAAATAACATTGATTAATAGCCCTTTTCAAAATCCACTTTATATTTCAGCAGCTTTCCTTCAATGAATAATTTATAGTTTTCGATAAAGACTTTTGCAATGTCTTTGGGAAGGCTGGGAGCTGATGTGTGGAAGGTCATAAGCAGGTTTGGCGTCGTCCAGAAGGGATGATCTTGAGGGAGCGGTTCCGTTTCGTAGACATCCAATACCGCACCTGCGATCTTTTTTTGTTTCAGCGCTTCGAGCAGTGCAGCCTCATCCACCGCAGGACCGCGGCCGACATTAATGAAGAGGGCATGGGGTGGAAGCGCAGAGAGTAATTCGGCGTTGATAATTTTACGGGTGCCTTTCGTGTTGGGGAGGATATTGACAAGGTAATCGAGACCTTTTGCGAATTCGGGCAGTTTATCGCCGTGATAATAATTGTCCACATCGGAGCTGGTTTCACTTGACCATGTGTATCCACGGACAGTGATGCCAAAGAATTTGGCCGTGCGAGCCACCTCCGCGCCGATGGAGCCGACTCCCATCAGGCCGATCGTTTTACCGCGCAGTGAGCCAGTGTTCGAATTGTTCCAGCGCTTTTTCTTTTGGTCTTCTGCCATTTGGAAAATCCTGCGTTCGTGGGCGAGCAGGTAGCCGATGATATATTCAGACATCAGCTGCCCGAAGACTCCGCGCGCGTTGGTGAGAATATAATCACGCCGCAAAGCGGGATCCAGCAGAGGCTCGACCCCTGCCCAAATGGACTGTGCCCAGCGCAGGGCGGGGAGCGAAGCGAGCGTGGCTTTGATGAGGCTGGGGTCGCCTAGTACGATATCCAAATCATCGGCGGGTTGAGTCACGATTTTCAATTCGGGAAGCTGCGCTTCTTCGATCAATGCGCTGTATGATTTTTCTTCCTGTGAAAGTATCAATAGTTTGTGCATCATCAAATTATAAGTCTGGTGAACGAGGTGAACAATAGAGCTTTGATTGGATGATTGGTGGAATTTCAGCCAAATTAGACCATGCTTGATGGGTGGAAAATTTTCAGACTATAATCGTCTTTTATGATGAATAGCTTGAAATCATTTCTTTCTCAGATCATCGATTACGCGGGGTTGTACCCTCCCGCAAGCTTGCCGTTGGAGGAAGCCTTTGCTAATTTTGTGAAATACCAGACTGAGGCCGAAGCCTGGATGCTTTCACGGTTTATCATCCCTGCAAAGCGGCTTGTGGAGCTGCCGAATTTTGACGGAAATTTATCCTTTTCTCTTTTGGGGCGGGGCGGGAAGGATGCGGATGATTTCCTTGAAAACTTAAACCTGGATTTGGCAGATATTCACGCGTTTCAGGAAACGCACAAATCCGCCGTGTTGAATATGGTTGAAACCGCGCTGCCGGCTTCTGCGTTTGCCGGGCAAAGCTCTCACGGACTTGTCAACGAAGCCGCCGATTTATTCAACAGGAACGGGTTGACAGTTTTCTTCGAAATAGTAGCGGGAGATGAATGGCAGGCGCGCGCGGAAAAATTGATCCGCGCTCTGCGGAAGATCAAGGATAAACATGTGGGATTCAAATTGCGGACCGGGGGCGTAACGGAGGATGCATTCCCGTCCACGAAGCAAATTGCATGGGCGATTGCTTCCGTCTGTGATGCCGGTGTGCCGATGAAATGCACAGCAGGATTGCACCATCCCATGCGGCATTACAACGAAAGCGTCCAAACGAAAATGCACGGCTTTTTAAATGTATTTTGCGCCGGCGTTCTGGCTGTGACCAATTCCTTGAACCCGGAAGGGATTCACGCCATTCTTGAAGATGAAGATGCGGCGAGTTTTGTTTTTGACGAGACCGGGTTTTCGTGGAGAAACCTGCGCGCGACGAATTCGGAGATATTAAACGCGCGCATTTACATGACCTCCTTCGGCAGTTGCAGTTTCGACGAACCGCGCGATGATTTGCGGAAATTAGGCATTCTTTAGCTGGGCGTATATTTTAATTATTTTGGGACAAAAATGACACTAAAATCTTTCATAGAAGTTTCCCC
>JACZJC010000056.1 GCA_014860745.1 Anaerolineales bacterium
TCGGTTTTTTGCTTGACATCTGGCAGTTTCAGAACAACAATAGACATGGATGAGTTCCTTATAAGCTTGGTGTCGATAACCTTATCTTACAAGAAACTCATCCTTTTTTCGCCTCAAACCCACCGCTTGTGTTACAGACTCCAAGGGCGAGACTCGCCCAGTGGGACTAAACCCGGAGGAGTTTGCCGTACTTTATTAATATTCTCCCGCAAACCGCTCGTGCACCAACATGAATTCCTGGCGTTTGTTCATCACGCGGACGAGACCGCCTTTTGCGGCAGGAGGGTGCGTCGCACCAGACTAAAATGGATTGGTTCAAGCGATGGCAGAATCCTGTTAATGAGATTCTCCAGTCGGTAAGGTGCGACGCACTCTGGTTGCGGATTAATACTCTCCTGCAAACCGCTCATGCACCCACAGGAACTCTTGGCGTTTGTTCATCACGCGGACGAGACCACCGAAGCCAGGGTCTTTTTCTTTGAGGAAGGAATGCAGTTCGCGGAGGAGGGCGCCTTCGGCGCGCTGCATTGCGCCGTGGGGGAGGTCGGGGGCGTCAGATTTATCATTCCAGTCGGTGAGTTTGCCTGAGCCTTTGAGCATGGAGTCGAAGACATCTTTGCCGAAGGCGAGTTGCTTTTCGATGGATTTATATTGATCGTCGCTCATCATCAACTTGGTGGTGGATGAGGCAACGGGCAGGATTAGACTCAAGGTGGCAGTCAGGGCTTTGAGATAGGGCGCGGCTTTGATGACCCATTCATAGGGCAAGTCCATTTCGTAGATGCCGCGATGGTCGCCTTCTTTGTTGAGGATGAACAAGGGCAGTTGGGAATGTTCACACCACAACAAAATGCGGAATTTTTGACTGACCAGTTGCTTTGGCTTTTCAAGGAAATCAAAGTCCACAGGTCTCATGCTAAACAAGCGCGGACCTTCCTTGGCTTCGTCGGTGAAGATTTGCATGAGGCTGTTGTAGGAGGCGTCGGCTTTGCTGAGCAATTCTTTTTGACTGGCATCGAGGTTATCAAAACGCCCCATTGCTTTTTCATTTTGCGTGATCAAAATTTGACGCAGGCTGCTCAGTTCATCCAGCACGGCTTGATTGGCAAGGGACTCGCCTGTCAGCACAGGGCGCGCGGCAGGCGCATTGAGCAGGAGACTGTCTATGTTTTGCCATTCGTTGCAGACGGGACAAGGTTGTTCAGGACGACCAGCCTTTTTATTTTCGATCAATCTTCGTACTTCGAACAAGCCGATACAGGGAGTTTTTTTCAAGCACGGAACCATCACATCACAGCGCAGACCTTCCCAGAAACTTTCGACGAGGTATTTCACTTCTTCAGTGAGCATGGCGAGGAAGCGTTCGGGGTACGGCGCGCGGACGGTGATATGCACATCGTTGTCTTTGTGCTCGAGCAGGGCGCGCCCGTTGTAGTCATCGTCGAGAACCAGACCGCGCTGCCAGTGGACGCTATCGGCGTAGGCGGCGCGACCGAGCGAATACTTGTGTAGGCGCACGATGAGTTGATAGAACAAGCCTTCGGCGGTGGCGGTGTTGCCTTTGTCATCTACGATGCGGCAGATCTGGGTTTGCTGGAGGTCGCCTGAGGATGGGGTTGAAATCCACGCGGTGGCGAAATTCTCGGGGCGGTTGTCGGGGACGAGTTGGGCAATGAGAGATTGGGGGTCGTGGGGGCGACCGCGAGGGTCGCCCGTACCATCCGAAGCAGGATCAGCCACACGGTAGGAAAGATCGAAGCGTTCCATCAGGCGTAGGAAGATCGGGTGGAGAGTCGCTGGGTAGCGAGAATCCGCTCCACGAGTCGGATCATCCCATAAATGATTAAGGCGCGAGAATCTCACCAAGCCGTGCGCGGCGCGTGTGACTTCATCATCAAAGATATAGCTGATGGCGGTCGCGAGCCAGTCGGGTCTTAAGATGACGATGTCGCGCAGGGCGGGGTCATGCTGGTAATGCGTGAGATGACCGAGACGGTGCGAAATGGTGATGAACAGGCGCGCGATCTCATCGTCCATTTTGTGAGCGCGGCAGATGGCGAGGACTTCATCCAGCGGCAAATAAGGGACGCTGCGGGCTTGCAGGGTTTCGCGCACATCCTGAAAACTTTTTGGCACGGAGCGTCCCACTTCGGGCAGTTCGGCGGCGAGGCGGGCGATGGCGAGTTTGAGTTCATCAATACCTTTGCGATTTCCGTGCGCGTCGGGCTTGCTGTCTATAAAGAAGAAGTCGGCGACGGTTTCCCTGCCGAAGAGATCCCAAAGTTCCTGACGGTCAATATCGGGCTGGCGCTGCTGCGGACCGCCGTGCGTGGCGACGACCAGGATTTTTGCGTCTGGCTCGCGGTGCTTGACCAGTTTGATCCATTCCTTGACGAAGCCCTGCTGGGGACCTTCGCGCGGCTTCCAGACAACGAGATAGACGGCGGGCGCGCTGAAGAATAACTGGTGCGTGGGACGATAGACGCGCTGTCCGCCAAAGTCCCAGCCGTTGAGGGTGATTTCGGTTTGGGTGTCAGGGTGGGTGAGTTTGATGGGTTTGATCTTGATGCCGTGTGTTGTGTCATGTTCTTGCCACGGATTGTCCAATAACGCGTCCATTAAACAAGTCTTGCCCACTTCTCCTTCGCCGACGAGGATGAGTTTGGCTTCGTTAAGCGTGATTTGCGCTTCGGCTTTGGCGCGCAGGTAGGCTTTGACTGAGTCAAGACCTTGTTTGTAGGCTTCGGCGAGTTCGGGGTTGAGGGGGTTAGCGTTTAGGTTGAGTTCCTTCAAATACTCAAGTTTGGCAAGGAATGGGGATAAGTCCGTGAGCTGATTTTCATCGAGAAATAGTGATTGCAATTCCTCAAGTCGATCTAACCCTTCTGGCAACTTTGTAAGTTTAGTAGATGAGAGATCCAGTGACTTTAATTTAGTGAACCAACCTAATGACTCTGACACTATCCTCATTTGAGCTTCTGATATGCAAATCGCGAGATATCCGTCTGTTTTTCGTCGATTTGCAGGAATTTCCTTAAGCCGTATTTTTAACATCGTGAATCGGCCAAGGGATTTTGGCAGGGCCGTCAGGGGGTTGTCGTTAAGAATCAAATCCTGTAGTTGTGTAAGATTGCCGAGCGATTCAGGAAGTACTGTCAATTGGTTGTTGGATAGATTCAGCGAGTCCAACTGCGTGAGATTGCCGATCGACTCTGAAAGAGCTGTCAATTGGTTGTTGGATAGACCCAGCGAATGCAGCTGCGCGAGATTGCCCAGTGACACTGGCAGAGCCGTAAGTTTGTTGTTGGATAGTTCCAACGAGTGCAGCTGCGCGAGATTGCCCAGCGACACTGGCAGAGTCGTAAGTTTGTTGTTGAAGAGATTCAGTGAGTGCAACTGCGCGAGATTGCCGAGCGATTCAGGAAGTACCATCAATTGGTTATTGTTGAGATCCAGCAAGTGCAACTGCGCGAGATTGCCAATAGACACTGGCAGAGCCGTCAGTTGATTGTCACCGATGGTCAGCCAGTCCAACCGCGCGAGATTGCCAATAGATTCTGGTAGAGCCATCAATTGGTTTTTCTTGAGATGCAGCGTCCGCAATTGAGTGAGCTTGCCAAGCGACTCTGGCAGTGCTGTCAGTCGGTTGCCAAAGAAATCCAGTATCTGTAACTGCGTGAGCTTGCCAAGCGACTCTGGCAGAACCATCAATTGGTTGTTGGTGAGATACAGCGACTGCAACTGTGCGAACTTGCCCAGCCACTCTGGCAGTGCTGTCAGTCGGTTGCCAAAGAAATCCAGTATCTGCAACTGCGTGAGTCGTCCGAGCGACTCTGGCAGTTCGGTGAGTTCCATATTAAGTAGCCTAAGTTCCGTTGCCCCCGAGCGCCGTGCTTCTTCGATTTTCTTTTCTGCTTCGTAATAGGCTTGGTCATGTGGCATGGTCTTAACCTTGATTTTCTTGATTTGCCTGATTGCCATGATGGATTGCTTGGCTTATCTGGATTTTCAAAATCATGGTAATCCTCTAATCCTTTTCATCATGGTTAAGGAGTTTGTTGTTGTGAACGCGCTTGAATTGTAAACTCTTCGCGCCGAAATTGATAAGTAAACCGATCTCCATCTTATAGGCTTCGAGATAATTCATGGCTTGGGCGAGATGAGCATCTTCCAGTTGAATGACGGCTTTGAGTTCGACCATGATTAATTTCTCAACGAAGAAATCCACCCTGCGCGTGCCGATCTCATGTCCGCGGTAAAAGATGGACATTTCCTTTTCACGTTCAAAGGCAATGTTGTGATAGGAGAATTCAATTTCCAGCGCGCGCTAGTAAATAACTTCCTGAAAGCCGTTACCAAGTGTGGAGTGGACTTTCATCGCGGCGGCGATAATACGGCGGGTGAGGTCTTTATGTTGCATGCTGATTTTCGTCTCCCAATCAAGGCAATCCTCTAATCCTTCAAATCAAGGTTAAGACGTTTTTTTCTGCTTCGTAATAAGTTTGGTCATGTGGCATGGTGGTTTAACCCCTCTGCCCCGCTTTGCGGGGCATCTCCCCTAAAGGGGAGAATTTTGTAACTGCAATAGCAATTTGGATTGTCTGACGATGAGTTTGGTTGAATCGCATCGCGCCAGCTTTCTGATGTTTTGTCCTTCCCCTTTAGGGGAAGGTGTCACGCGTACTCGCGTGACGGAAGGGGTTGTTCGTTGCGTTTATTTTACCCGCCCAGCGTCAATTGCAACATGCATGTTTCATAGGAGTACAGGATTAACATCACGCCCAAAGGGGATGAACGCTTATTGTTTGCCGGGGGGAACTTTACTATAGTATTACCAAACCCTCATCTTGTAGTTGCAGGCAGGCTGACATGTCACATACCACGTTGAAGTCAGGCTATACCGAGCTGGTCGATCGGCTGAACCGTTTTCCGCAGGGCGCGCCGCCGTCGGATACGCTGTATAAGATCCTGCAGATCCTGTTCAGCGAGCGCGAGGCGCAATTGGTGGCGCTGCTGCCGATCAAGCCGTTCACTGCCGAAAAAGCCAGCCGGGTCTGGAAAATGGATCTGACCGAAACGCGCAAGGTGCTGGATGAGCTGTCCAGCCGCGCGATTTTGGTTGACGTGGAGCACGAAGGCAAAACCACGTACACTCTGCCGCCGCCGATGGCTGGATTTTTCGAATTCTCGATGATGCGCCTGCGCGGCGACGTCGACCAGAAAGTGTTGGGGGAATTGTTCTATCAGTACTTGAATGTCGAAGAGGAATTTATCCGCGAGTTATTTGTGCGCGGCGAGACTCAATTGGGGCGGGTCTTCGTCCACGAACCTGCTCTCTCGCAGGAAAATATTTTGCACGTGCTCGATTACGAACGCGCGTCCGAGATCATCCATACCGCCAGCGTGCGCGGGATCGGTGTGTGTTACTGCCGCCATAAGATGATGCACATGGAGCGTAACTGCGATGCGCCCATGGACATTTGCATGACCTTTAACGGCACGGCCCAATCCCTGACGCGGCATGGATATGCCAGAGCGGTGGACGTCCGCGAGGGGCTGGATCTGTTACAACAAGCCTACGAACGGAATCTGGTCCAGTTCGGAGAGAACGTCCGTGAACGCGTCAATTTCATCTGCAACTGCTGTGGCTGCTGCTGCGAGGCGATGATCGCCGCCCGCAAGTTTGGCATGTTGAACCCGGTGCATACCTCCAACTTCATGCCGGTCATCGATGAAACCAAATGCAACGGCTGCGGGAAATGTGTCAACGCCTGCCCGGTGGAAGCGATGACCCTGGTCTCCAGCAATGACCCGCATCACCCCAAGATGAAAAAAGCCAGGGTCGCAGAGGATGTCTGTTTGGGATGCGGCTTGTGTGTGCGCACCTGCTCGCACGATGGCTTGTCCCTGCGTTCGCGTCCGCAGCGTGTCATCACCCCGCTCAACTCTGTCCACCGCACTGTGATGATGGCGATCGAGCGCGGCGATCTCCAAAACCTGGTGTTCGACAATCGCGTGTTATGGAATCACCGCGCGCTGGCGGCTGTCCTGGGCGTGATTCTGCGCCTGCCGCCCATCAAACAGGCTATGGCTTCCCGGCAGTTCAAGTCGCGCTATATTGAATATCTGCTGACTCACATCAGGGTTTGATCGCCACCTGCTGCTACCTATAAAATCTTTTTAAATTTACACCCCAAAGCGGGAAGGAAAGCCCAAGCAAAATAAATCCGTTCAGCGCCAGCCCCATGCCAAACCATTCGAATTCCGTGGTGTGCGGTCCGGCGCAAGTATTCGTGACGAACCCTGCCGCAGAGAGTGGAAAGCCATAACCGGTCACTTCATACATGGGGTGACCCTCCGTGCCGGTCTCCGTCAACGCGGGGAAACAATACGGTCCCGCCGTGCCCGGGCGGGTCGCCAACACCTGCAAAAGCAGAAATAAGATCGTCAGCCCGATGGAAATTGTCTTTGAGTTGAAAAAATTTTTCATGGGAATAATTATGCAGGGGCGAGGTGACTCGTCCCTGCATAAGATTAATAGGTATAAAACCCGCGTCCGCTCTTCCGACCCAAATACCCCGCATCCACCATCTTGCGCAGCAGGGGAGCGGGACGATACTTATCTTCACCGAGGTCACGCTGCAAAACCTCCATCACGAATAAAACTACATCCAGCCCGATCAGGTCGGCGAGGGTCAATGGGCCCATGGGATGATTCATGCCGAGCTTCATCACCTGGTCGATGGCTTCAGGTGTGCCGACATTTTCCTGCAAAGCGAAGATCGCCTCATTGATCATCGGGCACAGGATGCGGTTCGAGATAAACCCAGGCGAGTCATTGGCTTCGACAGGTTCCTTGCCCAGCGCTTTGCACAGATCCATGATGGTCTTTGTGGTTTCATCGGATGTGCCAAGTCCACGGATGACTTCAACCAGTTTCATCAACGGCACGGGATTCATGAAATGCATGCCAATGACTTTGTCGGGTCGCTTTGTGATACCGGCGATCTTGGTGATCGAAATGGACGAAGTATTGCTGGCCAGAATCACGCCTTCGCGGGCGTTGGCGTCCATGTCTTTGAAGATCTTGAATTTCAGTTCGGGGTTTTCCGTCGCAGCTTCGATGACGAGGTCAGCGTCCTTCATCGTATCCATGTTGCTCACAAATTGAATCGCATCTGCCGAGGCTTTTTGTTCCGCGGTGAGAGTTCCTTTTTCCAACAACTTTGCTGTGGATTTGGCAATCGTCGTTTTGGCTTTCTCGAGCGCGGCAGGCATCACGTCCATGCAGGTGACTTGATAGCCTGAGGTGGCCGCAACCTGCGCGATGCCGTTTCCCATGGTCCCTGCGCCGATTACAAAAATCTTTTTAATGTTCATTGTTGTGCCTTCCATAACTTGACATTATCTTGAATTTGCTCAATATGCCCGGGAATGTGGCGTGAATAAATGTCGATCCATTTATCAAAGGTATATTGTCCTTCAACTTCAGGATGTTTGATCCAGTGCGTGAACACTTCCTCTGGCTGGTGCTTCAATAATTCATACGTAGTTTTTCGCGCAATGCGGGTTGCTTCCAGCGCATCTTCAAGATTGTGTTCGTGATAGTTCAACTCGATAGCCCACTTATCCTGGTCGTAGCCCATCAACGTGCCGCCGGGTTCCACGATCAGCTTCCGCGCGCGGAGTGCGGCATTCGTCTCCGAGTCCGCGATATGGATGATGATCTCGTGGACGCTCCACTCTGTTGGTTTGGGTTTGAACTTCATCGCCTCCGCCGGGACCTCGGCCAATGCCGCTTTCAACAAGTCGAATCCACGCCCATAGAGTTCGATCTTCGATTCGCGTTCAGTTTTATCCATCCTCAATCCTCCAATTCTCCAATTCTCAATCTCTAGTCACTAGTCTCTGCTCTCTTACTCCACTTCCACTGCCATCGCCACCGCTTCTCCGCCGCCAAGACATAATGAAGCGATGCCGCGTTTCAAGCCGCGGTTTTTCAATGCGTAGATCAACGTGGTCAACACGCGCGCGCCGCTGGCTCCAAGTGGGTGACCGAGAGCAATCGCGCCGCCGTTCACGTTGACCTTGTCCCAATCCCAGCCCTGTTCGGCAAGGGCATACCCGTCCGCGAGGACTTGAGCAGCAAAGGCTTCATTTAACTCGATCAGGTCAACATCTTTCAGTGTCCAACCGATTTTGTTCAACAATTTTGGAATGGCATGAGCAGGGGCAGCGAAGAGATATTTCGGTTCCACGGCCGCCTGCGCGTAGCCAATAATTGAAGCAAGAGGTTTAAGTCCATTTTTTTCTGCATACGCACGGGAGGAGATGACCGCCGCCGCTGCGCCGTCATTCATGGACGAAGCATTGCCAGCAGTTACTTTGCCGTCTACTTTGAAGGCGGGTTTGAGTTTGGCAAGTCCTTCAAGAGACGAGTCTTTGCGCGGACCTTCGTCTTTGTCGAAGATGGTCACGTCACCTTTTCGGCCAGGGATTTGGACGGGAACAATTTCCAGCTTGAAGCGTCCCGCTTCTTGAGCCTCAACAGCTTTCAGGTGAGAGCGAAGCGCGAACTCGTCCATTGCGGCGCGGGTTACTTCATATTCATCCGCGATGAATTCAGCCGCCATGCCCATTCCCCAATTTTCAAATGGATCCCACAAACCATCATTGAGCAGGGCGTCGGTCATTTGCGTGTTGCCGAATTTCAACTCGCCCATGCGCCCGCTGACGAGATACGGAGCGCGACTCATCGACTCCATGCCGCCGGCGATGAAGAGCTCCGCATCACCCGCGCGGATGGCCTGGGCAGACATCATGGCAGCTTTCAAGCCTGAGCCGCAGACTTTGTTAACCGTGGTTGCACCGACAGTAGCTGGCACGCCTGCAAAGATGGCCGCCTGCCGCGCGGGAGCTTGCCCTTCACCGGCTTGAACCACATTTCCCATCAATACTTCTTCCACGTCTTTGGGGTCGATACCCGCCCGTTCTACTGCGGCTTTGACCGCGATAGCGCCAAGGTTGGTGGCGTTCATTCCGCTCAAGGAGCCCTGGAATTTTCCAATGGGGGTGCGCGCGGCGCTGAGGATCACAGCTTCATTTTCTTTGTTCATCGGTTTCTCCTGTGGGTATTGGCATATTATACAGTAGGGGCAGGGGCTCGTGCTGCGTTGTCGTATCACCCCGCCCAGTCAAGGTAAGGTAAAATTTTGTCCATGAATGAATTGAATTCCCTCTATGATTTGATGGGCGGTGAAGCGGGCATTCGCGCCCTCGTTGACCGTTTTTATGACTTGATGGATACGTCGCCCGAAGCGAAGGACATCCGCGCATTTCACGCAGCCAGTTTGAAGCAGTCGCGCGAGAAACTTTTTATGTTTCTTTCGGGCTGGGCAGGCGGGCCTTCGTTGTATATCGCAAAGCACGGCCATCCACGCCTGCGCCAGCGTCACATGCCGTTTTCCATCGGCGAAGTGGAACGCGATCAATGGCTGTGGTGCATGAAGAGTGCCATCGATGAAGGCGATTTACTGCCTGAGGTTAAGGAACATTTGAAATCACGTCTTTCAGAAGCGGCGGATTTTATGCGGAATCAGGGATGAGTAATAAGTAATAAGGGATGAGTTGACGAGTTCTCAACGCGGCAATTGCTTGTTATTCGTTATCTCGTTACTTTGTAACTGCCTTTATCCCCCAATATTCTTCAGCGCCTCGCGCCGACTTAGCGGATGCAGTTCCTTCGTCGCCTTTACAAACTTCTTTACAGGTGCGGGATTCGTCCACGCGTATTGACGCAGCGCCCAGCCGATGGCTTTGTTGATGAAGAATTCATCCGAGCCGAGGTTTTCCTTGATGATCTCGCACAGCAGGCCGAAGTCAGTTTCTTCTTTGTAGCCGAGTTGAAATAGAAGGGTGGTGCGCCTCAGCCAGAAATTTTCCGACCTGCGCCATTTTTTGAGATATTTTTCCTTCACTTTGGTGAAGCGTTTGAAGTGCGCGCCGACGGTGTTGCCAGCAATCGTGTCCACTGTGTCCCACCAGGATTTGGTGATGAGCAGGTATTCAATGGTGGTGATAAATTCGGGTTCGAGTTCGTTTTCCAGCCTTCCTAAAAAACTCGTGGCCGCGTATTGAAATTCGCGCTGAGGCAGGCTCCACATGTCGCGGCAAATCGTATCAAGTTGATCGAGCGGGGGAAGTCCGTTTTGCTGAATGAATTCCTTTTGCAGGGCCGCGCGGACCGGCGTCTTAATCCCCAGGTACTCGAATTGATCCCGCATGTACTTTTTCATCGGCCCCGCCTGTGCAGGGTCTGCGTGTTGCACAAAGGAGGATTGGATTGAAAGGACGTAGGGGTTCATTTAATCACCTCGTTAATGAGGGAAGTCACGGAATGTGATTTCCATACCGTGACCTTTCTTGTGCCTGAAGTATAAATTCAATTCCGGACGACACTTACCCGGTCGTAGATCGTGGCTCCTTTGGGTAATTTATCCAATCCTGAAAAATCGTTCTTGTCTTTTGCATCTGCCAGATAGGAGTAAAAAGCATCTTGTGCGCTTTTATCAGCTAAAACTACGATGATGTCCGCGGCGATGCCGCTATCGTTTTCCTGCCCAATGAATACCGTGGCAGACCATTCTCCATTCGCTTGTACATCCGCCGGAAAGTTTTGCGGATAATATCTGCCCGTCGCAGGCAGATACACAACAGGCCAAATCACAGAATCAGGGGGCAGGATTTGGCTCTCACCGTCTATGGTCTGGATCTGGCTTACTCTTGACCCTTCCGTCGGCTCGTTGATATCCACCTTGGTTTCAGCAGGTATGCATGATGAAATCAACATGCCAATGAACAAAAATGATATAAGTTTTGTATATCCCTTCATGATTTTATCCTTTTGGATTTTCCTGTTTATCGGATGGTTTCCGCAAAAAGGGGACCAGCCAGAAACCCCAAATGAACGAATAGATGGATACCAACATGGTGATTTGCAGGATCACCAGGAAGAAAATGGCGGGTTCGAGAATCTGCCTTGGGTTCTTTCCGATCTGAAATACCATGAACCACACGAACAACCCATTCGGAATTGCCAGGCTTAAAAAAAGCAGCACGGAAACCAATCCCTTCAATACCGCTTTTTTAAGCCGTGATTCTTTGAATGATTTGGAAATGTCGGGGATTATTTTTGATATCTCGATCGCGCTTTTCATTATGCCGGCGATGGCAACGAGTATGATTGCGAGGGTGGATAAAATCTCAACTATGTTTGTCGAATTGTTCATATTTTCCATCACCATAATTCGGTTTATGAACAATAATATATCTTTATTTGCGGCAATGCTACTGACATTTGTCATGACCCGAATGAAGAACGCCCCCTGCATATCAGGGGGCGTTCATACTTACTTCGCGCCTTCGGGCGGATAATACTTCATCTGCCACGTTCTATTCCCCTCATCCGTGATCCGGGAATATGGCGTGGCGACGAAGATCCATGTGTTGCCGGGCTTGAGCGGCACCTGGTTTCCATTCGCATCCACAAAGTAAAGCGGACGCGCCTGCCCGGTCCGCTTTTCGTATTCGCGGGCTTTCAGACTCCAGCGGACATCATATTTTTTGCCGTCGCGAAACAGGAAGGCATATCCGCCGTCGCCGAGTTCGAGATGAATATCCATATTGGTGGGGGAGATGACATCATGTTCCACCATGATGACGATGATGTTTTCGAACTGCAATTGCCTGCCGGTCAAGCGGTCGATGGCCGGGCGCAGTTGCCCCGCGGTTTCAACCTCGGCATTATCCACGAAACGCAGCCACGACTCAGAGAGAGGGTCATAGACCCAGCCGGATTGATTGAGCAGGGCAACGTGCATAATGAGCTGATCCATCGGAATGCCGCCCGCGGGCGCTTCCTCGCGGAACAAATTGCCGGAGTAATTAAAATTACTTGGCGTCAGTCGTTTGTTATCCGCCGCGATCTTCAACATCCGTTCCAGCGACATCATCGCGCCGCCGCTGGCTTCGTCGTGCGGCACGAACACGCATTGCGGGATCAACTCCAAAACCTCGGGCGAGGCAAAGGCGTAGATCAAACACGAACTGCGGAAGAGATTCCCGGCATCCGCATAAAACATGCGGCCAGAGCGGATGGGGCCGACTTCCGCGATGGGCATTTGGGTGGAGTCGTTGACGGGTGGGTTAATGGATTCGGACGGAATCAAGCCGGCGTCGAGATAAAGAAGCGAGGCTGTGACGTTCGCCTCCATCCGCCCTGTGACCGGGTCGGCGTCGCTATCGGCATTCTCATCCCCGACGTTTTGACCTGTAAATTCCAGCCAGGCCGGCAGGTCGATTTCAACAGTATACCGGCCTGCGTTCACATTGAATCCGTAATAGCCGTTCGAGTCGGTGGTGGTTTGTTGAATGAGTTGACCGGACGAATTATAAAGATTGACGCACACACCGATGACGCCTTTTTCGTAATCTTCCTGCCGCCCGTTTTTGTTTTCATCGAGCCAGACCCAATTACCGAGTATGTTCGAGGTCTTGGTAAAAATTTGCTGGCGGATTTCGCACCCGCCAGTGATGGGGATTTCCGGTTCGGGAACCTCACCATAAAATACGCTCAGAAAGCGTGTGGCGCCTTCGGTTATATAAAATTCAAAAACCCAGGGCGCAAACGATAACCCTGCCTGCGGACGGGCTGTGACTGGAAAATGCGAGATGGAAACGAGCAAGGCAGGCGTTTTAAGTTGGCCTGGGTCTTTCACTTGCTGGGCGTTCAATGGGTTGTAATCAGCTGGAAAATTTTCAATCTCAGGGCCGAAAAAGGCGGGAGCGGATAAGGATTGCGGCGCGGGTGAGGCAGTTGGCAGGGTGATGGTTTGAGTCGGCGTGATTTGGACAGGCGGTATATCGCTTTCTGGCAGATCCGCTGTTTCAATTTTTGTGCCGCAGGATGTGAGCATCACGAAAAAAAGGGCGGCAAAGAAGATTGCGACGGCGCTCTTTCTTATAATCGGTTGAATCATAAATCTCCAGTTTCAGAAGGGCTGCGTAGGTTGTCCCCGCCTTATCTTCTATTTGCGAAAGGCTTCCTTTACCCGTTTATAGGTATCTTCCAACGCTTCGGGCAGCACACGCGTATCCCCAAGCGCGGACATGAAATTTGTGTCCCCAGCCCAACGCGGGACGATGTGAATGTGAACATGCCCCAAAACTCCGGCGCCCGCGGCCGAACCGATGTTTGCGCCCATGTTGAATCCCTGGGGCTTATAAATTTCACGCAGGGCGGTCATGCAGCGCGCGGTCAATTCCATCACCTCGGCGCGTATTTCCGAGCCTAGGTCTTCGAGGTTTGCTTTGTGTTCATATGGGACGACCATCAAATGCCCGCTGGTGTAGGGATAGCGGTTGAGGATCACATACGCGAGTTTTCCGCGGAAGGCGATGAGATTTTCCGCGCCATCCGCTTTGGACTGTGCAATACAAAAGACACAGCCATCTTCTTTTTCGTGGTTATCGATATATTCCATACGCCAGGGTGACCAGAGGTGATCCATGAGATGCGGCGATTGTAGCAGAAAAATTTCTAATACGGCTCAATAATTGGGAAGGGGAGGGTGAAATCTCCGTAGGAACTACCGGCGTAATTCCCGAAATAAAACATAAGATCAGAGAGTATGACAGCCGCCAAGAGAATGTATACCCAGGATGGGCCTTTGTTTTCGCCGATCCATTGCAGGGGGACAGCCACCAGCCAACAGATGGCGGGAATTACGGCGATAAAATGCGAAGAGGCGGGTGTACCGACGATGATCACCCCGCCAAAGATGGAGACCAGCGTCACCCAGATCATTGGGAAATATTGCCTCCTATAAAGAGACCAGCCCGCCCCAGCCAGGAACAGGATCGAGGCAATGCCGGTTAAGAACGGGATTTGAGGCGCATAAAAGTGGGTAACGTCCGTATAAAAATTATACGCGCCGAATGAACGTGTCACCTGGTAGATGAAATAATCCCAAACGGTGGCGGAATCTCCGAGAGTGGCGCGGATCGCATCCGGAGTCCAGCCATAAACGATAGAGAAGCGGTCGAAAAAATGATCGGGCGTCATGAATGCAAAAACGATCAGCGGCGCAGAAACAACCACGGCAAGCGCGAGCATCTTCCCGGTGTAAAGGGCGAAGCGGAGGCGGTCATTGGTCTGCTTCCATATCTGCCAATTGATTATGGAAATAAGGAAGACAAGGATATAACCCCCGGTATAAAAATATGCTGTAAACCCAAGGCATAAACCCGCCAGCAAAGCCCCGCCATCCTGACTTTTCCGCCAGCCTCTCAGGAAAAATCCCAGAGTAAGCGGTAGAAGAAACGTCACCCAAATGTTGCTCAATGCAATACGCGACCAATGGATATGGTAGTGATAGGTCGTCATCAGGATTGCGGTCAGCCAGGCCATTTTACGCCCGGCTATTTCATTCACCATGAGAAAAACGCCGGCAATGGACAATGTCCCTGCAAGGATGCTGGACATGCGCGCTCCCGTTGTGGAAAAGCCGAACAGCGCCGTGCTCGAACGCAGGATATAAGCATACAGGACGGGTTGGGAATCCAAACCGGTGCGCAATGGATTAATGGTCACCCAGCCAAGGCTGGGATGGAAGACGTTCTGAAGTGCAAAATCCACAGATCCCGCTTCATCCGGGAGAAAGGCCGGCGGGAAATTCATAATATTCACCACGCGCAGAAAAAAAGCGAATCCAAGCAAGATGAACAAGCCGATCCATGTGCGGTTGAAATTAATTTGGAACAGCGCAGATTTTTCCGTCGGATACAAAATCACAAAACAGATCAGGATCGAATAGAGCCACAATAAAATCGGGGTGATGTGGATGAACGGCTCGTCGGCATAAAGGATCCCAATGCCTGTCGACAGGATCATTGCGGCAAAGGTCACCCAGGTCTGCCTGGCGCGGACTGTGGTCGACCAAAGGGTTTGCCAGAATTGAGTAAGAAGATCTCGCAAGGAAAGCATACGATTTATTCAATGGACGAACGCGGTTTGATTTTAGCAGATAAAATATCGCAGCCTAACATCCGCGTTTTCCCATTCACTATTCCTTCATTTTCGATTATCCTCTCCATAATGCAGCCGACCCTCTTTTCCACCAACCACCTCACCGTCTCCCAGCTTACTTTCCGCATTCGCAAATTATTGGAAGGAGACCTGGAATTGCAGGACGTGTGGGTGGAAGGGGAAATCTCCAACCTCTCGCGCCCCGCATCAGGTCACATCTACTTCACCCTCAAAGATAAAAATGCATCCCTGAAATGTGTCATGTGGAAGACTGACGCAATGCGGTCGCGGCCTGCTTTTCAAGACGGAGCAGCCGTTGAAGTGCATGGCAGGATCGCGGTTTATGAACCGCAGGGGCAATATCAACTCATCGCCAGCATCATTCAGCCCAAAGGCGAGGGTGAGCTCTTTCAGGAATTTTTACGTCTCAAGGCCATGCTTGAAGCGGAGGGACTCTTCGACCCCGAGCGTAAACGACCGATCCCCGGCCTGCCGAAGAAAATTGGTATTGTCACATCAGCAACAGGCGCGGCTTTGCGCGATATGCTCAACACCATCCGCCGCCGCCTGCCGCTTGCGCAAATAATTCTTGCGCCGTCGCCCGTGCAGGGGGTGGAGGCCCCGCCCGCGTTGGTCAATGCCTTGCAAGCCATTAACAAACAAAACCCGGATGTGATTCTTCTTGCGCGCGGCGGAGGTTCCATCGAAGACTTGTGGGCATTCAATGACGAGGGTGTCGTCCGCGCAGTTGCGGATTCAAAAGCCCCCGTCATCTGCGGTGTTGGTCACGAAACAGATTTCACCCTCTGCGACTTTGCTGCCGATCTCCGCGCGCCGACTCCGACCGCCGCAGCCGAACTTGCGACTCAAACGACATTGGATGACCTCAAATTACTCCTCGCCGCTTCCCAAACCCGCCTCTCTACTTTAACCTTGAACCTGCTCGCTGAACAAAAAGCATTTGTCTCATCCCTGGCATCCCGCCTGAAATACGTTTCCCCCGAACGAAGGATCCAGTCTGAATACCAGCATCTGGATGAACTCTCCCGCCGCGCCTTATCGGCGATTCATCACCGCATCCAGCTGCAATCCGCAAACGTGGATGGAATCTTCAAACGCTTGCAAGCATTGAATCCTGAAGGTATATTATTGCGCGGGTATGCCATTGTCACGCGGAAGGTGGATGGAAAGGTCGTTAGCAGAGTCTCGCAGGCGCAAGGTGATATGAACGTGCGCGTGAGCGACGGTGAATTCGAAGTAAATCGTAAATCGTAAATCGTAAATCGTATGGAGTTATTATGGCAAAAACTAAATCGTCCCCAAAACCTGTGGAAGAATTGACTTATGAAGAATCTCTGGCTGAACTGGAAGGTATCGTCGAAGCGCTCGAAGGGGAACAGAATCCGCTTGAAGATTCGATGAAGCTGTTTGAACGGGGTCAGGCCCTGGTCGCGCATTGCGGCGCTTTACTCGAGTCAGCCCAGCTTAAAGTGCAGAAACTGGCCGGTGAGTCGGTCATCCCCTTTGAAGAAGAGTCGGAATGATATTTGAACAGTTGCTCGTGAATAAAGTTTTAATCGCCGTGACGGCGGGTTGGCTGGTGGCGCAGGCGTTGAAGATTCCCACCGAATATTTGCGCTCCCGCCGCTGGATGTGGGCCATGTTTTTTGCGGCAGGCGGAATGCCTTCCTCGCATTCCGCGTTGATGGTGGCAGGGACCCTTGCCACGGGGTTGTATCACGGTTTTGATTCCCCGCTGTTTGCGATCGCTGTCGGGATTACCATGATCGTTGTGCATGATGCCGCGGGCGTCCGCAGGCAGGCTGGCATGCATGCGGAACGGATCAACCTCCTGTTCGAGGAACTTCTCAAAGGCCACATGTGGGACGAAAACGAATTAAAGGAAGTCATCGGTCACACACCGCTGGAAGTGATCGGCGGAATCATTTTGGGGTTGATCGTCGCTGCCGTGCAATGGATGGTTTGGCCGTAACGAGTATTATGTCATTGCGAGGAGGGCTTTAACCCGACGAAGCAATCCCAGAGAATGTTGGAGATTGCTTACCCTTACGGGTACGATGTCGTCGCGAAGAACAAGAGCGCTCCTCGCAATGACGTTAACTTCGCTTCAACCTTCTCATCACCCCATTTGCAATATATGTCAACTCCGGCACGCGCAATACGAACAACACGGCGCCATACGCAGCAGCACCGATGACAACGCCCGCCAGGGTGAGAATCCATGGGCTGAAATTATTTCCAAAATATAACCAACCGTAAATGCACAACCCCATGACAAGCGCCGCCACGGATGATGGAATCGCGCCGCGCAAGATATGACCGCCTTCAATCCCGTTCAATCGCTTGCGCATCACAATAAATAAAACGGTCACTTCCAGTGCAGTTGCAAGGGAATTAGCCAGGGCCAGACCGCCGTGGGGGAACCAGCCGAGCGACTCAAATATTTTTGCAAAAGCAATGCTGAAGACTACATTCAATCCCATCGCAATCGATCCAATGATGACCGGGGTCTTGGTGTCGTGTTGGGCATAATATGCGCGGGTTAATATCTCCATCACTGAATGTCCCACCATGCCAGCCGCGTACCAGAGCAATGCCCAGGCGGTTAGTTGAACATCGTGCTCATCGAATTTACCGCGTTGAAATAAAAACGAAACCAACGGCTCCCGCAGGAAAATTAATCCAACACTGGCGGGAACTGCCATCAACAAAATCCCCCGTAAGGATGAAGCCAGCGACGAGCGCATTTCATTCTGCTGACCCAGCGCGTGCTGGGCTGAAAATGTCGGCATCGCTGCAATCGCCACGGATTGGGCAATTGCCGCCTGCGCCATGATCATCAATGAAAAGCTATAAGCCAGGCTCGCCACGCTTCCTTCCACCATATCGGAAGCCAGCCGAATGTTCACCCAGAAATTAAGCTGTACCACCGCCACGCCTACCAATCGCGGTCCCATCAAGAAGATCACCTTGCGAACTTCGGGATTATCCAACCCAAAGGTGAAACTGTATGCGCCGCTTTGTTTCATCATGGTTGGGATTTGAACAAGAAGATAAAAACCAGAGCCGATCACCACGCCCCACGCGAGACCGTAAATTCCCATCGAAGGCGAAAGCACCAGCGCGCCGAAAATGATTCCCAATTGATACATGGCGGGAGTCAATGCAGGCACTAGGAAAATTTTATGCGCGTTGAGAATGCCAACCATCAATCCACCCAGGCCGAACATCACAGCCGAAACGAGTTGAATGCGCAGCAGGGAAACCGTCAATGCAAAGAGTTCTGGTTTTTCCGAGAAGCCCGGAGCCAGCGCGTAGCGCACCACTTGCGGCGCAAAAAATGCAAATAGCAGCGCAAGCAGGCTGAGGGTCAGCGTGACCGCATTCGCCAGCGAAGAAGCCAGCCGCCAGGCGGAGTCCTTTTCATCTTTGGCAAGCAATCCCGTGAATGTTGGAATAAAAGCGGAGCCCAAGGCCCCGCCCGCCACCAAAAGAAAAAGCGTTTCGCTTACGCGGTTTGCGGCTGTAAATGCATCCAGTTCCGGCGATGCGCCAAAAATTCCCGCCACAATGATGCTGCGCACAAGCCCGGTGATTTGCCCGAGGACAATGGCGATCATCACCGTACCCGCTGCGCGCGCGATCTGTCGATTTGCATTTGATTCTGTCATAGGATTGCGCGATTATAATCCTTTCGGGAGATTTCCATGAAAAAATTTTTCACCCTGCTATTTTTGATTATATTAACTGCTTGTGACTCAACATCACAAGCGCCTCCGACTCCGCCGACAACTGACTCTGTTACTCAATCGTCGCCAACGCTGACGAATATTTCTCTGCCCTCGGGCTATGGCGTGGATGGCGGCTGGTTCCAGTTGTATTTTACGAATCCTGAAAGTCCGCTTGCTACACAACGAACAGGCGGCATTGACGGCCCCCTGGCTGCGGCGATAGACTCCGCAAAATTAAGTGTGGATGTTGCGGTGTACAGCTTGAGCCTGAACAGCATCCGTGACGCTCTGCTTCGCGCGCATGATCGCGGTGTGCGAGTCCGCTTGGTGATGGAGAGCGATAATCTTGACCGGGCCGACCCGCAAAAGTTAAAAGATGCGGGCATCCCCATTTTGGGTGATCGCCGCGAAGGATTGATGCACAACAAATTTGCCGTCATCGATAACTCTGAAGTGTGGACGGGCTCCGCGAACTTCACGGACTCTGGCGCATATGATGACAATAACAATTTGATCCGCATCCGTTCGGTGAAACTGGCCGAGAATTTCACCAGGGAATTCGAAGAGATGTTCATCGACGATAAATTCGGAGATAACATCGTATCGGAAACCCCCAACCCGCGAGTGACGATTGACGGCACGCCTGTCGATACTTACTTCTCCCCCGACGATGATGTGCAAGCCAGTTTTTTGGAGATCGTCTATGCTGCACAGGAAAGTATTTATTTCATGGCATTCTCCTTTACAGCGGACCCGATAGGGGAGGCAGTTCGTGCCCGCGCAGAGGATGGCGTTACGGTGGCAGGGGTGATGGACACCGAACAGGTCAACTCAAATGTCGGCACGGAGTTTGACGCGTTCAATCAGGCCGGACTGGATGTGTACCGTGACAACATCGACGGTCAGATGCACCACAAGGTGATGATCGTCGATGAGAGCATAGTTATATTCGGCTCCTATAATTTCACCAACAGTGCCGAGGAAAGGAACGATGAAACTCTGCTCGTGATCTACAATGAAGAGATTGCGGCACAGTTCATCGCGGAATTTCAAAGAGTGTATGCGCAGGTAAAGTAGACATATTGAACGGTTTTTCACAATCCATGGCTTTTTCAAAAAGTCCCTTGAAAGGGCCGTAACTTTTTCCCCTCTTTTCCGACATTTCAGATGAAACATTTCTAATACGAAAGAGGTGAAACATGAAAAAAATGTCCCGAGTTCTTATCTTTGTTCTGGCGTTGACCGCTTTGCTCATCAGCGCCTGTGGGGGAGCGGTTACCGCCGTGTCAGCCGGTACGGGTAAAGGCCAGGCCTCCCTTGTGGAGTTCACTGGCGTGATCGAAGCCATCAACGGCAACCAGTGGACCGTTAATGGACAGGTCATTACCGTCGAACCCACCGTTCTGCGCGATGGTCCATTTATTGTGGGCGATACCATCAAAGTTGAAGTGGAAGTACAGACGGACGGTTCCATTTTGGTAACCCGGGTGGAAGCCCCGCCCTCCGTGCCTGCGCCTGCTGATAATACCAATACCAATGCGAATGCAAACAGCAACGCCAGCAATGCGAATGGAAACGTCAACTCAAATGTCAATTCGAATGTCAACTCGAACGACAGCAATGCAAACACCAATCTGAATGGTAATAGCAATGATGATGACCACAACGGCAACAGCAATGACAGCGATGACAATTCGAATGACGACGACAGCGATGACGACGACAGCGATGATGACGACAGCGATGATGACGATAGCGGCGATGACGACTAATCGTTCCGTAGAAATCAACTAATACCTTGTCGGGTCGTCTGGATCAATTGAATACTTCCAGACGACCCCTCATCACTTAAATCACCCCTGGGAAAATCGATGTCAAAACGCTTTCTTGTTCCCGCCCTCCTTTTCATCCTGTTTTTTTCTGTGATGGCCATCGTCCAGTTTGCCACACCCGATATGCCTGATAATGACGGTTACTATCACATCAAATTGGCCTGGCTGATGCGGACGGAAAGCCTGAAGCCTGAGTTTCCATGGCTGCCATTGAGCATTCTCAATCAGAATGAGTTCTACGACCACCATTTTCTTTTTCATGTGGCGCTCATCCCCTTCACTTTTGGAAACCTGCGCATTGGCGCCAAGTGGGCGGCAGTTTTCTTTTCAGCGGTTACCTTTTTATGCATCTGGTATTTATTCAACCGCCAAAAGGTGCCGTTCTCCTGGTTGTGGGCGTTCGCCCTGCTTGGAATATCAGATGCCTTCCTATACCGCATGTCCATCACCCGCGCCCAATCTCTCTCGCTGGCGGTTTTGGCACTAGGATTGGCATGGATGTTGGAAGGAAAATACAAACGGCTCGCCCTGCTCTCATTTCTGTATGTTTGGATGTACGATGCCTTCCCATTGATTTTGGCTGTCGCTGGATTGTACTTTCTGGCTGTTTTATTGATGGAACGCAGGCTGGAGTTCCGTCCATTACTTTGGGCGGGGGTTGGAATTATGGCCGGGTTGATCATCAACCCATATTTTCCACAAAACCTGCTCTTTACCTACCACCACCTTTTGCCGAAATTAATGGACCCAACCTCTGTAAATGTCGGCAATGAATGGTACCCCTACGACACTGGCCAGCTGCTCCAGAATTCCCTGCCAGCCTTGGTCGCCTTCGTCAGCGGCGCCTTGGCTTTGGGTCTGGCCGGCCGAAAAATGGACCTGCGAACCGCCTTTTCTTTTCTCGTCGCACTACTTTTTGGGTTGATGTTCTTCAAGGCACGCAGGTTTGTGGAATATTTTCCGCCGTTTGCGTTGATCTTTGCCGCTTTTGCCTGGGCTCCTTTGTTCCCTTCCCACACTCGGATGATTGTGCCGGATTCAAAATCTAAACTCCTTGCAAATCTTCATGTCGTTTTACTGGCGGGAGCGGTTATCCTTGGCATCGTCAGGACGATCCCCGCAGTCCAGGGACAAATGGCCGATTCCAAGCCTTATGATTTATACGGCGGCGCCTCTCTCTGGCTGATGACGAATACCCCTGATGGAGCGCGTGTCTTTCAGACTGACTGGGATGATTTTCCACGCCTCTTCTTTTATAATACGCACAATACCTATCTGGCCGGTCTCGACCCGACGTATCTTCAACTTTACGACGAAGAGTTGTATGATGAGTGGGTAAGCATCACCCGCGGAGAAGTGGAACGGCCTTCTCGGTTAATTTGGGACCACTTCTCTGCGCGCTATGTGCATACGGATTTGGACCATAAAAATTTCCTGCGTCAGGCGGCGAACGACCCCGGTCTGGTTGAAGTGTACCGTGATGGGCAGGCTGTCATCTTTGAAGTGCTTGAACCATAAGCTCATGGGACGAGCTGAACGATTGAACGAAAATTTCGAAACACGGATGTCAATAAACACAATGTCTGTAGTGGATGGGCAAGAAGAATTGCGAAGCCTGCGCCAGTTCGATTCACAAGCGATCGGCGCGGTATATGACCAGTATTTTTCCGAGGTCTATCGTTATGTGTTGTACCGCATTGGCGACCAGACTCTCGCCGAGGATATTACAAGCGATGCGTTTATACGCCTGCTCGAAACCGTCCAGGCTGGTCGCGCGCCTCACTCCAACTTAAAGGGATGGTTGATCGGCACAGCCTCTCATCTTGTAGCCGATCATTTCCGGAAAAAATATCGCCGCCCGGAAGAAGGAATTTCCGAATCATTGCCTGACCTGACACCCGGTCCCGCCTCCGAAGTGGATCAACGCGAACAAAATCGTGCCGTTCAGAACGCGTATGCGCAATTGACTCATGAACAGCAGGATGTGCTGGCCCTGCGTTTTGGGCAGGGATATTCTCTCGAGGAAACCGCGGCATTTATGAAAAAAAATATCAACGCGGTGAAAGCTCTCCAGTTCCGTGCGCTGGCTGCCCTTCAGCGCGAGGTTGGCGAGGTGGATTATGAATAAAATATTTGATGCACTTGAAATTTGCCTTAAGGAAATGGAAAACGGCGCGGACTTGGAAACCGTCCTTGCCCGATTCCCCGAACTTGCGGGTGAGTTACGGCCAATTTTAAGAACCTCCCAGAAGGCGCGCAGCATTTCACCCGCAGCACCTTCCCAGGAAGTCATTCGCCGCGGCCGTGCACGCTTAATGCAGCGCGCCGCGGAAATGCGCGAATTGCGGGTTGCACCTCGCGTACGGGTTATCCCTGGTTTTCAAAGGCTTGCCCTGTCCTTTGCCCTTGCCGCTGTTCTTCTTCTGAGCAGCACCGGACTGCTTAACGCTTCCGCCTCTGCTTTGCCCGGGGAAAATCTTTACCCTGTAAAACGTACCTGGGAAGGCCTGCGCCTGTTTTTGATCTTCAATAAGGATGCGCGCGAACTCTTGGAGCATCAATTCAAAACGGAACGGTTGAATGAGGTGAATGAACTGTTGGCGGAAGGCCGTCATGAGACTATTCAGTTCGCCGGCCTGTTCATGCAGGTAAATGGCAAAAATTATATTTCCGGTATCCCGGTCAACCTGGCTCCTGACATGCGGGTGCCCGATAATGGCATGGCGGTCATCATCACCGGGCAGACCAATGACCTGGGAGTTGTTGAACTCTTCACCCTCGAAATACTGCCGGACGGCTCGGTGGTGCCTGTTGGAAACCCGATCGCGGTGGAACTCGAATCTGAATCGGGGGATGAAAATGAAACAGACTCAGGATCCAGTTCAGGGTCCACGGGAGAGGCGCCCGGAAACACTCCTCAATATTACGCGATTGATGGAACTCTTCAGTCCATCTCCACAACAAATCTCGTCGTAAATAACCTCACTTTGTATCTCGATAATTCAAAGATCGACGGTAGACTTTGTGTGGGTGCCCGGGTGGAAGTGGAAGGATACTTCGCGGCAGACGGCAGGTTCGTCGTCAAAAAAGTGGAAGCGAAAGGATCATGCCAAACCGAAAACAGCAACAGCGGGAACGGCAATTCGAACACGAATTCGAATTCGAACGATAACTCGGTGTCGAATGATAGCGGTCATAATGACAATGACAGCGGTGGCAACGACAATAGTGGCGGCCACGACGATGATGATAACGGCGATGACCACGATGACGATGGGAACGATAGCGACGACGATTAATATCCAAAACTGCGAGACTACCCCTCGCAGTTTTTATTTCCGCACGGAATTAATTTGCCTTTTGGAATAAAATCGATTAAATTAGTACCTAGCACGCACGTTCTATGAGGCCCGAAAGGTAATATAAGCCTTTCGGGTCTGTACAGCAAATTATGGAGAGTCATCATGTCTGAATCTAATTTTTACCTTGGCCGTCATGTCGATGCAAAGACTGCAAAACTAACCGCAAAGCCGATTGAATACGACCCTGCCGACCTGACCACCCATGCGGTCGTCACCGGTATGACAGGCTCAGGCAAAACGGGTTTATGTATTGCTTTGCTGGAAGAGGCTGCGCTTCAAGGCGTACCTGCCATCATTATCGACCCCAAAGGCGATCTCACCAATTTACTGCTGCATTTTCCCAACCTCGCACCGCAGGATTTTCAACCATGGATCGACCCTGAAATGGCACGCCGCGCAGGTAAATCCCTCGAACAAGCTGCGGATGAAGCCTCCTCCGCCTGGCGCACTGGACTCAAGGAATGGGGCATAGGCGCAGACCGTTTGCAAGCCTTACAGAACGCCGCTCAATTTGCCATCTTCACCCCGGGCTCGGATGCGGGCATACCCGTCAGTGTGTTGTCGTCACTTGCCGCTCCAGACTTGGATTGGGAAACCAATCGCGAGGTCCTACGTGAACGAATTTCCAGCACAGTTACAGCCTTGCTCGGATTGGTCGGAATGAATGACATCGACCCGATTCGTTCGCGTGAACACATCCTGCTCTCGAATATCTTCGAAACTCATTGGAGCGAAGGCAGGGATATTGAGTTGACTGAATTAATTCTGCAAACGCAAACGCCTCCTTTCGATAAGCTTGGCGCATTCCCGGTCGACACCTTCTTCCCTCAAAAAGACCGCATGGAACTGGCAATGATTCTCAACAACATCCTTGCCGCGCCCGCCTTTGAAACCTGGCGTGAAGGCCAATCGCTCGATATTCAATCCCTGCTCTTCACCGAAGACGGCCGCCCGCGTCATAGCATTTTCTACCTTGCCCATCTTTCCGATGGCGAGCGCATGTTCTTCGTCACCTTGCTTCTTTCCGCCGTCGAAACGTGGATGCGCACTCAAAGCGGCTCCACATCCCTGCGGGCTTTGCTTTACATGGATGAAATTTACGGCTACCTTCCACCCACAGCGGTTCCCCCGTCAAAAGGCCCGTTACTGCGAATGCTAAAGCAGGCGCGCGCCTTCGGCCTTGGCCTATTGCTTGCCACCCAAAACCCGGTCGACATCGATTACAAAGCCCTCTCCAATACCGGAACATGGTTCATAGGCAAACTGCAAACGGAGCGCGACAAGAATCGCCTGCTCGATGGTCTTGAAAGCGCGGCAGGCGGCATTCCCCGTGCCGCAATGGACAAGCTCATTTCATCGCTTGGCAAGCGGGTCTTCGTCATGCATAATGTTCACGAAAAAATGCCTGTTTTAATGCAAACCCGCTGGGTGATGAACTTCCTTGCCGGGCCGCTCACACGCAATCAGATTCCCGCTCTCAATCAACTCGCCAACGCTGACACATCGGTTCAGACTCCGCCCGCACCTGTTTCCGTTTCAAGGAAAGAATCCAAGCCGCAGCCTTCAATGGATAACCTGCAACCTATTGCAGTTGCCAGTAATCAGTCATCAGTGACCAGTGTGCCAATTGCCAATCGTAAATCTGAAATCGTAAATCCAAAATCCGAAGGCAGTATGACCAAACCCCCCATCCCTGCAGGTGTTCGAGAATATTATCTCCCGCAAAACTTCAGCCTGCCTGAAGCCTTTCAATCCGCAGGACGTTCCATGCCTCCGCAAGCCATGGTCCAGGGAGTGATGTATCGTCCAGCCTTGCTTGCCGCTGCCCAGGTGCGCATCATGGACCGTAAATATGGTGTGGATACGGAAACCATACGCGCCGCCCTCGTGGATACTTTGGATCGCCGCGGTATCGTCCGCTGGGAGGAAGCTCCCTATGCTGGTCCCTCGCTCGATAAAGTGGAGACCATGCCTGCCCCATCCGCACGCTACAGCGGCATTGATTCGCCCCTCAATGACTCGAAATTGATGACCGCCCTGCAAAAAGATTTTACAGATTGGGTCTTCCGTAACACGGAAGTCACCGCTCGCGCAAATCTCGCGTTGAAAATTTTTGCAGGACCTGATATCACGCAGGCCGAATTCATGAAAGAATGCGCCAGCGCCGCGAGCGACGCGCGTGATGCCGAGATCGCAAAGAAAACCGCCGCAGTCGATAAAAAAATCAAAAGTGTCCAGGACAAGCTCTTCCGCGAAGAGCGCGAACTACAGCAGGACCAGGCAGACCTGCAAAATCGCAATATCGAAACCGGTCTCAGCGGTGCAGAGGCTGTTGCCGGTTTATTAGGTTTAGGCCGCAAGAAGAGCCTCTCTACTTCGGTCTCGAAATTTCGCATGGCGCAAAATGCAAAGGAAGATGTGCGTGAATCGGAGGAAAGCATCGCACAATACAAAAAAGACCTTGCCGACCTCGAACGTCAGCGCGAAGATATCACTACCGAAGTCAATGACCGCTGGGGCAGTGTGGTTAATGAGATCAGCGAGGTGCGGATCAAACCCAAAAAGACCGATATTTATGTCAACATCTTTGGCGTGGCTTGGAAGCCGTATTATGTCATCCAGGCTGGGGATGAGACGATGGAACTGCCTGCCTTTGGTGCGGAATAGTATGTCGTTGCGAGGCGGACAAACACCGCCTCGCAATAACGAATCATGTAATATAGTGACGGCCTCGTGTCGTCACTATGTTTTAAAGGACAAAATCATTTCATGAGCATATTCATACTTTTGCTTGCCCTGGCAATCTGGGGAGTTGTCCATTCGTTCCTCGCTTCGCCTCTTGCCAAGGATTTATTCCGTTTGAAAGCTGGCGGCGCGGATTTTTACCGCCTCGCCTACAATGTCTTTGCGGGGATCAGCTTTCTGCCAATCTTGTATTTGATGGCATCCCTGCCAGATCGACCTATTTATCAAGTCTCTGCGCCGTGGAGCTATCTCATGCTGGGCGGGCAGGCGTTTTCGGCCTTGATGTTATTTGTCGCTTTTCTGCAAACGGATTCGCTTTCATTCGTGGGGCTGCGCCAATTGATTGATGAAGAGAAAACAGGCGCGCTCGTCACACGCGGGTTGTATCGCGTGGTGAGGCATCCTTTGTATACGTTTGGGCTGCTTTTTATCTGGCTATCCCCGTCTGTTTCTCAAAATTCGCTGACTGTTTACATCGGCGCGACACTTTATACGTTGATCGGGGCTTATTTCGAAGAAAGAAAGTTGCTGCGCGATTTTGGCGAGGCGTATGTGGAATACAAGCGTAAAACCCCGATGATCGTCCCTGGGTTTGTGTTTGGAAGGAAATAGCAGCAGGCTGGGAGTTATCACTCCCGGCTTTATAATGGGGGAGAAAATTTATGGGGATGGCGCGGCAGGCGTCGGCGTGGGAGAGGCGGAGAGTGTTGGCGTCGCTTGCGGTGTAAGAGTCATAAATCCGTGCTGGTAGTTCAACTGGTTGATGTCCCATTTGCTTTTCATGTAGGTGACTATGAACTTGACCTCCCAATTTGCAAGCGCAGATTTGAAGGCAGGCATGTGAATTGGCTTGTCGAGATTGCGACCCTCTTTGATGATGTTGATAAGGTCTTGTTCGGAATATTGCCAGGCACTGCCACTCTTATCGAGCGGGGGAGGGAGATGTGATCCATCCGCCAATTCAGTTTGCCATTGCGGATTCCCTGCCAGATCCGCGCCATGGCATTGAGCGCAGTGGTGTTGATATAACCATTCGCCGCCATCCACATGAGATGGGATGAGGGTGACAGCGCACACAACGGGAGTATAGGTTGGGCCAGCCAGTATTTGCGCGCTGATTGGCATTTCGTTTTCGATCAGGTAGCGCAGGTCTTCGCTCATTTGAGTGGATGTGGTTCCATGCGGGAAGTTGAGAATATAATAACCGTTTCGGTCGATAAGAATGGTGAAGGATGTATGATCGACGGAGTAATTGCCGCCCGCATCGGGTTGGTTGATTTTGTATTTTGCTCCGAAAGCGGATGTCATCAGATCAAGCTCTTCCCGGGTGCCTGTCGCGCCGATGAAATTATCTTGAAATAGTCTGACATATTTTCCAAGCGCTTCGGGCGTGTCGCGGGCTGGATCCACAGAAATGAAAATGACCTGCACTTGGGCAGATTCTTCTGGGGTCAATCCGTTAAGTGCCATTTTGATATTCGCCAATGAGGTCGGGCAGACATCGGGGCAGGAGGTGTAGCCGAAATAAAGCAGGACGAGCCTGCCGCGAAAATCATCCAATTGGACAGGGCCTGAATCTGCGCGCATAACGATGGGGGGAATCTTCATTGGTTCTTGCAGGACGAGGCCGTTGAATTTATGTCCGCCAAACGACCGAAAGCCAAAAACCATCAATACGATGGAAATAAAAACACTTCCGAGCAGGATGGATAGCCGTTTCATGAATTCTCCAAAACGTTGAGCAATGAGATGTTTATATCAAAGAGACGGGCTTTGGTCTTTGCGCGGGAGCAAACAGCAGACTCCGCTGGCGGGGCGGAGTCTGCCGGGGCGTGGTGGATACTTATGAAGCGGGAACAGGCTGCTCGTCGGAGGATGAGGCGGGCATGAAGCGTCCCTGCCTGCCGAGGCGCAGGTGTAAGGCGTAAAAAGCGGAGGCGGCCACAGCGCAGAGAATCCCACCGATGTACCAAAGCAGGTTGGGGTTGAGGTTGTCGAGGATCAGGCCTGCGAGCATGGGCGCGAAGGTGGAGGGCAGCAGCCAGGTGAGGCCAAAGATGGCCATGTAACGTCCACGCATTTCGACGGGGGCAAAGTTGGCGGCGAGGGTTTGGCTGGTGGGCATGATGAGCATCTCGCCGATGGTGATGACCACGATTGCGGACATGAACATCCAATAGACGGAAACGAAGCCGAACATGGTGAAGCCGAGCATGTAAAAAAGAGTGCCGGCCGCCATGACAACAAAGGGTGGGCGGTTTTTGATATTACTTGACACTTTGAATTGAAAAAGAATGACCGTGATGGCGCTGGTGGTCATCAGGAAGCCGTAGCCCTGAGGGTCGATGCTGTGATTGTCCCGCAGAAAGACCGAGAGCGAATTGTACATCTGCTGGTAGACCGCGCCCATGAGAATGGCGGCGACGATGAAGGCCATGAAGGCGAAGTCTTTGAGGACGATGCCGTAGCCAGCAAGGGTTTTCAAAATGGATTCGTGTGGTTTGTTTTCTTCATGAGAGTGCTGGGGCTTGGTTTCGGGCATGAAGTTGTAAAAAATTATCGCAACGATGCAGCTGACGATGGCGTCGATGATGAAGAGGAGCATGAAGGAGCGGTTGGCGAGAAAGCCGCCGATGGTGGGACCGATGATCCATGCCAGGTTGCGGACGACGCGCATCAGGCCGAAGCCTTCCTGCCGTTGTTTTTCGTTGAGGATGTCTGCCATCATGGCCTGATGTGCGGGACCGGAGACATCTGAGAGCAGGCCGATGAAGGCTGCCAGGGGGAAGAGCACTGCCAGTGAATTGACCAATCCTAATGTCAGTGTGCTGAGGGCGCTGAACACCAGCCCGAAGAGAATCAATTTGCGGCGGCCAAAGCGGTCGGTGAGCGCGCCGCCGATCATGTTGCCGACGATGCCGAAGATGGAGAACATGGCCAGCACCATGCCGGCCTGGGTCATGCCGACGTTGAATTTGCCGGTGATATAGAGGGAAAAGAAGGGGAAGAGTAACGTCCCGCCGATGCTGTCGATAAAGAAGGTCAGGACGATGATCCAGAAACGGGGAGGGAACTCGTGATAAAGTTTGTTGAGTCGGGTGAACATGGGAGCCTTTCTGCACGGCTCTGATTATAGAACGGATGTTTTATTTGTCAAGAAGCAATGGATGGTTTTCAATGAGATCGTCAACCAGCCTCCATCCCGAGGATGGACGCCAGGCCTTGAACGAAGATGCTGCTTCCAAACAGCAGGACCGTGTTCTTCACGTTTCCACTGACAATGGACCAGTGAATCCCAAACGCGAAAGCGGATACTCCAAGGATGACGAGAAATAATCCGCTGAGCAGGAGTCGGCTTTGGCTGATGGGTTGGATGTTGTCCTTGAAGGTCAGGATACCGAAATAGACGGCAAGTATCCCTGCGCCTGTTTTGAAGGCGACCCAGCCCAGGGCCTCGCCTGCGGACACGCAGGAGAGGATCAGCAGGATGCCGAAGAGCGAATTGAGAAAAGATATGAGAATGGAAATGACTTTCATGACCGTGCCTCCTTGTTCTTGCTGAAAGGATACAGGGAAGGCGCTGGCAAATTCTCTTGAGAGTCTGTCAAAGACTATAAGACTTTCGCTGTCCGATTTTGCGGATAAAAAAATCCCCCGTTCTCCAATGAACGGGGGATTTTGTGCTGCTAAGTATTTTGTGCTGTGCTTAGACTTTCGGCTTGGCCACATTGACCTTGAGCGCGTTATCGGCCAGGGAATAAGCATTGAACATGCTGATGGCTTTTTCCGCCTCGGCCTGGTCGGGCATGGAGACAAAAGCAAAGCCCTTCGAGAGGCCGGAGCCCTTGTCCATGACGAGTTCCACCGAAGTGACTTTCCCAGCGGTTGCGAACAGGGTGTTGATTTCATCCTGGGTGGTGGACTTGTTCAGGTTTCCTACATAGATGCGAGTATCCATTTTATTACTGCTTTCTTCCAGCTCGGCTGGAAACAAAATGACCGCGTCCCTAATAAGAGGGTCAGCGGTCAAGGTACAACAGAGAGATCCAATTTATTACCCATTCAGTGTAACACACAATCTGCCCGCAGGCGGGGCAAATCCAACCATCCTCGAATTCACACGAATAAACGAATGCCCGTGCCCTATTCGAGAATTCGTGACCTATTCGAGGATGGTCATTATTGATTTTGCACACAGGGATTTTTGTGCTAAAGTAGGGACATCGTGCAGGGTTGAAGGTCAAAAGTCAAAAGTCGGTGGCAAGCATGGCAGATAACGCTTTCGTCAAAATCGGGACTGCACTTCTTAAACACCAAGTTAAAAAATTGGTGGGCGAGGAGGCTATGGGCGCCATCGGCGCAGAACTCGCGGATATTGGCGGGGATAAACTCGACGCGTGGCTCGGCGAAAAATCCACGATTGAAGAACTCAATAAAGCTGGGGAAACCGCGGAAAGATGTTTCCACGATTCAGTTGGGGATCATGAACTCGAACAATGGATGGTCTCGCTTCCCATCGGGAACTTACCCAAAGTAACCGAAGCTCTTGCAAAACTCCCGACTTCACCAGACGAAAAAGGACTTGAAAAAGCTCTGCGCGAATCCGTTTCAGATTGGAGAAAACTTCCTCCTGAAAAAATAGACCTCGCTGTAAATTCGTTTCTCTCCTGTTTGCGGAGCGCATTACTGCCCATCGAAAAACAGACCTTGATGGTGATTGGTCGTTCGGTCTTGCGGACGGAAGACAAAGTTAATCAGCTTTTGAAGTTGGTGGAAAATTTACAAGCCCTGAAACTTTCCAACTTGAAACCTGCAACCTTGAACCCGCCTGGCTGGTTCTACGGTCATCGCTACGGCGACTTGGCAACTTTCACAGGTCGCGCTGCTGAAATGGACATGCTCAATGCTTGGTTGAATAATGACAAAGACAATCTGCTCATGCTGCGCGCCTTGGGCGGATTCGGCAAATCCGCGCTGGCATGGACGTGGTTCAACCGCGTCCACCGTGAGCAGTGGCAGACGGCGGTCTGGTGGTCGTTCTATGAAAAGGAATCGGGCTTTGAGAGTTTTCTCGCGGAGACGCTGAAACATCTCGGCGTGGAGGTCAAAGAGTCCGCGCGGCAGCAGGTCAATGATCTGCTGGAAGCCATGTGCGGGACGAACATCCTGATCGTGCTGGACGGCTTCGAGCGCTTGCTGCGCCAATACGGGCGGATGGATGCCGCGCTGGTAAGCGATGACGAGGAGGCGGACATTGACCCATCCCAGCGCGATTGCTCCTCCCCGCTGACGGAAACCTTCCTGCGTGGCTTGAGCGGCGCGGGGATGCGCTCCAAAGTCTTGATGACCACGCGCCTGTGTCCGCGTGTATTGGAGAGCGCCGACGGCAAACTGCTCAAAGGCTGCCGCGATGAGTCGCTCTCCGCCTTCTCGCCCGAGGACGCGGTGACGTACTTCCACAACGAAGGCATTAAAGCCACGCGCGCGGAGATCATCGAAGCGTGTGCCGCGTACGGTTATCACCCGTTGAGTTTGAGCCTGCTGGTCGGTTTGATCAACGAAGACCATGAAAAGCGCGGCGATATTGAGGCGGTGAAGAATCTGGAAATCTTCGAGGACGTGAAAGCCAGACGACATCACGTTTTGGAACGCGCGTATAAAAGTTTAGCCCCCGAGCGCAGGGATTTGCTGAGCAAGATTTCCTGCTTTCGCGGCTCGATGGAATACGCCGTGCTCAAAAAGGTGTTCCCCAGCCCTGATCTGGACAAAGCCCTGCTCGACCTGCGCAAGCGCGGACTGCTGCAATACGTCTCCCCTCTCCTTGTAGGAGCCCCCTTCGGGGATGATAAGGGGGCGGGGGTGAGGTTCGATATGCATCCGATCGTGCGGCATTATGCGTATGACCACTTCACCGACGAGAAGCGGCGCAAAGAGACACACGTCGAACTTGCCATGCACTTTATTGACGTCATGCCTGTGACGAACACGAAGGTGAAAACGCTGGAAGACCTCGCGCCAGTTATCGAACTGTATCATCACATGGTCAGGGCGGGGAATTTGGATGAGGCAATCAAGTTATTCCGTGACCGACTTCAACACGCCATTTATTTTCAATTTGGCGCATATCAACTACAGATTGAACTTTTACGCGCTTTATTTCTCGACGGTGAAGATAAACCGCCGCGCTTGAAAAGTGAAGATTACCAAAGATGGACTCTCAACGAACTTGGTAACACCTATTCCATTGGCGGGCAGCCACGTCGCGCCATTCCGCTGTTTGAAATGCAAAATAACATTTGCGAAAAAAAAGGTGATAAGAAAAATCTTGCAATCACGTTGGGGAATATGGCGTACATGGCACAAATATACATCGGCGCACTGAGAGAGGCGGAGCGCAACCTGCGCCGTAGAATTGATTTGTGCCGCGAGATTGCGGATGAAATCGCCGAAGCCATCGGTGATCAGGAATTGGGGCACGTCCTGTCCTATTGCGGCGTGTGGCAGGAGGCGGAGCAGGAATATTCAAAGTCGCTAGAAGTGACGGAAAAGAATTCGCATGTTCAAAGTCAAGGAATAACTTGGTCATACCGCGCCCTGCGTTTCCTGCTCATGGCAAGAGACAATCCAAAATCACAAATCGAAAATCTAAAGTCGTCAATCGAATGTGCCCAACGCGCCCTTGAACTGATAGATGAAGATACAAAGCGAAGATACCCACATCCAAGAGATTATGTTGGTGCTTACTGGCTGCTTGGTGCGGCTTATCGCGCGGTCTCGACAAACTCGACCACCGACGAATTGACTCTGGCAGAAGAAAACCTGTCCAAAGCGCTCAATCTGTGTCGGCAAATCAATGCGGTTGATGCAGAAGCCGACATCCTGCTTGATATTGCGCGGTTACGTTATGCCCAAAACGATTTCAAGGACGCGCAGGAAAAAGCGTCCGAGGCGCTGGTGATTACGGAGCGCAGCGGGTATGTGTTGCAGGGGGCGGATGTGAATTTGTTCCTTGCGCAATATGCGTTGGAGCAGGAGAAGGACAAAGTCAAGGCAAAAATCTATGCTGAGGAAGCCAAGAAACTCGCCACGTGCGACGGTCCGCCGTATTATTACAAGGTGGCGTATGAGGAAGCGGAACGGTTTCTTGAAAACCTAAAGTAGCCATGTCACCCTGAGCGATAGCGAAGGGTCTCTACCATAATCATCGAGACTCTCACTGCACTGGCGTGCAGCGCAAGTGTCGGTCGCAAGAGCACTCCCTCAGAGTGACATGAATGGGGCGTATGATGAGCACTGGCGATGTGGTAAGGATTGAAATAGCCCACTTTGAAAGGCAATAAAAAATCAATGTCAATTAATCATCGCCTGGAGTGGTCAGCATATTTACTTTATGCATAACCACACAATTTCTCCCTGATTGTTTGGCTTGATACAGCGCCGCATCAGCCATCTGGAGCAGTTGTTCACCTTTTATTTTATCGCCAGTCAACGTAGCAGCCCCTATACTGACAGTACAACTTACATCCTTGCATTTACAAAACTCGTCTTGAAAAGCTGGAGATTTGTTCTCCACCAATGATCGGACTCGGTTGGCAATTGACCAGGCAGTGGTTTTATCAGTGTTTGGCAGCAGAATAATGATCTCGTCGCCTCCATAACGGACAACAATATCCATCCTGCGAGTGGCTTGTTTTAACAGACTACCGATGCATATTAAGATCTGATCCCCAACCTGATGTCCATGAAGATCATTGATCTTCTTATAATGATCCAAATCCAGCATGAGCATGGAAACAGGAATATTGTAGTTCCGCGCTCTGGAAATTTCTTTTTCAAGACATCGCTCAAGATGTCGTCGGTTATACATGCCTGTCAGTTGATCTGTGATATTTTCCGTCTGTAAAATATCCAATTGTTTGAGGTCTTTAACAGTAGTTAAAGTTAGTATACAAACGGCCAGGACAAATAAAGCACCAAAAAAGAAAATTAACGCAACAACCAAGTCTTCTAAATGTCGCTCCTGTATCGTAAAAGCTATATAGACAAGATACCCCATTATAAACACCAGGATTAAGGCCCTTAACCCCCACCAACGCCTACGCATTTCCCCCGTCGGCATTTCTGCCAAAATCTGTGTTGCCGGGTACAGGGAATAGCAAAGTATGAAAATACCTGAAATAATTAGACCAAAGAAAAAAGACTGATCAAAATTCATACAGCCTCCATTTTGTGCAAAATTTCACTTTCCTTATCTTACTATGGAATTTCCAATTTATTCTTGCATTTATGTTATTGGAATATCGTGCAACACTCATTTCTAAACGCTCTGCAATTTTCTGCAGCCCTTACCATTTATATGGGTAGAGTGATATGGAAGAATTGAATTTCCGACCCAAATACCGTAAAGGAATGGCACGCCAATTCGTTGACATCCTCCCCCTTTTTTGCTACACTTGAAGTTGTCAGACAACTAAACAAATCTCCAATCTCTAATTCTCCAATTACCATTTACTTCCCATGCCCACCCTCCTCATAAAAAACGCACACATCGTAACCATGGACGACCATCAGCGGGAGATTCCCGAGGGTGGTCTCTTTATTCGAGACGGCATCATCCAACAGGTTGGGTCCGAGGCGGAACTTCCCAAGACTGCCGATGAAGTCCTCGACCTCAAGGGGCATGTCGTCCTGCCTGGGCTGGTCAATACCCATCATCATTTTTATCAGACCCTCACGCGCGCCGTCCCTGCCGCACAGGATGCAAATCTTTTCAACTGGCTCAAAACTTTATATCCCATTTGGGCGCGACTCACTCCTGATGATATTTTTATTTCGACTCAGACCGCACTGGCAGAACTGGCCCTTTCGGGATGCACCACCGCATCGGATCATCTCTACCTGTTTCCAAACGGCTCAAAACTGGACGATGAAATTGCTGCGGCTTCCGAGATCGGGGTACGCCTGCAAGCATCGCGCGGTTCGATGAGTCTCGGTGAATCCAAGGGCGGGTTGCCGCCCGATTCAGTTGTAGATAGCGAAGACAACATCCTCAAAGATTCGCAGCGTCTCATCGAAAAATATCATAACGCGAAAACAGGCGCGATGACCCAGATCGTGCTCGCGCCCTGCTCGCCGTTCAGCGTTACCTCAGACTTGATGAAACAGTCTGCGAAGCTGGCACGTGAATATGGTGTGCATTTGCATACGCACCTTGCTGAAACCGAAGATGAAGAAAAATTCTGTATGCAGATGTTCGGTCATCGTCCTGTGGGATATATGCAGGAAGTGGACTGGGTGGGGGATGACGTCTGGTTCGCGCATGCGGTCTGGGTCAATGACGAAGAGATAAAAGTCTTTGCCAAACATAAATGCGGCGTGGCGCATTGTCCCACTTCGAACATGCGGCTGGCTTCGGGGATCGCTCCTGTCAAAGAATACCGCGCGGCAGGCGTCAACGTTGGCTTAGGCGTGGACGGTTCCGCATCCAACGATGGTTCTCATCTGCTGGCCGAGGTCCGCAACGCCATGCTTGTCTCCCGAGTCAAAGAAGGACTGACGGGCTATTCCCTATCCAACGATCCCAATCGAAAATTAATGACCGCTCGCGATGCTCTGCATTTGGGCACTCGTGGCGGGGCGGCGGTATTGGGCAGAAATGATATTGGAAGTTTGGAAAGCGGAAAGTGCGCAGATTTTTTTACGATCAACTTGAACAAGCTCGGCTATGCGGGCATGCACGACCCTGTCTCTGCCATAGTATTCGGACAGCCCATGAATGTGGATTACACTGTAGTGAATGGAAAGTTCGTTGTGAAAGAAGGCCAGCTGGTGACCGTGGACTCACGTAAATTGATCGAGAAGCATACCAAAGCCGCCAAACGGTTGCTGGCTGGTTAGAAGGGATTGAACCGATGGAAATAGTGATCAATACGCTGGTGTTTCTTTCCCGTGGAATCCCAGGGTTGGTGGTTTCCGGGTTGGCGATCATCTTAGCGTTTCTTGCGTTAATTAGAAAAGACGAAAGTTTGATGATAACGGCTGCCTTGTTCGCTTTTCTTGTTACATATACGGCGGGCGCATGGGTGGGCGTTTTGCTGGTGGTTCGGCTGATGCCGCTCTTTTTATTGTTGTCTGCATTTGCCATTAGCAGACATGAACCGGTGTTCGCGTGGATCTTGCCGATCCCAACCCTTGGCTACCTCATTTATTTTGTTTTTAAACTTGTTGCTTCAAATTTCAGCGGTTAACGAATTGCGGTGTAGCAGGTTTGTGGAGAGACCATGTATCCAGCGGTGATCGGCATTGAGTGCTCATGGATATTTTGATCGTTTTCCTTTTCGGGTTTCCCGGAGTCTTCCTTTCCTTATTGGTTTCTGCCGTGGGAATCTTGAAGGATCAGTACTGGCTGGTTCTTATTGGTGCTTTCCTCTTTATGCCTTTTACCTATTATTTGAATGGCTCGCCGGGACTTCATGGTGGTTTTGTTATTCTTCTGCCGCTTTTTCAATTGGGTTCGACGCTGGCTGTTTACAAAAAGAAAAGAACCCTGGCGTGGCTTCTGCTGGCGCCTTCGATTTTGATGGTTTTATGGGTTGTTGGAGTGGTATTGGTCTATTCGTTTGGAATCAAAGAAGGCGTAGTTTATTGATACGGGAACCTCACAAAAAATGGAGAACTTATGACATCTTCCACAAAACTCACTCGCACACTCGTTGATGTTGCCATGGGACGCTCTCCCGCTGATCTTGTTATTCGCGGGGGTAAATGGGTCAGCGTGCAATCGGGTGAGATCATCCCGAACACCGATGTGGCGATGGTGCAGGGGCGCATCGCCTTTGTCGGGCGGGATGCGGGGCATACGATCGGTAAGAAGACCAAGGTGATCGAGGCCAAAGGAAAATACCTTGTCCCCGGTTTGCTGGATGCGCACATGCATGTTGAGTCGGGCATGGTCACGGTGACGGAATTTGTGCGGGCGGTGGCGGTGCGCGGGACAACGGGCATGTTCATCGATCCGCATGAGATTGCGAATATCTTTGGCCTCAAGGGTGTCAAGTTGATGGTAGACGAAGCGCAGAAGCAGCCCATCCATGTTTGGGTGCAGATGCCCTCCTGTGTTCCATCCGCGCCCGGGTTTGAGACGCCGGGATCCTCCATCGGCCCGAAAGAGGTGACCGAAGCCATGCAATGGAAAGGCATCATCGGCCTCGGTGAGATGATGAACTTCCCGGGCGTAGTCATGAGCGACAGGAAGATGCTCGATGAAATGTCCGCGACTCATGCGGCTGGCAAGGTGATCGGCGGACATTACGCCTCACCCGACCTGGGACTACCGTTCCACGGCTATGTGGCAGGCGGCGCGGAAGATGACCACGAAGGCACGCGCCTGGATGATGCGATTGCCCGGGTACGGCAGGGCATGAAAGCCATGCTGCGGTATGGTTCGGCCTGGTTCGATGTCGCCGCGCAGGTGAAAGCGATTACCGAAAGGAAAATGGATTCGCGCCGCTTCATCCTTTGCACGGACGATTCGCATGCGGAAACTCTCGCGGTGGAAGGCCACATGGACCGCGTCCTGCGCCATGCCATCAGCGAGGGCTTGAATCCGATGACAGCCATACAGATGATGACGATCAACACGGCCGAGCATTTCGGCCTCACCAAAGAGATGGGCATGATCGCGCCCGGCCGCTGGGGTGATGTGGTGCTGGTGGATGATTTGATGAACTTCAAAGCGGAGATGGTCATTGCAAAGGGACAGGTCATTGCCGAGAAGGGCGAGTGGCAGGTCAAATTACCTGCGGTGAAATATCCCAAGTGGGTGACCAATTCCGTGCATTTGAAGCGAAAACTGACAGCGGAGGATTTTGTCCTTCGGACGAGAGCAGATGACGGTGCGGAGATCGAGGCGCATGTCATCGGTGTGATCGAGAATCAGGCGCCCACCCGCCATCTCCGAATGAAGGTCAAGGCGGTGAGCGGAGAAGTCAAAGCGGATTTGAAACGCGACCTTGCGAAGATCGCGCTGGTGGAACGTCATCGCGCGACGGGAAAAGTCACTGTGGGTTTGATCAGCGGATTTGGCTTTACGCGAAAATGCGCCATCGGTTCGACCGTGGCGCACGACAGCCATCATATGATCGTGGTGGGGACGGATGATGAGAGCATGGCGATCGCCGCGAATGAGTTGGCAAAATGCGGCGGTGGTCAGATCGTGGTGATGGATGGCAAGGTGATTGGATTGGTGGATTTGCAGATCGCGGGTTTAATGTCGAACGAACGCGCGGATGTTGTGGCAAAGAAGGCCGCTACCGTGCTGGATGGCTTCAAAATATGCGGAAGCGAATTGAACAACCCGAACATGCAGTTGAGTCTGATGGCGCTGGTGGTCATTCCGGAATTAAGGATTTCGGACAAAGGACTTGTGGATGTCAACCAGTTCGATTTTGTGCCGGTCTTGGAAGATTGAGGACTCATGGCTAACTTTCCTTTTCAACGATTGCAGACGGATTTGGCGGCGTTGATCGCGCGTTCCCCGGCAGGCCAGCGGCTTCCTTCAGAGCCGGAGCTTGCCAGGCAGCTCGGCGTATCGCGCGCCACCCTGCGTGAGGCCATGCGTACCTTCGAAACCCAGGGATTGATTCGCCGCAGGCAGGGATCGGGCACCTTTGTTGTCGGGAAAATGCAGGTGTTGGATAGCGGTCTCGAAGTGCTCGAAAGCCTGGAGACCATGGCGAAGCGTTTGGGGCTTGAAGTTTCGGTCAGCGATTTGAATATTGAACCGATCAATGCGGATGAGGATATCGCGAAGATGCTGGATATCCCAGTCGGTGAATCCATCACCCGGGTAAGACGCGTTGTCCGCGCCGATAACCGGCCCGTTGCCTATCTTGTAGATAACCTGCCGGAGATGGTTCTGCGCTCGAAAGATCTGCCCGTTGATTTTCACGGCTCGGTACTGGACTTTTTGCTGGGCCGCGGGGATGCTTTGACATCTTCCCGCACGAATGTCAGCGCCATTGGCGCAACGGCTGAAGTGGCGAAGGCCATCGAGATCCAGCGCGGCGATGTGCTGCTGCATTTTTACTCGCAGCTTTTCAGCGCGGAAGGCAAGGTGGTGGATTACTCGCTGACTTATTTCATTCCGGGCTATTTCCATTTTCATGTTGTACGGCGTGTGAATCCAAGATAAGCCGGCAGTGATTTTAGGCCGATCCAATTTTATTCAAAGAGGTAAAAGTGAAAACACAAGAAATTAAAAAGAAAGTCCAGGAAAATCGCGAGAACATCATCCAGTTTATGCGCGATATTTGCGCCATCCCTTCGATGGATTCGAAGATTGGCCCCGTGGGGGAGCGTATTCAAGCTGAGATGAAGAAACTTGGGTTTGATGAAATGCGCTTCGACAAGATGGGCAATACGGTCGGACGGATCGGAGACGGCAAAAAGGTAATTGTATACGATTCACATATTGATACAGTCGGCGTCGGCGACCCAAGCGAATGGGAATGGGATCCGTTCGTCGGAAAAGTCGAAAACGGCTATCTCTACGCGCGTGGTGCCTGCGATGAAAAAAACAGCACACCTGGCATGATCTATGGACTCGCGATTGCGCGCGATCTCGGTCTGCTCGATGGCTGGACGGCCTATTATTTCGGAAATATGGAAGAATGGTGTGACGGGATTGCGCCCAACACATTTGTTGAAGTTGATCCGAAAGTTAAGCCCGATTTTGTCGTCATCGGCGAGCCGACCAGGATGCAGGTTTACCGCGGACACAAGGGTCGCATCGAGTTGAAGATCACGGCTCACGGCCAGTCAGCACACGCGGCATCGCACTACCTGGGCGACAACGCCGTGTATAAAATGATGGCCACCATCACGCAAATCCGCGAGCTGGATCGTCGGATGCGCCTCGGTATGGGCTATCATCCGGTGCAGGGCTATCCTTCCATAGCAGTGACTGACGTTGTGGCACGTACGGCTTCGCTCAACGCGGTACCAGATCAGTTCACGATCTATCTCGACCGCCGAATTACTTCGAATGAACCGCGCGACGAGGTCATCGCCCAGATCAAGGGGCTGATCCCTGACTATTTGCAGGCAGAAATCCATGTCGAAGAGTTATTCTACGATACACCATCCTACACAGGCTTTGTATTTCCTGTATCGAAGTTTTACCCTCCCTGGCTGCTGGATGACGCGCATCCGTTGACACAGGCCGGGCAAAGCACTATCGAGGCGCTATGGAATGAGAAACGGATGCTGGGTACGTGGGATTTTTCGACGAACGGCACCTATTGGGCTGGCAAGGCTGGCATCCCCTCCATCGGCTTCGGCCCCGGCGACGAGAAAACCGCGCACATGCGCAACGAAAACGTGTTTCTCGACGATGTAGTGCGCGCCACGGAGTTCTACGGGCTGCTTCCAAAAATGATCGCTGAAAAAAAGCCGTAAGTGAATATGAAGGGTTGCCCCTTCTCGGATTTATTGTTAATACAGAAAGTCAGACCGAAAAGCAAATTTTAGATTTACAGGAGATCACTATCGTCCACCATATTCATCACTAGTAAGGAGGATCGTCATGCGTAGTTTCAGCGGTCGCGACATTTTGTCGCTCAAGGAATTCGAGCGGAATGAATTCTTTCATGTGTTCGATGTGGCTCAGAAAATGGAGCCGATTGCACGCGCAAGAAAGAATGTGGACTTGCTCAAGGAGAAGACTCTGGTAACTGCTTTTTACCAGCCCTCGACCCGCACCCGTTTGGCTCATGAATCTGCAATGCACCGTCTGGGCGGTCATGTTACGGGATTTTCCGATGCCAAGATGACTCGCGCCGGTGACTTCTACCAGGAGTCGATCAAGGATACGGTCAAGATGCTTGAGTTCTATGGCGATGTGATCGTGATGCGCCACTTCCAGCAGGGCGCGCCGCATGAAGCCGCGAAATGGGCGAGTGTGCCGATCATCAACGGCGGTGATGGCTGGGGCGAGCACCCGACCCAGATCCTGACCGATCTGTACACGGTCCTGCGCGAGAAGGGTCGCATCGATGGACTCAAGTGGCTCGCGGTCGGTGATATGCGCATGCGGACCATGCACTCTCTCGGTTATGCTTTGAGTCAATTTGATTGCCCCATTACCTTTGTCGCTCCGCCTGATATGGGACTCACTCCTGAATTCAAAGCTGAGCTCAACCAGTACAGCGTGAACTTCAAGGAAGCCGATCATGTTGAGAAAGCCATTGCAGAAGCGGATGTAATTTTGGTGGAACCGGTTGTGCAGCCCGATTACACAAAGTCGCGCGATGAACGCACGGGCGAACTTGATCTGACGCCTGCGAATTACAAAATTACGCGCGAGCTGCTGGAGAAGAAAGCAAAACCAGATGCGATCCTGCTCCATTCGCTGCCGCGTATGGATGAGATTCCCACCGATGTGGATATCACACGCTGGTCGCGTTACTGGCAGGAAGCCTTCAACGGTGTCGTAATGCGAATGACGCTTCTTGCTTTGGTCTTGGGCGCAACGGAATAGATGGCTTCATAATAATGCTGTTTGATGGTTGGGCGGTTTGTTGCAGCAAACAAGCCGCCCGGCAACCATGCATATCGATCTGTGTTGAACGACTGCATTGTTTTAGAAATATCGACCATGAAAACTCTTGAAATTAGAAGGCATTCCATCCGCTCCCAGCCCGGTGACCACCTGAATCAATCCGGTGTAACCCTTGCGCGGCTGGTTGGGCAGAACATCGGTCCCTTTGACCGCGTGGTTACTTCCACGCTCCCACGGGCGTTTGAAACCGCCATCGCCATGGGCTTTGCTGTGGACGAACAGGTTGAGTTAATGAGCACATACGGCCGCGATGTGGAAAAGGAATCCCCCTGGCCATTGTCCTTTGCAGAATATGCGGAAATTACCCGTCGCGGCGGGGCAGCTGCAAAATATGCCCGCAAGCTGGCGAAGTATTATGCCGGGATCATGAACCATATTTCTGAAAGCCGTTCGGCACTGGCGATCAACCACGGCGGCGTCGTGGAGTTGGGGGTGGTGGGCTGCCTGCCCGGCAACGATTTTTCATCCTGGGGCGGCTCGGTGGAGTATTGCGAAGGCGCAAGGCTGTATTGGGATACGGACAGGTTCATCAAAGGTGAATCGATTCGGATCTCGATATAGATGATTATATTTAGTTGAAAACTTAAAAAACAGGAGATAAAAATGCAAACAAATTTTCGCGGTCGTGATTTTATCGGCGACCTCGACTTCACGAAAGAAGAAGTCGAAACGGTTTTGGAAGTAGCCTGGGATTTGAAACGCAAGCGCGCGCTCGGTGAACCGCATCCCTATTTGCGTGATAAGGTGTTGGCGATGCTGTTCTTCTTTTCGTCCACACGCACGCGCGGATCGTTCGAGGCGGGTATGGCGCAGTTGGGCGGACATGGCGCATTCATCGACAGCAACACCACCCAGATTTCACACGGCGACACCCCCGTTGAAATCGGCGAGATCTTCGGCCGTTATTTCGACGGGATCGCCATCCGTCACTGCGATTTTGGGGACGGTAATAAATACTTGAACGATGTCGCCAAGTCGAGCCGAGCGCCGGTCTTGAACATGCAATGCGATGTTTATCATCCCTTCCAGTGCCTTGCCGACCTGATGACCATCATGGAAAAGAAGGGCAGGGATTTACGGAAGAAGAAGATCGTTGTTTCGTGGGCTTATGCCGCTTCCTATCTCAAACCCATCTCTGTGCCTCAATCATTAATTCTCCAAATGCCTCGTTTTGGCATGGATGTGACCCTCGCATACCCGCCCGAATTTTCTCTCATGCCCGAGATCGTTGCGCAGGCTAAAGAGCAGGCGAAGATCGCGGGTACCAATTTTGAGATCATTGATTCCAAAGATGGAATGGCCGATGCCTGTAAGAATGCGGATGTGATCTACGCCAAATCCTGGGGACCGCTGTTGACTACCAACGACAAGGCCGATGGCAAGAAACTCCAGGATATGTACAAGAACTGGATCATGGATGATGCCAAGTTGAAGGTTGCTCACAAGGATGCCATCTACATGCATCCCCTGCCTGCTGACCGTGATATCGAAGTCACAAGCGCTGTTCTGGATGGTCCGCAGTCTGTTGTGTTCGATGAAGCCGAAAACCGCCTGCACGCGCAAAAGGCTGTCATGGCTTTAACGATGTCATAATAAACGGATGCAGGGACAAGGCCTGGCTTTGTCCCTGCAATAATTCGATCAGGAGATTTATTGATGACCAGCAAACTTGCAGTCGTTGCAATCGGGGGGAATGCCTTGATTAAGGATGAAAAACATGTTTCGGTGGAAGATCAGCAGGTGGCTCTGCGTGAGACCGCCGTCCATATTGTGGATATGATCGAGGCGGGTTGGAATCTGGCGATTGGCCATGGCAATGGACCGCAGGTGGGGTTCATTTTGCGACGGTCCGAGATCGCCGCAAAATTGGAGGGCATGCACGAGGTCCCGCTGGATGTCTGCGGCGCGGATTCACAAGGCGCGATCGGATATGCGCTTCAGCAGGCGCTGCGGAATGAGTTTTTCAAGCGCAAGATAAATAAAAAAGCCTGTACCATCGTTACCCAGGTCCGTGTGGAACAGAGCGACCCTGCCTTTCAAAAACCGTCCAAACCCATCGGCTCCTTTATGGATGAAACCGAAGCGAAACGCCGTGAAAAGGAGATGGGCTGGTCTGTCGTCGAAGATGCAGGCCGGGGCTGGAGAAGAGTCGTCGCCTCTCCCATGCCGAAAGAGATCGTCGAGTTTGAATCTGTCAAATTGCTGCTGGACGCCGGGCACGTTGTTGTCACCGTGGGCGGCGGTGGAATTCCTGTCGTGGAACGCAGCGATGGGGAACTGGTCGGAACCGCGGCAGTGATCGACAAGGATTTTGCGTCGTCGCTTCTTGCTCAGACCATCAAAGCGGATCTGCTGCTGATCGCCACTGCCGTGGAGAAGGTCGCCATTAATTTCGGCAAGCCCGAACAGAAATGGCTCGATAAAATGACTCTTGCCGAAGCGAAGGCATTTCTTTCCGAGGGCATTCATTTTGCCAAAGGTTCGATGGCGCCGAAGATCCAGGCTGCAATATTATATTTGGAGAACGGCGGCAAACAGGCGTTGATCACCAATCCTGAAAGCATTGGGCGCGCCCTCAAAGGTGAAACAGGTACCTGGATTGTGCCGTAGTTGATGAAAAAATGGATTGAACGAATCGATGCCCTGAGATTCTCAACTCGAGGGGCTGTGTGGTTCCTGCTTTTCATTGCCGCGCTGTCTTACGGCTTATTTTTCTGGCAGCGCGGCTTTTACTGGGATGAATTTCCCTGGGCGTGGATCTATTTCCGCCTTGGCCCGGATGTTCTCATAAAAACGTTCACCACCAGCCGCCCGTTTTGGGGCATGATCTATCAATTGACATTGCCGATCCTTGGGCCAAACCCATGGGCCTGGCAGTTGCTTGCAATCATCTTGCGCTGGCTGACGGCAGTTTTGTTGTGGGCGATTTTGCGCCTGCTGTGGCCATCCCACACACGGCCTGCGTTTTGGGCGAGCCTGCTTTTCCTTGTTTATCCGGGCATGGGGCAGCAATATATTGCATTGATGTACAGCCATTTTTATATTGTGCTGTGCTGTTTCCTGTTATCGCTTTACCTTTCCCTGCTGGCATTGAAAAACGAAAAACGCCGTGTAGTTTTATTTGCCGCGTCTTATGTGCTTGCAGCAGTAAACCTGCTGACGATGGAGTATTTTTACTTCCTCGAGTTTGTGCGGATCTTCCTCTTCTGGCAAATGCTGCCGGGCGGGGCTAGGCAGCGAATCCAAAAATCTGTGCTCTACTTTTTGCCGTATTTTTTAATTTTTGCAGGCGTCACAATTTGGCGCGCCTTCTTCTTTACTTTCCAAAATGCCAGCTACAAATACGTCATGCTGGATGCCTTGCGTGAGGATTTCCTTTCCGGCCTGCTGCTCTTGTCAGGTAACATCTTATTGAGCTTTTGGCGAACGGTGTTCGAAGTATGGATTTACTCCGCCGCGACCATTGGCACAACTGGACTGGGACCGCTCACACTTACTTTGATGCTGGTTCTGTTATTCTCGGTCATTTTCCTCGTTGGAATATTCCTGTTTAAATTTAATGCAAACGATGGCGATGACCGCGTTTTTGCAAAGCAGGCGGGTTTTATCGGGCTTGTGTTCTGGGTGCTTTCTGGTGGTTCGGTCTGGCTGATTGGAATTGTGCCGCAGCACAATTTCTCGATTGACCGCTTCATGCTGCCTTTTATGCTGGGCGCAAGTTTGCTGCTCGCATGCCTGATCGCTTTGATAAAAAACAAACGGGCGCAAATGATTCTGCTGGCCTTGCTGGTTGGGTTTGCCGCGAGCAGGCATTTTCGTTTGGATAATGTATACCGCCACGACTGGGCCGCACAAAAGGATTTGTTCCAGCAAATGACTCTTCGTATTCCCGCGCTGGAAAAAGGGACGATCCTGCTTTCGAACGATTTACCGGTAACTTATTATTCTGATAACTCGTTGACCGGCCCGCTAAACTGGATCTACAGCCCGCCCGGTGAGATGAATGTGATGCTTTATTTTGCATCCATCCGCGTTGGCAAGACCCTGCCAAGTGTGGAACCGGGCCAGCCGCACGAATTGTATTACATTGGCCCCACGTTTTATGGGAACACCTCCAATATTCTTGTGATCGATTACGAGCCGCCTGGCTGTTTCCGGGTGATCGACCCGGAAGTGGAGGAAACGAATCGTCTGCTGCCGCCCGCCGTGCGCGATGTGGCGCGTTATTCGAATCAGAGTGTGATTCTTTTCGAGAAACAGAACCAGCTGCCAGGTCAGTTTTATGGAGGCGAGCCGGCTCACGACTGGTGTTATTATTTTGGACAGGCCGAACTGGCGCGTCAAAAAAAGGATTGGGAGCAGGTGGTCGAGCTGGGTGAGATTGCTTTTGCGTTGGACGATCATCCCAACGACCCGCTCGAACGCTTTGTGTTTATCGAAGGCTACTCTCATGTTGGAGATTGGAAAAAAGCGGTAGAATTGTCAACAACATCATATAAGATATCCAAAAGCTATGTAGGATCGCTGCTTTGCAGGTTGTGGAACCGCATCGAGCGTGAGACTCAAAGTACACCGGAGCAGTCTTCTGCGCTGGCTGATGTACGAAGCAAATTCGAGTGTTCACCTTAGAAGTTTGAACGGCTTTATTCCAAAAAAACAGTTGTAAAGCACAATTGTTTAGACAGCTTGAAAGGAGGTCAATGGAATTTGTTGACCCGCCAAGTATCGTCTCAAACCACTTATTTCATAAGGAGAAGAAGAATGCGTAAAAATCTTTCCCGCCTCGCATACATTGCGTTGGCACTCATGTTCGTCCTTGCTGCTTGTGGCACCCCTGCTGCAACAGAGGCCCCCGTCCCTGCCACTGAAGCGCCCGCCGCAACGGAGGCCCCTGCCGCCACCGAAGCGCCCGCCGCTGAGCCGTTCGTTTTTGGTATGCTGCTCGTTGGTCCGTACAACGACAACGGTTGGAGTCAGGCTCATTATGAAGCCGGCTTGTATGTGGAAGAAAAATTCGGCGCGAAGATGGTTTACCTTGACAAGGTCAATCCCGCCGATCGTCCCGGCACCACCCCGGATCAACTTGCGGAAGAACTGGTTGCCCAGGGCGCCAAACTGGTCATCTTCAACTCGGATGATATGAAAGATGCCTCCACCACATTCGCCAAGGCCAACCCTGATGTGTACGTCATCATGGCTTCCGGTGATCAGGTTTGGGAAGATGGCAAGGTCTACGAAGAGATCCCCAACCTCATGAATATCATGGGCCGCATGGAATACGGCAAGATGATCGGCGGTTGTGCCGCCGCCCTTTCCACCGAGACCGGCAAGATCGGTTACCTTGGACCATTGATCAACGATGAAACCCGCCGCCTCGCTGCCTCTGCCTATCTTGGCGCCCGCCACTGCTGGGAAGAAGCTGGCAACGACCCCGCCACCCTTGAATTCAAAGTGACCTGGATCGGTTTCTGGTTCCACATCCCTGGTTTCACCACCGACCCCGTCGATGTTTCCAAGGATTTCTACACCACTGGTTATGACGTTGTCATCTCCGGTATCGACAACCCCGTCAATCTCGCTGAAGCCCAGAAGCTGACCACAGAAGGCACACAGTCGTTCGGTGTTGCCTATGACTACGTTGCCGCGTGCAGCGCCGCTCCTGATGTCTGCCTCGGTGTGCCGTACTTCAACTGGGGTCCCGATTACCTCGCCGCCATTCAGTCTGCTTCGGATGGTTCCTGGCAGTCGGCGTTCCTCTGGCAGAGTCCGGATTGGAGTGACATCAATAACCACGATACCTCCGCGATCGGCTTCGTGAAAGGCAATGCCTTGAGCGCTGACGCTGGAGCCGTGTTGGATGAGTTCATCGCCGACCTCGCAGGCGGCCTGAACCTGTGGAGTGGCCCCATCAATCTGCAGGACGGCACCGCCTATCTTGCCGACGGTGAAGTGGCAACCGACCAGCAGGTTTGGTATTTGCCGCAGCTGCTCGAAGGCATGCAGGGCTTGAGCGCCTCCGAGTAATCCGTTTTTGTACGTCCCAAAGGGGCACAGAGAAATCTGTGCCCCTTTCTCGAAATTGCACGCATCATGGAGAATCACAACGCCCATGAACGTTGAACTCAAAAACATTCACAAGCATTTCGGTACTGTGCATGCCAACAAAGCCATAAATTTGAATATTCCCACGGGTACGATTCAGGGAATATTGGGGGAGAACGGCGCCGGTAAAAGCACGCTGATGAAGATCCTTTCCGGCTTTATTCAGCCAGACCCCGGTAGTGAAATTATTCTGGACGGTAAACCTGTCGTTATTCATTCTCCCGCCGATGCGATCAAATATGGCATTGGCATGTTGCACCAGGATCCATTGGATTTCCCTCCAATGAAGCTTCTGGATAATTTTTTACTTGGATTATCAGGCGGGCTTTTCCCTAATCGCAAGGAAGCGGCACAAGATTTCAATTTGCTTGCCCGTGAATATGGTTTTTCATTTGACCCCGAAAGTTATGTGGACTCACTTACGGTGGGCGAACGCCAGCAATTGGAGATCATGCGCTTGCTTTTCCTCGGTGCCCGTGTTTTTATTTTGGATGAACCGACCACTGGTATTAGTGCAGGCCAAAAGGAAAAGCTGTTCGCGACTCTTAAGAAATTCCCCGATCAGGCAATGACGGTTATTTTTGTTTCGCATAAGCTGGAAGACGTGGAACACCTGTGCGATCGCGTGGCGGTTTTACGCGGAGGCGTACTGGTCGGTGAGACAAAACCACCCTACGTGACTTCCAAACTTGTGGCGATGATGTTCGGCAAGGAGATCACCCTTGGTGCAAGGCAGCCAGCCCAGGCAGGTGATGTTGTACTTTCATTAAAAAATATTTCACTCGAAGATGTGCGTTTAAAAATAAAAAATGTAGATTTGGAAGTTCGCGCGGGCGAAGTAATCGGGCTGGCGGGGATGGAAGGTTCCGGCCAGGGAATGTTCATCCGTGCCTGTGCGGGGCTGACAAGACCCGTCGGCGGCAGGATCAGCTTAAACGGCCGGGATTTGACCGGGAAGTCGTATCACACCTTCAAACGCGCGGGCGTGAATTTTCTTCCAGCCGCGCGTCTTGAAGAGGGCCTCGTCCCCGGACTAAATTTGATCGATCATTTCGTTCTGGCGGAAGAACCGAAGGGGATTTTTATCGACCGCGCTGCCGGACAAAAACTTGCCGAAGACCGCATCCAGTCATTTAATATCCGCGGCACTCCGCTCTCGACTGTTGAATCGCTTTCGGGCGGCAATCAGCAGCGAGCGGAATTGGCATTGTTGCAGACGCCGCTTTCTTTGGTTCTGCTCGAACACCCCACCCGCGGGCTGGATATCGAATCAGTTATCTACATTTGGAGCAAACTAAAAGAGCGCTGTAAACAGGGCGCCTCGATCATTTTTATTTCATCCGACCTCGAAGAAATATTGCAGTACAGTGACTGCCTGCTTGTTTTCTTCAGCAGCAAGGTCTCGCAGCCGATTGATGCAAGCGCAACCAGTGTGGAAGAGCTTGGCCAGTTGATTGGCGGAAAAGGTTGGGCAGACACGGGAGATGAACATGCTTAAAGGCCGTTTTGGAGGGTTTTTCTTTCAACTGATCGCGCTGCTCCTTGCGTTCGGATTTGTTTCACTGATATTGCTCTCGGTGGATGCCTCACCGGCTGAAGCCTACAAAAATATGTTCAACGGCTCCTTCGGCTCGATGCGTAAATTTGCGGAAGTACTGGTGGCCTTTGTGCCTCTGCTGCTTGTGACTGCGGGACTGTTGGTGACATTTTCCTCCGGCTTATGGAATATCGGCGTGGAGGGACAGGTTGTATTAGGCGCGATCACGACCACCTGGGTCTTTCGCTATTTCATCGAAAGCGATCTGCCCCCGGCATTGATCATTACGCTGGCCATTCTTGGCGGTATGTTGGGCGGTGCAGTGTGGGCTTCCTTCACCGGTGTATTGAAGGTATTTGGCGGGGTGAATGAGATATTTGGCGGACTGGGGCTGAACTTTGTTGCCACGGCTCTGACAATCTATCTCATCTTCGGTCCGTGGAAACGTCCCGGAGTTGCTTCCATGAGCGGGACCGTGCCCTTCCCCGATGAATTCTCATTACCGCTGCTAGCCGGCCTGCGAATCAGCCCCTGGGCATTGGCTATTGCGCTGGCTGGCATTGTAGTCATATATTTCATTTTACAGGGTACTTATTTTGGCCTGCGGCTTAAGGCAGTGGGGAAGAACTTCCGCGCTGCGTATTTACTCGGTATTCCCACCTGGCAATATTCCATGTACTCCTTTCTGATCTGCGGCGCGCTCGCAGGCGCGGCGGGAGCCGTGCAGGTGGCGGCGGTTTATCACCGTTTGATCCCGTCCATTTCAAGCGGATACGGGTATCTGGGCCTCATGGTTGCCATGCTGATTAATTACAATGCAATCTGGGCAGTGCCGGTTGCCTTGTTCTTTGCGGCGTTGAATATCGGCAGCATTCAACTGCCTATCCTGATGAAACTTGATTCGTCGCTCTCCGGCGTTCTGCAAGGCGTATTGGTCTTGTTTGTTTTGCTGGCAGACGGTGTGCGCCAGAAATTCGCAAGGAAGGCATAACATGACTCAGGAAACTATCCTCATCGGATTGGCTGGTGTGCTTGCGGCGGCGGCTCCTGTAATCTTTGCCGTACTTGGCGAAACGCTTTCAGAACGGGCCGGTGTTATTAATCTTTCCATGAATGGGACGATCCTGCTTTCGGCGATGGGCGGATTCGCAGCAGCATACACGACTGACAACATCGTTCTGGGATTTCTGGCGGGAATGTTAATTGGCGCGCTTGTGGCATTGGTGGTGGCATTTGCAAGCATTACCTTGAAGCAATCCCAGGTGGCGGTTGGCTTCGTGCTTGCCCTCACCTGCCGCGACCTTTCCTATTTTCTTGGCAACCCGTATATGGGCTTGCCCGGTCCGCGATTGCAGGCAATCCCCATTCCCGTCCTCGGCGATATTCCGGTGATTGGGCAGCTTTTCTTTCGCCAGGATCCCATCACCTATATCAGTTTTGTTGCTATCTTTCTTGCGTGGGTATGGATCTTCCGCACCCGCCCTGGTCTGATGCTGCAAGGCATTGGCGAAAAGCCCGCTGCGGCATTCATTCGCGGCGCAAATGTAAATCTCATGCGTTATGTATACACGGTTATTGGCGGCGCGCTGATCGGCCTGGCCGGCCCCGCATATTCCCTCGCCATCCGCGCCGGTTGGATGGGCACGATCTCCGGCCTGGATGGCATCGGCTGGATCGCCTTATCCATCACCATCTTTGGCGGATGGAACCCATCCCGCGCGGCGTTTGGGGCGTACCTCTTTGCATTTTTACAATGGCTTGGCTTGGTATTGCAGCCCGTGCTTACTCAGGTCCCTTCGCAGGTCTTGCAGGTTGCTCCCTTCCCTTTGATGATTTTGACGCTTCTGCTCGTGAACATCGGTGACGCTGAATGGGTGGAGCGGGCGCTTGCGGCCATGCCTGAAAATACGCGCAAGATCATGGTAAAACTTTTGAGAGCCATGCGCGCATCCCCGCCTGCGGCATTGGGTGTGCCATTTGAGCGGGATTAGGTAAAAAATCCCCAGGAAACCGGAAATCTGACATCTTATTTGGACATGCGCCTTTTGAGATGTCACATTTTTATTAATTTGCAGGATGAAAGTCACTTGAAATTACCCCTTGTAAACAGGTACAAGGAATAAACGTCAGACGATTATCATCCTACAAATTGGCAGACCATAATAATGATCCACGTTCATGGAAAAACAGTTGCAAAGCAGGTGGACGAGATCCTGCTGGAGCGGATTCGGGGCGGCTCCTATTTGCCCGGCAGCCGGATGCCCTCGGAGAGTGAATTATCCGAGGAGTTGGGGGTAAGCCGAGCCACCATCCGGACTGCACTTGCCAAACTGGCCGCCAGCGGTTTGATCCTTCGAAAACAAGGGGACGGTACTTACGTTAATGCGCGCGCCCGGGATGCCAGCGCACTGTTTGGGAATTTATGGGACCTGGTGGAGTTGATCGAAGGGAATGGGTTCAAACCTTCCATTCGGCTTCTTTCCATCGAACGACGGCCTGCCACAGAAAAGGAAGCGTATGCGCTGGCCTTGGAGGCCGGTGATGATCTGGTTTGCCTGCGCAGGGTGTTCTATGCGGACACGCAGGCAGTCATCCTGTCGGAAAATGCCATCCCGTTTTCGCTCTTGCGGGAGCCCTTCGAGAAGATCGACGGCAGTCTTCACATCCGTGATATTTTCCAAAAATATTTCCATCAGCGAATTGCCTTTGCAATAACAGATATCCGCTCCACAACGATTGGAACGGAGGCGCACCTGCACCTCGGCGGTGTTGACAGCAGGGCAATCCTGCAATTGCAGGTGGCCTTTTACGGCAAAAACTACCTGCCGCTTGCTTTGGGCGTGAATGCCTTCGATGATTCGGTTCTGCGATTAAGCCTTGTGCAGGCCTGGAGTTAATTGCCTGCCCGATGGTCTGTGAAATTATGATTTGGTGCCAAGGAGGATGACGCTTCAATGCAATCCAAGCTGAGTTCACTGTTCGATGCATTCCTGCCGGTCATTGCCACACTGGCTGCACTTGCGGTAGGGGCAGTAATGCTGCTTTTCCTCAAGGTTAACCCATTGGAGGCTTATGCAGCATTGTGGGATGGAGCGTTTGGCAGCGCAAACTCGTTTGCAGAGACGCTGGTGAAAGCCACGCCCCTGCTGCTGGTGGCGCTGGGCATTTGCATCTCTTTCCGTGGAGATGTGATCAATATTGGCGGCGAGGGGCAGATGATCATTGGCGCTGTCCTTGCAACCTGGGTCGGCCTGACACTTACCGGATTACCCGGCTGGCTTGCCATCACACTTGCAATGTTGGCGGGTTTTTTGGGAGGCGCAGTATGGGGCGGAATCCCCGGTATTCTCAAGGCATATTTCAGGGTAAACGAAATTCTCAGCACGGTGATGATGAACGCGATTGCCGTCCAGTTGATGAACTTCCTTTTGCGCGGACCGATGATCGACCCTTCCCAGGCGGAATTGGCTTCGAAGATTCCGCAGACCGCCCGGTTATTGGATATTTTTCATCTTCCGCGCCTGGCCCCGACCCGACTTCATTTGGGCGCGCTGATCGCTGTTGTGCTTGCAATTCTCGTCTATATTTTGCTTTGGCGCACCACCGCTGGATATCGCATCCGCGCGGTCGGGCAGAACCCAAATGCTTCTCGTTATGCCGGCATTAAAGTTCCCCGCTATGTGGTGCTTGCGCTTTTATTAAGCGGCGCGTTTGCAGGGTTGGCAGGCGCAGTACAGGTATATGGTGTGAATTACCGTATGATCACAGACGGCTCTTCCTCCGGATTCACAGGGTCGGCGGGATTCAACGGCATCGTTGCCGCTTTGTTTGGGCAGCTGCATCCCATCTGGTCCATTCCCGCTTCGATCTTATTTGGGGCACTGCTTGTTGGAGCGAACAAAATGCAGCGAGTGGTGCAAGTTCCTTCGGCATTGATTACAGTTTTGAATGGATTGGTCGTTATCTTCGTGGTCAGCAGCGAGATATGGCGCCGCCGCAGACAACGCCGCAGGCTGGCAGCCGCCCCAGTGGAAGAATCCCCGCCGGAAGAGGATCAGCCCAACGTTCAGACAAAAGAGGCGAACCAATGATTACCGATCTCCTCTCGACCACTGTTCTGATCGGTATACTGGCATCTGGCGTACGGCTTGCGACTCCTTATCTTTATGCAGCTATCGGTGAAACATTCAGCCAGAAAAGCGGGGTTCTGAATCTGGGTGTAGAAGGGCAAATGCTGATTGGATGTTTTGCTGCTTTTTACGTGGCACTGACCACTGGGAATTTGTGGCTTGGGTTGTTGGTTGCGATCCTCGTCGGCGCACTGATGGGGCTGGCAATGGCGTTCGTCACTGTTAACCTGCATGCCCAGCAGGGGATCAGCGGAATCGGCTTTTATTTGTTCGGATTGGGCATGAGCGAGCTGCTCTTCCAGCGGCTGATGGGAACTGTGGAAACAGTAAGGGGTTTTCCGAAAATCGAGATCCCTGTTTTGATCGGCATTCCTTTCATAGGCGAAATCCTGTTCAACCAGAATATTCTTGTATACGGTGCGTACCTGCTCGTGCCCCTGGCCTGGTTCATTTTGAATAAGACCACGCTGGGGTTGAAGATCTCCTCGGTTGGAGAGAACCCGGATGCCGCCGACTCGCTTGGTGTGAGCGTGGCGCGCGTCCGGTATTTTACGATCACCCTGGGCGGTGTGCTTTCCAGTGTGGCGGGCGCTTCGCTTTCGATAGCGCTGTTGAATGTCTTTCAGCAAAACATGACCAGCGGTCTGGGTTTCATCGCCGTGGCGCTGGTTTATTTTGGCGCATGGCGTCCGTTCGGGGTGCTGGCGGGCGCGTTGTTGTTCAGTATGGTTAATTCACTCCAATTATGGGTTCAAGTTTTGAATATTCCCATCCCATCGGATATTGCGGTGATGATGCCGTACGTGCTTACGATATTGGTTCTGGTTGCCACTGTCTCCAGGGTCCGTGCGCCCTCCGCGTTGACGAGACCCTTCGAGCGGGAAGAATGAATTTGCGTGAAGGAGGTATGCTCATACAAAGTAAAGTTGAAGTTCTATGTAATACTAAACCATTTGAAAAATCTGTTCGTCAAAATAGATATAAAGATATAAGGAGAAGATGATGAAGAAATTTGCATGGATCCTGACATTGATCGTTGTAATGTCAATGGCGTTGAGCGCGTGCGGACAGCCCCCTGCGCCCGCTGTCGAACCGACCGAAGCTCCCATGGAAGCGACGGAAGCCCCTGTGGCCACCGAGCCGCCCGCCGCGCCGGCAGAGCCGTTCCGCGTGGCTGTGATCATGCCAAGCGCCATCAATGACCTGGCTTTCAGCCAAAGCATGTACGACGCCCTCCTCCGCATTCAGGAAGAAATGGGCGGGCCGGATGCGTTTGAACTGGTGTACTCGGAAGGCATGTTTGTTGTGGACGATGCCGCCGCCGCCATTCGTGACTACGCTTCACAGGGGTATGACCTTGTGGTCGCGCACGGTTCTCAGTACGGTTCCTCCCTGCAGGAAATCGCCCCCGATTTCCCCGAGACCAGTTTTGCCTGGGGCACCACAGCGGAGACCTTTGGCCAGCCCAATATTTTTGCCTATGAAGCAGCCTCTCAAGAAGGCGGTTATGTAAATGGTGTGCTGGCTGCCTCGCTCTCGACGAGCAAAGTGATCGGCGTTGTCGGCCCGATCGAAGTTGGCGATGCAAAACTGTATGTGGATGGATTCAAAGCCGGTGTGGCCGCGACCAACCCTGACATCACCGTAAACGTGAACTACATCGGTTCGTTCTCTGACGTTGCGCTGGCTTCTGAAGCTGCGACGACTCACATCTCCGCTGGCGCAGATGCGTTGACCGGCACGGCCCAAATGGTTGTGGGTGCCATCGGCAAAGCTGAAGCAGCGAATGCTCTTTGGTTCGGAACGCAATCGAATCAGACCTCCCTTGCTCCGTCCATTGTGGTTGCCTCACAGGTGTATCACTGGGAAGTAGCCCTGCGGGAGATCATCACCCTGATCGGTGAAGGCACCCTCGGCGGACAATCCTTCAAAGCTGACCTTGCCAATGGCGGCGAAGTGATTGAATTCAACCCGGATTATGCCCTTCCTGATGATGTCAAAGCACTGGCAGAATCGACCATCCAAGGGATCATCGACGGGACCATCACGATTACCCTTCCGTAACTGGATCACTCAGGTATTAAACTTCGGAAGCCCTGGGGGGCTTCCGAAGCCTGGAAAGATTTTTAGGATGCCACCATGACCGAATCGAAAAAGCTTCCTTCCGGCCAACCCCGTATCGAGAGCGTTGAAATGCGCGGGATCACCAAGCGATTCCCCGGTGTGCTCGCCAGCGACCATGTAGACTTTGACGTGAAGTCCGGCGAAGTTCATGCCCTGCTGGGTGAGAATGGCGCAGGTAAAAGCACGTTGATGAAGATCCTTTATGGTTTGTATCACCCGGATGAGGGTCGGATATTATTGAACGGCAGCCCTGTGACCATTGCCTCCCCGAAGGATGCGATCAATCTTGGGATTGGCATGATCCACCAGCACTTCATGCTTGTGCCAACCCTGACAGTTGCTGAAAATGTTGCCCTCGGGCTGCCATCCTCCCTTGGATTCCTGACCGATCTTGACCGCGTGGCGAAGCGCATCATTGAACTGGCCAATATCTATGGCTTGAAGGTGGATCCCAGTGCTTACGTCTGGCAGCTCTCTGTGGGGCAGCAGCAGCGGGTCGAAATCATCAAAGCCCTTTATCGCGGCGCCGCTCTTCTCATCCTGGACGAGCCCACCGCCGTCCTCACCCCGCAGGAAGTGGATGAATTTTTTACCATCATGCGTCAGATGATGAAAGACGGCTATGCACTTATTTTTATTTCCCATAAATTACATGAGGTCGTGGAGATCAGTAACCGCGTGACCGTTTTGCGCAATGGAAAAAAGATCGGGACGCGCCCGACCTCCGAAACAACGAAACAAGACCTCGCCAATTGGATGGTTGGTCGTGATGTCGATTTTGCCCCGGACCGCGGCAACGTGGAGCTGGGTGAAGTCCGCTTGCAACTCAGGAATATATCCTGCGCCAGCGACCGCGGCACCCTTGGCCTGAGCGAAATCAACCTTGAAATTCATTCTGGGGAAATCCTGGGGATTGCCGGAGTCTCCGGAAACGGGCAGCGCGAATTGGCCGAAACCATTGCCGGCTTGCGGAAGAAAACATCCGGGCAGATCCTTCTGGAAGGCCGGGATGTCACGCATTATGCGCCCGGTGACCTGACCGACCGCATGCTGTCCTACATTCCGGAAGAGCGAATGCGCGACGGCATGATCCGCGAATTCACCGTCGCGGAAAACTTGATCCTGCGTGAACATCATAAACGGCTGTTTTCCACGAACGGCTTCCTGAAATTAAAGGACATTTCAACACATGCCGATAATTTGATCTCGCAGTTCCATGTAAAAACCCCATCCCGTGAAACCCTGGCAAAGAATCTCTCCGGTGGGAACATCCAAAAAATAGTCCTCGCCCGTGAGATCTCGAGAAATCCGCGCGTGATCATCGCCGCACAGCCAACCCGCGGATTGGATATTGGCGCCACGGAATATGTCCGCGAACAATTGCTCGACCAGCGAAAAAGAGGGGCGGCAGTCCTGCTCATCTCGGAAGACCTGGATGAGATCCTTGCACTCTCCGACCGTGTTGCGGTCCTTTATGAGGGCCGGGTAATGGACATCCTGCCCCGCCGCGAAGCGACCCGCGAAAAACTTGGCTTGCTCATGGCAGGTGTTCATCCTGAAGAGGCTGCCACAGTTGTAAACTAACGTTCAATTATCCATCGGTTCGGTGGTCGCGGCATTTGCCGCGGCGTTGGGTCGTGTAGCATCCCATCGAAAAGTGCCGCCGTCCAGAAAGAAGGCACCACCAATGAACCTTTGGCAAAATTACATTCGCCCCAAAACCTTATCCGAAGCCATGGACGCGTTTGCCCACGCGCCGCGTCCGCTTATACCAATTGCAGGGGGGACCGATCTGTTGCTCGACCTTGAACAAGGCCGTCATTCACCCGTCCAGACTTTAATTGATGTGACATCCATTGCAGAGATGACTCTTCTCGAATTGAGAGGGGATGAACTCTTCATCGGCGCTTCGGTCCCGGTCAACCGCATCGCTCTCGACCCGCTGGCTGTTCGCCACGCCCAGGCATTGACCGAAGCCTGTAATTTGATCGCCGGGCCGCAAGTCCGCAATGTGGCCACTCTCGGCGGCAACGTGGCCCATGCCCTCCCCGCAGCAGACGGAACAATTGCCCTGCTCGCGCTCCATGCACAGGCAGAGATTTCGAGTGCATTGGGAACCCGCCGAATCTCATTTAAAGAATTGTTCCTCGGCCCCGGTAAGTCTGCACTCAAACACGGCGAAGAACTTATTGTCGGCTTTTACCTGCCGCGTTCCACAAAACATCAAGCATCCTGCTTCAAACGAATCATGCGTCCGCAGGGCGTTGCGCTTCCCATTTTGAATTGCGCCGTCTGGCTCGAACGTAAAACAGCGGCCATCAAGGATATTCGCATCGCGATCGGTCCCGGCGGCGGGACTCCCTTCCGCGCATCTCAAGCCGAAGATACCTTGCGTGGACAACCCCTCAACGAAACGATATTTGAATCCGCACTCGAAGCCCTGCTGGCCCAGGCCCAATTCCGCACCAGCCCTCGCCGAGCCAGCTCGGATTATCGCCAGCATATTGTTGTTGGTTTATTCAAAGATGTGGTTGAAACTGCATGGAGGAGAGCACAGTGATGAATGAATCATCTGATTATTACGTTTACGTTTATATTGACCCTCGAAACTATGAAGAGTTTTATTATGGTGAGGGGAGGATGAACAGAAAGGATTCGCATCTCGGTGACAAGAAAGAATCAAGAAAAACTGCGCGTATAAATAAAATTCACAAGGCTGGGCTTAAACCAATTGTTAGAGTTATAGCGAAAAACTTAACACAGCGTGAAGCGCTTTTAGTTGAGAAAACTTTAATCTGGAAACTTGGGCGAAATCTGACAAATGAATCCACCGGTCATTTTGTTGATAATTTTCGTTCTCATGACGATCTGTATAGGGAGCTATATGGTTTTGATTATCAGAATGGCATCTATTATTTCAATGTTAATGAACACAATGGAGGAAGTTGGGTAGATTGTAAAAAATATGGTTTTCTATCCGCATGGGGAAGTAAAATTTTTGGCGAGCAAATTCAATCTTTCCATGAAGGTGATGTGGTTATGGCGTATTTGAGCCGTAAAGGTTATGTTGGCGTAGGTGTAATAACTGAACGGGCAGTAATGGCAAAAAAATTCATGGTTAACGGTAAAAAATTAAGCGAATTAGATTTAGTTTCCAAACGTGTTATGGAACAAAATGCTGATGATACTGAAAAGTCTGCATATCTTGTTAAAGTTGCATGGAAAGCAACCTGTGATGCTCATGAAGCAAAGTGGATAAAAAGCAAGAAACTTTTTACGTCTCAAATGGCAAAAGCGTCATTACAAAACCAGAGAGAAACTATAGATTTCGTTTCGTCTGCCTTTAAAATTAATATAGAGAACCTCTTGAAGAAAGATAAAGTAATACAGGTGAATCAAAAATGAATAACAACATTTCCCTTATTGTAAATGAACAATCTTATACTCTTGAATCCATCCCGGGTGAAACACTCTCAACCCTACTCCGTGAAAGACTGCGCCTCACAGGGACAAAGATCGGCTGCGAAGAAGCCGAGTGTGGCGCGTGTACCGTCCTTGTGGATGGTGAGCCTGTGGTCTCGTGCATCTATCCCGCCGAACGCGCGGATGGGAAAAGCATCCTCACCATCGAAGGATTGGCGGAACACGTGCATGAAGAGATGAAATTACATCCCCTTCAGGAAGCATTCGTGGAGCATGGCGCGGTCCAATGCGGATTCTGCATCCCCGGGCAAATCATGACGGCGTATGCGTTGCTAAATCGCAATCCGAACCCAACGAGTGATGATGTCCGATTTGCGCTGAAGGATACGCTATGCCGTTGTGCGGGCTACCCGACCATTGAGAATGCGATTCTTGCGGCGGCGGAATCTTTGAGAACGGGCGAGCCCATCAAGAAGCCACACATCCCTGATTCGATTCACGAACATAAATCAGTCGGGCATACGCACACCCGCCACGATGGCATGGAGAAAGTCGTTGGCACAGCCGTCTTCACCGACGACCTTGTCTTCGATGGAATGTTATATGCCAAAGCCCGACGAGCGATGATTCCGCATGGCTTCTTGACCAAGCTCGATATTTCGAAAGCCAGGGCATTACCCGGAGTTGTGGCCGTTTTAACTGCCGAAGATATTCCCGGCGAAAAAACTCACGGACTGGTCACCTTTGATTGGCCTGTGATGGTCGGCATTGGCGAACGCGTCCGCTACGTGGGGGATGCGATCGCGATCGTAGCGGCGGAAACGCAACAGATTGCCGATCAGGCATCGGCGTTGATCGAAGCGGAGTTCGACCTCCAGCCCGTCATCACGAATCCCGTGCAGGCGCGTCAGGAGGGAGTCCCGCAAATTCACGAAAAAGGAAATTTGCTCAAACACATCAAGGTCCGCAAGGGCGATATGGAAAAAGGTTTCGCCGAGTCGGATATCATCCTTGAACACACATTTCACACGCAGACAACTGATCATGCGTTCCTTGAACCTGAATGCAGTATTGGTGTGCCGCTGGCGGATGGGCGCATGGAAATTTATTGCGGTTCGCAAATCCCGTATCAGGACCGTGAGCAGGTGGCGCGGGTGATGGGTTGGGATCAATCGCGGGTTCGCATCGTGGGGCAGTTGATGGGCGGCGGTTTCGGCGGCAAGGAAGATGTGATGGGGCAGATCCATGTGGCGATGCTGGCGGACGTGACGAAGCGACCCGTGAAGTTGCTGTTCGACAGGCACGAAAGTCTGCTTGTGCATCCGAAGCGGCATGCCACGCAAATTCGAGTCAAGATCGGCGCGAAGAAAGATGGGCGACTCGTGGCATCCGAGACCGAACTCTATGGCGATACCGGCGCGTACGCATCGCTCGGTGAAAAGGTGATGACCCGCGCCACCACGCACTCGGCGGGTCCGTATGATATCGAACATGTGCGTGCTGATTGTTACGCCATGTACACCAACAATCCGCCCGCGGGCGCGTTCCGCGGATTCGGCGTCACGCAATCGGCGTTTGCGGTCGAGTCGATGATGGATATGCTTGCCGAAAAATTGAATATTGAACCTGTTGAACTGCGCCGCATGAATGCCTTGCATGTTGGAAGCATTACGAACACAGGACAGGAATTACGCGAGTCGGTGGGACTGATGGAATGCATTGATAAGGTTTCAAGTGCCATGCGTCAGGTATCAGGTTTGTCGCAGGATGAGTTATTCAAGCCGCACGCCGCACCTGACACGCCACAACTGGTACGCTCTTGGGGTTTTGCCTCCGCATACAAGAACACAGGACTCGGCGGCGGCGCGCCTGATAAATCTGGCGCGGATGTTGAACTTTACGCAGATGGCACCTTCCAGGTGCGAAGTTCCTCCGCCGAGATGGGGCAGGGACTTGTCACGGTCATGCGTCTGGTTGTTGCGGAGGAAATGTCGGTGCCGCCCGAACAGGTTAAAGTTTTGGTGATGGATACCGACCTGGCGCCAAATGGTGGACCCACGACGGCTTCGCGTCAAACCTACGTGACAGGTAATGCGTCACGATATGCGGCGAAGACTTTGCGCGATGAGATCACGGCGACGATGGCCGAGAAATTCGACGTGCGCCCCGAGCAGATACGATTCGAGAACGGCATTGTCCATGTCAACGGACATTCGCTGACGTATGCTGAAATCTACAAAGAAATGACCACCCTCGGAAAGCACCCGCGTGTCCGTTATGAGTACGAAGCGCCGAAGACTCAACCGCTCGGCACAGGCGGCGATATGCATTTCGCCTTTTCATTTGGCGTGCAGGCCGCCGAAGTGGAAGTTAACAAACTGACGGGTGAAGTACGCGTGCTGAAAGTCATTTCCGCCAATGACGTGGGCATGGCGGTCAATCCGCTTGGCTTGCAGGGACAGGTGGAAGGCGGCGTGATGATGGGACTTGGCCACGCCCTCACCGAAGAATTCATCGTGGAGAACGGTTACGTGGTCACCGATCATCTTGCCCGTTATCGTGTCCCTGGCATTATGCTGACGCCTGAGATTACATCCATTATCGTTGAGCATGCCACCGCGGAAGGCCCTTACGGCGCGAAGGGGGTGGGCGAGATTTGCAGTATTCCCACCACGCCCGCGATTACGAACGCGATTTATAACGCGGTGGGTGTGAGGATCGATAGAACCCCTGTCGATCAGGAATTGATCGCAAGGGAGATTTGGGAGAGGGAAGAGAAATAAACAACTAATGGAAAAGAGAATGTCTAAATATTTCTTTTGCCACAACCTTGAATTCAGTGTCAGACTTTTGCATCTGATATAAGCGCGCTGGCGAATCAACGAGGATTTCTGTTAAAGTATTTTTATCCGCATCTTTCATTTTGCAACCGAAGTAGATGCCAGTTAAAGCGGCTTTGTCAAATGGGTATGCTTGGTTTCCGTTTGACAGGAATATCCGCCATTCTTTTTCGTAACACCACTGGAATGATTTTGTTCCTAACTGAGTTTCAACCAAAGACGGCAAATTGTGGGGTATATCCTTAAGGCTTAGAGACGGATATGAATTTGTTTCGGGATAATTGACTCTAAGTAAAGTTTTTCTTTTAACGGGTTTAAATGGTGGGAAACTTGTATCAAACTCCAAACAAAATCCTTGATGTCCGTTGGCATAGTGTGACCACATAAGTATGTTGTCGCTTTCTTCAGAAAAGCATGCTATTCCTAATCGCTTCCACTTATTTTCCTTGACTGTGTTAGTTGCTCTCCGTGCAAATAAAACAACACCTTCTCTGAACCTGTCATTGATTTGACCTCCTTGAGTATAAGTTGAATCAAAAGCATTTTTATCTGGTACTGATTCCCGAAGAGTATCAAATAGAGATCTCATATTTTGTTCTGTAACTTCTGTAATTGCAAAGTTTATATCGGAATCGAAGGGGTCGTTGAAATTTTCGGGTTTCGAGAACCATAATTGCCTTTGCTGTAAATTGTTGAAAGCATAAGGCTCACAGGATTGGTATTTGTACAATTTTGAAGGGACTATCGTATCTAGCATCTCAACTCCTCAAATGTGAAATTCTGTCTTTGAAAGTTGAAGAAATTATATCTGAATGCAATATCTCAATCGGGACTCTCAAGGTTTCAAGCCTGAGATTCTTTTTTCCTGCCTGTTTCCATATCGGGTAAAATTATGCCATTATGAAAAACTTCACCGGCTACAAATGTTCGCTGTGCGGTACTGAATATCTTCAAGGCCAGGTCACCTATACCTGCCCGAAGGACGGCGGCAATTTGGATGTAATTCTTGATTACGACACCATCAAGAAAAAATTTCAGCCTGAAGACATCACCTCGCGGACCGAGTCTTCACTATGGAGATACCTGCCGCTTTTGCCTGTTTCCGAGCCCGCGGGCGATTCCACACCCTTGCACGCCGCGGGTTGGACCCCGGTATTTGCCCTGCCGCGATTGGCGGAAAAGCTACGCCTGAAACATGTCTGGCTTAAAGACGAATCTCGCAACCCCACAGCCTCCTTCAAGGACCGGGCCAGCGCCGTGGTTGTCACGCGCGCGAAGGAATTGAAATCGGAGATCGTGGTGACCGCCTCGACCGGCAATGCGGGCGCGGCTTTGGCCGGTATGTCCGCTGCGGTGGGGCAGAAGGCCGTCATCTTTGCGCCTAAGTCCGCGCCGCAGGCAAAGGTGGCGCAGTTGCTCGTGTTTGGCGCAAAGGTCATTTTGGTGGATGGCACCTACGACGAAGCCTTCGACCTGACCGTGAAAGCCGCGCAGGAATTTGGCTGGTATTGCCGCAATACGGGCTACAATCCCTTTACCGCGGAAGGGAAGAAGACTGCCGCTTTTGAAATTTGGGAATGGTGGATCGAAGCACACCGCGCATGGCATAAAAAAGACAGCACGCTGGACGATCATTCGCCCCTGACGGTTTTTGTTTCTGTGGGGGATGGCAATATTATCTCCGGCATACACAAAGGTTTCAAAGATTTACTTGCCCTGGGTTGGATTCCAAACATGCCGCGCATCGTCGGCGTGCAGGCGGAAGGTTCTGCCGCGATCGCAAATGCGTTTCATGGGAATACGGAGGTCATTACCCCCGTCTCCGCGACGACAATTGCCGACAGTATTTCTGTCGATCTCCCGCGCGACGGGGTCCGCGCGGTGCGGGCGGCGAAGGAAACGAACGGCACGTATATCACAGTGACCGATGATGAGATCATCCAATCCATAGCGGAGCTGGGGAAGATGGGAGTCTTTGCCGAACCTGCCGGGGCTGCGGCGTATGCCGGTCTGGCTAAAGCGGCAGGCGCGGGCGTGGTTGGAGGCGATGACCCAATCCTGGTGTTGAATACGGGCAGCGGTCTGAAAGATGTCCGCGCGGCTATGCAGGCGGTCAAGTCCGCTCCGATCATTGAACCAACTTTAGAGGCTGTGAAGAAATTGTTATGAACGATAAAGATAGAAACTGGAGTATTTCCACCCGTTATATTGTTGCATTGATCCTGATCTTTGCGTTCGCGGCGCTTCTTATTTATGCGCATGAAGCTGCGAAAGCGTTGATCATCGCCGCTTTTGTGGCCTATTTGATCAGCCCGGCTGTCACGTATCTGATGGCAAAAACCAGGGTATCGCGCACCGCGGCTGTGAATATTGTTTATTTTTCAGCCCTTGTTTTTTTGGTGGGCATGCCTGCCGCATTGACGCCGATCTTCTTTGATGAAATAAAGATCGTCGCCCAGGACTTGCTGGACCTTTCCACGGAACTGAGCAGGACCCTTTCCCGGCCCGTTCATTTTGGGGGTATGGTCTTTCATTTCGAACAGCTTGGCGAAAGCCTTTCCCATGTTCAGGATGCCGTCCTGACACCCCTGCCTGAAGAAGCGCTGGCTTTACTGGAGACGACCTCTGTTAACGTCCTATGGTCTTTGGTGATCATTGTAAGTGTGCATTTGTTTATGAGCGAATGGCCGCGCATCCGTCAGTGGATGATCGAACTTGCGCCTGCGGAATATCACGAGGATATGCACCAATTGTACGCGCGCCTGCGCGAAGTTTGGATGGCCTACCTGCGCGGTCAGATCGTGTTGATGGTGGTGGTGGGCGTGGTGTTCACGATTGCGTGGATGATCATGGGAATTCCCGGCGCCCTGGTGCTGGGCGTGCTGGCTGGTTTTTTTACACTGATTCCGGATGTCGGCCCTTTTCTGGCGGTCTCGGTGGCGTTTGCCGTTGCTCTGCTCGAAGGCTCCAGTTGGATCCCGCTTTCCAATTTTTGGGTGGCGGGAATCGTTGTGCTGGTTTATCTGGTTTTGATCAATTTGAAGAATTTTTTACTGCGCCCGTATATCATGGGCCGCAGTTTGCACATGAATGAGGGCTTGATATTTATCGCGATCATGATCGCGACCATCCTCGAAGGCATCATGGGCGCCCTGCTGGTCGTGCCCTTGCTCGCTTCGGTGATCGTGGTCTTTAAATATTTACATCGTTGTATTCTGGGCCTGCCTCCCTTTGAAGTGGATGATACCCATCAGTTTGCCGTCCCTGCCGAAAAATTAAAACCGCGTCCCCGCCTTTCGATCCGTAATAAGAAAAAGGATTCATGAAAATCACCTACTCCATTATTGCGCCCATCTATAACGAAATCGATAACCTTCCCGAACTCCATCGCCGTGTCAAAGAGGTGATGGATTCAGCGGGCGAGCCCTGGGAGCTTATTCTTGTGGATGACGGTTCCACGGACGGCTCCACTGAGAAGATCCGTGAGCTTGCGCGGTTGGATAAAACCGTCCGCCCTGTCATCTTTGCCCGCAATTTTGGGCATCAGGTGGCCATCACCGCGGGCTGGGATTACGCGCGCGGCGATGCGATCATCATCATCGATGCTGACCTGCAAGACCCGCCCGAGGTCATCCTTGACCTTGCCAGGAAATGGAAGGAAGGCTTTGAAGTGGTCTATGCTGTGCGAGGAGAGCGTGAAGGCGAATCGTGGTTTAAAAAATTCACCGCCGCCGTCTTCTATCGTCTCATCCACTGGATCACCGATGTGAAGATTCCAGTTGACACCGGCGACTTCCGCCTGATGGACCGCAAAGTAGTGAATGTGCTCAGGCAGATGAAGGAACGTCATCGCTTCCCGCGCGGGATGTCTGCCTGGGTGGGCTTCCGGCAGGTCGGTGTGGAATACAAACGCGCCGCCCGCGTGGCCGGTGTGACGAAGTATCCGTTTAACAAGATGCTCAAACTTGCGCTGAATGCTATCACGAGCTTTTCGTACTTCCCGCTTCAGGTCGCTACCTACTTCGGTTTTATATCGGCTGGCGTTGCCATCCTTGCCATTCCCCTTGTAATTTACATGCGGATCATGGGGTCGGGCGCATTCTTCGGCCAGGCCACCACCTTGATCGCAGTCCTGTTCCTCGGCGGCGTCCAATTGATCTCGCTCGGAATCCTGGGCGAATATATTGGCCGCCTCTATGACGAAGCCAAAGGCAGGCCTTTATATATCGTCAGCGAAGCGCCGGACGAGAAATAAATAACCGCAATTTGAGAGCCTTAAAAGTCGTTGGACATCCTGCTGGAAATGTCCAACGACTTTTCATCCATAATCCTCCCACCCTGCCATGAATCTCTCCTTCCTCCGCGACCGTTCCTTCCTCCGCGACCGTTCCTTCCTCAAGGAAATGCTGGTGATCGCCGTCCCCATTTCCTTTCAACAATTGATCAATGCCTCCCTCAACATGATCGACGTCATCATGGTCGGACAATTGGGCGAAGCATCCATTGCGGCGCTTGGTTTGTCCAACCAGCTCTTTTTTGTCTTCATCCTTTTGATGTTCGGCACAACAAGCGGCATGGCAATCTTTACCGCGCAATTTTGGGGCAAGCAGGAAATTGAACCCATCCGAAAAGTATTGGGCATGAGCATCGCGGTCACTTCGTTGATCGCGCTTCTTTTTACGATTGCCGCCGTATTTTTCCCGCACATCGTCCTCGGCTTTTACACGAACGATACGGAAGTGATCGACATCGGCTCGCAATATCTCCGCATTGTCGGCTTTAGCTACATTCCCGTCGCCATTGCCACTTCCTACATAGCCGTATTACGGAGTATTCAACTCGTGCGTCTGACGGTGGTCGCAACGGTCAGCGCGTTGGTCTTCAAGACGATTCTTGGCTACATGCTTATCTTCGGTATTTGGATATTTCCCCCGCTTGGCGTCCGCGGCGCCGCGATAGGCACCGCCTCCGGCTGGACCCTTGAACTGATCCTGCTCATCGGTCTTGTCTACTCTCAAAGGACTCCCCTCGCCGCCAAGACCCTGCGAACATTTATCTCATTTGATATGCCCTTTTTTACGCGGGTGTTAAGGACAGCCCTGCCTGCCATGGCAAACGAACTGTTCTGGTCGCTTGGCATCACCACCTATAACGCCATCTATGCCCACATCGGCACGGACTCCATCGCCGCGATCAACATCAACGCGACGATGGAGGAGCTTGGTTTCGTCGTTTTTATGGGGCTCGGGAATGCCTGCGCGGTGATGGTGGGCAATCGCATCGGCGCGGGGAAAAAGGATGAAGCCTATGAAACCGTCCGCCGCGTTATCATTCTCAGCGTTTCGGCGGCCTGGATCGTCGGAGCAATCGTCGTCCTCAGCCGTGATGCGGTTGTCAGCCTGTACGACCTCTCCCCGAACGGCATCCTCAACGTCCGCATGTTGATGTTAATGATGGCCTGCACCCTGTGGATTCGGATGTTTAACTTTTCCACATTTATCGGCGCGCTGCGGGCGGGCGGTGATACCCGTTTCGCGCTTGTCATGGAGATTTGTTCGATCTGGCTGATCGGCGTGCCCGCCGCTTATTTTGCGGCATTCGTGCTGCGCCTGCCGGTATATTACGTGTATCTCTTCGTGATCCTGGAGGAAATTGCAAAGGCCTTTGTCAGCGCCTGGCGTTTCAGGTCACGCAAGTGGATTCACGACCTTGTCAACGAATAATTTTGTTTCAAGGTAATCCTCTGAAATTATTTGATCTCCAGGATTGGAACCTGTGCCTTCCATGGTCTGAGAGAAGTAAAGTCAACCCGAAAACGATGAGGATGTTAGTGATGAAAAAGAAGACGACTTCTTCGAGCGGCAGAATGCCAAAAAATAGAATTCCAGTAGTCTGGTCTTTGGCGATGGACCAGGTGGTATCGGTGAGTGCGACGATGTCCATCAACGAGAGATAGGTGCCGGGAATTAGAACACCGGGTAAAACCAGCCTGCGGTGATGCCAGAGGATATCCGCGCCGTAGAGGAGTTGCGGAAAGATGGCGGGGAATGCCCAGAATAATGTGATGGACAGATAAGTGATGGGTTTATTGTCACTGAAGAACAGTGCTGTGAATATGATCCATGCGAAAAACAGGATGACAGCCGAAAAAATCCGCGCCCGTTTTGAGGGCTGAAAATTATTTTCGGGCACGGAAATTCTTCTGGCAAGGAACCACCACCATAAACCGGAGAGAATCGTTTCCAGCACGAAGAAGGTGTATTCCTCGATGGGCACATAACCAATAACGAGACCCGTGACGAGGTCCGGGTTGTAATACCAGACGCCCGTTGCGACAAGATAGTTATCCCATGGAGTGGTATATGCCACCGCCAGGAATACATGAACGGCGATTGCGATCCACACCGCGCGGCCATTGGCGAATCCTTTGGTGGGACGGTTGTTCTTGTTATCCCACCATGCGATTACAAGAAAAACAATGATGGGAATCACTAAAAACCGAAGCAAAAATCCGAAATATGTCATATCTACCTGTTTACGTGTGTACCTGTGTACCTGTCTACTTGTCTACGCTCCACCTTCATCCTCACCCCGGGGCGCGGCTCCAGCGTTGCACCCATGTGCGCGTGGATGGGGTGATTTGTAAATTCAAAAGTATGTGTTTTCAGCAGGCGTGCCATCACAATCCGCGCCTCTGCCTGGCCGAATGCTGCGCCAATGCATGCTCGGGGACCACCGCCAAACGGGACGTAACTCATTGGCGGGGTTTTTCGTCCGTGAGCGAAGCGCTCCGGGCAGAAATTTTCGGCGTTTTCCCAAATTTCAGGGTCGCGGTGGGTCAGGTAGATTGAATAAAACATCCTTTCCCCTGAGGGGACTTTCCCCTCCGTAAATTGCATTTCTTCCGCTACGAGGCGGTTGCCGATGTGGATGGGTGGATACAGCCGCAAACTCTCTTTGATAACCTGGTCAAGCAGCGGAGATTTATCCGCGCTATTTACTTCATCCACCACACGTCTGTGGATATCGGCGTGTTGACCAAGCAGGGCGAATGTCCATGCCAGCAGGGCGGTGGAGGTATCATGCCCGGCAATCATCATCGTCAGCATCTGGTCGCGGATGATTTTGTCGGTAAGGCCTGCATCGATGAGATGTTGGAGAAGGTCTTGACCGTGGTCCATCGTCCGCCGTCTATTGTCGATGATCTCAAACAAATAATCATCCAATTCCTTTAGCGGCTTGCGGAAACCGGGCCGTGGCATGTTTCGCCAGATGATCCACGCGCCGGGGGAAATGAACTCGATGGCTTTGAGAATGGGTTTCCAAATGCGAGGCAAATCGTCCCAGACATCTTTGCTGAACAATGTCTGCATGATGATGAGCAGGGCGATCTTGCGGCTTTCAACAAGCATATCTGCCGTCTCGCCGTCATGCCATTGGGTGGAAACCCTGTCCGTTTGGGAAATCATCATTTGGGTGTAGGCAGGCAGGGACGAAGGATGAAGCGGTGGTTCCATCAAAGCGCGATATTTATCGTGTTCGTCGCCGTCCACAACCAAAACACCGCGGCCCAATAAATCGGTGACCGGGTCTGTATTGCGCCACAAAACTTTGTCACGTTCTGTCACCAGCACTTGACGAACGGCTTGCGGACCAAAGACCACATAGGGTTTGAACATGGGCAATGGAATTTGAAAGAATCGCCCGACCTGCCGTGCCATTACTTTGAGCGGCCCAAGCGGTGATTTTTCTTTGAACAGCGCGCGCAGCGCGGCGCGCCCGGTATTGGGGGAAATTTTTTGTATCATTTTTTAACGGGATCGAAATTATCTAAGAAATTTGTTTTTCCATTTTTGAGAGGCGGTAGGCCAGCAACGTTCTTTCCTTGACGATTGTACGGTCCACAATCGGCCGGGCGGGGTAGCCATCCACTTTGATTTCAAACTCCCACGGCGCATGGATCTGCTTCGCGCCCAGTCCGCGCAGTTCGGGAACCCACTTGCGGATGTAATCGCCGTGCGGGTTGAACTTTGCACTTTGCAAAACGGGATTGAAAATCCTGAAATATGGCGCAGCATCGGTGCCTGTGCCGGCCGTCCATTGCCAGCCGCCGTTGTTCGCGGCGATGTCGCCGTCGAGCAGGTTTTCCATGAACCATGCCTCGCCCCAGCGCCAATCGATGAGCAGGTCCTTGACAAGAAAAGACGCGACGATCATCCGTGCCCGATTGTGCATCCAGCCGGTCTCTTTGAGTTGACGCATCGCCGCATCCACCACAGGGATGCCTGTACGGCCCTCTTTCCACGCTTCAAACTCTGACAAATCGTTCCGCCACGGAATGTTCGCCAGCGCGGGGTTGAATGCAGTTTTGGAAACATGCGGAAAATGATACAAAATTTGAATGTAGAATTCACGCCAGATGAGTTCGTTCAACCAGATCTCCGCCCCTGCGGAGATCGAAGGTCGAGGGTTGAAAGTTGAAAATCTGGCAGCCTGGACAGCTTGACGCAAACTTAGCATCCCGAATCGGAAATACGGCGATAAAGAAGATGTGCCGTTCAAATCCATGCGGTTGCGGTCTTCGGCGTATTTGGTAATCGGATGATTTGTAAATTGGCGCAGGCGATTTTGAGCTTCCTCTTCGCCAGCGGGGAAGAGTGAATTTGTTTCGTAGTTGGGCAGCGGCTCTGAAAATAAATTTTGCGGCGTGGTAATTTTCTGTGGTGCGGGGAGCAGATGTATTTCCGAAAGGAGGGATTTCCAGGCTTTGGAATACGGGGTGTAAATTGTGTACGGCTTCCCGTCCGATTTTATGACGAGCTCGGGATGTTGCACGGTTTGTCCGTGAATTAGCTGAAGCGGAAGATGGCGGGAAATTTCCAAATCGCGTTTGCGGGCGTAGGGTGTGAAATCCTCCTCGGAGAAGATGGCTTCAGCGTTAGTTTCCTGAATCAATTGCTGTAAAACCTCAACGGGTTTTCCCTTGCGGATGACGAGGTATGAATTGCGTTTTTTCAAATCTGCGTCGAGGGCGTGCAAGCCTTCGAACAGAAAACCATGTCGGCGGGGGGATTGATTGGAAAATGCCGGGTCAAGGATAAAGAGCGGGATGATATCACCCGTTGTCAGCGCGGCATGAAGCGCGGCGTTGTCTGTCAGGCGCAGGTCGCGCCGAATCCACCAGATCGAGGTCATGCGATTCAGAATCCTCGTCTCTGACTCTTCCACGGGGCGGGCGCATCGTCCCGAAATTCTTCCACGCTCGGACCGCGCAATTGCGGCAAGCGCCACGTGCCGTAGAGGTAACTCAGGATGAGGAGAAGTATTGTCGCAGGCCAGCCTGTCAGAGTGTTGATCAATGCCAGTTGGCTGACATCCTGTCCATTGAAAAGCGAGACTTGCCAAAACAATTTCAACCCGAAGTAGAGAAGCCAGGCAAGCGTCACTTCGGTGTAGGCGGGGCGGACACGTTCGTGCCAGTACCAGTCGAGCGGCCAGCGGCGGGCGATGTAGCTTGTCCATGCCACCATTGGCCTGCGGATGAGTAGACTGACCAGCGCGAGGGCGACGGTCAGCCCGCCGTTGACGATGCCAGGGAGGAAGAATCCCTCCGAACGTCCGAGCAGAAGCGCAAGCGCGATGGCAAGGCCGACGCTTCCCAGTCCCGCCAGCGCGTACAGCAGGGACTGTCCGCGGCGGAGGCGCAGGAACGCGATCACGAGAGAGAGTCCGAGTGCGCCGATCATCGCGGCAGTGAAGCCTGCAAGTCCGTTCAGCAGGAGGAAAAGAATCGGCGGCAGGATGGTATCCAGCAAACCAACCTTGCCCGTCACCGCGCGGAATTCCTCCAGCAGTTCGCGAGCTTTATCAGGCATGCTTTCCCAGCCAGAATTTTCGCCAGTCGTTTCCGCTGGTTTGCAGGGTGATGAAGGCGTAAAGACTGCCTGCAAAGAAACCGAGGGTTAACATGGCTATCGTCCACAGGATGGCAATAGACAGGGATTTCTCTCGGTAGATGATCCAGCCCGAAAATAGTACGAAGCCGGTGTATAGGTCAACGAGTGAGACGATGCCCCAGGGCATGGCAGCCAGTTGACTGCCCTCGCCGAAAAAGTCACCGCGGGTAAAGCCGTTGACGAGGGCAACGGTCATGGCGAGGACGCCAAGCAGGGAGATGATTTTTGCGAGTTTCATGGAATATCCTTGTTATTATGTACTTGTCTGGATTTCGAGCCAGGCTTTGATCGGATCACCCTGCCCGTTGATCTGTTGATCCACCGCTTTTGAATATGCCTTCATGAAATGGGTTAATTCTTGCGGTGTCCTTTGATGCGCCTGTAGCAGAGCCTTGAGCCAATCCATTTCACCGGTGACAAGATCCATGTCACCGAATTGCAGGGCAGCGGTGATGTTGTCCCCAAGGAAGTGGATGCCTGTGGTCAGGTCTTCGGGGCCGATGGACAGGGGTTGAACCATATTCTTAACCGCGCTCTCGATTTGCATGCGGCGCGAAAGAAAGGCGTGGAGGGTTGATATTAATTCATGCGAGGCGGCTCTTGTCTCTTTTGGTTTGATTTTTCTTTTGAGAATTTTTTCAACTTGTTCAACCGAAGCTGTTACAGAATCGCCAAGAAACTCGCCGGGAATATGTTCTGCGAGGCTGTTTCTCAGGCTGAAAATTCGTCCTCCGAAAGCAACGGGGATTTTCGAATTGGATAGTGCCAGTGCAGTCTCCTGGAGGTTGGCCGCGCTGATGAGAGTCTGCGCCACGAGGATGACGAGGCTGGCGTTAACCGCTTTTACTGTCTCTGAGAAGCGTTCAGTGGGAACATTCGCACCGAGATAGACGATGTTCAATCCGCGGCGCCTCAGCAGAAGGGCAAGCAGCAAAGGCGTAAAGGTGTGCCATTCATCCGGCGGACAACCGATTAAGACTGTGTGATTCCGTGTAGGTGCGGGCGAAGCGCTGAGCAGGGCATCGAGGCGGCGCATGGCCAGCCCGGAAGCGAAATGCTCTTGCTGAACCGAGGCGCGGTTTTCATACCACAGGGTACCTATCTCAGACATACCCCTTTGCATTACCTCCGTGCAGACAGCCTCCACTGGAAAGATCGAAAAAGCTTTGTTGAGCGCTTGTTCGGCATTGGTTTCACTGAAGGCAACGCAAGCCGCGACCCATTCCGCGCGGATTGCATCCAGAGTTGTATCTGTAGTGTAGGCTGCCAATCCAGTTTGAGCGGAAGAAAAAGTCGAGGAAGTTGAAGCAGCCAGCGGGTCGGAGCCTGAGGCGGTTTGTTCATTCCACAAATCCACTGCACGGGAGATGGAAATTCCCTCTGCCTGGCGTGCCATCAACCATTTGATGGTCTCGATATCGTATTGCGAATACAGGCGATGCCCGCCTGCGGTGCGGTTGGGAGTTGGCAGTCCATAGCGACGCTCCCATGCGCGCAGAGTATCGGCGGCGAGACCGGTTTCAAGTAAAACGGCTTTGAGGTTGAAGGCAGGGGTTTTGTTGAACATATTTTTATCCTTGGGCGGGAGTAAAGACGGGCTTGGCCGCCTTTTGCACAGCTATTGTACCTGCTTCTTTTAGAATTCGTTCCGTAGTGAGACGGGCGGAAAGGAGGACAATGGGAAGGCCTGTACCGGGGTGGGTGGATGCGCCGGCAAAATACAGGTTCCTATATTTCTTGTGACGATTATGTGGCCGCAGATAACCAACCTGCCAGAAATTGTGACTCAACCCGAAGGCCGCTCCCTTTTCGAGATTGAAACGCTCTTTCCACACTTTGGGCTGGTACACGATCTCAAACTTGATATGAGCCTTGAGATCAGTGACGCCCATCTCGTTGGCGAGGCGGTTGAAAACGGTTTCGCGCGCGCGGTTGACAAGCGCATCCCAATCTTGCGCGGAGCGTGCGTCGAGATGACCAACAGGAACGAGCACATAAAGCGTATCCTGTCCTTTCGGCGCAGCGGCTGGGTCGGTCCGCGCGGGTGCATGGACGTAGAACGAAGGCACTTCAGGCAGGGTGTGATCGTTGAAGATCTGATCGAAGGAAGCTTTGTAATCTCCGCCGAGAAATACATTGTGATGTGAGATCTGCGGATATTGTTTATCCACTCCCCAATAGAACATGATGGTGGAGCAGGTGTAGAGTTTTTCGTCGATTAGTTTTTTCGCTTCAGCGCGGTCAGGCAGCAGCTGGTCGTAGATATAGGGCAGGTCGGCGTTGCCCACGAAAATATCGGCAGGCCACAATTTGTCGTCCGAGGTCTCCACGCTTTCCACTTTACCTTTTCCAACATTGATCTTTTTCACGGGGGAGTTATATACAAACTTCACACCCAGTTTTTCCGCAATCTTTGTCAGTGACTGAATACCGGCATACATCCCGCCCATGGGATACCAAACTCCTTCCGCCAATTCCGTATATTGCAGCAGAGAGTAAGTGGCGGGTGCATCGAAGGGGCTGAGTCCCAGGTACATATTTTGGAAAGTGAAAACGGCCTTCAAACGTTCATCCTTGAAGAAGCGGCCTGTGTTTTTATAGTGTTTCCCCAATGCTTTCAATTGGAAGATCAGCGGCAGGTTGGAAAGGCTGAAGTATTCAAAGATGTTGTAGAAATTCCTGCCGACGAATTTTTCGAGGGAGATTTTGTAATGCTTGCTGCCTTCTGCAATGTAATTCAGGAAACCTGTAAACGCGGTCTTTTCCACCTTTTCAAGCTGGGTTTGCATCTCTCCTATGTTGGAGGTTAATTCAAGACGCAGACCATCATCAAAGTGAACTTTGTAAGTGGGATCGATGCGTTTCAGGTCGAGATGGTCGCTCATCCTTTCTCCGATGGCGGCAAAGGTCTCCTCCCAGACTTCGGGCATCAGGAACAGGGTCGGGCCGATGTCGAAGCGATGCCCATCGCGGATGATCTGGTTGGCGCGCCCGCCGGGCGTCTCGTTTTTCTCCAAGACAGTTACTTCATATCCATTTTTCGCAAGACGGGCGGCAGTGGCGATTCCGCCGATCCCTGCGCCGATCACAATTGCTGTGCGTTTGTTGCTCATTTTTCTCCTTTTAGTAAGTCGATACGGTTCTGAACCTATTCTACATGTTGTCTATTATTTGTCAAGGTATTTATTAAGTCTTTGCAAAACCTTGACAAAACTGAAAATATCCGTAAAATCCCCTCCAACATATAAAAAGGAGAGAACCATGCAGGCAAATGCGAATTGGGAAAATCAACTACTGGCTTTGGCGGGGCATATTCAACAACCTTCCACCCGGCCTTTCTTCTCGTACTGGGCGGGAGATGCTTCCCTGCGTCTTGCGTATAGGCAAGCAGAGCAAATTACAGCTGCACACAGCAAATCTTTTCATTTTGCTTCCGCGCTCCTGCCGGAAGAAAAACGTTCCGCAGTCCGTGCTTTATATGCTTTCTGCCGCACCGTGGATGATATTGTGGATGAAGTGGAATTGAAAAAAGACCGTGACTTTGAGTTGGATTACTGGCGCAATATTGTCGACACCGCCTCTTACCCGACCGATGATCTGGTTGCTGCCGCATGGGCAGATACCCTCACCCGATACCATATCCCGCGCCACTATGCCCTGCAACTGATCGATGGCGTGGCCCGCGACCTTTCCCAAATCCGCTACCAAACCTTCGACGATCTCGCCACCTATTGCTATGGAGTTGCCTCCACAGTGGGATTAATGAGCATGTTTATCGTCGGATTCAAAAGTGATGACGCCGTGCCGTATGCCATCAAGCTTGGCGTTGCCTTGCAAATGACCAACATTCTGCGCGATGTGGGGGAGGATTATTGCAATGGCCGTCTGTATCTTCCGCGTGAAGAATTGATCGCATATGGAATCCGCGAGGAGGATATTGCCGCAGGCCGTGTCACGGATAACTGGCGCCAGTTCATGAAATTCCAGATCGAACGCACCCGCCAGCAATACGCCGAATCCTGGGAAGGTGTAAAGCTTTTGGAACGCGAAGGGCAGCTTGCCATCGGGGCGGCCTCCATTTTTTATCAGGGCATTTTGGATGAGATCGAGAAACACGATTACGATGTGTTTACCCGCCGGGTCAGCTTATCCACATTTGGGAAGCTAAGCCGCATCCCCGGGCTTTGGGCAAGGATTCGCTCGCTTTAATTTTTTGATATTTACACTTTGAAACTTGCATGAATATTCATGGGAATATCCATGTTTTGGTTTAAAATCAAAAGATGCTGAGATATAAAATTTACCCAAGCATGGCTTTAATTTTATTTCTAATTTCTTGCGGAGGTCCCGTGAACACACCTGCTCAATCGAATCCATCCATTCGTTACCTGGCACTCGGAGATTCCTACACCATTGGGGAGAGCGTCCCTGAAAGCGATCGCTGGCCAAATCAACTTGCCGCGATGCTGTCAAATAACGGAAAACAAATAGAAGTAACCATCGTTGCCCGCACCGGCTGGACGACCAGCGAACTCTGGCAGGGAATTCAGGCAGTCGGTCCGCAGGGATCATTCGACATGGTGTCCCTGTTGATCGGGGTCAATAACCAATACCGAGGGTACGATATCAACGAATACCGCGAGGAATTTCGATTTTTACTTGGGAAAGCCGTCGGGTATGCAGGTGGCGACGCAGATCGTGTCATCGTTCTGTCCATACCCGATTGGGGAGTCACGCCTTTTGCGGAAGGAAGGGATGGCGGAGAAATCGCAGCTCAGATCGATGCGTTTAACGCAGTCAACCTCGAGGAATCTCAAAAAGCTGGCGTTCATTATGTGGATGTGACCCCCGTCTCGCGCGTGGCGGTAAACGACCCCGGCCTTATCGCCGGGGATGGGCTGCATCCCTCCGGAAAAATGTATGCCGAGTGGGCAAGACTGGCCCTGCCCATCGCCTTGAAGATACTGGAGTAAAATCGAAGAAAACAAATTAATGGAGAATCAACATGCCCAGGATCACAGCCGTCAATCACGTAGCCGTCGTAGTGGACGATATGGAAAAATCCCTCGCTTTTTGGCGTGATGCGCTTGGGATTCAACTTCAGGAATTGCGTGATGTTCCCGCTGAAAAATCCAGGGTGGCTTTTCTTCCGATTGCCGGCGCCGAAGTGGAACTGGTCATGCCGACCACGGATGATTCAGGTATTGCCAAATATCTGGCCAAACGCGGCCCCGGCATGCATCACATTTGCCTCGAAGTGGATCACCTGGTATCGATGCTGGCTCAGTTGAAAGCGAAAAACATTCGCCTCATCAATGACGAACCGCGCACATCCGCCGACGGTAAAATATATGCCTTTATTCATCCCGAGTCGACGGGCGGGGTGTTGGTGGAGCTGTATCAGCTTGCCTGAACCGAGAATTACCCAAGCAATGCCGGAAAACATCGACGATATATTGAAAAACGAATGTGGTCTTGTAAAAGACCGCCCTATTGTTGCCGGAGTCTCCGGGGGACCGGATAGTCTTTGCCTGATGGAGACGTTACGGCGGGCGGGGTATCCGGTCATCGTCGCGTATTTCGATCATCAGCTTCGGGCGGAATCCACAACGGATGCGCGCATGGTGGAAAAAACCGCCAACCGCTTGATGCTTGCCTGTTATGTGGACGGCGCAGATGTGCGCGCCCATGCGGAAGAAAAGAAGTTGTCCATCGAGGAGGCGGCCAGAAACCTGCGCTATCGGTTCATGTTCAACCTCGCCCGCCGCTGCAATGCCCAAGCTGTGGCTGTCGGGCATACCGCAGATGACCAGGTGGAAACCGTTTTGATGCACTTCCTGCGCGGCAGCGGCATTGCGGGCTTGAAAGGTATGTCTTATCGTTCCATCATCCCTGTTTTCGACCCGGAGATTCCGATTGTGCGGCCGCTGCTTGATATGTGGCGGGAGGAAACCGTTGTATTCTGTGCGATCAACGGCCTGCGGCCGCATTATGATTCGAGCAACGACTCCCTGAATTTTCAGCGGAACCGAATTCGCCATCTATTAATTCCCAGCCTCGAAACCTATAATCCGAAATTCCGCGAAGCTGTCCTGCGCATGTCCCAATCATTAAAAGGCGATTACACCTTCGTGATGGAAACGTTGGAGACCGCCTGGCGGGAGGTGGTCTTCAGCGTGGATAAGGAATCCATCACCTTTGATTATTCCCTGCTCTCAACCTTCTCGCTCGGACTCCAGCGAAACCTGGTCAAACATGCCATGCAGAATCTCCGCCCCGGCGTGGATGTGACTTTTTCCGTTTTGGAACGCGCAACCAACCTGATCAAGCATGGCGGAACCTCGGCGCGGGTCGACTTGAAGGCCGGGCTGCGTATGTTCCGCGAAGGGAATTTCATTTACATTGGCACCCTTGATGCAGAACTGCCCTTTGATCTTTGGCCGCAAATGCCGGGCGAATCTCCTATTTCCATTACGCCGCCGCAGCAGGTTTCCCTCGCCGGGGGGTGGAAGCTCAGCTGTGAACGCTGGCATCTCCCTGTTTTAGCGAAGGAACAGGCCGAACGAAACGACGACCAGTTCCAGGTCTGGGTGGATGCGGAACATTTGCCCGACTCGCTGGAGTTAAGGCCTCGTCGTCAAGGAGATCATTTTGCGCCGCTCGGTATGAATGGTCATTCACAAAAAATTTCCGATTTTTTCGTGAACGAGAAAGTACCGCATCGCGCGCGTGACCGCTGGCCTTTGTTGTGCGCGGGAGATGAGATCATCTGGGTGCCCGGGTATCGTTCTGCGCATTCCTGCCGCCTGACGAATTCTACAAAGAAGATCATTTATTATTCCATCATGCGCCCGCCTGAAAAAATCGCAGAATAAAAAATCTCCTCGACTTTGGCTGTTAGCGGAAAGTCAGCGAAGAAAAAGAAACAAAAAGGGTACGCAAGTGCCCTTTTTGCTATTAAATGCGAGTAGAAGCGGCAATGGAATTGGACAAGCCGAGTAGGAACGCCTCCTTTTTGAGCCA
>JACZJC010000057.1 GCA_014860745.1 Anaerolineales bacterium
ACAGGGAGGGAGGATGGTCAATGGTGCGGGGGCTTGGGGTCAACGGGCAAGCCAAAGAATTTAAACCGCTAAGCACGCAAAGAGCGCGAAGATTCTTTTTGTTCTTCTTGGCGTGCTTAGCGCCCTTCGCGGTTGATGAACTCGCGGACAGGAGCGGATGTCCGCTCTGGTGTGCGTGCCTCCTGCGGTCATATTGTGCCAATCTCATATTTGTGATTAAATTCGACTTATTGATAAAGTTCCCAGGACTTTATAAAAGGATGTGGACGATGGACCTAAATAAAGAATTTGTGGATAAGATGTGGCATGACTGGTTTATGAAGGACGCAAATACTGTCGAAAAGCAAATGCCGCGTCTGTTCCATTTTCTGCCGCATGACCCGCGCTGCAAAATATGCAATGCGCCTTTCCAGGGGATTGGAGGGGTTGTGGTCGGCACGCTCTTCGGTCGAAGACAATCCGGTCTGAATCCCCAATTTTGCAATATCTGCGAAGACTTTGCCAAAAAGTTCCCCGGCGGCGCGGAGGTGGAAATGGCGATGCTGTTCGCGGATGTGCGCGGTTCTACGGCCCTTTCAGAAAGCATGTCTCCGCTTGAATTTCAAAAATTGATCAATCGCTTCTTCATCCATTCTTCCAAAGCGATAACGGATGAATATGGCTTACTCGAGAAACTTGCCGGCGATGCCGTTGCGGCGTTTTGGGGTGCGGGCTTTGCAGGGAAGGAGTACGCGGCAAGGACAGTCCGCGCCGCGCAAAAGATCTCACAGCAGATGCAAAAGCAGAACATTCCGGTGGGAATCGGAGTCCATGCGGGAGTAGCCTATTTTGGCGCAATGGGAGAAGAGAACGGTCTGGTCAATATTTCAGCGATTGGCGACGAGGTCAACACGGCAGCGCGTCTCGCCTCCAAAGCCGCGGCAGGTGAGATCATAGTGAGTGAGAAAGCTCTCGACAAAGCTGGCATGTCTGCGGTCGGGTTGGAGGCGCGCAGCCTCGAACTCAAGGGCATCAGCAAGCCGCTGGCTGTCCGCGTCATGCGCGGTTTTTAAGTCAAAACCCCCGCAATTTATAGTAAAATTACGCGCGTTGGGGCGATGGCGGAATCGGCAGACGCAACAGACTTAAAATCTGTCGTTGGTAACAACGTGAGGGTTCGACCCCCTCTCGCCCCACTTTAGACTGTCATTGCGAGCGACGGATGTCGCGAAGCAACCTCCAACAAGAAAGAGACTGCTTCGCACAGATCGCTCGCAGTGACATTTGCATCAAAGGCAACCATGTTCTTTACACGCCAACAACTCGAAGAGATCGAAGACAAAAGTCTTGCCCCCTACGGAATGCGCAGCAGGGACACCAAAGGCCGCGCCTATCTCGATGGAGAGCCGGAATACCGCACCTCCTTCCAGCGCGACCGGGACCGCATCCTGCACACAACCGCCTTTCGCCGGTTGGAATACAAGACTCAGGTTTTCATCAACTTCGAAGGCGACCACTTCCGCACCCGCCTCACCCACACGCTGGAAGTTGCTCAGATCGGACGGACATTAGCCCGCGCTTTGGGCGGGAACGAAGACCTCGTCGAAGCGGTTTGTCTCGCGCACGATCTGGGGCATTCCCCCTTCGGCCACTCCGGAGAGATCGCCCTCGCCCGCCTGATGAAAGACTTCGGTGGGTTTGACCATAACAAGCAATCCCTCCGCATTGTCACCGAACTGGAACAACGTTACCCCGAATTCCCCGGCCTCAACCTCACCTGGGAAGTGCGCGAAGGCATGGTCAAGCACGAATCGGAATACGATATCTCCGACGCCCGCGATTTCGGCCCCGACTTGCGCGGCAACCTCGAAACCCAGATCGCTAACGTAGCGGATGAACTGGCCTACACCACCCACGACCTCGATGACGGCTTGCGCTCGGGCATGATTCGCCCGCAGATTCTTGAAGGGGTGGCATTGTGGGAGATCCTGCGCGAGACCTACAACTGGCACGGCGCGATTCTTGGCGACATGGAACGGCACCGCATGATCCGCCATCTGGTCGGCATTATGGTCACCGATATGGTCAAATCCACCGATGAGCGGCTCAGGGAAAGCAAGGTCAAGACAGCGATGGATATTCAAAAAATGAAGCATAACGTCATCGGATACAGCGAGGAAATGCAGCGCCGCAACCGCGAACTCAAAGACCTGCTTTATTCCAAACTGTACCGGCACTTCCGCGTGGTGCGAATGCAGGTCAAGGCGGAGCGCATCATTTCAGACCTGTTCCATGCCTATCGCGCCGAGCCAGCCATGCTTCCCGACCATATCCAGTTCTTCATCGAAAAGCGCGGACTGGAACGCACCATCTGCGATTACATCGCCGGCATGACAGACCGCTACGCCGTCGAAGAACATCAAAAATTATTCAATCCCCTCGAAAAACCTTGATCGGTTTTTATTTGAAAGGGGGCGCAAAATTTTCGATTGCCCCTTTTCCCCACATTCAAACATTCAACCAGCAAAAGAAAGGAGCACATGCCATGTCCCAACCCAACTACTTGACCCCTGAAGGCGAAGCAAAACTCAAGGCCGAACTGGAAGACCTCAAAGGTCCGCGGCGCGAGCAATTGGCGGCTCGACTGCGCTCCGCCATTCAAATGGGCGATCTTTCCGAAAATGCCGATTACCACAAAGCCAAGGAAGACCAGGGTTTTCTTGAAGGCCGTATTCAGGAGATCGAAGCCATTCTCCGCAACTCGCTCATTATCGAAAAGAGTCTGAATAAGGGAATCGTCTCCATCGGTGCGCATGTCACCATACAGGAAGGGGATTTCGACCCGGAAACATATCATCTCGTCGGCCCTGCCGAAGCGGACCCGCGCAACGGAAAAATTTCCCATGAGTCCCCCATTGGCAAAGCGCTGATGGACAAGAAAGTCGGCGACATTGCCGAAGCGGATGCCCCTGGCGGTAAGGTTAAATTTAAGATCGTAAAAATCGATTAATAAAAAAATCCCGTCCGATGTTCGGACGGGATTTTTGCTTCCTACCCCTGCCTCGGCCAGATGGCCAACTCAAGGGTAATTCGTTCAAAATAGCTATTCGCGGGCAGTGGACCTTTTCCATACTCAAGGTCAACCACGGTTGCAAGGAGCTGCAGGGTTGCCGTTTCAAGCAATACCTGGGCTTGTTGTTCCACTACAACCAGTTCCCCTTTACGCTCCAGCCGTCCGCGAATTTCGGGGTCATTGAAGGCATGCTGCGACATCAATACTTTTGTAGCCGTCTTGATGTCATTTTTGTCAAAGAGCCAGATCTCCAAAGCGGTGACCTTTTTCGGGTCGCCCACTCCAATGGCCTCGGACACGCCAACGCCATATTCACCCATGAATTCACCGGCTTGCGTATCGATGCTGAACGATTCGTCGTAGAGATCATCGCCAAGCACGTAGGTGGTCATGGTCTGTGTGATGGGCGGAGCCAAGCCAAGTTCTTCGAAATTGGTCTTTTCCGTGTTGCGGCTGATCTCCGATGCATGCATAACAGCAGTCACTTCACCGCTGCCGCGTTTTCCCAGCAGGCGGAAAAGATACAAACCACCCGCGGCAACCACACCCAAAAGGAGGATGATCCCAACACCAATGATCGCTGTCCGCGACAAGGACGATGTGCCAGTGGAGGGAGTCTCCTCTGAGCCCGCTTCCGTAGAAAGGACAGAAGTGATCAACTCACCATATGCGTTTACAACATTCGGGTCTGCTTTACCGGGATTTGCTTGAATGTTTGCATAGGCTTGCTGGGCCCCCGGGCCAAGATTCCGCCAGCGTTGGACGGCCAGGTTCGGGTCCGAGTTGAGGCGGAAGGAGTCAATCGCCATGCGGAGATAATCCTCCTGCAAGTCCGCGCGCAGGTAGGATGGAGTGGCATCCTTGAATTCCTTGGTCTGCCACCCGATCAACAGCCCGCCGACCAACCCCACTACGAGAGTAAGGGTTGGAACCCAGGGCAGTTTTTTCAACAAGGCAACGATAAAATCCATAAAGGACTCCTTTGCATAATGACTTTTGGTAGATTATACAACGTATTCCAATTCCCCAGCATGGCAGAAATGTTACCGAGTTTCCATCAGGTACAGCATGCGTTCCGAATCCTGGACAGGTTCGGCCTTGCGGATCTCGAAACGTTCTGAAAACGCGGCTTCAAATCCCTCCCGCGTGTAGTCCGGGAAAATATCCCTGCGTGAGGAGAGCAACCGTTTTACCTGTGAATCGATCTTTGGCACAAATTCGATCACGAGATATTTCGCGCGGGATGCAAAGAATTGGGCAAGTTGCGGGAGCGGCACGTTATTCGAAATGGCAAGATGGTGGATGACCGCCAGCGCCAGCGCCATATCCGCGGGGCCGCGTTGACCAAGGGAATCCCGTTCGGCATGGTCCCAGCCAATGGAAGGGCTGGGGTTGGTCAAGTCCAAGACAAGCGGCAATAGGTTTTCTTCTTTTTCCTTTTTGACAATTCGATAGTTCTGTTCCACAGCAGCAGGGTCGATATCGAAAGAAACCGTGTACGCCCCCGATGCCGCAGCTTCGCGGCTAAACACACCCATGTTTCCGCCAAGATCCCAAACCAGGTTGGGTTTTTTATCAGCTGTCCATTCGCGAACCAATTGTTTTTTATGCTCAAAAGCCAAGTCGGAATAATTCGTGGCTTCGTAATATGCGCCCCATTCGGTGCCGGCGGGAGTCCATGATAATTTTTTTATCGTAGATTCAAGGCTTTCGATCAAACCGGTCATCGCATGCTGATTCATCATGCCTTTGCGCGGGCCAACCGTTTTATCGGCAAATCGTTTCTGCGAACCGGCGTGAATGTGAATGTGCGTCAGCAATCCGAAATTCAATTTTGTCTTAAATGGCAGTAATAAGCTGGCAAGGTCGAGCGGCACGCCGTCAATGAACACGCGCAGAAGCTGGCTCAAACGCGCATCACGATAACTCATCAACGCGAGCGGCGCAAGAAAATGCTGGCAGAATTGCCTGTAAGCCGTCCATGGCCCGCCTTCTTTATACGTCTCAAAAGACAGCGTATCGATCAAAGCCGCCTTGCCGCGCAAAAACTGTATGTTATACGCGCTTGCATCCTTCAACGACATTCCCAATTTCAATGCGCGTTTTTGAATGGACAAGGTGGCAAGCGCCGCGTCTTTTAATTGGCTGAACGACCATTCATACGGATAGGAGATGAAGGGTACGCGCTCCGGCTGGATGACTTTAAAAGCCGCTTCGCCCTCCGCCGGAGCCTGCCCGGTCTCCACATGCGGAATCAACAAACCGGCCTTGACCAGCTTTTCGTACAAACCAGAATCCATCAACCGCGCGTAGTCTTCTGCGTACGCGCGGTTGATCTGTCGATAGATGATGCCATTCCTCGAAAACAGGAACCCGCTTGGGTCGCGGAATGAGGCGGAAAGCTGCCCGTTAGCTCGCGTCGTCATCTGCGTCGTCATCTGCTTTGGGCTTGATTCCAAACCATCCTTTTATTTTTCCCCACGAGGCGCGGAAGGCAACTCCCAACCCGAGCAGAACAGCGATGAGGATCTGGATGATCAGACTCCCGGAACCTGGGTCGAGATAGGGAAGGGGCGAAAAGTGCATGCGAAATCCTTTCAAGTGACGGCACCTTTCATGGCACTGTCGATATGTAAAATTATGCCATTTCAGGCATGATCTCTTCCAGCAAGAAGGACTCGGAGCAGTTAAGGCATTGCGCCTCTCGTTTGTTTGCAATTACAAGCAGGCCGCCGCATTTTGGGCACGGCTTTGTAATCGGCCTCTTCCAGGAAGTGAATTCACAATTCGGATAATTGATACAACCAAAGAAGGTGCGGCCTTTGCGAGTCTTGCGCTCCACCAGCTCGCCCTGGTCGGTTGGACAAAGCACACCGATCTTTTCAAGCCAGGGTTCGGTATAGCGGCATTCGGGAAAACCGCTGCATGAAATGAATTTACCAAAACGCCCGTAACGAATGACGAGTTCCTTGCCGCAATCCGGGCAGGCGCGCCCAATGGGTTCGGGTCCGCTTTTGGTGACAGGCATCTCAGCCTGTGCTTTTTTCACATCCTCCGAGAACGGCTCGTAAAATTCACGGATCGCGCTCGTCCAGGTCATTTCGCCTTCGGCGATCTTATCGAGGTCTTCTTCCATGTGAGCGGTGAAATTCAAATCCACCACTTCGGGGAAATACTGTACCATCAAATCGTTGACTTGAAGGCCGGTCTCCGTCGGAATCAATCGCTTGTCCACGCGCTCCACATATCCGCGCTGTTGAATGGTGGAGATGGTCGGCGCGTAGGTAGATGGGCGTCCAATGCCGTTTTCTTCCAGAGCCTGCACGAGGGAAGCTTCGGAATATCGTGGCGGCGGCTGGGTGAAATGCTGCTCGGGGATGAGTCGAACTAAATCCTGCTTTTGCCCCTCCTTGATACCCGCAGGAATTTTCACATTCTCTTCCTCCTCATCCACTTTTACATCTTCGTTTTTCGCTTCTTCATAAACAACGAGATAGCCCTGGAATTTAACCGCGGAGCCGGAAGCCCGCAGGAGATATTCATGTTCGTTCGTTTTGCCGGTCACTTCCACTTGCAGGGTATCGTATACGGCGGATTCCATTTGCGAAGCCACAAACCGCTGCCAGATGAGGCGATATAATTTGAACATGGCGGGGTCGAGGAATTCCTTCATTTTTTCCGGGTCGCGCATCACCGATGTTGGGCGGATGGCCTCATGCGCTTCCTGTGCGCCCGCGGATTTGGTTTTGTAAACAGGCGCTTCGGGAGGAAGATAATCCGCACCATATTTTCCGGTGACGTATTCACGCGCTTCATTCTGGGCAAGCGCAGAAACATTCATCGAGTCGGTACGCATGTATGTGATGAGACCCGTCGCGCCGCCTTCGCCCACATCCTGACCTTCATATAAACCCTGCGCCAAACCCATTGTACGTTTTGCCGTAAAACCAAGTTTGCGGGAGGCTTCCTGCTGTAAAGTGGAGGTGGTGAACGGTCCGGCGGGTTTGCGCCTGCGTTCCCCGCGCTTTATCTTTGTAATGGTATAGGCGGCGGTTTCCATGTCAACGAGGACGGGCTTTACTTCATCTTCAATTGCGAAGCCCGGCTCCTTGTCATCGATGCGCGCCAGCTTCGCGATGAAGGTGGATTTGTGATGGTCCGGCCTGAATTCGGCATGGATCGACCAGTATTCGACAGGTTTAAAATCATCGATCTCGCGCTCCCTGTCGACGATGAGCCTGAGAGCCACCGATTGCACCCGCCCCGCTGACAGTCGTCCGCGCACCTTCTCCCAAAGAATCGGGCTGATGCTATAGCCAACGATGCGATCTAATATGCGGCGGGCCTGTTGGGCATTGACCAGATCCATGTTAATTTCACGTGGATGGGAAAAAGCATCCGCAACTGCAGTGGCTGTAATTTCGTGGAAGACGACACGCTTGGTGCGCGCGGGATCAATCTCTGCCGCTTCCATCAGATGCCATGAAATAGCCTCACCTTCACGGTCGGGGTCGGTCGCGAGAAATATTTCTTCCGCTTTTTTTGCGAGTTGTTTGAGTTCCTTTACAACCACTTTCTTTTCATTCGGCACACGATATTTCGGCTCGAAATTATTTTCCAAATCCACAGAGAGCTGCGATTTTAACAGGTCGCGCACATGTCCCACCGAAGCGCGGACGGTATATCCTTTTCCTAAAAAGCGACCCACCGTTTTCGCCTTTGCCGGAGATTCAACGATCACGAGCTTGCCGTCGCGCACGATCACCTTCTCTGGTTTTGGCGGCGCGACCATATCCGCGTGGGCATCCGTTTTACCCATGCGATAAAGTTTTGTGCCGCAAACGGGACAGATCCCCGTGGTGACCGCAGAGCTTTTGGCATTAAAACCCGCCACAGGATTTTGAATCTCCCGTTTGGTCTTACATTTCATACAATAAGCTTCCATTAAACCTCCAGCGCGGAATGCGCAATCTTTGTGAGGGTAACACAAATCTATCCCGAATGGTTACGGGAAGGGGCATCATTCTACGCAATTTTTCGTTTTTTTACAAATCCCATTTTTACAGGTACTTTTCCTGCCTATGTTTTTTCAAGTGTTCCACCACTTCTTTCACCTTCTGAGACTGGTCCGATTTACATACCAGCAGCGCATCTCCTGTGTCCACGATGACCATATCATCCACCCCTATCGTGACGATCAGTCGGTCGGTCGAGCCGCCATAGATCATGGTATTGTGCGTTTCATGCGCGAGGTGCAAACTTGAATTCGTGGCGATATTTCCGTCCATGTCGGGCAAGAGGACCTCGAACAAAGACGACCACATCCCCACATCGCTCCAGCCCAGGCCGCCTGCAGGCAGCACGGCAACCCGTTCCGCTTTTTCCATCACGCCATAGTCAACCGTCTCGTTCTTCAAGTTGAGCCAGCGCTTGTTCAACACATCATCCTGTTTCGATGTTCCCCAGGCTTCGCTAATCGCTTTCAGCTCCGCGCTAAGATGCGGCATCTGACGATCTATCTCGGTCATGATCGCATCAACGCGCCAGATGAACATGCCGCTGTTCCACGAATGATCACCGCTGCGCAATAATTGCTGGGCGGTCTGCTCGTCGGGCTTTTCCTTGAAACTCTTCACAGTGTAGGCGGGGTATTTATATTCCCCTTCCAAAACCTTCCCTTGTTGGATATATCCATATGCTGTGGAGGGCGATGTCGGGGTTATACCAAGCGTGACAAGATAACCACTCTCGGCAACCTCGAAGGCGGCTTTCAATAAATAATGGAATAAATCCACATTGCGAATGAAATGATCCGAGGGAAGGATCGCCATCAAAGATTTTGGGTCACGTTTCTGCAAAACCATCGCCGCCATTCCGACGACGGATGCCGTGCCGCGCGGAGCGGGTTCGATCAAATAATTTTCTTCGGGAATTTCAGGCGCTTGCAGTTTCATTTCCTGTGCCTGTTCCTCGACCGTGACCACTAAAATTCGCTCCGGCGGGAACAAATTTTCCAAGCGTTTTACGGTGCTTTGAAATAAAGTTTCCTGCCCAAGCAAGGGAAGTAATTGTTTGGGTTTTTCCTTCCTTGAAACTGGCCACAAACGAGTCCCACCGCCGCCAGCCATGATAACAGCATACGTATGCAAATAATCCGCAACCATAAATTTCTCCTATGCGCCGTAGTCCGACTGCGACTCGCGCATCGCAACATAATTCATTCCACCAACCTGCCGCACCATGCCCTTCAACTCCATCATTGCAAGGGTAGCAGAAATTTTTTCAATCGGCAAGCCGGCCTGGTTGCGGATTTCATCCACATGCAGCGGCTCGCTGCCAAGCAGGTTCAACACCTGTGCTTCGGTTTCATCGGCAGGCAGTATTTTCCGCGCGGATTTTTGCGCACCGACCCGAGTCAAGTCCAATGCCTGCATGAGGTCGTCAGGAGTCAACAAAGGCTGTGCGCCTTTTTGTATTAATCGATTGGTGCCTTTGGACTGCGGCGCAAGAATGCTGCCCGGCACGGCAAAAACTTCGCGTCCCTGCTCGGCGGCAAATTCGGCAGTGATTAATGCCCCGCTTGTTTCAGCGGCCTCGATCACCACCACCGCCAACGATAAACCAGAAATGATTCGATTGCGCGGTGGAAAATTGGACGCATCCGGCGGTGTGCCAACCGCAAAATCACTGATGATCGCACCGCGTTCCATCATTTGTTCGGCGAGCGCGCGATGCTCGGGCGGGTAGATCTTATCCACTCCGGAACCGAGAATGCCAATCGTCCGCCCTCCAGCTCTCAGCGCAGTTTGATGCGCGATGGCATCCACTCCGCGAGCGAGTCCGCTGATGACCGTCATCCCATTTGCCGCAAGAAACGATGCAATCTCTTCAGTCACCTGCCTGCCATACGGCGTGACCTTGCGCGTGCCGACGATGGCGACCGCAAAGAGGTCATCGGGCAAATATTCACCGCGGATGTATAACACGGGCGGAGGCTGGTCGATTTCTTTTAATCGGGCTGGATAATTTTCATCGCCCCATGTGAGGATTTTAATGCCCTGCAGCTCGATCTTCTCCCAGACTTTATCGAGGTTGACAGTTTCCCTCGCGGCAATGACTCTTTCGATCAGCTTCGCGCCGAGGCCTGCTTCTGCCAAACTGACAGGGTCGGCGTTCCAGGCTGATTCAAGATCGCCGAAGTAAGCGATTAATCCCTGCATGCGGATTGCGCCGATGCCTTTGATGAGGTTGAAACCGATCCAGTATTTTTTATCGTCCATCAAACTATTTAACCACAATAAAAGACGTTGAACGTCAAACGTTCAACGTTATCATACCAAACCGTCTATCAAGTGGACTGTGATTCTGCGGGCTTCCATATCCAGGTTAAGGATGACCGATGGAATGGCTGGGAGGAGAATCTCCCTGCCCGCTTCATCCCGCACAATATATACATCGTTCGCGCCAGTTTCCAAAATTTCCACAAGTTTGCCAAGCGGGTTGCCGTTATCCTCAAAAACATCAAGATCGACCAATTCATGTTTGTAGAATTGACCTTCTGGAAGCGGCGGGACTTCCTTTGCCTTGACGTATACCCATTGATTACGAAAGCGCCCAATATCTTCGGGTGAATCATACCCGCGTATTTTGACGAGCAATCCATTCCCATGCTCGCGGACGGTGCCAATGGTGGCAGACTCGTGCTTTTCACCGATGTAGATTTTGCGTCCCGATTTAATCCGTTCGGGGAAATCGGTGTGCAGATCCATGATGATCTCGCCGTTGACCCCATGCGGGCGGCGGAGATACCCGATCGCTAAATAAATAGACTCGCCTTTTGGCGAGCCTGGCTGTTTTTCTGTTGCCATTTAGGGTTCCGTTACATCCAGCGTGGCTTGCTTGCCCTTTCGTTCGGCTGCCACTCGCAGCAGTGTGCGAATGGAGTTTGCCACCTTGCCGCCTTTGCCGATGACCCGCCCCATGTCATCTTTGGCGACGCTCAGCTCGATGCGGACTCGGCTGCCATTGCTCTGCGTCACGCTGACCTCGTCGGGGTGCTCCACGAGGGCCTTGGCGATGTATTCAATGAGGTCTTTCATAATTGCATCCAGTTCCCCTCTCTCGAAGCGAGAGAGGGGCTAGTGGGGAGGGAAATTAATCCCTGCGGGTCTTCACGGGCGCAGCGCGTTTGGTCTCAGCCTCGGCGGCTTCAGCCACGAGGGTATCGATGGACTCGCCCTTCTTGAAGCGTTCAAAGCGTTCCTGCGTGCCAGAGGACTTGAAGATCTGCGCCACAGATTCGGTGGGCAGGGCGCCATTCTTCATCCAATGGAAGATGCGGTCTTCCTTTAAATGAATTGTCGCGGGGTTGGTGCGGGGGTTGTAGACACCCAGAATTTCCAAAAAGCGGCCATCGCGCGGTGACTCCTTGTCAGCAGCCACCAGGCGGTACGTGGGTTGGCCTTTGAGACCAATACGACGTAAACGAATTCGAACCATGTTGTACTTACTCCTTTAGAATGTTTTACATTTCAGACAGGCACCAGAGAGGCTGTGCGGGCTGAAATCGTCGGGCTGTATTTTACCAGAGAAAAAGAGGAAATACTATTTATTTGTGGGATGTGGGATGACAAAATCAACACTTGGAAGGAGATCACCCTTTATTTTTTTTCTGTCCAGACAGTGTAAAATACCAAGAGATTGAAACACAAAATGAAAATTGTCTCTAACCTCATTCGCCTTGTGATCTGTCTGCTTGTTGTTCTTAATTTATTCACTCAACCATCAATCGCTTATGCCTGTTCGTGCGTAGCAGATATCACCATTCCCGAAAATTTCGCCATTCATGATGCTGTTTTTGCAGGTAAGGTAGTGAGGATTGCCGACAATTACTCACCCTTTTATTCTACAGCGGATCATATTTTATACCGACTAGATCAACCCGGCTATTTCTTTTATAAATTTGTTCGTAATGACGAAAAGAGATTGGGGTTTAGCATTTTTTTCAAAGTGACTAATTCCTGGAAAGGAATTGAATCTACATATGTCAGTGTCAACACAGGGCGTGGAGGGGGCGATTGCGGTTATTCATTTTCACAAAACGAAGAATATCTAATTTACGCAGGCTATGGATACGGAATTCCTGGAAATTATTGGGTTACCAGTATTTGCTCAGGAAATTCAATATTTACCCATGATTTGGAGGATTTAAAGTACCTCAACACTAAGCATTCCCTTTCACTTAAATACTCCATTCCTGTTTTCTGGACAGAAAATGATTCAATCACCCTATCACTACTAACGTTATTTGGTGCCGCTTTGGTTCTTCTGCGAAAAAATATCAGGAACAAAAAGAGAACCTCATCTGACAAGTGACCTATTCCCTCTGTTTTGTGAATTATCTTCACCTCAGGGCTAACTTACAGAGTGCTTCACTTCATGGAGCCGCCTGCTCATTCCAAATTGACTTCAAGCAGGCTTCCACGAACCGACCACGCGACGATCAAACTAAGCAATTACCCAACTACACTATCCAAACATCCTCCCCAGTCCCTTGCCCCCTGTCTTTTGAAGCATCTTCATCATCTTCTGCGCTTCGCGGAATTGCTTGATCAGGCGGTTCACATCCTGCACTTCCATGCCACAACCAGCAGCAATGCGGCGTCGGCGTGAGGCATTCAACAGGTCAGGGTCGCGCCGTTCTTTGAGCGTCATCGAGTTGATGATGGCCTCGGATTGCTTGAAATTCTTCTCAATCAGTGTCGGGTCGATGCCGCGTGCGGCTTGTCCCATTTGACCGGGCAGCATATCCATGATCTGTGCGAGCGGTCCCATCTTTTTCATCTGCTTCATTTGCTCAAGCCAGTCCTCCAATGAGAAATGACCCTTCATCATTTTTTGAGCCTGCCGAGCCTGCTCGTCCATGTCCTGTCCCACATAGGCTGCTTCGGCTTTTTCGATCAGGCCGATCATGTCACCCATGCCTAAAATGCGGGAGGACAAACGCGAGGGATCGTACATCTCCAACGCGTCGAGCTTTTCACCCGTACCAATAAATTTAATGGGAATACCTGTCACCGAACGGATGGAGATAGCCGCGCCGCCGCGCGAGTCGCCGTCCATTTTGGTGAGGATGAGGCCTGTGAGGTTGATCGCATCTTTGAATCCCTGCGCGATGTTCAAGGCCTCCTGACCGATCATCGAGTCGATGACAAGCAGCGTGTCCACAGGGTTGACGTTTCCAGCGATGGCTTTTAACTCGCCCATCAATTCCGCATCCAACTGCGACCGACCAGCTGTATCCACGATCATCAGGCTGAATCCACCCTTATCCGCTTTGTCTAACGCTCGCTTTGCAAGCTGCGGCGGGGTAATGGAAGTATCGGCTTCCACTTCTACATCGAGGCGTTCGCCAAGTTGCTGCAACTGTTTCACAGCGGCGGGGCGATACGGGTCGCCTGCCACCAGCAAGACGCGCTCGCCTTTTGATTTCATCAAACGAGCCAGTTTGCCTGCGGCTGTGGTTTTGCCCGCGCCTTGCAAACCAACCATCATCACCACGCGGGGTTTCGGTCCTGTGAGATTCAACGATACGGGCTCGCCCAACATGCTGATGATCTCTTCGTTTACGATCTTGATTACCTGCTGGCCCGGGTTTAACGCCTTCGATACTTCCGCGCCCACGGCACGCTCGCGGACTTTGGCTATAAAAGTTTTTACAACACTGAAATGCACGTCCGCTTCGAGCAGTGCCAGGCGCACTTCACGCATCGCTGCATCCACGTCCGCTTCGGAGAGTTTTCCGCGGCGGCGGAGTTGATCGAAAATTTTGTTGAGTCGTCCGGTGAGGGTTTCAAACATGAATTAATGCTCCAGAGTAGGAACAGCATTTTAGCGCGGAGCAGGTTGAGGGTCAAGCAGGAAACGGGCGAGGTTTATAAATCCCCAACATTTGGCTACTTTACAGTCGGGATAAAACTCCTTATACTGGCACATATCCCAGAACCAAACCATCTTATAACTCGCGGAGGAATCATGGCAACGGAAGCATTAGTGAATAACCGGAAAGAGATCTTTGGCTGGGCCATGTACGACTGGGCCAACTCAGCGTTCAGCACAACAGTGGGGACAGTGTTCCTGGGGCCATACGTGGCCAGGCTCGCCCGCATCGCAGCAGAAGCAGCAGGGACTTCCACCGTTTCATTTTTTGGAATCCCAGTCGCGCCTGATTCCTTCCTCCCTTATTGTATTTCCTTTTCTGTTGGCATGCAGGTCTTGTTCCTGCCCATCCTCGGCGCCATTGCAGATTATTCCCATTTGCGGAAGCGCATGATGCAGATCTTTGCGACCATCGGCGCGGTTGCGACCATCCTGATGTTCCTGCTCACTGGAAACTTGTGGTGGCTGGGCGGCGTTTTATTTATTGTGGCGAACCTGTCATTCGGCGCGGCCATTGTTTTTTACAATGCCTACCTGCCAGACATCGCCAGTGAAGAGGAAAGGGATCGCGTCTCTTCCTATGGATGGGCCATGGGCTACCTGGGCGGCGGCATCCTGCTTGCGCTCAACTTGGCGTTCTTCATTTTCAGTGAAGACATTGGCGTGCCCGGCGACCTGGCAGTGCGCATCAACCTTGCTTCGGCCGGTGTTTGGTGGCTTGGGTTTTCTTTTATTACGTGGGCAAGACTACGTCCGCGCCATGCGGCGCGGTCATTGCCAACTGGCGAGACCTATGCAAGCATCGGTTTCAAGCAATTGAAAAAAACTTTCAGCCAAGTTAAACACTTTCCTGAAACCTTGAAATTCCTGCTGGCATACTTTTTATACAACGACGGGATTCAAACGGTGATCGCCATTTCTTCGACATTTGCCGCCGCGCCTCTGATTCAGGGCGGGCTGGAACTTGACCAACAGACTTTGATCGCCGTTATTCTAATGATCCAATTCGTTGCCTTCTTTGGAGCTTTGTTCTGGGGCAAACTCGCCGGATGGATCGGCGCAAAACAATCTGTTGTGGTCAGCCTTGTTATCTGGGCCGGAGTTGTAATTTATGCCTATGGCGGCTTAAAGGGCGAAGGGCGCGTGACCGAATTTTTCATTCTCGGCGTTTTCATTGCCCTGGTGATGGGCGGCTCGCAAGCCATCAGCCGAAGTTTATTCGCTCAAATGATCCCCAACGGCAAAGAAGCCGAATTCTTCTCTTTTTATGAGATCAGCGAACGCGGAACTTCGTGGATCGGTCCGTTGGTGTTCGGCCTCGCAAATCAAATATTCGGCAATCTTCGAATTGCCATTTTATCTTTGATCTTTTTCTTCGTCATGGGCTTGATCTTGCTCCCATTCGTAAATGTGAGTAAAGCCATTGCAGATGCCAAAAAATATAACGGTAATACCGTTTAGCATGTAGGGTAAACAAAAGGCAGAACGGATGTAATAACCGTTCTGCCTTTTGTTTATGGGATATGGGGTTTAAATAAACAACCTGCCGATATCGGCAGGTTGTCAAATTTACAAATTTTCATCGAACAATTTTCTGAATTCCTCTTCCGAGATAAAACCGATCAGCTTCTTGATCAAGTTCCCGTTTGCATCCAGCAGGTAGAACTCAGGCTGGTAATAAAAGCCGAGAGTCTGCTGAAAAACGTCTGTCCGGGGATCGTCGGCATCGAGATAGGTGAATTTGACTTTGCCGTAATATTCTACTTCAAGCCCATGAACCATGGGCGCCATGGAGCGGCAGGTACCTCAGGTGAAGCGGAAGAATTCCACAAGCTGCAGTTGGCCGGATGCCAGATTGACCGTGGTTGGGTCTGTGGCTTCGAGGTTGGGTCCACGAGAGGTGGCTGCCGCCTGGACAGCAGGGCTGGTGTTTGTGGGTGCAGGGATGTTGGTTTCAGGAGCGGTTGTGGCAGGCAGGGATTCGAGGGTGGGC